>JBEKPD010000046.1:0-49000 GCA_049521075.1 Occallatibacter sp.
GCTCAGCGCCCTTCGACGTCCAGGTAACTCCCGAACCGGCAAGCTGGCAACTGATGGCAATGGCGCTGATGGGCCTCCTAGCCATAATCGGCCGGAACTCCTACCGGCGCCAAACAGCAGCCGCATAACCATCAGCCGCGAAAGATATTAGATAGCCAGAAGATACCAGATACGCGGTGAGCCGGACTCAACCTCCGGCTCACCGCTTTCTATTGGGCAAATCTTCTCTGCCGCCGCCGCTCACGCTCTCCTTGGGACGCTCCACTAGGCTATGGACAAGCGCGCTTGAGCAGTTCATCGTCAGCCGTTTGAGCCACCATAGGCGCAAGGTCGGCGAAGGAAATCATCTTGATGCCGGGAAATTCGCGGATGGTTGCCAAGGCCACGCGTTCGTGGTCGCGCGAGGCGCGCAGCCGTGTGCGCACGCGAGCGAGATCTGTATCGTTGTAGCCGGGATGCGTTACCAGTTCCCACGTGCCGGCGGGAAGCTGGCGCAGCAGGGAACGCAGAGTGGGCGCATCGAGGCTTCCCGTGCCGGCCACGGCGATGGTTCCATCGCTGCTGGCAAATCCTTCCTGCATGAGAATCTGGCGGGAGCGGGGTGCGAGCGGACTCAGGGCCGCGACCTGAACCACGCGCGCCAGCGGTGCGCCCAGCGCCGATCGCACCGCCCACTCCGGCTCAAAGGGATGCCGTACCGCGCGAATGCCTGCGGCGCGGGCGGCGCGTAGCACCGGGCGCAGCACCGCCGGGAAGATGTGCGCGTGCTTGTGCGTATCGATGTGTGTCAGGCGTACTCCGCGGCGTTGTAAGTGAGCAATTTGCGCCCCGGTCTCGGCCTCGATCTCCGCAGTGCGGATGCGGCCCATAAGAAGCCGCAGCAGGAATGCAGTGAGCGAGTGCAAGAACTGTCCGGTTCGCCGATCCACGAGGCTGGGAATCTGTTCCGGCGGAAGTACCGGATCGCCGTCGACGAGAACCACGTGACAGCCGACGCCGAGCGAGGGCGTCGCGCGTGCCAGCTCAATGGCTTCCTCGGTGGCGCCGGCGCGCGCCATAAGGGAGGTGCTTGTGACCAGACCCGAAGCGTGCAACTCCATGATGGCCCGGTTCACACCCGATGTCAGTCCAAAGTCGTCGGCGTTGACGATAAGACGGCCCACGCACTTGAGTTTATCAACTCGCGCCAGTGTCTCCCGCATGGTAAACACGCTGCTATTATGACTAAAGGCGCACTCCACGCGCAGCGGAGTGGGCGGTTAGCTCAGTTGGTTAGAGCGCCTGCCTTACAAGCAGGAAGTCCGGGGTTCGAGTCCCTGACCGCCCACCATTCCCTTACCCCGCCATCTCCCGCACAGACCACAGAGGTTGATCCGAAAATTTCACAATCGAGTAACGCCGATCTCCCGACCCGCACCTTGCGCTGCACTCCGCCACATCAGCCGCGATGGGCCGCCGCCATCGGCGATGATAAGTTAGGCACTCGCAACGAGCAGGAAAGGGAACTAGTTGCCGGCAGGCACGGAGAAATCGGTGATCGTGGTCGGCGGCGGCGTGGCCGGCATGAGCGCGGCCTGCGCTCTCGCTGAATGCGGGCTCAATGTGCGTCTCGTTGAGCGAAGAGGCTACCTCGGTGGCCGGGCCAGCTCCTATCGCCATCCCGGCGTGTATGAGGTCATCGACAACTGTCAGCATGTGCTCTTCGGCTGTTGCACCAACCTGATCGGTTTCTACCGGCGCATTGGCGTCGAGAAAAAGATCTATTGGACGCGCAACATGACCATGATCGAGCCCGGCGGACGGCGTTCGGTGCTGGGGCCGTCGTGGCTGCCGGCTCCGCTGCATGGTTTGCCCAGCCTGCTAAAGGCCAAGGCCTTCACGCGCGAAGACAAGAATGCCATCATGCGCGCCTTCTCTACTGTCCTCAGAATCCATCCAAAAGACTGCTCGATGCAGTCGTGGCTGCGGCAGAACGGGCAAACCGAGGGTGCAATCAACCGTTTCTGGCGTCTGGTCATCGCCAGCGCCCTCAATGCAGACTTGGACGAGATCGCGCTGCCCTATGCGGTTAAGGTGATCCGCGAACTGTTTCTGAACTCGGCCGAGGCCGGCGCCATGGGCATGAGCACCGTGCCCCTGAGCGATCTCTACTCTGCGGCCGCGCATTCCTTGCGCGAACGCGGCGGCGAAGTGGTCTTTAATGCCGGTGTGGAGAACGCGCAGTGGGACGAGGGGACCTCGCAATGGACGCTGGCGACGCGCGTGGGTTCGCTGGCCGCGGATTATCTGGTCCTTGCACTTCCGTTCGAGGCCATGGCCAAGCTCTTGCCGCACATGCCTCCAGCCGACGGCGTCCGAGCACTCGCCCAGAAAATCGAGCAACACGTACACGGGCCCATCTGCAGCGTGCATCTCTGGTTTGATCGCCAAGTTACGGAACTCGATCACGCCGTGCTGCTTGATCGCGAGATTCATTGGATGTACAACAAGAGCCGCCTGCAACCGGCACGCGAGGCGAAGGGCAGCTATTTGGAACTCGTCGTCAGTGCATCGCACAAGTTCGCCGCGCTCAGCCGCGAGGAGGCGATCGACCTGGCCCTTCGCGAACTCGGGGAATTCTTGCCCGCGGTCAAAGGGGCCAAGCTCGAAAAAGCCGCGCTGGTCAAGGAGGTCCGCGCCACTTTTGGAGTCCCTCCCGGCATCGACAAATTCCGACCGGATGCTCAGTCCGCTCCGTGGCCCAACTGCCTTCTCGCCGGCGACTGGACCTCAACCGGCTGGCCCTCCACCATGGAAAGTGCCGCGCGCAGCGGACATTTAGCGGCCGAAGCCATTTGTGCTGCCATCGGCGATCCGCGCAAAATTCTCAATCCGGATTTAAAGCCGAGGGGTTTCATGCGGTTCTTATGAAGCTTGATGTGCTTCTCGACAGGATCGATGCGGTTCTTATGATCGGCGATTGGGGCGATGAACGGTAGCCGAATATTTCAGCAACGGCCGGTACCGGCGGCAGTTGACAGAAGAGTTAGAAAGCCTGCGTAATAAGCCGGAGGCAGGGAGGACATATGTTGAGTGCCGGAAAGGCATTGAAAGTTTCCATTTATCTGAGCGAGGGAACAAAGCATCACGGGGTCCCTGTTTATTCGAGCATCCTCGACTTTCTTTTCTACCGCGGAGTCTCCGGGGCCACCGTGCTGAAAGGGGTGGCGGGGTTTGGCGCGGACCATCACATGCACTCCGCCAGCATTGTTGAGATCGCGGACCACCTTCCGCTGAAGATTGAGTTCATCGAATCCAAGGAGAAAGTGAGCGAGCTGCTTGGGAAGCTGGAAGAGCTGGCCGGAAGTGGAATGATCGAGGTTCAGGAAACCACTCTCGCCAAGCCCGCCCAGATCTCGAAGCCAAAGAAGGCGACTCCTCCTGCGCACGTGAAGATGGAAGGCAAAGCAAAGATGATGCGCATCTACGTCGGCGAAGCGGACCGCTGGAAAGACAAGCCTCTTTACAACGCGCTCGTTGAGGCCATGCGCGCCAACGACATCGCCGGTGTCACTGTCTATCGCGGTATCCTTGGCTACGGCGCGCACCGACGAATGCATAAGGACAAGGCATTGCACCTGGCCCACGATTCCTCGATCATGCTCTCGGCCGTTGATACCGAGGAGAAGCTGCGATCCTTTCTCCCCCTAGTGGAGCAAATGGTGGAAGAGGGATTGGTCGTTTTGTCCGATGTGGACATCATCAAATATTCCTACCGCGCGCTGGACACGGATCAGCCGGAGGCGCTGTCTGCGTCTGGGAACGTATCGCTGTAAACGGAGGCTTGACCATGAAAGAACAGTTTCAAGCTCGTATGTTGCGTATCCATTTTGGTGAAGCGGACAAATGGCAGGGAAAGCCTCTCCATGAAGCGATTGTCGCCAAGTGTGTGGAACTTGAGATGGCGGGCGCGACCGTGTATCGAGGAATCGAAGGCTACGGCGCCAGCACCAGAATCCACCATGCCAGTCATTGGACGTTCTCGAAAGACGCGCCGATCATGCTCACCATCATCGACAAGGAAGAGCAAATCGAAAAGCTGATTCCGCATCTTGACGCGATGGTAGAAGAGGGACTCATTGCCATGTCGCGCGTGGAAGTAATCCGGTACTCACGCAATCCCGAAAAAGCACAAGAGACACCGTCAGGGAGAGCGTAATAACAAATGCAGGAGTACATCCTAGTGTCCCGTCTCTAAAGTTCGCATCATAATTGCGCTGTCATCTTGAGCGGAGTTTGGCCGTTTTCTTGCCAAACGAAGTCGAAAGATCTGCGGTTGCTCTTTGCGACTTATGCCACGAACTTTGGAGACGCCACGCTAGAACTGATTGCATAAATCCGGTTTTGAAAGGGCTCGGCTTTAGCCGTGCCATAAGACGCGCATAAACAGTGGGACTTTAGCCCCTGAGGGACGTTTCTCAATCGGCCCCGACGAATTTATGCAATGAGCCTAGCCCGCATCGGTTTTCAACAGGTTCCAAGAAGTGCAAATCCATCGCACGAGAACGGCCAATGGAGTGATCCACCCAACCTCCCTCCCGTGCGCCGTAAAATATCAGTCATGCCCGAATACAGATCCCGAACTTCGACGCACGGACGCAATATGGCCGGGGCCCGCAGTCTTTGGCGCGCCACCGGAATGCAGGATGGCGATTTTGGCAAGCCCATCATCGCTGTTGCCAACTCTTTTACCCAGTTCGTTCCCGGCCATGTTCACTTGAAGGATCTGGGACAGCTTGTCGCCGAAGAGATTGCGCGCGCCGGCGGTGTTGCCAAGGAATTCAATACCATTGCCATTGACGACGGCATCGCGATGGGCCACGACGGCATGCTCTACAGCCTGCCCTCGCGCGAGCTGATTGCCGACTCGGTCGAATACATGGTCAATGCACATTGCGCCGATGCGCTGGTCTGCATTTCGAATTGCGACAAGATCACGCCCGGCATGCTGATGGCCTCGCTGCGCCTGAATATTCCAGTGGTTTTTGTCTCCGGTGGTCCCATGGAAGCGGGAAAAATCAAGCGCGGAGAAGCCGTAAAGTCGTTGGACCTGATCGACGCCATGGTCCTCGCCGCGGATCCCAGGGCCACCGATGCCGAGGTGGACGAGTACGAACGCTCCGCATGTCCTACTTGCGGCTCTTGCTCCGGCATGTTTACCGCCAACTCCATGAACTGCCTGGTTGAAGCGCTGGGGCTTGGTCTTCCTGGCAACGGAACCATCGTGGCCACCCATTCCGACCGCAGAGAATTGTTTCTTCAAGCCGGCAGAACCATTGTCGACTTGGCCAAGCGTTATTACGAGAAAGACGACCGAACCGCACTTCCCCGCAGCATTGCCACCTTCGATGCATTTGAAAATGCCATGACGCTCGATATTGCGATGGGCGGCTCAACAAACACCGTTTTGCATCTGCTGGCCTCGGCGCAGGAGGGCGAGGTGCCATTCACCATGGCCGATATCGACCGTCTTTCGCGTCGCGTTCCCAACCTCTGCAAGGTAGCTCCTTCCGCCCCCTCCGTTCATCTTGAAGATGTGCATCGCGCTGGCGGAATCTTTGCCATCCTCGCGGAATTGGACCGCGCAGGTCTGATTCATCGCTCCGCGCACACGGTTCACTCGGCAACCCTCGGCGAGGCCATCGACAAGCTGGATGTGAAGAACGGCGTCGCGCCGGCAGTGGAGGAGTTTTATCGCGCAGCTCCCGGTGGCGTACGTACGACAGTGGCCTTCAGCCAGAGTGCGCGTTTTAGCGAGTTGGACCTCGATCGTGAGTCCGGCGTGATTCGCAACCGGGCGCACGCCTTCAGCGCGGATGGCGGTCTGGCGGTTCTTTTCGGCAATATCGCCGAGGACGGGTGCATCGTCAAGACTGCGGGCGTCGATCCCAGCCATCTGACTTTCGCAGGTCCCGCGCGCATCTTCGAGAGTCAGGACTCAGCGGTTGAGGCCATTCTCGGCGATAAAATTATTCCTGGCGACGTGGTCCTGATTCGCTACGAAGGCCCCAAAGGCGGTCCGGGCATGCAGGAGATGCTCTATCCCACCAGCTATCTCAAATCCAAAGGATTGGGCAAAGTATGTGCCTTAATCACGGACGGCCGCTTCTCCGGCGGCAGCTCGGGCCTGTGCCTGGGCCATATCTCGCCCGAAGCCGCTGATGGGGGAGCGCTGGCGCTGGTTGAGGAGGGCGACACTATCGAGATCGATATTCCCAGGCGCGCGCTCCGCGTGAATGTATCCGATGCGAAACTGGCCAGCCGGCGCATGGTTATGGAAGGAAAGGGCGCAGCTGCATGGAAGCCCGCCACTCGCAATCGCAAGGTTTCGAAGGCTCTCGAGGCTTATGCGTCCATGGCCACCAGCGCGGCGCGCGGCGCCGTACGCGACGTGGGACAGATCCAGCAGAAACAGATCCAGGAAAAACTGATCAAAGAGAAACAAATTCAGGAGATCCTGTCTACTCTGACCGTTTAATTTTCCAGTATCCCGTCCCAAAAGTTCGCAGCATAAATGACCGGTCATCCTGAGCGACGTTTGGCCCGAATCAGGGCCAAGCGGAGTCGAAGGACCTGTATTTCATGGCTTCGGCTTATGCTATGAACCTAGGGAGCACCGCATTAGGGCGTGTTTCATAAATAATTTCGTGAAAGGGCACGACTTCAGGCGTGCCGAAGAGGGCAGCAAAATCGCGGGGTTTTAACCCCTGAGGGATTCGCGCCAAATCCACGGCCTAATTTTGAAACACGCTCTACCAATTCCGTGCCCCACCCTTTAGCCTTTGTTCTGGCCAAAGGGTGGGATCACGTAATCCGCTACTGCTTCATCGCTTCTTCAACGGCGACGGCGACAGCCACCGACGCTCCGACCATCGGGTTGTTGCCCATACCGATCAAGCCCATCATCTCCACATGTGCAGGCACTGACGACGAGCCGGCGAACTGCGCGTCGGAGTGCATGCGGCCCATCGTGTCCGTCATGCCGTACGAAGCTGGCCCCGCCGCCATGTTATCGGGATGAAGCGTTCTCCCCGTTCCGCCACCGGAAGCGACAGAGAAAAACTTCTTTCCATCGAGCAGCCGTTCTTTTTTGTAGATCGCCATCACCGGATGCTGGAAGCGTGTTGGGTTGGTCGAGTTCCCGGTAATGGCCACATCGACGCGTTCCAGATGCATGATCGCGACGCCCTCGCGCACATCGTCGGCGCCGTAGCAGCGCACCGCCGCGCGCTCGCCCTTCGAGTACGCCTTCTCGCGGACAACGTTCAGCTTGCCCGTAGCGTATTCGAACTCCGTCTGGACATAAGTAAATCCATTGACACGCGAGATGATCAAAGCTGCATCCTTGCCCAGGCCGTTCAGAACCACGCGCAGCGGACTCTTGCGCGCATTGTTGGCCGAGCGCGCAAGGCCGATTGCTCCCTCGGCGGCGGCAAACGATTCGTGTCCCGCGCAGAAAGCAAAGCAGCCAGTCTCTTCGCGCAGCAGCATCGCTGCCAGGTTGCCATGCCCGATGCCCACCTTGCGATCGTCGGCCACCGAGCCCGGAATGCAGAAAGCCTGCAAGCCGGTGCCCAGGGTTTCGGCAACTTCGGCGGCCACGGTCTGCTTCTTCTTGATGGCCACCGCGGAGCCGATCAAATAAGCCCATCCGGCATTTTCAAATGCAATCGGCTGGATCGACTTCACAATCTTGCGCACATCCACTTTCTTGTCCAGGCAAATCTTCTCCGCCTGCTCCAGCGATGCGATGCCGGCAGCGGCAAGATAGGAGTCGATCTGCGCAATCCGTCTTTCGTATCCTTCAAACAAAGCCATGATCTTCTCCTTATTCCTTGCGCGGGTTGATGGTTTTCACTGCGTCGGCAAAGCGGCCATAGGTGCCGGTTGACTTGGTCAGAGCGGTCTGTGCATCCACGCCCTTGGCAATCGCGTCCATCATGGGCCCGAGTTTCACAAACTTGTAACCGATGATCTCGTTATCCGCATCGAGCGCGAGTTCGGTCACGTAGCCTTCGGCCAGCTGAAGATAGCGCGCGCCCTTTTCGCTGGTGCCGTACATGGTTCCGGTCACGCTGCACAGGCCCTTACCCAGGTCCTCGAGCCCGGCGCCAATCGGCAGCCCGCCCTCTGAAAACGCAGTCTGGGTGCGGCCGTAGACGATCTGCAGGAACAGCTCGCGCATCGCTACATTGATCGCATCGCAAACCAGGTCGGTGTTCAAGGCTTCGAGAATCGTCTTGCCGGGAAGAATCTCGGCGGCCATCGCGGCGGAGTGCGTCATGCCGGTGCAGCCGATGGTCTCAACCAGCGCTTCCTCGATGATGCCGTTCTTCACGTTCAGAGTTAGCTTGCAGGCTCCCTGTTGAGGAGCGCACCAGCCTACGCCGTGGGTCAGGCCGGAAATGTCGCGCACTTCTTTGGCCTTGGTCCAACGGCCTTCCTGTGGAATAGGCGCCGGACCGTGATTCGGCCCCTTGGCGACTACACACATCTGTTCAATCTCATGCGTATGCATTCGGAGTTACGCTCCTTATGTCTGGTCGCGATGAAAAACATCGTTTCCAGACCTTGAAACAAGAATGATTTAACGAATCGCTCCGATTATAGAGGGGTCGCATTTCGAAACATTGTGACCGCCATCGCAATTGATCGGACGCTCGCATGCGAGGCCCTCTGCGGCTAGAACTTCCCAAAGTGAACTTCTCTACGTGACATACGAGAGTTGGTTGCATAAATGGCGCGCGAATGGGCACAACTTCATTCGTGCCAAAAAGGGCAGCAGGATCACGGGGTTTTACTGACCGCTTGATTCTCACACCAATGGGGGTGCCACGGGTCCCGCTTTTGGGACCCGGGAAAGCACGAACTCGATGGAGCGAAATTTATTCGGTTTCCCTGGGTGCGGCCCTCGATTGCCGCCTGCCTCCCCTCTTAATTAGCATCGAATGCAAAGGCGTGTCTCTGCTCCGCGCCTTGAGGAAGCGCCATGAAATTGCGCATCAAGGGAGATTCACTGCGGCTTCGTGTAGGCCCTTCGGAGGTGCAGCGCTTGATCGACACCGGCCGCGTCGACGAGACCGTCCACTTCGCACCCGAAGTCCACCTTGCCTACGCGCTTGAACACTCCGAAACCGCGGCATGCGTCTCGGTGGTTCGCTCAGCCAACGAAGTAGTTGTCATTGTGCCGACAAGAATCGCGCAAGCGTGGGCCGCTGGCGATGATGTAGGCATCTACGGCGCGGTCCCCAACGGCTTCGGGGCTCTCTCGGTTGCTATCGAAAAGGATTTTGCCTGCCTGGACGAGAGCCACGCCGGCAACCACGATACCTATCCCAATCCCAAAGCCGCCTGCTAGGCCGTATCGACATATAGCACCCAGTTAAGCCATTGGAATTTGAATTGTCATCCTGAGCGGAGCGCGTTCGGGGCCCCATGATTGCACCGCAATCATGGGGTAAGCGGAGCCGAAGGATCTGCGGTTGTCTTTGCGTTTTTCGGATTCCCATTAAAGGCTGGCATTCATTGGTGTTGAGCGTATATATGGATACGCCGTAGATCTCCGACAGGCTGAAGAAGAACCCTCCCGTGCCCCATCCATCTGTCATTCTGAGCGAGTCGAAGAACCTGCTTCTTGAAACTTCAGGCGAATGGGTGGGACAGCACGAACGCCTCTACCGGACCACGACGCCTTGGAGAATCCGATCGACGCGCTCCAGAACTTCGCCAGGCAGAATCACCCCCACCGCGCGCACATTGTCGGCAATCTGCTCCGGCCGCGACGCGCCGATGATCGCCGATGCCACCTCGGGCCGCCGCAGCACCCACGCCAGCGCCAACTGCACCATCGACAAACCTAGATCGGCCGCAATGGGCTTTAGCTGCGCGACGGCCTCCAGCAGAAATCCCGACCGGTAGTGCCGTCCCGCCGTCTCCATAAACTGGTTCATCTCTTCGCTCGCCGCGCGCGTTCCCGGCGGAGGTGGTTCGCCCGGAGCGTATTTGCCGGTAAGCACGCCATGAGCCAGCGGCGAGAAGGCCAGGTTGCCGATTCCGTGCCGCGCGCACGCAGCAAAGACCGCAGTCTCCGGCTTGCGCCACAGCATCGAATACTGCGGCTGGCTCGAAGAGAAGGGAACCATCGCCTGCTCACCGGCAATCGCTGCCGCGGCGTCGATCTGCTCCGCCGTCCACTCGCTAAAGCCGATGGCGCGCACCTTTCCCGCGCGCACCGCGCGGTCGAGCGCCGTCATCGCCTCCTCGAGCGGCGTCTCCTTGTCGTAGCGATGGCATTGATACAAGTCAATCGCATCCACGCCCAGCCGTTCCAGCGAACGATCCAACTGCTTTTCGATTTGCGCAGCAGAAAGCCCGCGATCCGGTTCATCGCCCACCGGAAAAAACAACTTGGTCGCAATTAAATACCGGTCGCGCGGAGAGTCTTTCAGAGCCTCGCCCAGCACGCGCTCCGCGTCGCCCCCGCCATACTGATTCGCCGTATCGAAGAGCGTGATCCCGTGGTCGAGCGCCGCGTGAATGCAGCGGATAGCCTGTTCGCGCGCAATCCCGCCAGCCACCGTGAGCCACGTACCGAAACTCAGCTCCGAAACTTCAAGCGGGCCCTTGCCCAGTTTTCTATATCGCATGAATGTCTTTTTTCCAAAGCTCGCAGCACAAATGTCTACTCATCGTGCGCGAGGAGCATAAAGGATCAGTAGACCTGCGCAATGACAATGATCTGTCATCCTGAGCGAGTCCCGGCGCCCCGGGACGAGTCGAAGGACCTGCATTTGCTCTTTCCACTCTTATCAGCGAGCTTCCTGGAATTCGCACGAGCTCTAACCCGTCGCACAACACCTAGCCCCGCCTTCTCGCTCCCTTGCTACTACTCCCTACTCCCTGTTTCACCCGATTGCCTGTACCGCGCCCTTACCCACCAACTCCTCCATCCGTCCCACCCAGCCGCGGTCGGCGGCCACGCTCATGCCGTCCGGCTCCAGAACCACCGCATACTCGCCCTTTTTCTCAAGCTGCAGCATCACTTTACCGGGGCCCGGCGCAGCATCGGCAGCGCTCTTCAGCGCGCCCAGCATCTCTTCGGTGGCGTTGTCGAGATTGATGCGGATGCGCAGCCCCGTGGGCAGCTTCACCTGCACGTCTTCGAGCGCCTGCACCTGACTCACAGCGATCTTGACCGCGGCGTCTTCTTCGCCCATCAGCATTCCGCGCAGCAACACCGGCACTTCCATCTTCAACTGCGCAGCCAGCCGCTCGTAATCGCGCGCAAAGCAAATCAGGTCGATCTTGCCGGTCGCGTCCTCCAGCCCTCCTTGCGCGTAGAGCCGCTGATCTTTCTTGCTCTTCTTGGATGCGATGCCCACCAGCATCCCCGCCACCTGGATCTCATCGGCCACGTCCTGCTGTCCGCCCCAACGCCGCTCCGGCGGCTTGCGTTCCAGGGCCTCGGCAATCGTTATCACGCCCGTCAGGTTGCGCAGTTTCTCCGCGTATTTGTCCAGTGGATGTCCCGAAACAAAAAAACCCAACACTTCTTTTTCATTGGCCAGGCGCACGCTTTCTTCCCAGTCCGGCGCAGCCTGCAGAGCGTCGGCGTCGCGGACGCGCGCGGGTATTTCGTCAAACAGTCCAAACAATCCGCTCTGCCCCTGTTCTGCATCGCGTTGCGTTTTTTGCGCGCGCTCCATCGCCTTGTCCACGGTATTGTTGAGCTGTCCGCGCGTACCCAGCGAATCGAGCGCCCCCGCTTTGATCAACGACTCGATCACGCGCTTGTTCATCACGCGCAAATCGACCTTCTCGCAGAACTCCCAGAAGCTCTTGAAGCGCCCGCCCACCTCCGCACGCGCCTTCATAATCGATTCGATCGCATTGCCGCCCACGTTCTTCACCGCGGCCAGCCCAAACCGAATCGCTGCACCGTGCGGCGTAAATTGCGCACCCGAAACCTGCACGTCCGGCGGTTCCACGGCGATGCCCATCTCGCGGCACTCGCCGATATACTTAACCACGCTGTCGGGTTTCGAAGTTTCCGACGTCAACAGCGCCGCCATAAACTCGACCGGGTAGTGCGTCTTCAGATAAGCCGTCTGGTAGGCCACCCACGCGTACGCCGCCGAGTGCGACTTGTTGAAGCCGTAGCCAGAAAACTTCTCCATCTTGTCGAAGATCTCATCGACAGCAGCCCTTGGATGCCCCAGCGCCGCCGCGCCTGACTGGAACCGCTCGCGCTGCTCCGCCATTGCCTGCGCGTTCTTCTTTCCCATGGCGCGCCGCAGCAGATCGGCTTCGCCCAGCGAGTAACTCGCCAGCAC
This sequence comes from Occallatibacter sp., assembly GCA_049521075.1. Lineage (GTDB taxonomy): Bacteria > Acidobacteriota > Terriglobia > Terriglobales > Acidobacteriaceae > Telmatobacter. The sequence continues at coordinate 12,372 of JBEKPD010000046.1, forward strand.
GTTCGCGATGCGCATCACTTGTTCCTGATACACAATCACGCCGAGGGAATCCTTCAGAATCGGCTCAAGCGGAGGCAGCAGGTACTCCACTTTGCGCCGCCCCCACTTGCGCTCGATAAAGTCCTCGATCATGTCCATCGGTCCTGGCCGGAACAGCGCATTCAACTGCGTCAGTTCTTCCACCGTGTCCGGTTTGTAGCGCCGCAAAATATCCCGCATCCCCGGCGATTCAAACTGGAACACGCCCGAAGTCAGCGCAGTGTGAAACACGCGCTTGAACGTCTCCGGATCGTCGATGGGAATCATCTCGATGTCGAGTTTTTCCCCGCGCGTCTCCTCAATCAGGTGTATGGCATCGTTAATCATCGTGAGAGTCGTCAGGCCCAGAAAGTCCATCTTCAGCAGACCCATCTTCTCCACGGCTTTCATGTCGTATGCAGTTACGATTTCATCGTTCTTGGTGCGATTCAGCGGCACCAGGTCGATCAACGGCTGCGGCGCAATCACCACCGCGGAGGCGTGCACGCCTGCACCGCGCACCAGCCCTTCCAGCTTCTTCGCCGTGTCAATCAGTTCGCGGATCTGCTTGTCGTTGTCGTACGCCTTGCGCAGATCGGGCACATCCTCGAGCGCTCTGTCGATCGTCATGCCCACCGTGGCCGGCACCAGCTTGGCAATGCGGTCCACATCGCCGTAGGGCATATCCATCGCGCGTCCGCAGTCTTTGATGGACGCCTTGGCCGCCATCGTATTGAACGTAATAATCTGCGCCACTTGCTCGCGGCCGTATTTGCGCGTCACGTAATCGATCACTTCGCCGCGCCGGTTCATGCAGAAATCCACGTCGATATCGGGCATCGTCACGCGTTCGGGATTCAAAAATCTCTCGAACAGAAGCACATTCTGCATCGGGTCGATGTTGGTGATCTCCATCGAGTACGCCACCAGCGATCCGGTCGCCGATCCGCGCCCCGGGCCAACAGGAATTCCGTTGTCGCGTGCGTACTTGATGAAGTCCCACACGATCAGGAAGTAGCCCGAGTAACTCATCTGCTTGATGATGTCGATCTCGTAGCTAAGCCGCGCCTCGTACTCCTCCGGTGTCGACCGCCGGATACCGCGCAGCTCCAACTGGCGCACTGCCGTGTCTAGCCGTTTTTTCAATCCCGCGCGGCACACCTCTTCGAAGTAGCTGTCGATGGTATGCCCCTGCGGCACGGCAAACTCGGGGAATGGATTTTCGACTTTGTGTAACTTCAGATTGCACCGCTCGGCAATCTCCATGGTCCGTTTCAGCACATCGGGCGAATCCTTAAACATCGACGCCATCTCATCGGCGCCCTTCACAAAAAACTGATCCGAGTCGAATTTGAGGCGGTTGGTCTCGTGGATCTTTGAGCCCGTCTGTACGCACAACATCACATCGTGCGCATGCGAGTCCTCGCCGCACAGGTAATGCGAGTCGTTGGTCGCCACCAGGGGAATCCCAAGTTCACGCTCCAGCCGAAACAAATCTGCGCGAATCTTCTGCTCCTGTTCCAGTCCCTGGTCCTGAATCTCAAGGAAGAAGTTTTTCTTGCCGAAAATGTCCTGATACTGCTGCGCAGCAGAAACCGCCGCACCGTAGTCGTTCTTTTCGAGCGCCTCGCAAAGTTCGCCGCTCAGGCAGCCGGAAAATCCAATCAACCCCTTCGCATTCTCCGCCAGATACTTCTTGCTCACACGCGGCTTGCGATAAAACCCATGCAGGCTCGCCTCCGAAGTGAGCCGGATCAGGTTCCTGTAACCTTCTTCGTTCTCCGCCAACACCAACAGATGGTTGTAATGATCGTTCGGTGTATCGGCGCGGTGATCCTCCGCCTTGCACACGTAAAGCTCGCACCCGAGAATGGGCTTCACACCCTTGGCCTTCGCCGCCTCAAAAAAATGCACCGCGCCGTATATATTGCCGTGATCCGTCATGGCAACAGATTTTTGCCCCAGCGCAGCCACGCGGTCCACAAGTTTGGTAATGTCGCAAGCCCCGTCGAGCAGGGAATATTCAGTGTGCAAATGCAGATGGGTAAATTCAGACATGACTATATTGATTCTATCGACAGAGCACTTTCGGTATCGCAGCCAAAGCCCGGTTGAAATCCCACTCAATTGAGGAAAAGAGGGCAGAATTTACATGAGGGTATAGGACTGCCGATGCGGCAGGGCTACTCGCTCGCGGCCACTTTCAGCACTACCATTGTCATGTCGTCATACTGCTTGGCGCCTGCGGTGAAGCCATCGGCAGCCTTCATTATGCGCGCGATAGTCTCTGCTGCGCTCAGCGAGGAGCACTCCTTCAGGACCGCCAGCAGTTGCTCTTCGCCCCACTCATCTTCGCGCTCGTTCATTGCCTCGCTAATGCCGTCGGTGTAGGCCGCCAGCACATCTCCGGGGGTAAGCTCGACCGTGTTCTGCGTGTAATCGAAGTGCGGAAACAGGCCCACGACTGTGCCACCTTGGTCCAGGCGCCGCAACTCCCACTGGCCGTCACTGCGGTGCAACAGCATCGGTGGATTGTGACCGGCATTCACAAAAGTCAGCTTGCGGCTGCGCGGATCGTAGCGCGCAAAGAAGAACGTTGCGTAGCGCTCCGGGGAGGAGACATCGTAGACCAGCCGGTTCACGCGTCCGACCACACCGGCAAGGTCCTCCGGTCCCGTCATCGTTTGCCCGCGCAGCGAGGCTTGCAGGCTGGCCATCATCAGCGCCGCGGAGATGCCTTTGCCGGCCACGTCGCCGATCGCCACGCCCAGCTCTCCTCCGGGCAACGGAAGAAAGTCGTAGTAGTCACCGCCCACGCCGCGCGCCGGACGGCATAGTCCACTGTAGTCCAGGCCATCGATCTTCGGCAGATTTTGAGGGAAGAGACGCTCCTGCACCTCGCGGGCGATTTCTACCTCTCGCTTCATTGCCTCGCGCTGTGCCGCCTCTTCCGCCACGGCGGAGGTCAGCCGCGCGTTCTCCAGCGCCAGCCCGGTCTGTGTCGCCACTGAGCCAAGCAGTTGCATGTCGGTTCGCGAGTACGGCTCCTCGGAGCGTTTCTGGCCCAGACTGATGAAACCCAGCAGGCGGCCCGCGGCCTGCAGCGGAACCAGCAGTTCGGAGCGCATGCGCTGCAGCATGCAGCGCTCCTCATCCGGCACCTCGCGTTCGCGGTTCACCCAATTGCCTGGATCATCGAGATAAACGCGCGTCGGGCGCTGCTCTTCCAGCAGTTGGCGTACCGTCGCCGAATGGTCGCCGAACTCAACCTGCATTCCTTCGTCAAAGCCCTGGGTGTATGCCAGCCGGTACTGCACGCCGCTCAGCAACACTGCCACCTGCGGCACGTGCAGAGATTCGGAAACTTTGCGCGAGACCATCTCCAGCAGCGGGCGCATCTCGACGACCGTGCGCACCTGCTCGCCGAGTTCCATCAACACCTGCTCGGCGTTGTAGGAGTCGCGGAAAAAGCGGCGGTCGATCCATTGGCCGGCGTGCCGCGCCCCGCGCCCAAGCAGAAAGATAATGGCGATACCTATCACAATAATCAGAACGCTGTCGTTCGGCGTGGCCTGGTGCACTTGCGCCAGGTGGGCCATCGTGACCACCAGCAGCGCCGTGACCACTGCCTGCAACACGCCCACGCCACGGCGCGCCAGCGTGTAGCGCAAGCCTTGGCGCACCACCACCTGAATGTCCATAGCGCGGTAAGCCACGATGATGTAAGCCAGCGTGATAGGGAAGAGCAGAGTCAGCAGCAGGCACGGGAGTTCGATCCACGCCGGAAATTCATCCAGCCCCTTGTTAAAAATGCTGCTCGCGACGACCAGCGAAAGGGTTGGCATCAGGGCAAAGAACAATCCGCCGTAGAGCAGCCGCAGGCGCCGTCTTGCATCCGGTGTAGAGGCGACGAAGTATTTTGCAATGATCAAAACAAAGAAACCTGCAATGGCGGCGAGAATGATTGCCCCCATGAGCATTGTTAGCCACGGGCTGGACTCCGCCGGAAAAATCCGGTGCAGAATGGCTATGGCTGCATAGCCCTGTAAGTGTGCCTCCAGCGCGGCAAATCCGAACACTAAAACCAGCAGCAGCGGCACGATCGCCAGGTACTTGATCCAGCCGTGGCGGCGCTCGAAGTCCAGGCGCTCGGGAAAGTAAATGCCGAGCAGCAGAAGCCACACCGTCCACGTCGCGCTGCAGGCCGCCTTGAAAGTCATTGCCAGATTGCTGGTCAGCGTGCCGTCGGCGTCTTCCATGGAAATTCCGAAGATCTGGCTGAAGCCCAGCAGTAGCCCTAGCAGGATCCACGCCATCGGTTCCCGCGGACGCAGCAGCGCCACGCTAAAGCCCAGGCACACGCATGCCAGCGGGAGCACCACGTGCAGCGCCAGGGCAAACAGCCAGTTATCGCTGGCCGCGTGCTTCCGCCTCTCCAGCGGAATCGATAGGTTTTGTATGTCGCCGTTCGCGTGCCGGACTGTGAGTTTCAGCTTGTCTCCCGGCCGCGCGTACTCGATGTCGCCGACAATCTGGGCCTCTCTTTCGAGCGGTCGCCCATCCACGGCCAGAAGGGTGTCGCCCTTCTCCAGTCCAGCGCGCGCGGCTTCAGGTTCAACCTCGGTTGTCACCGGCTCGTCGCTCTTCAGTGTCCCCGGAGGCTGCACCGCGACGATCCGCCCCTGATTGAAATCGAAGATGAACCGCGTGCGCCTTATCTGATAAGCCACAGTAATCAGTAAAAGCGCGGCTAGCACGCAGTACTGAACGATTGCGGGTTTGCGCATTACACCTCGGGCAGGCATTGTCCTCCTAATAACTGTGCCTATTCCAAAGATTGTTGCCAGGATAGTCGATTAATATCGGCTCGCATTTGCCGGCCGATCAAAGGCCGTTCCAGTGTCCCGAATCTGAAGTTCGCGTAACAAACGAGCTGTCATCCTGAGCGAATTTTGGCGCATTTTGCGCCAAAATGAGTCGAAGGACCTGCATTTCGGGACGCCAATTTATGCTGCGAACTTCTGACTCACCACACTAAAGCATTTTCGGAGTCACTGCAGACTTCCGTGCCCCATCCATTCCGCGCTTTTTGCGGAATGGGTGGGATACCTATAAAATTTCGGTCTGCACAATTCCCGCAAATGCTCCAAAACCTCTCAACTTGCGCTCGCTGTTGCCCATTCCGATAACACAGGAGAACACGGGAGAAGCTCAATGCCGAATAGCTCTCGCCGACAGGCGTAGCTTTTGAAATACTAACCCACCGCAAAAATGCCGAAAATCTCTTCGCACGCAACTGCCCTTTGAACCGCGCCGTAGATATTGCCGTGGTCCGTCATAGCCACAGACGTCTGCCCCAGCGCCGCCACGCGGTCCACAAGCTTGGTAATGTCGCAAGCTCCGTCAAGCAGGGAATATTCAGTGTGCAAATTCAGATGGGGGAATTCAGACATGGCCAACCTAGATTCTAGCGGTCAGCGGTCATCTCCGACCTTGCCCGAAGGCGGTTGAGATCCGGGCCGCTTGAAGGAAAACAGGAATCCCCAGGAACGGCATCCAGTCGGCATCCGACTCGGCGAGGCCCTACCAATCCCAACTGCCCCGTTGTAAACTCAAGCCCATGCAAAGCGAAAGGACGGTCCAAAGACGAAAAACCTGTATCGTCACGCCAGAAAACTTACTACGACTCGTGAAAGCGCTCCCTCCCAATAAGGAGCCGCTGATGTTCACCATGGGATGCTCAGACGGTACGACACTCCACCCAGCCGGGGTCGAGGAGCTGCTCGAATTTCCCAATCCGAAATCTCGCGAGATTCGGACAATTGAAATCTCGACGTGGTATAAGGCTGCGTCAAGATGCCAAATAATGTTCTCAGACGACATTCTCGGTCCAGCGAGGTACACCGTGTCAGGAGAAGACGCCTTTGTCGTCTCGACCGCCGACATCATCGAACAGCATCTCGAATCTATGAATGGCAGTGGTCCCCAATTCATTGCCGCTTCACACCTTCTTAAAGAGACCGCAGGAGCCCTGCTCGCTGGGCCCGCTGTTCTCCTTATTCTCCTTGGATTCGCGTCCTCTTGGGACATTTCTGTATCCCACGCGCATCCCCAAATCGGCTCGCTCAAAATTGGCGGTCTCACGAGCGCGGCGACACTTACCGCAGGCTTGATATTGCTATCGGTAGCCCTCAAATTCGAGCGGCTCCTCAAATATTTCTTCCCAAAAGTGTCCTTCTGTATGGGAGACGGGGCAGCTAGATATGCCCGCATGGTCGAAATGCGCAAGCTTTTCGGATTGAGCGCGTTGGTAGCGCTTTTGCTCGGAATACTCGCAGGTTGGGTCACGAACATGCTGCCCACGCGTTAATCCCAGCGGACGGGTGGCTGGATGCTCATGGGGCGCGCCCCTGAGACATCGGAGCCGGACCAGTACGTGCAAAAGCGTTGAAGGAGTTACTCGGATGAAACACGAAAAGTTCGAGCTCGTGCACGGCAGCGGTAATGTCTTTCGCGACTTCGGCTACGCAAACCCCGAAGTTGAGCAGTTGAAGGCGATCCTCGCCGCGGAAATCATCAAAACGCTCGACCGCAAGAAACTGACCGTCCGCGCTGCGCACACGCTGACCCGCATTGCTGCTGCGGACTTCTCCCGCATCCGCAATGCCGACCTTGGCCGCTTCACTCTCGACCGTCTCTTTACGATCCTCAGCCGTCTCGGCACCCGAGTCGACGTGCAGGTGAGCATGCGGCCGGTTGAATCCGCAGTCGCTTGAGCGCACTCTCCAGCATGGGTATGTCCGTAAATCTTGGCTGCCAGCCCTAACTTAAACAGCGTCCGAAAAGCTTGTCATCCTGAGCGAAGCGCAGCGAAGTCGAAGGATCTGCGGTTGCTTTTGTCGTTGCTTTATGCCAACTATCTGAATACGCACCTAAGCCATCTTCCGCACCTTGGCCCGCTTCAGTTCTTTCAGCAGCTTTGTCGCGGACGGTGTCTTACCCGCAACGCGGTTCCCCCCGTTTGCCGCGATGGACGCCTTGACCTTGCGGTCGCGCAGCTTTCAAAGTGAAATAAGCCGCCCCATCCTTGACGTTTCTTGCCTGAGGAAGTCGACCGCGGCAAGGGTGGGACAACGGGATTCTCAACCAGCTACGGGTTGACTTGGAGCTGCGGGGGATGATGATGGTGGTGGTGATGGCGGTGGTGTACTTCCGCTATCGCCTGCGCCTGTGCCGCATAGGGTACCGCGAGACAGAAGGTGAGCACGAGACCGAGCAGAATTTTTTTCATAGCTTAGTATGCCTCTTGGCAAATCTACTTATAGAGCTAATATGACCACTTTACAGAGCCAATATGACCAGTCCGCGCAAGCTCTGAAACGCTCATTTTTTCACTTGCGTTTGTTCATCTGCCCTGTGTAAGGTGTCTGCCGGAGGTTTCCCACATGAAAACGCGTTCCATCGTTCTTGGAGCCATTCTGAGTGCCGGGCTGGTTGCCGGCGGATTCGCCCTTGCGCAACCTGCGCAGAACATCAATCCCGCAAGACACCCCAACCTTGCTGCCGCTCAGCGGTTAATGGACCAGGCATACGGAAAGATCACTGCCGCCCAGCAGGCCAACGAGTGGGACATGCACGGCCACGCAGCCAAAGCCAAGGATCTACTGGATCAGGCGAGCAGGGAACTTAAGTTGGCTGCCGAAGACGCCAACCGGGCTCACTGAGCCTCTTCAGCACTGCGCAAACCAAGAGAATCACGCGATCGTCCACACGACCCACTGCTCCCGAGCCGCTGGGTGGTCGTTGGTGTGCCCCGAAAATCGGTGCGCCCCGAAAATCCTTGCTACAAGGCTCGCAGAGAGCTTTCCGGTGTCTCCACCTCGGAAACGTCGCCTTCACATGCCGCATGCCCGCAATGGCACACCACATCCGTGCTGTCTTCGGCTCCCTCACAGTAGGCGCTGCAATACTCTTCTCCGCCATCGGGCACGCAATCGCACGGCGGGTTCCCGCATTTCTTCGTTTCTGCCATCATCATTTCCCCTCGGCCCGCCTGGAGTTTGTCGCTCCCCATCGCGGACATGCCTGTACGATGCGCGCTCTGGCCCGAAGGATGGAAAGCGCGCTCACCTCGGAGCCATTGCCCGCAACCTCAAGGCTGTGGCCGAGTTGCTCGGTGAGGGGGGCTATCGCACATTGTCCGGCCGCGCCATTTATTCTATCGTTTCAACTCGCCGGTTGGTATACTGACAGACGTGACCACGACTGTTCTCGATTCCATTCCCCGTCACGGTTCCACAGGCGCTTCCCCCAGCCAGAAGAGGGTCTTGCTGCTCAAGCCGCGCGGTTTTTGCGCCGGTGTGGTCCGCGCCATCGACATTGTGAAGATTGCCCTCGAAACCTTCGGTGCTCCCATTTACGTGCGCCGGGAGATTGTCCATAACCGCTATGTCGTCAATGAGCTAGCGGAAAAGGGCGCGATCTTTGTGCACGAAATCGACGATGTGCCCGACGGCCAGCGCGTCATCTACTCAGCCCACGGCGTTTCGCCGGCTGTGCGCGAGCGCAGCAAGGGCCGCAATCTCAAGGTGATTGACGCCACCTGCCCGCTTGTCACCAAAGTCCACTTTGAAGCCGTCAAGTTTGCCAAACAAGGCTACTCACTGGTCCTTATTGGCCATCGCGACCACGACGAGATCGAAGGCACGCTGGGCGAGGCGCCGGAGGTAACCCAGGTGGTTTCCAACGTTGCCGAGGTCGAGGTGCTCCAGGTTCCCGACCCCAATCGCGTTGCCTATCTAACCCAGACCACGCTGAGCCTCGACGAAGCGCGTGACATCATTCATGCGCTCAAAATCAAATTTCCGAACATCGTCGGCCCCCACTCGCAGGACATCTGCTACGCCACCGAGAACCGCCAGGTTGCTGTGCGCAACGTGGCGCACAATGCTGGCCTCGTGCTTGTTGTCGGTTCCACAAACAGCTCCAACTCCAACCGCCTGGTTGAGGTTTCTCGCAACCTGGGCACCATTGGGTACCTCATTGATAACTCCCAGGCCATCAACCCCGAGTGGCTCACCGGCGTCGACACTGTTGCCGTCACTGCCGGCGCTTCGGCCCCCGAGGTGCTGGTCGAGGACGTGGTGAACTATCTGCATCAAAATGGCTTTGAAAACGTCGAAGAGGTTGAGGTGATGCCGGAAAATGTCCGCTTCGGCCTGCCCCCTGAAATCGTCCAGGCCATCGGCGGCGCAGACGGACCGGTACCCGTCAACTAGATTTGATCGCAGCAACGGGCACGCGGCATTCGGGCGCGCCACAAAGCGGAATCCGCTGATGTACGCAAGTGATGCACTCCGGCCGTCCGCAAAGAATTGAGGCGTTTCAAACCGCATGACTCCAGAGCAGCAGAAGACACAATCCGCGGTCCCGGGTTTTGGCCAGCCCCGCTTTGGACGAATCGACGCGGACCTGGCTGACGTCGACTCGTCCATCTCTAGCGCGCGCGACTTCCTGCTCACTCTGCAACATCCCGACGGCTATTGGTGCAGCGAGCTCGAGGCCGACTCCATGCTCGAGGCCGACTACATCTTTCTCCACACCTTGCTCGAAAGCGGCGATCCCGGCCGTCTCCGCCGGGCTCTCACCGAGATGATGCGCTACCAGAACGACGATGGTAGCTGGAGCATCTATCCCGGCGGTCCCGGCAACGTCTCGCTTTCGGTCAAGTGCTACTCCTCGGCCAAGCTGATGGGCATCGGGGGCCACGACCCGCGCCTCAAGAAATGCCGCGAGTGGGTTCTAGCGCATGGCGGCGTCACCGCCTGCAACACCTTCACCAAAATGTATCTCTGCGCATTAGGCGAGTACGACTACGACGCCGTGCCCGCCATTCCACCGGAAATCGTCCTCTTTCCCAAGTGGTTCTACTTCAATATCTACGAGATTTCCTCGTGGTCGCGTTCGATCCTCATACCGCTGGCCATCATCTACGCCAAAAAGCCCTTCAAAAAGATCCCTCCGGAACAGGGAATTGATGAGCTGTTCGTCGGCGGGCGCGCCAACTCCAAACTGCGCCTGCGCATGGATCGCAAACACATCATCTCCTGGCGCAATGTTTTCCTGGCCGTGGACCGCATTACACACTGGTTTGAAGCGGTTCACCTCCGCCCCCTGCGCAAGCTGGCCCTCAAGCGCGCCGAAAAGTGGATGCTCGATCGCCTCGAGATGACTGACGGTCTCGGCGCCATCTATCCGGCCATGCTCAACGCCATTATTGCCCTGCGTTGCCTCGGCTACTCTGAGGACGATCCGCAGGTGATCCGCGCGCGCGACGAGTTCGAGAAGCTCGGTATCGAGCAGGGACCTGCGCCCGGCATGCCCGAGCCCACCTTCCGCATGACACCCTGCATGAGCCCCGTCTGGGATACGGCGCAGGCAGTCTATGCGCTCGGCGAGGCTGGCGTTCCCCGCAACGATCCGCGCATGCTCAAGGCTGTCGATTGGATGCTCGCCAAGGAAGTCCGCCACAAAGGCGATTGGGCTGTCAAAGTGCCCAACACCGAGCCAGGTGGATGGTACTTCGAGTTCAACAATGAGTTTTATCCGGATACCGATGATACAGCGCAAGTTCTGCTCGCACTCAGCAAGGTCGACAACCCCCGCGAGCGCTATCAGCATGAGGTAGCGCAACGCGCCATTGCGTGGGAGTTCGCCATGCAGTGCCGCAACGGCGGCTGGGGCAGCTTCGACAAAGACAACACCAAGATGATCTTCCAGTACATCCCCTTTGCCGATCACAACGCCATGCTCGATCCGCCTTCAGTCGACATCACGGGACGCATGCTGGAAACACTGGCCGTCTATGGCTTTACGCGTAGCGACAAGCGCGTGCAGCGTGCCATCGACTTCATCTTCAAGGAGCAGGAGCCGGACGGAAGCTGGTTTGGCCGCTGGGGCGTCAATTACATCTACGGCACCTTCTTGGTCCTGCGCGGGCTAGACGCCATAGGTGTCGATCATCTTGAGCCGCAGGTCCAGCAGGCCGCCGAGTGGATTCGCATGGTGCAGAACGCCGATGGCGGCTGGGGCGAGAGTTGCGGCACCTACGACGAGCCCGACGCGCGCGGTATGGGCGTCAGCACTCCTTCGCAAACGGCGTGGGCGCTGATGGCTTTGCTCGCTGCCGGTGACGACCGCTCTGATTCCATTGCCAAAGGCGTGCGCTGGCTGCTCGAGCGCCAACGCGAAGACGGAAGCTGGGACGAGTCGATGGGCGAGGGACGCACCCGCCAGGGCATCATTACCGGCACCGGCTTCCCCAAGGTTTTCTATCTGGCCTACACCATGTATCGCCAGTACTTCCCGCTGATGGCGTTAACAACATACAAGCGGGCCATGGAACGGGCGGCAAGCTAGACCGAGCAGGTGGACAACGGAGCGTTGAATGTTTATTCGCGATTTGGACATGTGTACCTATCACAATGGCCCTTTTGATGCGAAGAATTGGTCTGTTCCTTTGCTGGCAGTAGGATGGCTTGAGTACCCAAAACCCTATACTCAAGGAGATGTTCCGTCCAACTTGATTTCGAAGTTGGAGAGCATGGTGCAACAGACTCGTGCAGCGTACTTACATATCGTATTTCGCGGAACAATGGATTGCACGTTTTGTAAGTTGGCCGGACCGATTTGGTCGCAAGAGAATCTGTTTGTTCCAGGAAATCATGTTGTTTATGTGGCTCCTGGCGGAATTGTTCATTACGTTCGAGATCATTCGTACAGTCCGCCCCAGGAATTCATTGACGCGGCTCTTCGATGTTCAGACTGCCAATCCGGTGAATATCAGAAGGAATTGACGCGAGCGAACCAAGGGCGTGAGGCTCCGCTCGAAACAGAGAAACAATTTCAGGATTCAATCAATTTGAGAGTGAAACAACGACAGGACAGAGGTCGTACCAACACTGTTTTAACTGTTTTATAATTTCGCAGCTTTGCATTCGTAACATCGACGCACGATCCGGAGGGATCCACCAACCATGGCAGTTCCAATCTCCCAGATGTGGACGGTCGCAACCTACGTCCTCAAAAACCGGTTCAAGGGCCGCAAGCACTATCCGCTCGTGCTCATGCTGGAGCCGCTCTTCCGCTGCAACCTGGCCTGCGCCGGCTGCGGCAAGGTGCAGTATCCGCCGCACATCCTCAAAAAGCAGCTCACACCGGAGCAGTGCTTCGCCGCCATTGAAGAATGCGGCGCGCCCATGGTTTCCCTCCCCGGCGGCGAGCCGCTGCTCCATCCCCAGATCGTCGAGATCGTCAACGGCCTCATCGCGCGCAAAAAATACATCTACCTCTGCACCAACGCGCTCGAACTCAAGCGCCGTCTGCCGGAATTCACGCCCTCCAAGTACCTCACCTTCTCCGTTCACCTCGATGGCGAGCGCGACCACCACGACTTCTCCGTCTGCCGTGAAGGCGGTTGGGACATCGCCGTCGAGGGCATCAAGGATGCCGTCAAGCGCGGCTTCCGCGTAACCACCAACGCCACTTTTTTCGACGGCACCGATCCCAACAGTGTGCGCAATTTCTTCGATGAAGTCATGGCGATGGGTGTCGAGGGAGTCGTCCTTTCGCCCGGCTACAGCTACGACAAAGCGCCCGACCAGAATCGCTTCATGGGCCGCGCCCGCGTGCGCCGCATGTTCCGCGCCATCCTTTCCAACCGCAAGAAATCTTGGAAGTTCAACATGTCGCCCCTCTTCCTCCAATTCCTCATGGGCGACCGCAACTACGATTGCACACCCTGGGGTTCGCCCGCCTTCAACATCTTTGGCTGGCAGCGCCCATGCTATCTGCTTCAGGACGGCTACGCCGATACCTTTACGGATCTAATGGAAACCACGAAGTGGGAAGAGTACGGAGTCGGCAGCGGCAATCCCAAGTGCGCCAATTGCATGGTGAGCTGCGGCTACGAACCCTCGGCCGTCCTCGAAGGTTTTGGTTCGCTCAAGGGCTTCTTCGCCATGGTCAAGGCCAGCTTCTCGCTTTACCCAGACAAGCACGCACTAGACCTGCTCAACGAGCCCATGCCCACCGGCCCATCGTCCTTGGTCCAAATCGCCCACCCCGAACGCGCCTACGAGGAGACCCGCGTATGAGCAGGAGCCGCAAGAATTTGTAGCGCCGGTCTCCTGACCGGCTGTGGTGTGGGCGTCCCCGCCCACACATAATTCCACCGAATCGAGTGCCCCACCCTCGCAACGTATTTGTCCTTGTCGCTGGGGGGAATGTTAAACAAATTGGGTTGAGCAATTCGTTGAGCAAGGCAGTCGGATTGAGCAAAGAGTATCGCGCCGTAGGCGCAAAGTTTATTAGCCCCGCGCTTTAGCGTGGGGTGAGATGGACCAATAGAGGATGCAGTCCCGTAGGGACGGTGTTTGTTTCAGGGCGCGACTTCAGTCGCGCCAAAGCTGAAGTCCGGGTGCCCCACCCTCGCGACGTATTTGTTTTTGTCGCTAGGGTGGGGAAACACTAACTCCGCTAGCCCCGCTAGCTCCGCTAAGGAACCCATGACCGCCGAAGTCCAAAAATACACCCGCGAACAAATCGAATCTCTCGAACTAGCTCCAGGCTTCGAGCACGAAGCTCTAGAAGGCTGGGTTCCCAAGCTCGTCTCCGACGACGATCTCAAAAAAGCACTCGAGAAAGCCTTCGACTATCGCGGCGATGTGACCGTCACCCTCAAGTCCGGTGAAAAAATCGAAGCCTACATCTTCAATCGCCAAACCGGAGCCACGTTAGCCGAGTCCTGGGTGCAATACTTCACACCCAACGCGCCTGAAAAGCGCAAAGTGAGCTACGCCGAAATCGCCCGCATCGAATTCAGTGGCAAGGACCGCGCCGCCGGCAAGCACTGGGAAGACTGGGTAAAAGCCTGGAACGAAAAGAAAGCCGCCGGCGAAAAGAACATAGCCCTCCACCCCGAAAACCTAGACTAAGCCCCTCCCACGCACTGTCATCCTGAGCGAGCGGCGCGAGTCGAAGGATCCGCGGTTGCATTTAGCGAACTAGGCGGCGGGCCGTCGTCACCAACCTGCGCGAAACCCTTTGAGAGGGAGTTCGACTTGTCCCACTCAAAATACCGAGCCGGAAATTCCTTGAGGCCGCATGGGTCGAATTCGACAGACGAATCAAAGAAGTAGCGAGGAAGGTTCTTGACTAACCCATAGGAGGCGATAAACCCCATCCTCCACCATGCCCCACCTATTGGCGTCAGACTGTTGATCAGCAATAGAGCTTGCTCGTGTGTCGACAATTGGGCTCTGATAGTCTTCACATGCCTGTATTTGTCGCGAACAATCTCTGGCGGTTGTTCGTGCACGTATTTCACCATCTGATAAAGGTGTCGGTAATAGTGGCCGAGCCTCGACTGATGGCCCTCGAAAGGTTTGTAAGCAAACTTTCCTTCGCGACGGACCGACTCCTTGACTTCCTCTCTTCCGAGCTCCGCTTCCACACTGTCAATCAACCCCTCATCGAAATGAGAAAGAAGGGATACCTTTAGCATCCGAGAGGAATTAGGTCCGACGCCAAAGAATAGGCAGTAATACGCAATATGCTGGAGCTGCCTCTCACTCAGATGTGCGTTGTATTTCTCGGCAACCTGTCTAATGATCCTTAGAGCCTCCCGAAGTTCTTGCAGCATTTTTACGAAAACACCTCTTCCAGAGCGCCCTTTCATTCCAATTTCCAGCACATTATCTCGATGCATCCTGATCAACTCGAAATACTTTGTCTCGAAGCTTTGCTGTGAGTTCGCGAGAGCCTGTTCCTTGATGGCCAATTCCTGGCTCTTCAACGTGAGGTACAGCAGGAAGACGCTGAAAAGTGCAAAAAACGACCCAAAGTAGCCACCCAGAAAGCTGCCAAGGCGCTCTGCGTACTCTGCGTCCGAGACGCTGAATTCATGGAGAGTGTAATTGATGAGGATCGGCGCGTTCAGCAGTGCAAAAGCGATAAGAGCGACCAGTTTCAAATGGCGCGGAAACGAAGGAAATTTCATGCACAAGATTCTACTCGTCGTCAAAGAATGACCTCCAGCTCGATGTTCTGAGACCGAAATTGACCATCTCGCCGAAAGAGGGGCGTCTCGGCGGTTTTCAAGGATCATCGTCTTGCAAAATCTCGTCCTTGGACCCAAACCTATCCGACCGAGAGCGCAGACCCCTCCTCCGATTCATTAGCTTGGGGCCTCCCCGCCGGATGCCCGGGGTCCGGATTTCCGTTGTTAAGCATGGCAAATCAGGCACTTCGCCCCGCCAAATTTGCTCCGGCGCCTTTGCAGATAATTACCCCTTCCCGGCGCACAATGGTTCTATGAGCGGCTCCTTTACTCGCCTGTCCCCCTGCCCCGGCTCAATCAGTCGGGCAAGACTCCGGTGTTTACCAATTTGACACCCCACCCCCTCCCCCCTATGCACCGCCTACCCACCCCCCTATGCCCCCGGGAGTCCTGAAACCTGCAACCTGACGCGGCCCACCCCCTATAACAATCTCGAAAAAACAAGCTGTGAAACTGTGCTGCTCGCAACCTATATATAATCAGCAATTTACATGTAAAACCCCGCATCGACACAGAAACTGTGAAACTGTGACACTCGGCAACTCAACCAGAAGTCAAACACTTACAGCGAACTTCCGCGAGCATTTAGAATGAGACTGCACTTCCAACCATGAAGATTTTCCTCACAGGCGCGACCGGATTCGTGGGTCATCACGTAGCCAAAGCCTTGGCCGCCGAAGGCGCAAACCTCCGCTTCCTCACCCGTAAATCCAGCAATTTCGCCAACCTTGAAGGCATAAAGGGCGAAACCATTGTCGGCGATCTCTCCGAACCGGAGAGCCTCAAATCCGCAATCGCTGGCACTGACGCCATCGTCCACGTCGCCGCCGATTACCGCCTCTGGATTCCCGATCCCGCAGCCATGTACAAGGCCAACGTCGATGGCACGCGCGAGTTGCTGCGCCTCGCCCGCGAAGCAGGTATCAAGCGCTTCGTCTACACCTCAAGCGTCGCCACCATGCACTTCCGCACCGACGGAATCGTCATCAATGAAGACACGCCAGTCGCGCTCAGCGACATGGTCGGCCACTACAAGCGCTCCAAATTTTTAGCCGAGCAAGAAGCGATCAAAGCCGCGCAGTCCGGCCAGCAAGTCATCATTCTCAATCCCACAAGCCCCATCGGTTCGAACGATCGCAAGCCCACGCCAACAGGCCGCATCTTCGTAGACTTCCTCAACGGCAAATTTCCCGCCTACATGGACACGGGCCTGAACCTCGTCGATGTCTCCGAAGTTGCACGCGGGCACGTTCTTGCCCTCACCAAAGGCACATTCGGCCGCCGCTACATCCTGGGCGGCGAGAACCTCACGCTCAAGCAAATCCTCGACAAGATGTCGGCGATCACCGGCGTTCCTTCGCCCAAGGTGAAAATACCCTTCGCCGTCGCCGCGACCTACGCGTTCTTCGAGGAGTGGATCACCGGCCGCATCCGCGGTCGCGAACCGCGCGCAACACTTGAAGAGGTCCGCATGGGCCGCAAGAAAATGTACGCATCGAGCGCCCACGCGCAGTCCGAGCTCGGCTTCCACATTCTTCCCGTCTATCCAGCCATGCGCGCCGCCGTCGATTGGTTCCGCGCGAACGGCTACGCGCCATCAGAGGATGTACAGCCGGTCTCCTGACCCGCTCACTCCTCGTCCTACAATGAAATCGAGGCCAATGACCCGCGTAGCCATCATCGCCGCCATGCCCGGCGAGCTCAAGCCGCTCGTCAAGTACGCTGGTCCTGCAGGCGCGAGCTGGCCGCACTCGACGCGCAACGGCATTCACTTCTGGGCGCAGCGCAACGCCGAAGAAGAATGGATTGCCGCCTGCGCCGGAGCCGGTCAGGCAGCCGCCACGCGCGCCTTCGCCGCCATCGAAGACGGCGGACCCATCGATCTCGTATTCTCCGTGGGCTGGGCCGGAGCCTTGCGCCCAGAAATCGCCGCAGGCTCGGCGCATAATGTCGCCGGAGTCATCGACGTCCGCACCGGCGAGCGTTTCCGCTGCGATGCAGGCGCGGGGCAACATTGGCTTGCCACAAGCCCTACGGTCGCGCCTTATTCCGAAAAGTGCCGCCTTACGTCTGCATACCAAGCCGCTCTCGTCGATATGGAGGCAGCGGCCATCGCGCGCCTCGCCGCCATGCGCGGCATCCCGTTCTACTCGATTAAAGGCGTCAGCGATGCCCTCACCGACCGCCTGCCCGACTTCAATCGATTCCTCACGCCCACAGGCCAATTTCAGCTCGCCCGGTTTACTTTTTTTGCCATTCTTCGGCCTTGGTACTGGCCCGCACTCCTCAAGATGGGCGAAAATAGTAAACGGGCTTCCCAAAGCATCGCGGAGTTGCTGATCGAGTTTCTCGATGGGCAGTCTCTCGATGATGAGGTCACATCGTAAATCGGAATGGCTACTCAAATCTCCAACTCTAAGATGCGCATCGACGAAAAGATTCCCTCCACCATGCGCGCCATCGTCTATCGCGCGATCAACGATATGCGCCTGGAAACTGTGCCGGTTCCAAAGATCGGTCCAGGCGAACTGCTGATCAAGATCGCCACCTGCGGCATCTGCGGTACGGATCTCAAAAAAATTCACATGGGGTCGCATTCCGCGCCGCGCATCTTCGGTCACGAGATGGCTGGAGTTGTCGCTGAGGTGGGTGCAGGCGTGACCGGCTTCGCCGTGGGCGACCGCGTGATGAGCTTCCACCACGTTCCCTGCGGCAAGTGCTACTACTGCCGCAAGCAGACGCCCGCACAGTGCCCGCTCTACAAGAAAACCGGCGCGACCGCAGGATTCGAGCCATCGGGCGGCGGCTTTGCCGAATACATTCGCGTCATGGACTTCGTGGTGGCGAACCGCGGTGTGGTGCATATCCCCGACGATGTGCCGTTTGAGCAGGCGGTGTTTGTCGAGCCGCTCAATACGGTGCTGAAGGGTTTGAAACTGCTCAATCTCGCCGCCGACGATACGGTGCTGGTCATCGGCCAGGGTCCCATCGGCTTGATGCACGCCGCACTCGCCGCGCGCACCGGCGCAAAGGTGCTCACCTCCGACCTTTTCCCCGAGCGCCACGCCATTGCCGCGCGATTTGGATTAAAGAACCCCATTTATGCAGGCACGGAAAATGTGGTGGAGCGCGTCTTTGCCGAGACCGAGAGCCGCGGCGCGGATGCCGTGATCCTGGCCGTGGGCGGAAGTGCGCTCATCCGCACGGCTATGGATGCGGTGCGTCCCGGCGGCAGGGTCATGCTCTTCGCGCAGACGCAGCACGGCGAGGCCGCTTTCGATCCCGCGGCAGTTTGTGTGGACGAAAAGACCCTCATCGGCTCATATTCTTCTTCCTTCACGATCCTGAACGAAGTGACGGACCTGGTGTTCGGCGGCTACCGCAACGGCTTCGACCTGACGCAGTTGATCTCGCACCGTTTCCCGCTCGAAGAAGCTGTCGCGGCCATCGAAATCGCATCCCATCCGCAGCCCGACTCGATGAAGATTATGATGGAACCTGTGCCCGGAGCCGGCGTAGAGTAGTGGCAACAGACTCCAGAGGGATTCGATGGCGAACACGGTGAAAGACGCAATTCTCCGCGGCCGCAAGACGGTCGAAACGGTAGTGGAGGAGGGCCGCAAGAAAGTCGAAGACGTCGTCGAGGGCGGCCTGGACACGGTTGAAAACGTTGTCGAGGCGGGCCTCAACACCGTCGAGACAGTGGTGGTGAAGGGCCGCAGGACGGTCGAATCCGCAGTCAGCCTGGGACGCCGAACCGTAGAAAACGCGCTTCTCGGGCGCAGCACCATGCAGGCTGCCGTGCTTCACGGCCGCGAAGATGTTCGCATCGAGCAGATTCCCATTCCCAAAGCAGCGGTGGGCGAGCTGATCGTTCGCGTGGGCGCTGCGCTTACCTGCGGAACCGACCTCAAGGTCTTCCGGCGCGGCTATCACGCGCGCATGATCGTGCCGCCAGCAGTGTTCGGTCACGAGATGGCAGGGACTGTCGTCGAAGCCGGCGAAGGCGTGACAGATTACGCGCCCGGCGATCGCGTGGTGGCGCTCAACTCCGCGCCCTGCGGCAAGTGCTACTACTGCTTGCGCGATCAGGAGAATCTCTGCGACGATCTGCTCTTCAACAACGGCGCCTATGCCGAGTTCATCCACATTCCGGAGCGCATCGTGGCCAAAAACACCATCCGTGTACCGGAAAATGTGCCGATGGAACACGCTGCGCTCACTGAGCCGCTGGCCTGCGCAGTCCACGGATTTGAAGACTCGCAGCCGCGTCAGGGTGATGTCATCGCCATCATCGGCGGCGGCCCTCTGGGGTTGATGATTCTGCACGTGGCCGCATTGGCTGGATATGAAACCATCGCGCTGGTGCGGCACGACGGCCAGGCGGAGGCCGCTCGGCAACTGGGCGCGTCCCACGTGGTCCAGAGTTCGTCGATCCGCAAAGCCATTCAGGAAACGCGCGCCCTCACTCCCAACGATCGCGGAGTCGATATCGCCATTGAGGCCGTCGGCGTGCCCGAGGCGTGGCAGGAGGCGGTCGAGCTGGTGCGCAAAGGCGGCACGGTGAACTTCTTCGGCGGCTGCGCCAAAAACACGCACGTCACGCTCGACACCAATCGCATCCACTATAGCGACATCACCCTGCGCGCCACCTTTCATCACACGCCCGCCGTTTGCCGCAAAGCGCTCGCGCTCATCGCCGGGGGACGGTTTCAGGCCAGCGCCTTCATCACCGGCCATGCTCACCTCTACGAACTCAACCGCGTCTTCGAGAAGCTGATGAACCGCTCCACCGAGAGCGAAATCAAAACCGTCATCGTACCGTGAATGTGTAGTGATGAGATCGAACTGAAGGCCTGAAAAACTGAATTGTCATCCTGAGCGAGTCCGCCGAAGGCGGACGAGTCGAAGGACCTGCGGTTGTTTTTCGCGCCCTCAGCTCAGCACAAACGCAGCGTGCCCATCCTTTAGCGCACTTTTCGAAAGGACGGGATAGCACGAACCTGAACTGATCCCATCCGGATAGCGCAAAATAGATATAGGCTTCGCCCATGACCGCCACCGCCCAGCCAACGACCGATGACCTCCTCGCCCGTGGATGGGCCGCGCTCCCGCCGAGCTATCGCATTCCCGAAGTAGCGCCCACGCTCGACGAGGCCCTTGCGTATTGCCGCCAACTCGCCGAGTCGCACTACGAGAACTTCCACGTGGCCACATGGTTCCTTCCCAAGCCACTGCGCCCGCACTTTCATTCCATCTACGCCTACTGTCGCATCTCCGACGATCTGGGCGACGAAGTGGGCGACCGCTCCGTGGCCCTCGCGCTTCTCGATCTTTGGGGGCGTGAACTCGACGCCTGCTACGAGGGCCGCGCGCGCCACCCCGTTTTTGTCGCGCTGGCCGAAACCATCCGCGCCTGCTCGATTCCCAAAGAGCCATTTGCCGATCTACTGGTCGCCTTTCGTCAGGATCAAACGGTCACGCGCTACGCGACTATGGATGAGGTGCTGGGCTACTGCCGCTACTCGGCCAATCCCGTGGGCCGGCTGGTGCTTTACGCGTGCGGCGAGGTCAGCGATGAAAACTTCCGCCTCTCCGACGCCACCTGTTCGGCTTTGCAACTCGCCAACTTCTGGCAGGACGTGCGCGTGGACTTCAACAAAGACCGCGTCTATCTGCCGCAGGACGACATGCGCCATTTTGGTGTCGACGACGAGACCATTGCGCGCGGTGTGGTGACGCCGGAGTTTCGCGCCCTGCTGCGCTACGAGGTCGACTACGCGCGCGCGTTGTTCGAGCGCGGTCTGCCGCTCATCGGGCGCGTCAACCGCGAACTCGCACTCGATCTCGATCTCTTCAGCCGTGGCGGTCTGGAAATCCTGCGTGCCATCGAGCGCCGCGACTACGACGTGCTGAGCGCGCGGCCGTCAATCTCGAAGCGCACCAAGCTCGCCTTGGCTCTGCGCGCACTGGGCGGCAAGGCGCTCCCATTTCTGCGTCTCGGTTCTCAACCGAAAGGGAATGCCGCTTGACCTCCGGGGTTCCATCGCACGAATTGGTCGACGAGTTGGCCAGAGCCTACGCGGTGTGCCGCACCATCGCAAAGCGCGAAGCGAAAAATTTCTACTACGCCTTCATCGCGCTCCCCACCAAGCGCCGCAACGCCATCTGCGCCATTTACGCTTTCATGCGCCAGGCCGACGACCTTGCCGATGACGAGAGTCTTCCGCTTGAGGAGCGCCGTCGCAAGCTGAATGCCTGGCTCGCAGCATGGCATCAAGCCGCCGCCGGCGCCGCGACCACCGATCCGGTTTTCCTCGCCGTGCGCGATGCAACCGAGCGTTTCGCCATTCCGCTGCAACTGCTCGACGAACTGGTCGATGGCGTAGCGATGGATCTCGATCGCGCACCCACTGGCTCACCCGACACCTACGCAACCTTCACCGATCTGTATCACTACTGCTACCTGGTTGCGTCAGTCGTCGGCCTGGTCTGCATTCGCATCTTCGGTTACAGCGGCGAACGCGCCGAGAAACTCGCCGAAGAAACCGGCATCGCCTTCCAGCTCACAAACATTCTGCGCGACGTGAGCGAGGATGCGGCGCGCCACCGCGTTTACCTCCCGCTTGAAGACCTCGCGGCCCACGGAGTTTCACTCGACTCCATCCTCAATCGCGCACCCTCCGCGCCTCCCACGGCGGCCGAATGCGCCTTGCTTGGGTCAATAGCCAGCCGCGCCGAAGTCTACTACCGCTCGGCTAACGAACTGCTCCCACTGATCCATCGCGAAAGCCGGCCCGCACTCTGGGTACTGGTGTCCATCTATCACGCACTGCTCAAACGCATCGAACGCGCGGATTACGACGTTTTCACACGCCGCGCCTCCGTACCCACAACACAGAAGGTCGGAATCCTGCTCATGGGCCTGGCGCGTATGGCCTGGGCGCGCGTGTTTGCGTAGATTCAGCGCGAAACCGGGTGCCCCACCTTCGCGACGTTTCTGTTTCTGTCGCTAGGGTGGGGAGGCACTCGCCTCGACCTTTGTGCGATACCCTGATTCAGGGGTTTTTCCCATGCCATTCTGCGCTCCGCGCCGTTCGATTCTCATGGCGCTTCTTCTCGCCCTCAGTCTTATTGCGGTGCCGCTCGCCGCCGCAGGGCAGGGAACCCACTTTAGTTCCGCACTGCCCCTCACGCACGTCGACAACGGACCGAATTCCGCTTGGGCGCAGAATCAGCACTATCTGATCCTGGTCTCGCTTGATGGCTTCCGCTGGGACTACGCAAAACGCGACAACGCCACGCACCTGCTTGCCATCGGCAAGGCTGGTGTATGGGCACCCGAAGGCATGCTCCCCGCTTATCCCTCGCTCACTTATCCCAATCACTACACACTCGTCACCGGTCTCTATCCCGAGCACCACGGCATCGTGGCCAACAGCTTTCTCGATCCCGCGCGCGACGCGTGCTACTCCATGTACGACCCGAATGCGACAAGCGACGGAACATGGTATGGCGGCGTCCCGCTGTGGAGTCTCGCCGAGAGCCGGGGCATGCGCACGGCGTGCTTTTTGTGGGTCGGGTGCGACGCCAAGATCGCCGGCTTTCGTCCCACCTATTACGCAACATTCGACAGCAAAACCCAGGCCACGCCCCAGGCCGAGCAGGCCCGTATCGACGACACCCTCACGCTCCTGCATCTTCCCGCCGCTGATCGTCCACATTTTATCGCCATCTATTTTTCCGAGCCGGACCACGAGGGCCACGAGTTCGGGCCTGACGCGCGCGAAACCCGAGAAGCTGCGCTCAGGATGGACGTCTTGGTGGGCAAACTCCGCGATGCGCTTCGAACCACAGGCCTGCCCATTGATTTGGTTGTGGTGAGCGATCATGGCATGGTGAAATCGGAAGGCACATGGATCGATCTCGACGATTTCGCCGATCTCTCAGCCTTCGAGACTGTAGGCGACCTGCTTTACGGCAAAACCGAGGAGGATCGTGCGCGCGTCTACAACCAGCTCAAGCACGTCTCGTCGCAGTTTATGGTCTATCGCCGCAAAGACGTGCCGGCTGGCCTGAACTACAACCAGAATCCGCGCGAGGGCGACCCGGTGATCGTGGCCACGGGGCCGTTCGCGATTCGTGCGCACAAGCCCCAAAACGGAAATCTAGATCATCCGCCTACCCTCGGTATGCACGGCTTCGATCCGCGCATTCTGCCCGAGATGAAGGCCAGTTTTTTCGCCGCGGGACCGGACCTACGCGAAGCAAAGACGGTGGCTCCGTTCGATAACGTAAACCTATATCCATGGATGGCGCATCTGCTGGGTCTCACTCCGCCGAAGAACGACGGCAGCCTGAATATTCTTTCGGGCACATTGCGCGATGACGGTGTCGCGCCAGAAAAATAACGAACAACTTCGCCGATTTTGTTTGGATCGCGAAAGGGCACGAGTTTACTCGTGCTGTTCAAAGGCAGTACAGATTCGGGGCTTTAGCCCCTGTCGATCATGGAAAGGCAAGTGAACAATGAGCGTAGTTCTAGGAATTGACGGCGGCGGCACCAACACACGGGCCGCAATTGTCGCCGATGGTAAGGTAGTGGGGAGTGGGCAAAGCGGATCGATTAAAAGATTACGGGTCGGCGCTGTGGCTGCGGAAGTTAATCTGCGCGCGGTGCTGAAGCAAGTCTATGCGGAGGCGGGGGTAAAGGGCGTCGACGCCGCTTGCTGCGGCGTGGCCAGCGCCAGTATGCCCGGCATCACCGAGTGGATCACCGCGGTCTTCAACGAGTTCGGTGTTGCGCGCTCCGAAGTTGTGGGCGATCATGTGATCGCTCTCGATGCAGCGTTCAGGGGAGGTCCGGGGATCCTGCAGATCGCGGGAACCGGCTCAAATTGTGTCGGCCGCGCGCCCGACGGGAGCCTCGAGAGCGCCGGCGGTTGGAGCTCGCGGCTGGGCGATGAGGGTTCGGGCTACTGGATCGGCATCAATTCAATTCGCCGCGCGCTCCATGCGCGCGATCGCGAGGAACCGTGCCTGGTGATACCCAAGGTGATGGAGATCTGGGGCACCAAAGATATCGACGAATTCATTAACCTGGGCGACGGCACGCCGCCTCCAGACTTTGCCGCGCTGGCGCCGGCTATCCACGAACTGGCCAACGCGGGGGATGCGGTTGCGGTTGGCATTTTGCAGCAAGCGGCGCTAGATCTTGTGGGATTCGTGCTTTTGGTGCGCTCCAAGTTGCGCCGCAAACATGGCATCGCAGTCGAGATTCCCGTGGCATGGACGGGCAGTGTGATCGCCAAAATGGACTTGGTGCGTAAGCAGTTTATCGCTGGCCTGCAAGCCGCAGCGCCGGAGATGCCCGTCGGGACCGAAGAAGTGGTTGCACTGAAAGGCGCAATCTGGCGAGCCGAGCGCTTGGTGAAAACGGCAGGCTAAGCGATAAGGCCGGTCGTTTTTTCATGAACTGGCGGTTTTATTACGCAAAATGCTTTTGCTCAATGGAAATATTGACCATGGGAGGCATCCGTCGTCCACGGCGACGGACAAGTGTACGTATCGATCCGTATTCTCCAGGATCACTACCTCAACCTGATAGCTCTTCGAATCAGAGGAAACTGTGTACGCTTGAGCCTCGCGTAATTCTTCTATGAGTTGGTCCAAAGGGAGCTGCGTCCAGCGCTTCACTTCCGCATTCAGAACAGGACGCCAAGTTTCTCGTCGGCTCATGAGTTTTCTGCGCCCCCGGCGCGCGACTAATCACTAACCACTAATCACTGCCTCACCGGTACTTGCGCAGCACACCCAGCACACGTCCCTGGATAGCGCACTGCCCCGCTGGAACGTAGATGGGCTCCATCTCGATATTCGAGGGTTGCAGCCGCACCACTGCGCCCTCCGGATAAAAGCGCTTGAGCGTCGTCTCCGATCCGTGCACCAGGGCCACCACGATCTCGCCCTGGCGCGCGGTACGAGTGCGCTCCACCAGTACGTAGTCGCCGTTGATGATGTGCTCGTCGCGCATGGAGTCGCCCCGCACCTCGAGGGCAAACACGTCGCGATTGCCCACCACGTCGTGCAGGGAGATGGTCTCCGGGCTCTCCATCGCCTCTACCGGCATGCCCGCGGCAATGCGGCCGGCCAGCGGCAGCTTCAGGCTGGAGCGAGTCCGCGAGCCTGGCGGCAGCACGTCGATCGACCGGCTGCGGTTATGCACCCGGTCCAGCATGCCCTTCTTTTCAAGATTCGTAATGTGCTTGTGCACGGTGGCCAGGCTTTTCAGGCTCATGCCGCGCGCAATCTCTTCAAACGAAGGCGAATAGCCATTGCGGCTAACAAATGTCTCGAGAAAATCCAGAATTTCTTTCTGTCTGCGTGTAACGGCCATGGGCGCATTATAGCGAATAAAAAGCGAACCGCAAGAACTGTTTTTTGAGGCGGAGTAACTTTTTGGGAACATTCGGAGGACAGAAACAGATTTCGGTCGAAGCAGTTTGGACGGGATGTTTCTGATTTCGGAGACTGTTGCTCTCCGCAAGTTGGGCTCTGGACGAGTCACACTCCAAATGGTCGCGTCCGAAAACCGCTATCGGCGGACGACTGAAATGACAAAATAGACGTATGGATTTGCCTGGCCGAAGAGAATGCTACCGTGTGCTGCAGAGCCGCGACGCGCGCTTTGACGGGCGATTCTTTGTCGGTGTTTTGACAACGGGTATCTATTGCCGCCCAATATGCCCTGCACGAACTCCTCAATTCGAGCATTGCAAGTTTTTCGCCTCTGCCGCCGCAGCACAGGATGCAGGCTTCCGGCCGTGTCTCCGCTGCCGGCCGGAGATTGCACCAGACTTGACGATGTGGCGAGGCACTTCGAATACGGTTTCGCGCGCGCTGGCTCTGATCGCGGAAGGCGCGCTCGACGGCAAGGAGAACACAGTGGAGAGACTTGCTATGCGCCTCGGTGTGGGAGAGCGGCAGCTACGGCGTCTCTTCCTTCAGCATCTGGGCGCATCCCCGGTATCGGTTGCGCAAACCCGGCGCATTCTGTTTGCCAAGCAGTTGATTCACGATACGAGAATGCCGATGGCGCAGATCGCTACTGCATCTGGTTTCAGCAGCTTGCGACGATTCAATGAAACATTTCTTGAACTATTCCGCCGGCCTCCGCGCGCACTGCGCCGGAAAGGCGCCGCGGTTGAACAGGGAAAGCACACCGTGCTGCGGTTGCGTTATCGTGGGCCGTTCGACTGGGAAAACTTGCTTGCGTTTCTCGAAGCGCGAGCGATCGCAGGCGTGGAGGTTGTGGAAGGGGCGCGCTACTTTCGGACCATCGAGATCGATGGCGTGCTCGGAACCATCGCGATAACTCACCTGCCCAAGCGGCAGAGCCTCGAAGCGGAGATTCTGTTTCCCAACGTGAAAGCGCTGCCGGCAATTGTCGCGCGGGTGCGAAGGCTGTTCGATCTTGGAGCGGACATCGCGAGAATCGAACAACATCTTTCTACGGACCCTGTACTGGCGCCGTTGGTTCGTCAACGGCCGGGATTGCGCGCGCCCGGCGGATGGGACGGATTTGAGGTCGCGATGCGCGCAGTGCTGGGCCAACAGGTGAGCGTGGCCGCGGCCCGGCGGATGGCGGGCCGGCTCGTGGAGTTGTACGGGCGTCCGGTGCCGAGGCTGTTCCGGATCCGCCCGGAGTTGGGCAGGGCATTTCCCGACGCAAAGCGAGTGGCTGGGGCTGCCTCGATTGGGTTGGCGATGCCCGGGGCAAGGCTCGCGGCGTTGAAGGCTGTAGCGGACGCTGCTGCGGCGAATCCAGCACTATTTCATGCGCTCGGCGATATCGAGTCGACCGTAGCGCGGCTCAAGACGATTCGCGGTGTGGGCGAATGGACCGCGCAATACATTGCGCTGCGCGCGGCCCGAGAGTCGGACGCGTTTCCGGCGACTGATTTGGGATTGCTGCGGAGTGCGGCATCAATCGACGGCGGCAAAGTGAAGGCGGCGGATTTATGCAAACGTGCGGAATTGTGGCGGCCGTGGCGGGCTTACGCGGCGCAGCATTTGTGGGCGGCCTGCAGCAGTACTGCAACGAAGGAAACGCGAACCGCCGCGTGAACAAGGAGTGCGAGCGATGAGCTTGGCGTACAAGACGATGGATTCGCCTGTGGGGAAGTTGAAGTTAGTAGCAAGCGACAAGGGGCTGGTAGCTATCCTGTGGCAGAACGACGAACCCCTGCGAGTACGGCTCGGCCAGCAAGTTAAGCAAGAAGCACATCCGATTCTGATTCAGACAGAGCGGCAGCTCGGCGAGTATTTCGCCGGCAAGCGCACGAGCTTCTCGGTTTCGATAGATTTCCGAGGTACGTCGTTTCAGAAGAATGTTTGGGATGCACTGCTTGCCATTCCGTTCGGCGAAACTAGAACCTATGGTGAATTGGCGCGGCGGCTTGGTAATCCGAACGCGTCGCGTGCGGTGGGTGCGGCGACCGGGAAGAATCCGATCTCCATCATTGTCCCCTGCCACCGGGTGATCGGCTCGACGGGGAAACTGACAGGTTTTGCCGGCGGCCTTGAGACGAAGGCGCGGTTGCTCACGCTGGAGCAACGCTGCGCCGTCAGCGCGTAAAGCCCTACAATCGAAGCATGATCATCGAAACCTTTCCGGTGGGCCCGCTCGCCTGCAACTGCACCATCCTGGGCGATGAAGAAACCCGTGAAGCCATCGTCATCGACCCTGGTGACGAGGTGGCGCGCATTCATGAGCGGCTCACCGAACTCGGTTTCAAGCTCAAGCAGATCATCGTGACCCACGCGCACATCGACCACGTGGGTGGCGCGCTGAAGCTCAAAAGACTGACGGGCGCGCCAATCCTTCTCAACGAGCACGACCTGTCGCTGCTGCAATTGATGGACACGCAGGCAGCGTGGATCGGAGTTCGCCCGCCGGCGGTCGCTCCGCCCGACGAGGACCTCAAGGACGGGCAAATCGTCGGCCTCGAACACTATCCTGCTCAGGTCCTGCACACGCCCGGACACACCCAGGGATCGGTATGCCTGCACTTTGCTCCGCTCAAGCTGCTGTTCGCCGGCGACACTCTGTTTGCCGGCAGCATCGGCCGCACCGACCTGCCTGGCGGCAACTTCGACCAGATCATGGAATCTCTCCGCAACCGGCTCTTGACGCTGCCCGATGAGACCAAAGTACTTCCCGGGCACGGCCCGGCAACCACGATTGGTGACGAACGCGCGACAAATCCTTTCCTGCAGGATCGCTAATGCGCAACATCGAGTAACTCCTCTAACTCGGCCGGCTCCGCAAATTTCACCCTTTTGACTTATATAGATAGGGTAATTAGCTCAAGAGGGAGTTCACCTGCACGCTCTCAAAAGTTACTGCCCTGATTCGTTCGAAAGTAGTCAGTAATAGTGATCAATCCGTTAAGAAACTCCCTTTCGTAACCTAGTAGGCTGATTACCATCCAGCCCGACTCTGGAAGCCCGAAAAAATAGCCGGGATGAACCCAGACGCCGCGCTCAAGAAGCGCAAGCACAGTCTGCTCATCGGGATCGAGCGCGGGAACCCGCAGCACCGCATACCATCCTCCTTCCACAGCGAGACGCTGCAAAGCAGGAAGGCCAGCGAGCTGGCGGTCGAGCTCAGCCAGGTTGGCGCCAACGCGGCGTCGAATCTGCTCCTGAATCTCGGCCCGTTGTGCGAGCCAAACCGGCAGCGCCCACTGCACCGGTGCATTCATCGAGAGAAAGGTATCGGCAGTTACCTCCAGCCGCTCCAGCGCCTGGGCCTTCTCTGGTCCGGTCGCAACGATCCATGCAGCCTTCATCTGCGGCAGGCCGGCAATCTTGCTCAACCCGCTCACCACGAAAACCGGAACTCCCTCCAACCCCGCCGCAAAACTCTGGGGTCCGTCGGTCCCTGTCTTCTCGCTACGTTGCTCCCTTGCTTCTTCGCTCCCTGTTTTTCCGTAGTCCAGAAAAACCTCGTCGACGATGAGCGAAAGCCCGCACTCACGGCAGATCCGGGTCAGCTCTTCGGCCTCCCAGGGCTTGGTGAAGTGTCCTGTGGGATTGTTGGGGTGCACGATGACGATGGCTCGTGTCTCGGACGAAATCGCGCGCCGCATGCCTGCGAAGTCGATTTGCCAGCCATCGTCGTAAACCAGCGGCGCGGCCTTGATGCGCACATCGTCGAGCGTGGCCAGGAAGTCGAACAGCGGATAGCCGGGCTGCGGAACCAGAATTTCGCTTCCCGGATCGCATAGCAGGCGGAACAGGAAGCTATATGCCTCACTGGTGCTCGTCGTAAGCACAATCTGGCCGGGATCGAGCGCGACGCCATGGTCCGCGTAATACCGGCAGACGGCCTCCCTTGCCGGAAGCAAGCCGCGCGGCTGCGGATCGTAGTCAAGCGCGCGAGGGTCGGCGAGCGTCTGGAGCATGGAAGCGGAGTACGCAAAGCCGCATCGCGTCGGATTCGAGGCTGTGAGATCGGCAATCGGCAGCCCAGCCTCGCGCCGCACCCGGTGTGCGCGGGCTAGCTCGCTTTCCTCCGTGTTCCATCCAGTTCGTTCAGAGAATCTCATCGACATCGCGGGAAAAATCGAACCTCAGTGCGCCTTTTTCAAAACCAGCACGAAAATGGGTGCCCCACATCTCGATTTTGAGATGTGGGAAAGCACGAACCCCGCCCCCCCAGCTCCGCGCGAACACGATCGTGCACAATGAGAAGAGGCGCCCTTCTCAACCATACACGGGCGCGAAAGAGGTTCAGGCTTGGCTCTGCGCGCGGTGATCTTCGACTACGGAATGGTGTTAACCGGCCCACCCGACCCAAAAGCCCACGCCGAGCTGGTACGCATCAGCGGGCTTTCCGCCGATAAGCTCGATGCCTTCTACTGGGCCGATCGCCACGCCTTCGACGAGGGCAAGCTGAGCGGCCTGACCTATTGGCAGGGCCTTGTCCAAAAAGCCGGTCTCGCGCTGAGCCCCGCCGCCATTGAAGAGCTGATCTATTGGGACGCGCGCCTATGGACGACGCTCAACCCGCCGATGCTCGCGTGGCAAGGTGCCCTCAAAGCGCGAGGATTGTGCACCGCCATCCTTTCCAACATGGGCGATACCGTGCTCGATGAGATGGAACGCGAATTCGACTGGCTTGACCGATTCGACGTGCTGGTATGGAGCTATCAGCTCCGCATGGCCAAGCCCGATTCCGCGATCTATCGTTATGCTCTCGAAAAACTCGGCACGCGGCCTGAAGAAACGCTCTTCGTCGACGACCGCGAAGTGAATGTTAATGCTGCCTTAGCCATGGGCATGAAAGCGTCGGTCTTCACCACCGTCGGCCAACTCCGCAACGACCTCATCGCCCAAGGCCTCGACAAGGAGCTTCCGCTACCTGCATCCGACTGACCTCGCCCGGCTCTTGCGAAGTTCCTTGAGCCCGCAGTCCCTGCGCTTACGACGCCATCCCCAGCCCCACGAGATTCGCCGCGACAATGATCACGAGAATTCCGGCCCACAGCAGCCGAATCGGCCGCTTGCCCACGCCAGCCCACTCGCCTAGCGCCAGGCCCACCAGTCCGCCGCACAGCACGTAGATGCTCATATGCAGCATCCAGTTCACGAAATCCAGCCGCGCTGGAATGTTGGCTTCACCCCACGAATAAAAGAAGAACTGCAGATACCACATGATGCCGCCCGCCGCGGCCAAACTCGCGTTCCTGATAATCGTCGCTCTCGGTTGTGCCAGATCGGTGCGCAGCGAAATGCCCTTCTTGAAAGCCAGGCGCACAAAGCAGTAAGTCATATTCACGATTGCGCCGCCGCCCATGATGAGCATGTAACTGGGCAGCCGCGCGTAGAGCGGGCTCAATCCCACCTGCAATGCGGCGGTGCGTAGCGGAGTTGCTGCATCCAGCCCGAACGAGAACCCAGCCGAAAAAATGCCGCACATCACGGCCAGCGCCAGACCCAGCATCACGTTGAACTCCTTCACCTCGGCGCCCAGTTGCTCTTCCTTCTGGTGCCCGGCGTAGGAGACGATGGCCACGCCAATCAGCGCAACCACAATCCCGGCCATGCTCCACAACCCGCCGCGGCTGGAGAACTTGGCCATGAACTGCCCATGCAGCATCGGTGGCACCAGTGTTCCCACCACCAGGGTCACGCCGATCGCTACGCCGATTCCCAGCGACATGCCGAGGTACCGCATGGTCAGGCCGTAACTCACATTGCCCACGCCCCACATGGCGCCGAAGAGCGCTACCGTCAACAACAGTTTGGTGGGCTGCGATGCGTAGAACGCGCAGAAATGCGGGAGCAGAATGTAGCTCATCGTCAGCGGCAGCAGTATCCACGAGAACAGACCCATCAGGGCCCAGGTCGTCTCCCACGACCAGTTCTTCACCTTCTCGATGGGCGCGTAAAACGACGCGGCGCAGGCCGCTCCCACCGTGTGCCATCCGATTCCTGCCAGAATTGCGATCGGCATTCTTTCTCCATTTCTGTTTAACGCGGGCGCTCGCGCCTATGTTCGCAAGCAAACTCAAAGCCTATCGGTTGCGCGTGTCCTTTGTACAGCGAATGAAATCAGGAAAGGTTCAGATTCGTCCTCGCACCCGATTAATGATGAGGAACGTTCGAATTCGAATACTCCGCAATGGTATGAAGCTGAATGTCGAACGTGTAGGTGCCAGGCGTAAGTTCGAACCCGATTTGACCATTACGCTTGGTTAACTTCGCATGCGGATTTCCTTTGAGAGATATTCCATCCATCCCATATTTGAAGAATTTCAGCGGCAGCCATCCCGTCGCATTCGCCGGAATCGTCACATGCCACACCGCCATCCCACCGGTCACCGTCCAGTCCGAATGAATGGCCCCATATACCGAGTCGTAGTCGAACGAAAGATGCCCCAGCCGCGCATCGAACACCGGATGCAGCAACACCGTATGAAAGCCCGGATCTTCCGGTGTCGCGTCAATGCCCGCCGCATAGCGATAGATCCAGTCGGCCACGGCACCGTAGGCGTAGTGGTTAAACGAGTTCATCGCCGGATCACCCATCATCTGGTCGCCATTCCACCGCTCCCACATGGTCGTTGCGCCATGCGTGACCATGTAACCCCACGAGGGGTACTGCGTGTTCAGCAACAACGTGTAGGCAAGCTTCGCGTAGCCCGCTTTCGTCAACTCCTCCAGCACATACGGCGTGCCCAGAAAACCCGTGCCCAGCAGACCGTGGTTGGCTTCTATTTTGTCCGCCAACCGCTTCGCCGCCGCCTTGCGTAGTTCCGGGGGAAGCAGACTCATGTGCAGCGCCAGCACGTAGCCGGTCTGCGTATCGCCGCCCGTGCTCTTCGCGTTGGGATTGTTGATCACCCCGAACTGCGACGCGCTGTTGTCGGCGCCGGCCACAAATCCATCGGCGTGCACAAACTGTTTTTGAAACGCCGCGCGAATCTTCTCGAACAGCGCGGCGTATTTTTCGGCGTCAGCCGTACGCCCCGTGGCCAGCGCCATCTGGCGCATCAACGTCGCATCCCACGCCCAGTAAGCCGATGCGAGCAGTACCTCGTCGGTCTTGCCCTCAGGCGAAAGCCAGTCGCCGAAAGGCTCGCCCGACTCGTTCTTCCACAGGAAATCGGGATTCGCCGCCGCAATCGCATCGAGATATTTCGTCATCGCGTCCCAGTTCTGCTCAATGATCGTGGTATCGCCCGTCTGCAGCCAGCTGGTCCAGGGAACAATCACGCCCGCATCGCTCCACGCGGCCGCAGACTCCTCATGCGGCCGCACCGTGCCCGGCGCGAAGATGCCGTAGTAAGGCGAGCCCACTTGCGTTCCACGCATGTCGGCAGCAAACTTGCGCGAGAAGGCCGCCAGATCCATGTTGTAACTCGCCGTCCGCCAGAACACCTGCGCATCGCCCATCCAACCAAGCCGCTCGTCGCGCTGCGGGCAATCGGTAGGAATGCCGACGAAGTTCGACCGCTGCCCCCAGAGAACATTGCTCCAAAGCTGGTTGATCATCGCACTGCCGGTCTCAAGCTTTGCCGTGAACCGCGCATCGGTGTGGAAGACCACGCCCTTCACGGCATTCTTATCCGGCGCTGCGGTCACCTCGGTTGCCTCGGCATAGCGGAATCCATGGAACGTAAAAAGCGGCTCGAGTTCATCCTGCCCGCCCGGGGCGTCGCTGGAACTGCTTTGCATAAAGGTGTCGGTCGCTTTTGCTGTGCGCAAGTTGTCCGTATAGATCGTACCGTCCGGATTCAGCACTTCGGCGAATCGCATTTGCACCTTCGTCCCTGTCAAATGCGCGCGCTCCACTCCAGAGAAGTTCTGCCCGAAGTCGTAGACGTAGACGCCGGGTTTGGGCTCGGTCACGGACTTTGCCTCAAGCGTGCGCTCCACGCGAATCGGCGGAAAGTCCTGCGCCACAATCTTCACCGGAGCGGGATCGACTACCGTCGCTCGCTCACGCCAAAGTTTGTCGGGAAATCCCGCGCGAGACCATCCGACGTCTTGATTCCGCGTCAGGTCCTGGCTCTCGCCGTCGTAAATCTCCGAGTGGAGAATGATCGACTGGTTCGCCTGCCAGCTCGCGTCCGTCGCCACCCACTCCACGCTGCCATCGGTGTGCTCAATGCGCAGCTGTGCGCGCAGCGCCGGTGGTGTTAGCCCGTAGTTGTTTGGCTGCTGGAACCATTCGAGCGGTGTCTCATACCACCCCGGCGCCAGCAGTGCTCCAATCGTGTTTTGCCCTTGCGCAATCAGGTGCGTCACGTCGTACGTCTGGTACACAACGCGTTCGCGATAATCCGTCCATCCCGGCGAAAGCACTTCGTCGCCCACGCGCTGCCCGTTCAGAACCATGCCGTAGGCGCCGAGCGCCGTGGCATACAGACGCGCCGATTTCACCGGCGCACTCACCGTGAACGCATGCCGTAGCTTCTTCACCGAATCCGGAATCCACGGCTCTCCCAGCGATTCCGAGCGCCTTCCGGAGAGCGGCTGCCACACCACGGCCGCCTTCCACGCCGCATCGTCAAAACTCTTCTCGTGCCAACCGTCGGCCGCAGCGATTGCCGTCTTCCACTCCGCATTGCTCGCAAAACTTGCCCACGTGCCGTCCGCGTACTCGACAACGAGCGTCGCAATCATAGGCGGCGCGTCGTCTGTCGCCAGACCGTTGGGATTCACGACGTAGTGCAGTACTTCAATCGCAAGAGTAATCCGGCCTGCGGTCAATTGTGACGTCACGTCTGCGCGCACAAACTTCTTCCAAGGCATCTGCTTCCACGGCGGCAGCGGATTTTCAGTGAGTACCTGCGCGCCATTCATCCACGCCGAGACCGTGTCCCGCCCCGTTGCGTAAAGCGCGGCAAACTTCACCGCTTGCGGAAGCGCGATTGTGGTGCGATACGCAAAGCGCTGTTCGCTTTTTCCCGTGAGTTCCGGTGACTTCGCATCTGGATTCGCGATCCACTTCGCCGGTGCGTGGCGTACCGTGGCCTCTTCCGGTGTCTCGTAGCCGATCCACTGCGCCTTCCATGCGTCCTGACTCATCAGGCCCGTCTCCCAACAATCCGGCGCGGTCGCGGGATACGGTTTGCCCTCGGCGTCCCACAACTCAACGCGCCAGTAGTAGCCTTTTGAGGGCTGCAAGACCGGCCCGGCATACGGAATATTGAGGGACTGGCTCGAAGCAACGCGGCCCGAGTCCCACACATCGGGCTTGCCGGCCTCGAGCAATTCGGCGCTCGTCGCCACCTGCAATTTGTACGCGGATTGCTTCGCTCCATTCGCGTCGTCGTGCAGTTGCCACGAAAATTTTGGAGCGGGATCGTCGATTCCCAGCGGTGTATTCAGGTTGTCGACTCTAAGCGCGGCGGGGCCAGTAGCTACCACAGCAAGCTGTTGCGCGGGCAGGCCTGCCGCTGCGCTCAAAACCAGCGCCAAAATCCAAATGTGCATCGAATTGCTACGTATTATTCGTCTTGTGCTACGCATATTCTGTCTCGATTCCAAAGGAGAAACTTCGAGAAGCGGGGTTTCGCAGGCCATCTATGCTCGCACCGCTTCCTCCATTGAAAAGTTTTCAGGCGGATCAACCTTATGCAACCTCGCCGAGCCTTGTCAATCGCATACGCGCAGTGTAGCGC
The DNA here is from genome assembly GCA_049521075.1 of Occallatibacter sp. GTDB lineage: Bacteria > Acidobacteriota > Terriglobia > Terriglobales > Acidobacteriaceae > Telmatobacter. Next base: position 47,706 of record JBEKPD010000046.1, read on the forward strand.
TGGCCTCCTGGCCGGCTGTGGTGCGGGCCTCCCGGCCCGCACAAGCGCAGCCCGCTTCACAGAGCTTCAGACTGCTTGACTCGCTGACTTACTGACTCGCTCCTTTTCAACCCGCATCGGCAAGGCCATTACACTCAAAACATGGCCCTCCGCCTCTACGCCGCCACCACCAGCGCAGGCAAACTCCGCGACTTCCGCACCGCCGCCCAGGCCTTTTCCATCGACCTCGATCCGCTTCCCGGAATCGCCACAATCCTCGCGCCGGAAGAAGACGGCGACACCTTCCTGGCCAATGCGGCCACCAAGGCTGTCTACTATTCCCGTTTTGCCCCCGGCGAACTGGTCGTCGCAGACGACTCGGGTCTCGAAGTAGACGCGCTCGGCGGCGCTCCCGGCGTCCGTTCAGCGCGTTATGCTGCCGATGCCGGCCTCGTCGACTCGCCTGACGCCAACGACAACACCGACGTCTGGAACAACATGCTCTTGATTAAGAAACTCGACGGCATTCCTGAGTCGCTGCGCACCGCCCGCTATCATTGCACCCTAGTGGCCGCCCGCGATGGCGAAGTAGTTCATGTCGCCGATGGCGCCGTCGAGGGCACGATTCTGGAAGCGCCGCGCGGCACCGGCGGCTTCGGCTACGATCCGCTATTCTATCTGCCGCAACTGGACAAAACCATGGCCGAGATCGATCTTGAAACCAAACTCTCGCTCAGTCATCGCGGGCGCGCGCTCGCAGCGCTGTTGCCGAAACTTTCGCAATGACTTTCCACGGCTCTCATCCAAAACCCAAAAGCGCGGAGCGCCACCTTGACGGGTGTTGCTCCGGCCTCGAATAATGCATGTGACACAGAACGCGACACAGAGTCCCTCAATCTAAGACAGCTTTGCCCAGCCTAAGACAGCTTTGCCCAGCAATTTCAGGAGCCAAACACTTCATGGCAACCGTTGAATCCGCCGTGCCGCCTGCTGCTCATACTGTCCACAGCGGCGTCGAGCCGTTGCGCGCCGGAAAAGGCAGCAGCTTTCTCTGGCACAAGCTGCACTCGCTGCTCGGTATCGTGCCTATCGGCGCATTTCTGCTGGAACACCTGCTCTCGAACTTCGAGGCGCTCAAAGGCCCCATCGCCTATGGCAACCAGGTGAAGTTTCTCAACAGCCTCCCGCTGGTCCGCGTCCTGGAGTGGGTCTTCATCTTCCTGCCCATCCTCTACCACGGCGTCTATGGCGTCTACATCTGGCTGCGCGGCAAATCGAACATTGTCTACTACCCGTGGGCAGGGAACTGGATGTAC
>JBEKPD010000047.1:0-48392 GCA_049521075.1 Occallatibacter sp.
TGCTTGGGACGCAGTGTTATTTCCCAGAAAACACTTCGATTTCGACCCCCTTAGGGAAATTCCAGACCAGATAATGGCGACTTTTTCCGGTATTTATCGGCATTTCTACGGTTTTTCAGGATCGACTAAGTTATTGAATCTAAACTATGGAAAAATCGTTCGACTCTCGCCGTCTTCACTGTTAATCTATGTATTTTCAATATCTTACAGACGAAAAATGCATGAAAAAAGAAGAAAAATGCGTGTGTTAAATCTTTTCTAATCAGGTTGATAACCTCATTGGTTTTGAAGCCTGATGAGCTCGCGTCTGAAAAATACAACCGGGATATCCTTCAAACATATGGCCCTTCCGAGGTCGATTTGAGTGATCTGTTGGATTCAGGGGAAAAGCGCAGAGCTGCCCGATGTTACACGACTCACGGCGAGGAGCGCTCCGAGATGGTCGGGACAAATAGACAGGGTCGCCCGGAACGCATCCTGCGCTTCCGCCCTGTGATGAAGTCCAGCTTCTCCAATGCCAACGAGATAATGCGCTGTCGCGACCACTTCACGGTCGTCAAGCGTCTTGGCCGCCCCCTCCGGATAGTTGGCGAGAGTGAGAGTTCCTGTACTGATCAGTTGCTCAAAGATTGCGTCCGCTTGCTTTTCCTGGCCTAATTTTTGCATCGCCAATGCTTGATAATACGATTGCGCTTCAATTACCGCGCTACCTGCCGGCAATCTGGGAGCATTGCGGCGGAGCGAACGCTCGCGTTGAGAGGACGTTTCCGGTTGCGCGGCAGCGGCCAACTCAAACTGGCGCCTTGCATTCAGGTGATCTCCCAGCTTCTCATATGCCGTCGCCGTCCAATAGGTAATTTCCGGTTCGCGGATGGCCGGGTTACCGCCTGCCTCTTCGAGGCTCGCGGGTAATTTTAGGGCATTCTGGAATGCGGCCAATGCTTCCTGCGGTTTGTCGGCCGACAGTAACTGCCGGCCAAGGATGAGGCAGGAATTGATCCAGGAGTCACCGACATCGAATTGGGCGCCGCCCTCCCATGCCCGGAAGAACCGCGTATGAATCAAAACCTGTGCCAGTTGCGGCTTGCCCACATCGTTATACAAGCCGATTTCGCGCGCGATAATGTCGTCCCTGGTTAGCACAGCCTGATGCTGTTCCAGAACAGCAAGCCGCTTCTCCGGCGGAACGCCATTCTCTTCATATATCTGATCGAGTTCGCTGAAGACCATTCCGTTGCCACCATAGCCTGCGGCTTCCTCAAGCACGGCCTGAACTTTAGCTTTGGGGCGGTCCGCGTGCCGGTAGGATACGGCCAGATTGTGATAGACAACCGGATACGTCGTCCCTCTCTCGGCCGACTTCTCCCACAACTTTGTGGCGCGGTCCGGCTGCCAGTCGTAGAGCAGATTGCCCAGCAGGTACGGCGCATGATTGTCCGCGCTATTCATTTCCATCGCTTCGGTCAGCACTGGCTCCATCTCAAACTGAAATGGGAACGCGTAGTCCAGCGGCGCTTCGCTTGCTGCCTTCCGGTAAGCGGTGGCGGAATCTTTATGGTCCAGTCTCTGCTCAAAGTAGGCCTCATAGTAATCCATCAAACCCGTAGCGCCGGAGACAGGAGCCTTGGCTTTCACCTCCGACAGGACTTGCAATCCGTCACGCCAAAGTCCGGCGTTCTGATAGCTTGCGGCAACTTCGAGTGCTATATCGGGAAACGCCGACATAGCCTTATTCATCTGTCCTGCAGAGAAGTTTGATGGAGCGGCCAGCCATTGTTCGCTGAGTCCCTGCGGATCGAGTGGATCGATATCCAGAATACGTTCGCTGATCGACCGTGCCTGCTCACGCTGGCCCATGTGGCGCAGGATTGCCGACTTTAAAGCCAGAGACCGTACATCTAATTCGTTTGACTGGAGCGCCTGATTGATATCGTCGAGCGCTGCAACGTAACGCCCTTCGAGACTTTCGATCTCTGCAATCTCAAAACGCGCCACCCCTTTCCACTCCGCGCTCCAAGCTGCCTGCTGAAATTGGTTATAGGCGTTGTCGATTCTACCCTCTCCCCTCAAAGCAAGGCCCAAATAATAAAAGGTTTCTCCGTCGCGCGGGTGTGTGTAGTCATGCGTGAGGCGGTCAACCGCAGTCCTCAAATACGATTCGGCTTCGGCATAGCGCGCACCACGCAAGGCGCGGATCCCCATGGCCGTATTGACCTTCGCGTTTCCGGGGTCGCGGCGCAAGGCTTCTTGCCAGTATGGGAGCGGTGATTTCCCCGGTGCGTGAAACTGTTCGATGCGCAGACCCTGCAGAAATAGCTCTTCGATGCTGCCGACCCTGTCTGGAGACGGCGGATCATTCACGGGCGTTGGCAGCGCAGGCGGTGCGAGCCGCGGTGGCTTGTACGTGATTAAGATCTTCTCGCCATCGGAGAGGGACGCCGTCAGATCATGCTCATCCGCTCCTTGCGGCAAAGGCACTGTCGCGACGTAGGGGCTTGCAGGCGCAAGTGGCTTAGGCTCGTCGAGCAGAATCTTCTCGCCCAGCAGCAGGCGCATTCGTGCTGCCGGATGCACCGCTGTAGCATAGAACGCCACTCGCGCCTTATCATCCTTTACGGTGAGGTTCACTGCCGCATCGAGATTGGCATTGCTCACGCCGTCAATGCCGTGAAAGGGATACCAGTATTGCTTCCACTCGCGTGCTTCATGTGGCGTGAGCCAACTGTAGTCGGGCTGATTATCTGAGAAGGCACCCACCATTAGTTCAATGTAGGGCCCGTCGCTATCCGTCAGTAGGTGGTCTTCGCTTCTGCCCGCGGGGCTATTGCCCCAAGTGAAGAACTTCTTCCCTGGCACGGTATTGTGGTCCGCGATGCTCATTACGCCGGCGTTACGGCTATGATCGTACCCTGCAAAGAAATCATCCGTATAATTCCATGCAAACATGGAGTTAGCGTCAATGTGATTCTTGTACCAACTGACGTCCACGCCGTTGCCGAAATCCGTCTCATTAAACCGTCCTGTGGCCACGGGCCAGGTTGTGAAAGCGCGCTTGGCATGGTAGGTCACCAGTTGCGTGTCCGGCGGAAAAATGATCTGGTAGGAAGGATTAACGCTCACGGCCACATTCGAAAAGCACAACATCGTTGTCGGCAGCGGTCCGGGGTTATCGATGCGGAAGACCGCCTCGATATAGGCCTTTTGCGGATGCAGAGTGATCCCAACGGTCCATCGCATTCGGTCGCGAAGCTCTAGCTCTCCGACCCACACCGTCTTACTGCCGTCACGCGACGACGAAATTGCGTACTGAACCGGCAAGAAGCTGGTAGGGCGGTGATGATGAGGGATGTCCCACTCTATTCCGCCGGAGATCCATGCGCCCAGTAAGGAAATCAATGCGGGCTTAATCACGTGCTGGTGATAGATAAACTCGTACTGATTTGTCTTATCGATCGCCGAAAAAATCTTGCCGCCTAACTCTGGAATAATACCGAGGCGGATATATTCGTTTTCAAGGTAGATAACTTTATAAGACTTCTGCTTACGTTCCGTAGTCAGGTTGTCATCGAGCGCGTAAGGGTAAATGCGCTTTTCCGCACCCTGGGAAGAAGCTCCGAAGTAGAATTGCGGATTTGGGTCTGGTGATCGCACCATGTATGTGGGAATCTCTTCGATCTTTTCTATGATATGCACTTGCCCGAACGCAGAATTTGTTTCGAAGACCGATACTGTACCCACTATCCAAACTGCGGCCATTCCGATCCAACTCATCCTCATGATGTCTCTCCAGGGAAATCAGCTCTTGTTATCTGTCGATGATTCGAACAAATCGAAACAGTGTTCTGTAATCGGAGTGCTTCTCGCAATCTGCGACGCATGAAATGGATCGCCCGCATCATCTCCTGACATGCCGATCTCTTCCTCGACCTTTTCATAAAACCGCGCCAGGTCCTCATAGGATATGGGCCAGCCTTCGGGCGAGTCGTCTTCGGGAAGCCCAGCCAGAGCATTCCATCTCATTCGAAGAACCGACTCCAATTTCCGGGTGCTCAAGCAGACAGCGATCATCGATCTACCCGACAGGCTTCCTGGTCTTCCAATTTCTTTCGCATGTTAACATTGTTTTCGTTCTTTGTGTATTTCGTATTATATCTTATTATTATGTTTTCGTATTATATCTTGCGATTATGTTATTGAGCGTACGCGGCACAAAAAAATAGGCTATGAACCGGCTCGGGAACGGCCTTTGGTGCTGGGTAAAAACAGCCCGCCTATCGAGCCAGCGAACTGCCGGTCTTCGTTGGCTCGGGCAGCACTCCCATTCATTTCGGAAGCGGATGTTGCCGGAGGAATTCTCCGAGCAAGCCGCGGTCGCGAAAGGCCTCAGTCCCTCCCGACTTCTGCGTGGATAGCGCACCGCAGATATTGCCGGCTTCGGCGCACCTCTCTGCGCTCGCGCCGTTCAGCCAGGCGGCAAGAAATCCGGCGTTGAAGCTGTCGCCGGCGCCGATGGTGTCGACCGGATCGACGGTTATGCCTGGCACTGAGAAGCTCCGCTGGCCTTGGCGCACCAGGGCTCCCTGGCGCCCGCATTTAACTGCAATGAGCGGCACCACGGGCGCAAGAACATCGAGCGCCTCCTCGACAGAATCCCGCCGCGCGATGCGGCAGACCTCATCGTTGTTGGGTAAAAGGATGTCCACGAGTGGAAGCAGCTGTTGTAGGACGCCATCCCAGCGGTCATCCGGATCGTCGTTGGTGTCGAGCGACACGGTCAGCCCGCGCTGCTTCAGCTCACGCACCAACTTTGGAAGCCCTTGATGAAGGCCCTTGAGCAAGAACAACGAGGAGAGGTGAAAGTGCCGGGCGGTGGCCAGATGCTCCAAATCGAGATCGTCGATGGTCATCTCGAACATCACGCCGGGGTAGGTGAGAATTCGTCGAGAGCGACCATGAGGCAGTAGGATCGTAACACCGGTTTTCGAGCCTTCAGCGCTACGGATGCACCGAGAGACATCTGCACCGCTTTCGCCCAGTCGATTCATGGCGATACGCCCCATTTCATCGGCCCCGAAACGGGTCACAAAGCTAACCCGCTTGCCTAACACGGACAGGTTATGGGCGAGAATTGCCGACGAACTCCCCAGCGTCATTTCAAAGTTCGACGCCAGAATCTCCCGATCGAGGGGAATCGCCTCTTCGAGGCCGTAAAGGATCAAATCGAGATTGACTTCGCCTGCAATAGTAACGTCGAAATCGGTCAATGTGCCGCACCTTGGGATGAATTGATGATCACTTCCGTATTATTACCATTTCTTTCTAAATAGACGCAACGAATCGGGCCCTTGGCAGGTTGCGAGGGCGGTCGTGCGGTCAAGGCCGAGAAGACGAACTGCCGTTGAAAGCTCGGGGAGATGCGTGACTTGATAACTACATTTGTGTAACCTGCCGAAGGAACGAAGACGAAATTATGGCACGCAACAGGAACTCCAAGTGACGAGGCCGCTTGGGATTCGTTTCCTCTTGCCTTCCAGCGAGCCATCAGCAGTCGTTCAGCCAAGAGTGCTGGACCATGCCAAAATCAAAACAGCAATCAACGAGACGAGTAGACCAATCGCCATCCAGCGGCGATCCTGGGCGTGCGTGAGCTTCCATTCGCCAATCCAATAGCCAATCAGGTTGGCTGTGATCATTCCGGCAATAAGTTTGAGCGGCCATCCAATCGCCGGTCCCAGCCTGCCGATCTTCGAAGACGCGAAGCCATAGAGAAAAATGTCCCCGCCCCAAAGCAGGCCCATCGAAATGGCGAGTCCGTATAGACTGGCGCCATTCGGTATCGCGTATTTCTTCCAGGTCGCATTCTTGTTCATCAAATATATACAGAAGCAGAGATTAGGCACAGCGCCGCTCATCAGCATGAGCAGCCAGACGATGCTCGAGCCCTCAAATGCACTGTGGCCGGAGTGGACGGCTGCTGAGAGTACGGGTTGTGCGAAGCTGTAACCAATATTTAGGACCGCCGACAGAAGTCCGGCTCCAATGCAAAGTGCAAGTCCAACTGAGATAGGGCGCGTCGAGCCAACCATGTCACCGCGCAGTTCTTCTTTATCGAGCCTCTGGCTTCTTTCGCGTAGAACACTCGCGTAGCCGCAACATGCAATTCCCAGAACCCCCACCAGCGCGCCGAAAACGATGGCCTTACCCTGAGGCTGACCGAATTTCTCGGGGGCAAGCAACCCCATAGGCAGAATTGACCCGAACGATGCGCTAATGGCGAGCACTAGCGTATTCGTCATCGACAGCCCCACTGCGCTAACTCCCTGGCCAAACATGATGGCGCCAAAACCCCAGGCAAATCCGGTAAGAATTGCCGCAGTTATGGCGCCGGCAGGCGCGGACCTGAGGATCTCCACAAATCCTGGAACAATAACCCGGACGATCATGAGGGGCATCACAACGCACGCAACGAGGATGTAAACTGCCCAAACGTTCTCCCACGACCAGCGGCCCAAGTACCTCATCGGCAGAGCGAAGGCTCCGCACATGACGCCCGCAACAAGGGCACAGGTGACACCTAACGTTAGTGCAGAAACCTCAAAGGTCACGTGAGATCTTCCTTACCCACATTGTTCATTGGGCCGATGCGGCCATTTTCCTGAGATCCAATTCCGCTGCAGATTCCGTCTCGAGGAAGAGCGTCGCGTTCGGATGGGTGCGAAGAGTAGGAGCGGGGCATTCCTCCGATATTTGGCCCTCGACGACTTTGACATCCCGAGGATCGTGAAAACCTGTTTCGCTTTGATCGTTAAATGCCAGATGCCCATCTTCTCCAATTCTGCGCAGGCATAGCTGAAGGTCGGATTGACGCGACTTCAACTCGTAATCGCGCAGAGCCCGGGCGATTACCCGGGCTCTGCGGTTAGTGCAACGGGGTTAGCCGTCAGTTGATGGTGTAAGTTGCCGAGCCGGCCGCGCTGGTTTCCGAATAGCCGGGAACCACCGCAATTGCGTTTATGGTCTCCGACGTAGAGACCGTAACCGGCACGGTATAGGACGTCGAACTGGTGGACGGCTGAGAACCATCCGTCGTGTAGTAGATCTGCGCGAACGGATAAGTGGATGTGCTGATGACCACCTGAATCGATCCACTATAGGTGCCGCCTGGCTCGTTGAAGGTCGGCGTGGCTATGGTTGATCCAGGGACCGTAACGATGATCTGCGTAGCCCTGGTTCTTCCGTACTGGTTGGTGGAGTAAAGAGTGTATGGTTCGGTAGCCGTGGGATTGATGGTCACGCTCCCGATGCCGCCGCTTGTGCGAACTGGTCCGATTACATCGATGTAATCGTACGAGTCATTGCTCACGTTGAAGGTGAAAGTGACGGGCGAACCGGAGCTTATCTGCGTCGCCGACGCAGTAAAGCTGTTAATCGTCGGCGCTTGACCCGCGGGTGCTGTTGCAGAATCCCAACCAGGATACTGGGGACTCATCTGGATGACATCGAATTCTGACGACGGAATATCATTCAATTTACCCAGATCGGTGTCGTCCCAGCGAGAATCCCACGCGCCTTGGATGAAGAAATAGCCGCCGTTGTCGGCCACGATCATTCCATACTGTTGCATCGCCGTCAAGATGGCCTGATTGATCGCCGAGTAGCCGGAGATGTCGAAGCTTGACTTTAAGCGTACTCGCATACCCATCACGGACGGCGAGCCGTAGTACGTGCCTGCCGCGTGCGTGGCGGGTTCCACGAAGTACCCGTTGTTGGGATCATTCTTAGTATTTTGCATGGTGAAGCGAATGGCGTGGTTGATGTGTCCGGAGGCCGCTTCGTCGTAACGCACCAGGCCGGCGAGTACCGACAACCCAGCCGCGTCCGCAGAGGTCCAGCCCCACGGACGCATCTCGCCGTTGGCCATATCCCAGATCGTTTCACTTGTAGAATCATACCGGCCCTTGCAGCGATTTGTTATCCACGCCTCGTAAAGCCAGCAGGTATGACGGTCGAGCACCAGCGAGTGTTGGTCGCTTAATCCGGTGTTCGGCCAGCCAGAACAGTCGGTCGGATTCCCCTCGATCGGAACATTGTTTGGATACGGCGCTACCACCACTTCGCTCTGAGTTGCTTCACCGATTACATTGATTGGTACCAGCGGAGTCGTGGTCGAGTCCGTGATGATGAACGGAATGCCTCCATCACCTGGAGAGGAGCCGAAGTTGACGTGCGTGCTGTAGCCTGCATACCCACCGGAAGCTTGAATCGCCGCGTTGTTGGGATCAACAGGTGCGTTGGCGATGTTGACGTTCCAGGCGTTGGTCGCTGGGAATGGAACAATCCCGTTCAGGTTGGCCGTGCCGTCTGGAGAGTCGCCGAGGCTCATGGCGGAGCAGTACGCGGCCGACCCATTGGCGATGGTGTACGTTGCCGCGGCCACAGCGCTCGACGCGTAGCCGGGGGCCGCGCCCATGGCCTGGATCGTCTCCGAGGTAGACACGTAGATCGGGCCGCTATATACCGTCGAGTTGATCGTCGGTGTGCTCCCATCCGTTGTGTAGTAGATTGTCGCACCCGGGGCAGATTCGCTGATCGTCACGGTCTGTGGCGAGTTGTACGTTCCTTCAGCTGGGGCAAAGGTTGGATTGGCTGCGACGTACGTGATGATGTACGCAGCCGAAGCCACAGCACTCTTCTGCGTGTAGCCGCTGGCAGTAGCCATCGCGTTCAACGTCTCCGACGTTGTCAAGGTGACCGGGCCGCTATACACCATCGAGTTGGTCGTCGGGGTTGTGCCGTCGGTCGTGTAATAGATGGTCGCGGCCGGAGTCGTTGTACCGATCGTCACTACCGCCTGGACGTTGTAGGTGCCCGCACTAGGAGTGAAGGTCGGCGTGGCAGGTACGGCATTCAGGTTCGCGATCGGCACAAACGTCCACTGCTGCGCGCTGGTGGGCGTATTGCAACCGTTATAGAGCACAATCTCGGCAGCCGAGGCCGTCGAGCCACCAGATGGTTCGAGGCAGGCGCCAGCGCCAGCCTGGACGACGTCCTGTGACGCGATGGTGTAGTAGCCGTTGCTGGTAGCCGTCAGGTACCAGATCTGGCCGCTGCTGCCGTTGATCGTCCAGGAGTCTATCTCACTTCCGTTCGCGGTAGCATCCTGATAGTCGTCAAGCGAGAGGCCATTCGCCACACCGAGTATCGTGTAAGCGTTGCCGCTACTGGTCACTGTCCAAGCCTGATTGGAGCCACTGGTGCTGGCATCCTGTACCACCCAGGTTCCCTTGGTTGTGCCGGAGCCGCCATCCAGAACCATGCCGCTGGATAGGTTCTGAATCTGGTACGTCCCGTTGGCGACCGCGGGCGTACCGCCGCCGCCGCCGCTAGAAATCGGCACAAACGCCCACTGCTGCGCGTTGGTGGGCGTGTCGCAACCGTTATAAATCACAATCTCGGCGCCAGTTGCAACCGAGCCGCTCGAGGGTTCGATACAAGAGTTAACACCGGCATTCACGATGTCCTGTGACGCGATGGTGTAGTAGCCGTCGCTGGTAGGCGTCAGGTGCCAGATCTGGCCACTGCTGCCGTTGATCGTCCAGGCGTCTATCTCAGTCCCGTTCGCCGTAGCGTCCTGATAGTTATCCAGCGATAGGCCGTCCGCCACACCAAGGATCTGGTAAGTATTGGTTCCGAGGCTGGTCACCGTCCACTGCTGATTGCTGCTTCCGGCGTTGTTATCCTGAATCACCCAGGTGCCCTTCATAGTGCCCGCGCCGCCGCCATCCAGGACCAAGCCGCTGGCCAGGTTTTCTATCATGTACGTTCCATTCGCCAAGGAACCGATCGAATACGCCGCCGAACCTACCGCGCTCGGCGCGTAGCCGCTCGCCGTGGCGATGGCCTTCACCGTCTCCGAAGTCGAAACGCTGATCGGCGTGCTAAACACTGCCGAACTGGTGGTTGGCGTGCTTCCATCCGTGGTGTAGTAGATCGTCGTACCCGAAGTCGAGTCCGCGATCGTCACACTCTGTGTCGCGGTATACGAGCCGGCCGCAGGGCTAAAAGTCGGAGTGGCTACTTGAATCGTGTACGCCGCTGAAGCTGTTGCGCTCGTCGAGTATCCAGTCGCTGCAGCAACAGCTTTCAGTGTCTCCGAAGTTGAAACGTTGATAGGCGTGCTGTATCTTGGCGAGCCGTTCCCCGGCGTACTTCCATCCGTGGTGTAGTAGATCGTCGCGCCCGAAGTCGCGTCCGCGATCGTCACCGTCGGCGCTGTGTTATACGAACCGGCTGCAGGGCTGAAGGTTGGAGTGGCTGTGACCAGGATTGTATACGCCGCCGAGCCTGTCGGGCTCTGCGAGTAGCTGCCTCCAGCAGCGATAGCCTCTATCGTCTCCGTGGTACCCACATTGATCGGCCCCGTGTACACCGCTGAACTGAGCGTGGGCGTCGTGCCGTTGGTTGTGTAGTAAATCGTCGCACCAGGGGTTGAGTCGCCGATCGTCACCGACTGCGCCGTGGTGTATGTGCCAGCCGTGGGGCTGAACGTCGGCGTAGCCGCAGGATACTTGATCGAATACACCGCGGAACCTGTCGCGCTCTGTGCGTAGTCGCTTGCTACTGCAATGGCCTCCAACGTCCCAGAAGAGGAAACGTTAAGCGGCGCGCTAAATACAGCCGAGCTGGTCGTCGGCGTGGTGCCGTCGGTCGTGTAATAGATCGTCGCCCCAGGGGTTGAGTCGCCGATCGTCACCGACTGCGCCGCGATGCATATCCCTCCTGAAGGACTGAACGTCGGTGTGGCGACCAACGGCAGGTTGATGGTATACGATGCCGTGCCGACTGAGCTTTGGTAATAGCCGTTCGCTACAGCGATGGCGCTCACCGTTTCCGAGGTCGAAACGTTAATCGGGGTGCTATACACCGTTGAAGCCGTCGTCGGCGTGGTGCCGTCAGTGGTGTAATAGATCGTTGCGCCCGAGGTCGCGTCTGAGATCGTCACACTCTGGATCGAGGTGTACGTCCCAGCCACGGGGCTGAACGTCGGCGTGGCCGCAGGTGTTCCGGTGTCGGCCGGGCACGTGGAAGTGCAGTTGTTGGTCTGGAAGTTGATTAATTGTCCGGGCGTGGAAGTGTCGTAGCCATCGATCCCTAGGCCCGTGGGGCCGGCTGTCGAATTCACGCTCGTCGTGAGCGTACCCACGGAAACTCCATTATCAAAAACTTGATAATTGTTCCCGATCACTTGAACACGATACACGTGGCCGTTTGTAATGCCGTCCGAATAATTACCGACAAATGAGCCTACACCGTTGGTGACGGTGATAAGCGAGGGACCGCCTTGGAAATTTATATAGTTGTAATTGTTGGCATCTTGATAATGCACAATCAGCATTACAATACTCAGGCTGCCGAAATTACCGCGTTGTATCTGGAACTGCGCATACTGATTGGCGCTGAACGTGTACCCCGTTTCGGTCAGAACGGCGCCTGAGATGAACGAATGGAGGGCGCCGCCATCCTGCACCATCGACACGGCATTGGAGATGATCGTAATGGGGGTGGTGGAAACCGTAGACGGCGTGGAGAGTAGCGTGTAATTGGGGCCGAGGCCTCCTCCGTTTCCGCAATTGGTTGTACACGCCGCCCGGCCAAAGCTATCGATAAATGGCCATGAGGCTGGCGCTGCGAGAGTGTATGCCGCCGAGGCTGTCGCGCTCTGCGAGTAACCGCCACCAACTGCTATAGCCTCTATCGTCTCCGTGGCACCCACATTGATCGGCCCTGTGTATACTGCCGAACTGATTGTGGGCGTGGTGCCGTTGGTGGTGTAGTAGATCGTCGCACCTGGAATTGAGTCGCTGATCGTCACCGATTGCGCCGTTGTATACGAGCCGGGGGCAGGACTGAAGGCCGGAGTGGCCGCTTGGATCGCATACACTGCTGAGCCCGTCGTACTCTGCGTGTAGCCGCTTGCTAATGCAGTGGCCTCCAACGTCTCAGAAGAGGAAACGTTAAGGGGCACGCTGTACACAGCCGAGCTGGTCGTCGGCGTGGTGCCGTTGGTCGTGTAGTAGATCGTCGCGCCAGGGGTTGAGTCGCTGATGGTCACCGACTGGGCCGAGCCGTACGCCCCTGGGCTTGGACTGAACGTCGGCATGGCTGCCAACGGCAAGTTGATGACATACGATGCCGTACCGACTGAGCTTTGATAATAGCTGCTCGCCGTGGCAATCGCCTTCACCGTCTCTGAAGTCGAAACGTTGATCGGCGAGCTATACACGGCCGCGTTGATTGTCGGCGTGCTCCCATCGGTTGTGTAGTAGATCGTCGCGCCGGGGGTAGAATCGCTGATCGTCACACTCTGGACCGAGCTGTACGTCCCTGCCGCGGGGGTGAGCGTCGGCGTGGCTGTCGGCCCGGAGTCCGCCGGGCACGTGGAGCTGCAGTTGTTGGTCTGGAAGTTGACTAATGATCCGGGCGTGGAATTGTAGCCATCGATCCCTATGCCCGTGGGACCGGCCGCAGAATTGGCGCTCGTCGTGAGTGTTCCTCTAGAAACTCCATTATCAAAAACTTGATAATTGTTCCCGATCACTTGAACACGATACACGTGGCCGTCTGTAACTTCGCCTGAATAGTTGCCGACCCACGTTCCCACACCATTGGTGACGGAGAAAAGCATGGGATTGCCCTGAAAATTTATAAAGTTGTAATCGTTGGCGTCTTGATAATGCACAATCAGCATTACCATAGACGCGCTGCCTAAGCCACCGTATTGCATCTGGACTTGCGCATACTGATTGGCGCTAAACGTATACCCCGTTTCAGTCAGAACGGCGCCCGACATGATCGAACCGGTGACGCCTGACCACGCCGTCATCGACGCGGCATTGGAAACGATCGCAACGGCGCCGGAAGAGAGCGTAGATGGCGTATGGTACTGCGTGTAATTGGGGCCGAGGCCTCCTCCGTTTCCGCAGTTGGATGTACACGCCGCTCGGTCAAAGCTATCGATAAATGGCCACGATTGCGCCGAAGCCGGCTTACAGCCCGCACAGAAACAGAATGCGAGGAAAAGGAAAGCGCTTGCTTGTCTGAGACAGAACGACGCTTTCAGGTGAAGACGTGAATTTATCGCGCGAGCTGTTTGAATACGAAGCCGGTAAGCAATTACTTCCGTGTCAGTGCTTCTCACCCAGCAAACAGACTTGGTTTGGCTGGCCACCATAGCATCCTCTTTCTATTGCTCTCCGGCATACCGAAGTTGCCTGAGAGCACACCAAATTTTCAAAGACCCTTGGAGACAAGCGACCTTCTCCAATCAAAAATGACTTTGGCAACGGTGGGGATCTGCTTGACCTGGGTCACAGCAACCTGCCAAGGTTTCGCACGCCGCGGCATACACGCGCAGCACACTCTGGATATGGTGGCGAATGATACCGGGTGCGGAGTTTTCAAGCCCTGTGTTGCGGATAGCCTCGTATTCAACGGGCAGGTACTGGCTCAGCAGCGCCAACGGCAACGGCCGGTCCAGGTTGTGCATGAGGCGGCTGACCGCCTGCTCCACATTTGGCTGCGGCCAATAATAGCGGCAACGGTCGCTGAGGCTGTACGCGCGGGCAAACTTCTGCTGCTCTTCGCTTCCACGGTAATAGCAATTCCAATGCTGCGGGTTGCGCAGCATCCCCGACTCCAGTGCCTCGCGTACATGCGACGCGTCTTTCCTGAATTCGGCCATCTCGCGCTCGATCATGTCCAAGGCGAAGACAGCCTCTCTATACGCGAAGGTCAGCCACGGGCCCACCTTCAGAATTGCGAAATGATCCTTCACCATCTGCGCGAGACTCGACGGCGTTTGGTAGTCGGTCGAATGCGCTTCATACACGAGTTGCGGCGAATCCGGCAACCCGGTCACCAAAGGACGGGCCTTTTCAGGATCGTACGGAAACACGGTGCTGTCGCCGAATTCCACTCCCGGCTGAACCACGACGGCGATCACATTCTCCCAAGCCGCCGAGAGATCTCTCGCCACAAATGCCTTCCGAAATGTGTCGAGCGACGACAGCAGATCGTCGAGCTTTGTCGGCTTAGGGCACTCGCCTTCGGCAACCTCGCCTCCTGGCACCGGAACCTCTGTGCCAATCACATAGGTTGGGCGAGACGAGCCCGCCGGCATGGACGCGTAGCTCTGTTCTGCGGCTTGGCAGAGCATCACAGTGCGCTCGGCTACGACTTCCTCGGAGAGTAATACCGGATCGCCACCGCAGGGCATGCTTGCATCAAGGTGAATCTTCTGATACCCGGCAAGCACCGTTTGCGCGGCAAGCTCGCATGCCTTGGCCATCGCGCTCGCGGCTGCTTCCGATCTCCAGCAATAGGGTCCCAGGTGGTCCGATCCGAGCAACACTCGCGCCGACGGCAGGCCCGCCTGCTCCGCGGCGCGGCGAATCTGCGCGGCAAAAGCTACCGGCGTGCTTCCTGTATATCCGCCAAACTGATTCACCTGATTGGAGGTGGACTCCACATGGAGCACAGCCCCGTCCGCCAGGGCTTGTTGGATTGCTGCGTCGAGTACAGCCGGGTGCGCCGAGCAGACCGCAAACGTCCCGCCCTGCCCAGAGCGCCGGTTTTGCCGCACGGTTTCGCGTATAAACTCGCTCGCTGGCGAATCTATGTCGCCTTTCTTGTCCCAAGTATTCATCTGCAAGATGCGTCATTATATAATTATTATTTGCCTTTACTTTCGTGATGAAGATCACTCGCGAAGAACTAACGTAATTAAATGAAGAATAAATGGGAATTTTCGTTTTGTTTTCATGAGACTATGAGGGGTGAACTCAAATTCTATCTGATACTTACGGCTTTCCAGATGTTTTTCCCGATCCGCGGATCCCCCCTGGAGTAATGCATAAAAAAGGCAACCTCTGCAGGTGCCACTCCACGACGAGATCGGGAACAGAAACTTTTCGCGACGTCACATAGAGCGAGCGTTTCTGCGTGCACGAGCACGGGAAAAGGCCGCGCTTTCTAGCAGTTTGCGCACGCTTGTGCCGTTTCAAAATAGTAGAACTACGATGACTCGCGAAAAATTGTCTTTTGCAACGCTTGGTGCCGCGTCGCTGCTCGCCTCGGCGGCAGCCTGCAATTGCATCCACCGGAAAGGGCGTTCGCCCACCCCATCGCCTCATTCAAACCGCATAAGCGTCTGATTGCCGGGGTCGTTTCCTTCAAGTCGCAATATCCGAGGCGCCAACTGGGCAGTCCGCTCACCGATGCGTCACCGCATGGGCGATACAGCCCAAAGACTTGCCGGCAGCAAGGTCTCGCAGAGCCTCTCTGGCAAGGTGGTGAGACATATGAGTATCTGGAAGAACCAGCACTTGTTCGAACGATGCTCTTGCCTGCTGCGTCCGATGGAGAGCTGCCTGCAGCATGCCCACGTTGTAGAGCAACATCCCTGAGGGCGTGACGGCTTGCAGCTGGCTCTCCGCCTGGGCCAGGGACTTGGTGATCTCCCGATCCGCGGCCGCCGCATCGCAGGTGCCCAGAAGCCTTTCTGCCCGGAGGGCCCACACCGTGCCCGCTGGACCGGCACCCGCCACAGCTCTTTGCAAGAGATCTTGCGCTTGTTTTGCATGTCCACAACTTTGTGCAATTCCAGCGAGTTTCACATAGTCTCGCGACGACCTTGCATCGGGGCTCACGTCCTGCTGACCGATTGAAAGAATCTCTTCAGCCTGCGCGCAGTTGTGGTTTCCGGCCAGAGCACCGGTCTGCAGCAGCTTGACTTCGAACAAAACTTCCGCGGATGTCTCCCCTCCTTCTTTGCTGGGGAAGAATCGATCTTTGAACAGCGCCAGGGCCGATTCGTACTGCCCTGCCTCGGCTCGTGTTAAAGCAAGTTGATAGACGAGTTCCGCAGGCATCTTCGAATCGGAAGCATCCGCCGCCGGAAACTGGGAAAGCGCGGCAGCCCGCTCCGCGGCCGATGCGCCCGTGACGCTCATGGCCTCGTCGAGGCCGACATAAACTGCTGCATTTTCCGGGTCGTTGCGAATGCCCTCGCGGTATGCGTCGATGGCAGCGCGGGGGTCGTTCCGTACCCTTAGCAATGAATCGCCTAGGTCCGCATCGATCACCTGCATATGCGGAGCAAGTTGCTTTGCGGTTGTCCAATGGTCCAGCGCCGCATCGTACAATCCTTTGGAAAACAAAAGCGTGCCCAACAAATAATGAGCCGTCGCGTCGCTCCCATTTGCCGCGATGGCAGCCTCGAGGACTGTCCTGTCCGTCTCCGAGGATGGAAAAACGAGGCTGGACGAGGACTCCGATGCTGTCTTCCAATTTTGCGGCGCATTCTCGCCCAGCTTCTCTTTGCAGTATGCCGAGTAGTAGAGCACTAGTGGATGTTTCTGCGGCAGCACCGCGCCCGGCTCACTTTGATCCGCAGGCACAGCCGGATAGGATCGATCGAGAACCGCCAGGGCCCTCGGGTAGAGCCCGAGCTGCATGTATTCAGCGGAGATGCGCAGCACGCGATACGGATCGGCCGCTAGGTATGGCAGGTCGGACTGCCCGACTTCTTCTTTCAGAAATGCGCTCAACGGGTTGGCATTGAGGCCGTGCTTGGCCCAATTGTCTGCATCGGCGCGCTCACCCGAGGCGCGCAGTACCGCCTCCAATTCTTCTTGCGCGCGAAAATTCCCCGGCTCCGCTGCCACTGCATCCTTCAGGAAGGACGCCGCGCCTTTGAAATCCTGTTGCCGCGCCCGCAGTTCTCCGAGCCTTATTGCCGCGGCCCCGCGCAGATCGACTTGCCGGTAGGCGATTTCGTACGCTGTCTCGGCTTGGCGCGCCTGGCCCAGGCCGTCTTCCGCAATCCCCAGGTAATAGGCAATTTGTGAATTGGACGTGTCACGCTCCTGCGCCTGCACCAGCAGAGGCTCCGCTTCCTCGTGCCGCAGCAGCGCAGCCGCTAGTCTTCCGGCTGCAATCTCGAGCGACTGGCTTTGCGGATATTTCTCCAGCCCGCCCTTGTAGGTGTCGAGCGCGACAATGAGTTTTCCGTTCAGCTCCTGATTGCGGCCCATTTGCAGCCAGTCATCTTCCGATCGACGGGCCGGCTCCGGAATCTGCAATCCGAGCTGGGGGCCGGTTTTGATCGACGATTCCGGGTCCCAATCGTACTCGCCCTCGATCTGCTTCAGGAGTACGCGGCCAGCGCTGTCTTTCAACTCGAAGCTCACCTTGCCGGCCCCGGGTCTCGGAGACACGGCACGCGACCACATCGTCTCGGGCGCCAAGTCAGCGCTTCCCGTCCAGAGAGCGGTTCCATCCTGCGCCAGAACAATCTGCGCGCCTTCAAGACGTTCATTAACATTCAGGCTAACCAATACGTCCGAGCCGTGGGCGTCGAAATGCACCACGCCCTGCTTATTGGCGCGCGAAATTCCGCCCGTCCCGCGCACGGGCATCCAGTATTCACTAAAACGAATGGTCTGCCCCGGCTCAAGAAACGAATATGTCTCCTGGTTGCGGAAGAGGCCCGACTGCACTTCAACATAAGCGCTTTGGTTGTCGGAGAGCGCCGTGCGCCACTCGAGACCCGCCGGATCGACGCCCCACGACCAGATCTTCTTCGCGGGCAGTTCGCTGTACTCGGCGTAATGAGCAACTCCGGTTTGCGTATGCGGATTCCAGATGGCCATGAACGGCTCATGGCTTCCATGCACAAACAACGAAACAGGTCCGTCCGTCTGGTTTTTAATTACGCTTAGGTCTTTGCCTTCGGCATCCACCGGCCAGCGATACACCTCTTTGTACCCATGCGAAGCGACAAAACGCATCGGGTACTCGATCTTTGAATCGTCCCATACCTCAATTCCGGCATTGCTCCACCAGTAGTAACGATGCCGGAAATCGCTGCGGTTATATAAGGTCACCTTCTGCTCAAGAAGTGTCGAGCCGGGCCGCAGTACCAGCTCCACTTCCCATTGCATGCCATAAGGCCGATCGATATTGCCCACCCAGACCGATGCACTGCCGTCGTCATGCGGCGCATAGGCAAAGTCTACCGGCGACATGGAGACCCAGTTATGCGAGACGGGGAAGTTGAATTCCACCCCGAATGCGGCCCAGGCGCCCCGATATCCGATCTGCGCTTTTTTGATCGAGGGGTTGGCATAGAACATCGGCTGGCCGCTGATCTTGTCGACGCACGAATAAAGGTGCCCGCCGATGTCAGGCAGCACAGTGCACTTCAGATATTCATTCTCGAGAAAAATCGCTCGCCACGAATGGGTAGACTTCACGCCGGTCAGGTTCGTTCTCAGTGTGTAGGGATAGCTGAAGCTGCTGGTTTGATACGTATCAAACGGAGGGTTCGGATCGGGCGCGCCTTCTTCGTAGGACGGGAGCGTGAGTGTCCCTTGCCAGACCTTGACCGGAGCGGAAACTGGCTGGCAAAGCGCGGAGAGAGTTGTTCCCGTCAACAGTAATGCAAAACCAAACCATTGCTTCATAGATTCCCCGTTTCGTTCCGCGGCTTAAGAGAACTCATATGATACCGATCGATTCTCGCAGGAGGCGTTTTCTCATTTTACGAAAGAATCCTGTTGTTTGGTTGCATTTTATAGTGTTGTATTTCTTTTTCTTGTACAATTCTTCTAAAGCCACGACAGCTGCAAGGCGAGACCTCAATGATCGGCCGATCCGCTACTTTTTAAAATCAACGACAACCCCATCCACATTCATGAAAGCGAGAAGGTAGACAGTGTTGCCGAATAACTGCATACGACAAAGATCAAGTTGCGCCATTCTGTTCGTCTTCATTACTCTTGCGGGACTCGCGCAAAAACCGGCAACGAGCGGCTGGAAGGTGATTGGACCCGGCGGCGGCGGCACTACCATCGGGCCGGTCATCAGCCCTTACGACTCGCGCCTGGTGGTCGAGCACTGCGACATGACGGGCGGCTACGTGACACGCGATAACGGCCTGTCGTGGCATATGTTCAATCTCCGCGGAGGACTCAACGCACTGGCCTTCGATCCCGAGGATTCGCATGTGATCTACGCCGGGAATGCCGCTCTGTGGCAGAGTAGCGACTCCGGGCAAACATGGAGGATGGTCTTCCCGAGTCCGGCCCGCGACACTATCGAGCATCAGGTCGGCGACCATTCCGATTACAGCCTTACTTCCAGCGATCCTGCCTACCCTGGCGGAGACATGTCTGCGATGGCCATTGCCTCCCGCGCCGATGGCACAGCCGGCCCGGAACATCTCTATCTTTCCTTTGAGCAGAGAGGTCAACCCACTGTCATTGTTTCGTCGTCGGACGGCGGCAATTCATGGAGCCGTCTGGCCACATTGCCCGAGCACGTTTTGCTTCTCACGCCCGACCATTCCGGCGTCATTGCGGTTTCGAGCGCCGCCGCTTATCGCATCGCTCTCGACGGAGGCATCACCGAGCTGGGCAGTGTCGCCTCCGGCATCAGGGCCGCCTCCGCGGCTCGCACCGGCGACTCGGTCTGGATCTATGCAACAGGAAGGGACGGCCAGGTCTACCTCTCTGCGGATTCCGGATTGCATTTCAAAGCCATCACGCCTGAGCTTCACCAGAGCGCCGGAAAGTTTGAAGCCATTGCTGCCGCCGGTCAACATCCAGAAGCGGCCTATGCGGGATTCCGTGGCCTGCAACTCGGCGAGGGCAAGGAGAATTTGTTCAACGGCATCGCCAAGACAACCGACAGAGGCCAAACATGGAAAATTGTGTTCAAGGAGTCGAATCGCCCCGCAGCCAATCTGGAAGGCACCTGGATCGAGGAACGCGCCGCGCAGCCCAATGAGAGTATCTGGTTCGACTCACCCTATAGCCTTGGCGTCGCGCCCGGTGATCCCGCCGTGGTTTACGCCAGCGACCTGTTCCGCACTTATCGCACACTTGACGGCGGCACAACCTGGCAGGAGATGAATTCCAAGCCGGCAGGGGACGATCGCTGGATCTCTCGCGGCCTCGATGTTACGACTAACTACGGCGTGCAGTTCGACCCCTTCGATTCGCACCATATTTATATGGACAACACCGACATGGGGTTGTTCCAAAGCACGGATAGCGGCCGGTCCTGGCAGAGCACCACCGAAGGCGTTCCCGATAACTGGCGCAACACCACTTACTGGCTGGCTTTCGATCCGGCCCGGCGGGGCTTGGTGTGGGGCGCATTCAGCAGTACCCATGATCTGCCCCGGCCCAAGATGTGGCGCGGGCGCTCGGTCCAGCACTTTAGCGGCGGCGTTGCCGTTTCAACCGATGGCGGCTACCACTGGCAGCCCAGTAACGCCGGCATTCCTCTCGACTCGATTACTCATATCCTTCTCGATCCTGCGAGCCCCGTGGGCAGCCGCACGTTGTATGCTTGCGCCTTTGGCCGCGGCGTTTATAAGTCCACTGACAACGGCAAAACCTGGACGCAGAAGAACAACGGCATCGCCGGAGATGAACCGTTTGCCTGGCGTATCACACTTTCGCAGGATGGTTCCCTCTATCTTGTGATCGCTCGCCGCAGTGAGCGCCAGGACCGTTCTGCCGCCGGCGCGGGGGAGCTCTACCGCTCCACCGACAAAGCGGAACACTGGCAGCGAATCGATCTTCCGTCAGGCGTGACGGGACCGACCGGCCTCGAGATCGACCCGCGCGATGCAGGGCGCCTCTACCTGACCGCATGGGGACAGGAGGGAGAGATCTTCGACCGGAACGGCGGCGTTTTTGTCTCCAACGATGGCGGCAAAACGTGGGCAACCTTGTTCACCGACTCACAGCACGTTTACGATCTCACCATCGATCCACGCCATCCCGACACGCTCTATATTTGCGGATTCGACGCCGCCGCTTACCGCTCCACCGACCGCGGCATTCATTGGGCACGAATTGCGGGCTACGACTTTAAGTGGGGACATCGTGTCATCCTCGACCCCAACGACCCAGCGCAAATCTACATAACGACCTATGGTGGGGGAGTCTGGCACGGCCCCGCCGAAGGCACCACAAACTCAGCCGAGGCTGACCAAAGCCGAGTTCCAATTGCTATGCCACGCTAAGTCTAGGTCCGCAGCCGACGATAACTCAGGTGTCACGGCATAACCAGAGTTACTGGCGAGGGTTGTTGCGGGCTTTCCTAGACCGAGAGCCGCAACTCGCGAGCCGCGTTTTCGTAGTACACCTTGCGCAAGATCGATTCCGGCAGGTGGATGCCCGAAATCGCCCATCTTCCCTGAGGCGGAATCTTTGCGGGTGCATAGTCGAAATACTCGTCGTCGGTTTCCAGGAACCGGTAGTAGATCGAATAGAGTTTGTCGCCGAAGAGTTGCTGTGGAAACTCATCGCCATGGGGAGTTGCGTCCGTTCCAAAGAGAATCCGATCCTGGTATTTCTCGAAAAAGGCTCGCGCCGCGCGCGGCTGCCGTCCCAGCTCCCCGATGCGGGCAGCGATGTCGACCGTCATGTTCGGGAACCGATCCAGATTTTCTGAAACGTTGTCCAGGTTCTCTGCGAAGTTGCCCACATGCAGAGCAATGAACTGCGTGTTCGGATGGCGAGCCACCATCCGGTTTCTGGCTGCGATCAACTCTGCGTTAGAGGGAAAATCTTTCCCGCAAAAGGACCAGTCCGGATGATTGCTCAACTCCTCATAGCGCTCATTGAAACGATCGGTGGGAGTAAAGAACGCGATCGGATCGGAGACATGAATCGCGACTGGCATATGCAATTGTCCGCATGCATCCCACATGGGATCGAATCTCGGATCGTCAATCTTCACCAGCTTTCCCGAGGTGATCTGTTCGCGCAGGTAAAGACCTAGAGTCTTCAGAACCTTGAGGCCGCGCGCTCCGCTGCGGTATGCCTCCTCAATGGCTTGAGCCTGTAAGCCGGGATAGCCCGGCTCCAGGAACCGTGAGTAGCAAGGCTCGGTGAAAGTGTAGAAACGATCGTGATACGCGTTGTCATACTTTGCCACCGTTTGAGTTAATCCCGTGCCGTAGCCTCCAGTAAGGTTCACCAAGATGCGAATATTACTGCGCTCCATGACCGGGATCAGTTCTTCAGGAGGAGCACAAAAGGTCCGTTCGGCGGACAGAGCCACACCGTTGGTCGATTGGCTGCTCCAGGCGAGATGGGTGTGGACGTCGATGACCGGGAAGCGCGCCCGCTCGACGTGGGTTTCGCGGGTATGCAGCATGCTGGTGGGCTGGAAATCGGATAGGCTGAGCGGGATCGAATGCGCTTGCTCCTCGTCCGGCAAGCCTGGCGTAGATATGGTCTGGCTGGCGCGGGCTGCGATCCCTGACACAACTCCGAGGCCGGCTCCGCCCAACATCTGACGACGATTCATGTTTCAGCGCCACTTTCGTGAACTGATTCTACTTTCTTTTCGCAAGAAAAAAGTGTAAAAGATAGAACAACGAAAGCATACGTCTGCACGATGGCCGGAGCAAGTCCCGTTGAGTACTGCCGAAGCCCCACACCTGCGCCGTTCTCTGAAGCTTTGGCACCTCATCGTCTACGGCATCATCATTATTCAGCCCACCGCTCCGATGGGGATTTACGGCGTGGTGAGCAATATTGCGCACGGACACGTGCCGCTGACCATTCTGATTGCGATGTTCGCCATGCTTCTGACCGCGGTCAGCTACGGACGTATGGCGCGGGTTTATCCTCGCGCCGGCTCGGCGTTCAGTTACGTGTCAGAGGAGCTGCACCCCAGACTGGGCTATGTTGTGGGATGGGCCATGCTCATGGACTATCTCCTCAATCCTGTGATTTGCATCATCTGGTGCAGCCAGGCCGCCCGCAATATCGATCCCCGTGTGCCCTATTTTCTCTGGGTCATAGCCTTCGCGCTTTTCTCCACGTTTCTCAATACGCGCGGCATCCAGACCTCCAGCCGTGCCAATGCCGTGCTTTCCGCGGCCATGAGCTTGGTGGTGCTTATTTTCCTGGTTGAGGGCGTTCGCTACATTCTGGCGGTGGTGCATCCCACCAGCGCCGACCTGATGCATCCGTTCTACGATCCGTCGAACTTCGCCGCCTCGGCGGTATTTCACGGCACGTCCGTCGCTGTACTCACCTACATCGGGTTCGACGGCATCTCCACGATGGCGGAGGAAGTTGAAAATCCGCGCCGAAATATTCTCATCGCCACCGTTCTCACGTGCTTCATTATCGGAATTCTGTCCCTCGCCGAAACTTATGTCGCCCAATTGGCCTGGACTTCACGGCAACCGTTTCCGGCCGATATGGAAGACACCGCATTCGTGCATGTCGCAGCGCGAGTCGGCGGGCCTTTCCTGTTTCAACTTCTCAATGCCACCCTCCTGATCGCGAACCTTGGATCGGGAATCGCCGCCCAGTTTGGCGCTTCGCGGCTCATGTATGGGATGGGCCGAGACAATTCGCTTCCCCGCGGAATCTTCGGCGTCATCGAGCCGCGCCACCAGGTGCCGCGCAACAATGTTTTGATCGTCGGCGCCATTGCCCTTGTGGGAGCGCTGCTGCTGACCTATGTGCAGGGCGCCGAACTGCTCAACTTCGGGGCTTTCCTCGCCTTCATCGGTGTGAACGCGGCTGCGTTGGTGCACTACAAATTCCGTTCCACAGAGAAGACCTCGTTTCCGTTTCTGATCCCCGCCCTTGGGATCGTCATTTGCGCATTTATCTGGTGGAACCTCAGCCGCAGCGCCCAGATTCTCGGCACTGCGTGGATTGGTGTTGGACTGCTGCTGGCATGGGCAATGCAGAGGAGCAACAACCATCGTGCAAAAGCTTCAATTAGCGGGCCTCTGTAGCGGGCCCGGAGGAAAGTCATCCCTGATGAATAAGAAACCATTGATCGCTTTGTTGCTGTTGGCGCTTGCGGCGCCTGTTTGGGGCGCGCCAAAAAACCCAAAAGACTCCGCAGCCTCGTCGCCGATTCGAATTCAAGGCGGAAGCCTCGCTGTCGATGCGCTTGACGACGGCTCCTATACTCTCGATTCCGCTTCTATTCGCGGAGATGTCCTGCACGCCCAGGTTGAGGTGGAAACCGCGCAAGGAACTCTCAAAGCGTCGCTTTATCCGCGGCACCTGAAATCGGTCGCTCCTTTTAGCGACGAGTTGGGCTCTGGGCAACTGCTTACCGTGACGCACACCGGACTGGCCGGAACGCCCGACCTGATTTGCGAGTTTCGCGTGTATGTTAGCCGGCCGTGGGGAGATATCCGGGTTACGGTGCGCAACTCGACTGCATCGTCCATCGAGGTACATTCGATTCGCGTGGCGAAGAGCAATGAGGGCGCGGCAGTGAATTTGGACGGGCCTGCATCGCAAGACCTCGTTCTCTCCGACAGGTACAGTGAAGACATTCCGTATTTGAGAATGCTGGGAGAGGGGAACGAACCGGGCGGCGCCCATCTCGCATTCGGAAGCCAACTGATCTACAACCGGCAAAGCGGACAAAGCCTGTTTCTAGGTGCGCTTTCCGCCGACCGGATGGTGACGATCTTGCACCTCAAAAGCACAGGGTCGTACGACATCGAGGACACCGGGACGAACGAGGCACTGAAAGAGCAGGAGCAGCAGTACCCAGCGGGGAACACCGTTCCCTTCCGGCTCGAGGTGCCCGCCGGAGAGAGTGTGCGCTCCGAGCGGCTGATGTTCGCCGTTGGATCTGATTACCATGCCCAACTGGAGAACTACGGAGAAGCCATATGCGTTCTCCACAAGGCCATCGTCTCTACTCCCCCCATCATGGGCTGGTGGAGTTGGACAGCTTACTACTATGGCATAACTGAGAATGCGGTACTTACAAATGCTGCGTGGCTGGCGCAGAATCTGGAATCGCTCGGCTATCGATATTTTCAGGTGGATGAGGGATATCAGTATGCGCGCGGGGAATATGCCACTCCCGATGGCAAGGCGTTTCCCGATGGAATGGCCGCGGTGGCCCACCAGGTAGAAGACCAGGGAATCACGTTTGGATTGTGGGTGGCGCCATTTCAGGTGTCGGAGCGGTCGTGGGTCTACGAGCACCATCGCGATTGGCTGGTTCACAACCTGGCCGGGGAGCCCATTCACATTGGCGCAGTATTTGGAGGCGTGGACGATCTCTATGCGCTGGACACGACCAATCCCGGCGCGCAAGAGTATCTGCGTATGACCTATCGCACCCTGGTCCGGGACTGGGGAGTGCGCTTTATCAAAATGGATTTTTTGGAAGCCGCAGCCGTAGAGGGTGTGCATTACCGGCCCAACACCACGGCGCTCGAAGCACTGCGCACCGGGCTTGAGATCATTCGCGCGACGGTCGGGGACGACGTGGTCCTGGACAAAGATGGCGGCCCCATGATGACGCCCGTTGGCCTGGTCAACACCGGTCGTATCTCCCAAGACACGGGACACACGTTTCAATCCACGCGCGAAGCCGCTCTGGGCATTGCGGGCCGCTACTTCATGAACCGCAACTTCTACGGCTCTGATCCGGATGCATTTACGGTTTCAAAGCAAATCATTCCCGACCGGGGTTGGCATGGCAACAAGCAGCCGCTGACTCTGGATGAGGCCGAGGCGTCAATCGCGGTGTCGGCGGTTTCCGGCGGCATGTTCGAGATTGGCGACGATCTGCCTGCACTGAGCGCTTCCCCGGAACGTCTAGCCTTGGTGCGCAATCGGGACTTGCTCGACATGGCCCGGCTGAGCCGCGCCGCCGTGCCGATCGACCTCATGACTTACGCGCCGGAAGATCGACAGCCGAGTGTATTCCTGCTCAGCGAAAGCTACCGGCAGAAGATTCTCACCGTTTTCAACTGGACCGAAGGTGCGCGCAGCCACACCTTTGAGCTGGAATCTCTGGGCCTGAAGCCGAACGGTTCGTATCTAGCCACCGACGTGTTGCGAGGCGGCGCCGTGCCCATCGAAAACGGCCGGCTTACCATCACGCAGCCGCCCCGTTCAGTTCGCATGCTTAAACTGATTGACACATCAGTTCCCGAAAACCCTCCAGTATTCGAAGCCCATGCGACCTCCACGGTACACGCCGGCGAGGCCAATCCATTCCACGTTGCTGGCGGGAGTACCGATGCGCCGGTGCTGGGCTACCACTGGGATTTCGGTGACGGCGTAAGCGCAGATGGTGGGGATGTTGCCCATACCTACACGCAACCTGGGCAATATACCGTCACCATCACAGCTACAGGCCTTAACGGACGTTCGTCATTGAAGACGTTCGGCATCTCCGTATCGGGTTGGATCCCGACGTCTTACGACCCGGCGGCGAAGCAGCGTTATGTCGAGCCGAAGTGAGGTTTTGAGGAAGAAGTCCGTGTCAACTGCACGGCAATAAGCAATAAACGTGCGGCGTTCTCGCAGTAGACCTTCTTCAGGATGGAATCCTAGCGCGACAACTCATCGCCATGAAGCGGAATCATCGCCCCGCGCGGTGCAGTTTGAATTCCTGTACCACCCGGTTGATGACGCCATCGTTCGAGGGAGAATCCGGCCGCAGGCCTTCCTTCAGGCAACGGAAGAACGCCAATACCTGCCCCAGAATTACATCCAGGACGGGCATATTGTCGTCACCCAATGTCTCCAGGCCACGGCATTCGATCACCACGTCTTTGCTTTGGACCAGATCGGACGGAATCTCTTCGCCAAAGATCAGCTTGGCTGTGCCAAGTTGCTTCTCATTCAGTTCGCGAATCAGATCGCACTCGTAGGCGCGCACCAGCCGGTCGGAAGAAAGAGAGCAAACAACGAGCGTATTGGGATGCACTGCGCTCATAGGTCCATGGCGCAAACCCAGGTACGATTCGCTAACTGCGAATACCTTCCCGGCCGTCATCTCCACCATCTTCAGGGCCGACTCCCGAGCCGAACCCAGACGTGCCCCGCTGGCCAGGAAGATTACCCGATCGAAGTCCCGGCGCGCGAGACTAGCCAGCAGATCAATGTGACCACACAACAGCTCCTCCGCCCTTTCACTTAGGCTGCGCAAAAGGGCCAGATACTGATCCGGCCGCTCCAGGAATCCCAAAAACGCGGCGGCCAGGACCATATTGGTAAAGCTGCTGGTCATTACGAGGCTGCGGTCATTGGTGCTGTCCGCCAGCACCACCAGCTTCACGCGCGGATCGTCGCGATAGGTAGTCGCCATTCGCCCGCCCGAGTTGCACGTCACCACCAGGTGTCTTATTTCAGGCTCTGTCTCCAGGATGATTGAAATCGCCTCGACACTCTCTGGACTGTCGCCCGACCTGCCAAAGGAGACCATCAGGCCAGGCCGCAGGGGGTTGATCGCTTGGCCGCCGTGGGTCAACAACGCGCTGCCGCCCACCGTCTGCGTGGGAACGAACAATTCCTTCTGTAAAGGAAGACGGACGCATTCCCCTGCATATTCTGAACTCCCGGAACCGGTGAGAACCACGGTTCTTATTCCAGCAACCAGGGTCCGCAGCTCCTCGGCAAGGGGCACCATCTGCGCTCCTGTCTGCAGCCAGGTTGCCGGCTGCTGTAGGATTTCGCGCAAGGTATGGAAATACCCGGCTTTCCACTGCTCTTCTTCGGTTCGACTCAGCAAGTTAGCCGCTTCGGTCTGATTCCTGCCGGAAACGACGAGCGAGGGTCGATCAACTGTGCTTTCAGAAATCTGGGGTTCGCGCAAGACTTCCTCCTACCAGATAAAATAATAATAAAGAAAATTATACGAAAAGTAAAACAGATATAAATAGGTAAACAAAAGTTGCCTTAACCATCACTTCGGGTCTCCGCGCCTTGCCCTCCCGCTTCCAGGTATAGGCAGCGCGGCAGCCCTTACAACCTGATTGTACATGACTTGCCAAGGTTGAATTGCTGAGTGGTTATAGGCATTTCCATCGAGAGAAGCCGGGACCAGTATCCACGAGGGGAGGATGTTTACTTTCTCAATGCGAAAAAAGAACGGAGAAAGTAGTCTTCCGCAGATAAGAGTTGACGAAGCATTTCCATCCTCTTAGACTTACATGATGCGACATTCCAAGGGGTCTACTCCGCTGCTTCCGGAACAGCGCCGAAGAGCGATCTTGGGCTTACTGGAACGGCAAGGTCAAGTTTCCGTTCAAGATATTGTGAATCAATTCTCGATCTCGGCGGTGACCGCCCGCGCCGACCTGGACGCTCTGAGCGCAACGGGTGCCTTGGTTCGGTCTCATGGCGGTGCCGTTCGGCAATTGGAGCCGACACGCGACTACCCGGTGGACCTGAAGCGATCAATACACCGGGCGGAGAAGACTCAGATCGGCCGAGCCGCTGCCAGCCTGGTTCAGCCCGGCGAAGTGATCATTCTAGATTCCGGCACTACCACTACCGAAATTGCCCGCCAACTCAAGATCCGCGCTGTCCATGGCATTACCGTTATCTCCAACGCCATGAATGTGATCTCAGAGCTGGCAGACGTTTCCGGGATCTCAGTGATCAGTATTGGCGGCGTTCTGCGCCCGGTATCGCTTTCCTTCGTCGGACCGCAGGCTGAGGCAATGCTGAAAGACCTGCATGCTGATCGGCTATTTCTGGCTGTAGATGGATTTGACCTGGAGCACGGGCCCACCACTCCAGACGTGCTTGAGGCTCACTTGAACGGCCTGATGATGTCGGTAGCCAAGGAGACCACTGTGGTCGCCGATTTCAGCAAGCTGGGCCGATGCAGCGTTTCCAGGATCGGCTCCATCGACCAAGTTCGCCGCCTGATCACCGACGCGAACGCTCCGGAGGAGTTCGTCAAAGCCTTGCAAGCACAGGGGATTGAGGTCATTCAGGCCTAATTAGATAGACACTTAATCATATTGTTCCCCACTGCGAGTCACGTGCTCGCTCTCCTACATAGACCGTCAATTTCTTTCACCTCTCTGGCCATCCGTGTCTGACGTGGTGCCTCGCTCTTTTATTTTCGTTTTCTTTGTTGTTTTAACTCTAATTCATATGTTAATATTCCGAAATTATTAAAGAAAAGAAAGAAAGCGCCATCTTTCAAAAATGTGCGCAACAACAACTAGCGGAAGGGGATTGAGGAAAATGAGGAATTTCCAATTGAAGCCGGTGAACAACAAAACATTTCGAGCTCTGTCGATGGTATTGGGCTTATGTTGTGCTTTCTCAGGACGCATGATGTTGGCCCAGGTCGACCAGGGAGCCATCACGGGCATTGTGAAGGATGTAACGGGTGCGGCGATTCCGAATGCGACCGTGAGCCTTACCAATACCGACACCAATTTTGTGCTGCGAGCCAAGTCGAGCGGAAGAGGAGAATACGTTTTTTCTCCCATCAAGATCGGCAGTTACACGGTGAGCGCCGGGGCGACGGGATTCGAGACCACAACCCAGGATAATGTGAAGGTGAATATCCAGGATCGGCTGAGTATTGATCTCATTCTGAAGCCCGGTTCGGCCGAAACGACCGTCGTGGTCACGGCTCTCCCTCCAATGCTGCAGACCGAGACGTCTTCGGTCGGCCAGGTGATGAGCACCGACACCATCAATGCCACGCCGCTCAACGGCCGCAATTGGGTATATATCGCGCAACTGTCCTCCGGCGTCGTGCCATCGTTCGCCAACGGTACGGCCCGTGGCGGCGGCACAGGAGACTTCTCGGCGAACGGCCAGCGCACCACCCAGAACAACTTCATCCTGGACGGCGTCGACAACAATGTGAATGTCGACGACTTTCAAAACGGCGCCAGCTACAACATAAAACCCCCGCCGGACGCCCTGCAGGAATTCAATGTCAGCACTTCCGACTACAGTGCCGAATTCGGCCACTCCGCCGGTGCCGTGGTCAACGCCAGCATCAAGTCGGGCACCAACCAAATCCACGGGGACCTTTGGGAATACCTGCGTAACACTCGGTTCGACGCCGCTGACTGGGACTCGGCCGGCGGTGTTATCCCTGCCTATCACGAGAACCAGTTCGGAGCCACGTTCGGTGGACCCATCTGGAAAAACAAGATCTTCTACTTCGGGGATGCCGAGGCGAATCGCATCACTTTCGCCCAGCCTGCCGCCAACCTTACCGTGCCCACCATAGGTGAGCGCAAAGGCGATCTTTCGGAGCTCTTTCTTACCGGCACGCAACACAATGGCCAGAATGTACCGATAGGGGTCTTCGCGCCGAATACCGGCGGTCAACTACCCCTCACCCAGGCGGGAGCAATCGCCAACCCGGGAGGAATGACTGTCACAGCCAATAACGGCCAGCCCACGACCAACGCGCTTGCCCCCGGTAATCCTGCCATAGCTGGAGGATCGAGTGGGGGTCAAATGGATGCGGTTGCAGGTGAGATTCTGGCTGCTTACCCCAAGCCCAATGCCGGTGGGTGGACATCGGCCAATCTCAATACCCCGGGCGCCGGCCAGACCTATAACAATTACGCTGTGAACTTGCCCGTCGATGATGATACCTGGCAGTGGGACCAGCGCCTGGATTGGAATATCAGCGTCAAGGACCAAGCCTACGCGCGCTACAGCTACACCCACGAACAGACCACGTTCACCCCTCCACTGGGTCCGATTATCGATGGCGGCAACGATGTGGGCGGGTTCCACGGTGCCTCCAATTTCAACCTCGCAGAGAACTTCATGGGCAGCGAAACCCATGTATTTTCGCCCAATCTCGTTAATGAGATCCGCTTTGGCTACAACTGGGGCGATTTTCAGTTTGTCCAGGCCAATGCCCATACACCCGCCAGCACCCTGATCCCGGGAATGAACGGCGTGCCGTTTGCCGGGTATCCCGAGGCGAATGGCGGCCTGCCCTGGATGCCGATTTCCGGCCTCAGTGCCGTCGGCGCGCGCCGCGACGTCCCATCCGTAGAGCGCCAGAACATTTACCAGATCCTCGATAACCTCACTAAAAATGTCGGACGCCATTCTCTGAAGTTTGGAGTGCAGCTCGAGACCATCCGCACATCCTTCGCCCAATCCCAATACCCGCGCGGCAGGGACTCCTTCAACGGTCACTACTCCACGTTGTATACCGTGACGCCTGGCCCCGGCGGTCCTGGTCCCAACGGCGAAAGCGACTCTGCCCTGGGCAATACCGGCAGCGGTATCGCCGACATGTGGACCGATAACCTTTCCAACCAGAGCCTTTCCCCGGGCTGGAACACGAGCTACTACCGCTGGTACCGTTCCTTCTATGCCCAGGATGACTGGCGTGTGAATCCGAAGCTGACTTTGAACCTCGGCGTCCGCTACGACTATACCCAGCCGATGAACAGCCAATCGGGATCGGTGGCCAACATCGTCATCTCCCAGAAGAGCCTCACCGCAGCGGGCGCCGGCACGGACGGGGGCGCTGCTTCCGGCAAGGGCTCCTATCAATTGTCGACGAAGCAGCAGAACGTGCCTAACTTGCTTGCGCCATCGTTCACATCGCTGCTCGCGGACCAGAACCTCTCTGTGTCTTACGCCAACAGCCTCTCGCTGGTGACCACCCAAAAAACAAACTTCGCCCCACGCATCGGGTTCTCGTACATGGTCGACCCGAAAACGGTGGTGCGCAGCGGTTACGGCATCTTTTATGGAGGTCTTGAAGCTCCCGGAGGCGCCGAGCTAGAAGAGAATTATCCCTTCGAGTACACCAGCACACTCGTCAACAAAGAGTGGAACAACTATGGTTGTTTCCCTTCTATTAACAGCGGCGCGAATAACGCCAAGAGCTATTGCCAATCGAACGGCGTGCCCAATACGGTCAACACTCCTAATCTTCCGTACTACGGGGACCTCGAGATCGGCTTGACGAACTACCTTAACAATGGTGGCATCGGCGCGTATGCCGGCTCGCCCATTTTGAGCATGTCCGACAGCAACGAGAAGACGCCTTATACGGAGAGCTACAACCTCACCGTGGAACGCCAGCTCAGCAGCACGCTGATTGCATCTCTGGGCTACGTCGGCAATGTGGCGAACCATACCTATGCGGGCACAAACCCGCTCGGTCCGCTGGCCGTCACCAGCAATAGCAATGGCTTCAACACGTCGGCGTTCCCGGGCATTGGCCTTAACAACGCCGACCAGCAGTACATCGGCCACAGCATGTACAACGGCCTGCAGGCCAAGTTCGAAAAACGCGCTGGCGGCGGCCTGAGCTACCTGGCGACGTACACCTGGTCTCATGCCGGAGACAACGCTTCGAACCCAGGGATTGGAGGCGGTCCGGGGCAGCGCAACGTCAACCTCATCCCACTCAAATACGAATTCACTAACTCAAATTACGATGTCCGCCAGCGCATCACAGTGAACGGCTCGTATGATTTGCCGTTCGGCAGCGGGCGGAAATACCTGCATTCCAAAGGCGCGTTGAACTACCTGGTGGGCGGCTGGTCGACGAGCCTCACCTGGACCGCGCAAACCGGCAACCCAATTGCGATCACCGAAGGCGGTAATTTCAAGCCAGCCAACGGTGTCGGCATTAATCCCATCCGGATTGGCGATCCCTTCAAGGGGGGAGGCACTCCGTCGGTGGCAAATCCTGATACCGGCACCTGCCCCGCCACGGTGAAGACCCGCGCCAACTGGTATAACCCTTGCGCATTCGCCGATCCCACACCGGGGACAAACCTCAGCACCAGCGCGTACTTGACAGACCTTGCCAGCGCCTTCCAATATTCCGGCGGAAAGACCAACCAGATCTATGGGCCGGGATATGAGCGCGTGAACATGTCCGCATTCAAGAACTTCAACACCTGGCGTGAGCAATACGTCCAGCTTCGCGGCGATGCCTTTAACTTGTTCAATCATCCGTCGTGGAATTCGCCTTCCGACACCAGTCTCAGTTTAACCGGCGGCCAAATCACCGGTCCGCAACAGTTCCAGAACTACACGCCGGATGCCCGGTTCTTCCAGATAGCCGCAAAGTACGTCTTCTAAGAGCGGCAAATCACCTGCAGGCGGGAATCCGCCTGCAGCATTGCACCACGCACCTTCCGCAGGCGCATATGCGCCTGCGGAAGAATCTGTTCTCGCGGTGGGAGGTTTCTCACTTCGTTCAGCACCCATGGGCCTTCCGGCAAACCTAAGTATGCAATGGATGCCTCCCAGCCAATTCTCTCCAAGGTCGCGGCCATTCTGTCGGCCAGTCAGTGGGTCGATGAACCAAATTGGACTTCGGCGCCCTGGTCCCCGGGGCGCTTCCGGTGAGAGCGAACAGAAGCTGATCATCATCTCCGTCGGCGGTATCTTCACCTCTTTGAGATGCGCGGCGCATTTTCGAATCAAGCGAAAAAGAGGAACTGAGACCGGAGATGGAATCATGAAGCGTATCCTCGCGATCCTGCTGGTTGCGGCAAGCGCGGCTGTCGCAAATCCTGAAAGACATTCACGGCCAGTCGAAAGCGCCACATGTACGGCCGGTATCAAGTTGCCTCCCGGAGTGCCCCCGGCGAAAGGACCCGTGCAGTCGATCTTTGCCCTCCGTTATCAGGACATCAAGGTCGGCGCCGGCGCAGAGGCCGAACCGAGTAAGCTGCTGAAGGTTCAATACATTTACTGGCTGGCCGCCAATGGACAAATGATCCAATCGACCTACGGCCGTGTTGGGTTTCCACTGGTCGATAAGAATGGCAAGCCAATCCTTGGCGACGACGGAAAGCCCAAGCGCGGACCTGACCTAACCGTCGACTTCCTCCAGGGCCGGCACGCCGTCATCAATGGCCTCGACCAGGGGGTCCTTGGGATGAAGGCCGGCGGCAAGCGCCGTCTTTTCGTTCCCTGGCAACTGGCCTACGGCGCAAAGGGCGATCTTCCCGCCATTCCACCCGAGGCCGATCTCATCTTCGACGTTGAACTGGTGGATGTGGCGGAGCCGCCTGCACCAGCGGCTCGCTGAATTAAGCGCTTTTGATGCGCACTTTGTATATGCTGCCGTATCTAGTAACAGGTTCGAAAAGCGGAGAAATAGCGACTTAGTGCACCCTCCAAAGAAAAGAGTCAACCTGCAGATGTCTCAACCTTCCGTCTTATCGAGGAAACTTAGCCGGCGCGCATTTATGCGAAGCGTTACAGCGGCAACTGTGTTGCCGGGCACCTCTTTAGCATTGACAGCGCAGGAAGCAGCCGGCCATGTTGATTCCACGGGCAGTGCAAGCTTCTTGGATATACTCCGATTCCCGGATTGCATGACGGCGTATTCTCGACTTATGGAGCCGGTGCGACTAACGCGATCCCAAAGCGAGTGGCACGGCAACGGGATCGACATTTTGAGTGAAGTAAAACGACAAGAGATCGCCATCACTGTCCACGCCCCTGGGATGGCCGTTCGGTATATTCACCTGCGATGGAACGCGCCGGTGAAAAGCGATCTGCATATTCTTGGAGACGACTGGGAGCGCAGCTATGGCAATTTAGGCTGGCGCAACATGATTCCTGAGCGAGTGATGCCGTGGTACTTTGCGACATATGATGGCAGAGCCTGTCACGCCTATGGCGTAAAGACAGGTGCAAGCGCTCTTTGCTTTTGGCAATTGGATCCGGATGGCGTTTCCCTCTGGCTAAATCTGAGTAATGGAGGGGGCGGCGTAGAGCTTGGCCAGCGGACGCTGGCCGCCGCAACGGTTGTGACGCGAAAGGGGATTGTTGATGAAGAGGTCATGAGCGGGTTGCATGACTTCTGCCAGACAATGTGTTCCCGACCCTCACGCCCCTCGCAGCCGATCTATGGATCGAACGACTGGTACTATGCCTACGGAATAAATACGGCGAAGCGGATTCTCGAAGACACCGATTTTGTCGCAAAGTTATGCGCGTCAAATGCAGTAAGACCGTTTTATGTGATCGACGATGGATGGAAGGCCGGCCCGCCCGCCTATCCCAGCATGTCGGAATTGGCAAGCCAGATCCGGGATCGCGATGTTCGACCGGGAATCTGGA
Organism: Occallatibacter sp.; assembly: GCA_049521075.1. Taxonomy (GTDB): domain Bacteria; phylum Acidobacteriota; class Terriglobia; order Terriglobales; family Acidobacteriaceae; genus Telmatobacter. The sequence goes on from JBEKPD010000047.1 coordinate 34,926, forward strand.
TTCGTCCGCTAGAGGCGCCATCGAACACCAAACAGGTCCTCCTTCTGCCTTCTGCGCGTTACGGCGGACTGCAGGACAGAGCCAAGCAACTGGCCTACGATCCAACAGTGCCAGAGGCGCGGGAACTCGCGCTCGCCAAGGCAAAGGAGGTTGTGGAGTGGGGATATGAGTTGGTCAAGCATGACTTCACGACCTACGAGTTGCTCGGTCGCTGGGGAAATGAAATGGGCGCTCGACCCACTTTGCCAGGTTGGTCATTTTACGACCGAAGCCGCACGAACGCGGAAATCATCTTGGATCTGTATCAGACAATCCGCCAGGTGTGCGGCAAAGAGACGCTGATCCTCGGCTGCAATACGATCGGTCATTTGGGCCAAGGATACTTTGACATCCAACGCGCCGGCAATGACACCAGTGGCCGCTTCTGGGAGAAAACCCGTTGCATGGGCGTGAACACTATGGCGTTCAGGCTTCCGCAACATCGGGCGTTCTTTGTTCTGGATCCCGACTGCGTCGGCATCACCGCGGCAATACCTTGGGAAGTCAGTAGGCAATGGCTCGATCTGATTGCGCAGAGCGGCACGGCCCTCTTTGTTTCCCTTGGAGAAGGATCGCGCGATCTGGAACACGCGCACGAAATTCAACGGGCATTTTATCTCGCCTCAAGAGGCGGCGCTGGCGCCAGGCCGCTTACCCATTTCGAAGAGAGCACCCCGCAGTTGTGGACAACCGAAACAACCGACGCGCCGCGCCGCGAGCTTCGCTACGACTGGTGCTTGGAGCAGGGCGCATTCCCGTTTACGGACTCGTGGGCTTTCGCGGACTAGACATTAGCAGTGCGACTTAGATTTAACCAGGTCTGTCCAGCGATCGCGATGTTGGAATCCGATGCAAATTCAATCATGACGCAGACGGCTTCCACTATGAGCGTCCGGGCATGCACAACAGAAGGCGGAAGCAGTCGTCTGTTTCAGCCTCGACCTTAAGCTGGTCCGCAGCGGCAGCGATCAGGCAGCATTTTCCGGGACCTAGTTGCAACGTATCCTTGCCACTGGACAACCTGCCCTTGCCAGCGGTGGCCACCGCCAGCGTGAGCCGTCCTTCCAGTTCATAACTTCCGCACAAATCCACGCTCAGTTCCCGAACCTCGAAACAGTCAATCTGCTCCGGGCCGATCAAGAGGGTCTCCGTTACGCCGCGGCCTCGGTTAAGTATCTTTGGAGTAACTCGAAACTGTTGTCTGACCAAATCCAGCGGCCAGCATTCGTAATTGAAAATCTGGAGCGCATCGCACGGCATAAGCCCCATGAACCGCGCCTCTTCCGGCACCACGACTCCGTCACGCTCGAATTCGCAACGCACGCAAAGATCTGATGGCTCCTGAAACTCCAATAGCGTCAATCCTTCACCCAGTGCATGTGGAAATCCTCCAGGGATATACCATACTTCTCCGGGGTGAATGGGAACTTTTTCAAAACAAGCCATCATTGCTCGCAAATCCTGCTCAGTAACAATCCGTAGCCATTCTTGTGCAGTTGGCGGACGTTGAAAGCCTAAGTAGAAGTAGGGCTCAACTCCTGGCCGGACCGAAAGAATCACGTAGCACTCGAATTTGCCCCAGGGTTTCCCCAGTTTACGCTTCGCAAATTCGCGCGTAGGGTGCGCCTGCAATGGCAGCCGAATTGCGGAATCGATCAGTTTCGCAAGGAACCCCGTATCTAATCCATAGGTTTGGTAATGCGGCCCGCCGAGATAATGTGTTGGCGCATGTGCTAACAGGTCGCGCACCAGCACTTGCCGACCACCCACGATGACATGGGAAAGTCCCTCGTCAGGAACCAAATCGCATCCTGGATTCGATGCCACCGTGGTCGAACATAGCCAGTCCTCAGGACGATTGCCGTCAGCCGGCTTCGGATTCCCCTCCATCGCGTCGAGATAGTAGCCTCCCAAATAGGTCCGACGCACTCGATTCGGGGGCAACGTCAAAAGCAAAGGATCGTGATCACTCAATTCGCCTCCAACACAATTCGATTTCTCAAAACAGGAGGCGTCCTGCGAGTCAGTAGCCCGCTGGACTCACTCCTCGCTCTGATCGACGGCGCTTTGCAATACCATCGTCATTGGGCGCGTGGCACGCTAGCGCAAGTCATAACGAGCCGGCTTGACATTCCACCCTTCCACTGCCAGCCAGGCTTTGGCACCGTTTAATGTGTTGTGGGGAAACCGCACATGCACAGTCTTTTTGTCGCCTGGTAGCAGCGAGAAGTAGTTATCTTCGTACAGCGCAGGCAATACTCTCGTATTCGATCCATCGCGCAGGATCTTGAGGTGGACCGCAACAGCAACGGAGCGCGTAGGGTTCGACACTGTAGCGGCAATCTCAAATTCGTCGCTTGTGGAGTTAGTCTCTGATGACACAGGGAGATACAGTTCCGGAAGCGCATTTAGTGCAGTGCAGTGACCGGAAGGATCAGGGCTCCAGTAGAAGTTTTCAGAAAGACCCTCGCCTCCATGACTGAGTCTTAACTTTACAAAGAACATATCATCGGGACGATGCAAATCACTCAGTGAGAAGCAATCGTGCACACTCACTGCCGGTATATTGAGAGCGAATGTCTCATGGGCATGTTGACGGCCTTCAAGGTCGTATATCCATGTCTCGGCACACAAATCGCGACGATCGACGGGGGTATTGTTGGCGACTTTCACGATATTGCTAGCTTGATCCCATAGGATGTGTACAGGTTCGCACGCCACTTTTGCACCGAAATATGCAGCCGTTTGCTCGAAATAGTAATCGTAGAGTTGGCAGATCAGAGCTGGCCACGCGGATTGGCTCATCCAGATCAATTGGCCGCCGCCCTGTCGGCTTTGGAGACACTCATAGAGGGCCTTGGCAGTTTCGAAGTTCACCATTTGCGCTTTACGGCAATAGTCGGCCAAGTCCACCGGTTCTCCATAGCGCTGCCCGATACGTTTCGTATTGAGAACCGACCGGGGGTTTTGATAGTCATGAATTGCCCACATGTCAGAGATCGGCCAAAGATTCTCTTCCGGCATCATCTCCCGAAGGCTTTCTTCCGAGGGAATGCATACGATGCCCTGTTCACTATGAAAAGTGGAGCCGCGGTTCTCGAAATACCATGTAGGATCCTGATTATCGTACGGACCACGTCCTGTGACCAATCCCCGGTCTGAAGCTGGAATATAGTACCTTGTTCCGTCAAAGCGCGAAGTTGCATCTCTTAATCCGGCATCGATATCCGCAGGCGGGAGCCCCTCGTTCCGCCCGCAATAGAGCACAAGACTTGCATGATGACGGACCCTCCGAATCTTGTCTATTGCATTGTTCATAAAGAGAACATGGTCTGCAGGGTCCGGAGCATCCACAGGATTAGCCAGCCAAAAGTCGTCCCAGATAAGCACTCCGTAACGGTCGCAGGCGTCGTAGAAAGCGTTCCGCCCAACCATCCCTACCCAGTTACGGATCATATTCAGATTGCAGTCGCGATGCATTCGGACGCGCAGGTCATAGCCATCTTTGTCACATACCAACATTGCGTCGTCCATACCCCAATTTCCACCGCGGCAAAGAATCGGGCAGCCGTTGACAAACATTCGGAGCACACCACCTTCGCTGCGATACTCAATGTTCCGGATTCCGAATGTCACTTCTCTTTCGTCGCTGACAACTCCGGCGAATTCAATTCGGAATTTCATCGAGTGGAGTATTGGAGCACCATAGCCATTCGGCCACCAAAGGCGGGGATTGTCTATGGCGAGAGCAGGGCATATATCTTTGTCTACGGTCACCGAACGAGTCTCATACGGTTGAAGCTCGAATTCGTGCCGGACAGATAGCTTGTCAATATCTAGACAGAGCACACAGCGTCTTGCGTCGCCAGCGAGATTCATCACTTCGGTTCTTGCGCTTAGCTCTGCTCTTGAACTGTCCTTTGCCGATAGTACCGAAGTCACCCATGGGTCAAGCAACAGTAGGTCGCCGCTCGTCTCAAATCGCACCTCATTCCAAATTCCGATATTGCGCCCCGGAATGGTCGGGAGCCAATTCCAACCAATACTCGGCACAAAGGTTGGACTATCCAGCCCAATTATTCCGCCATTTTGATATTGCTCTCCGAGTTTCTTATGCAGTACGGATCCTGGATGAGCTACTTGACGAATTAAGACAGCTACACAGTTCAAATCTCCACACCTGGCCATAGCAGTGATGTCAAATCTCTGGCGGATGAATGCCCCATCAATCTGCCCCAACAGGTTTCCGTTAAGGTAGACCTCTGCCTTCCAATTGATCCCGTCAAAGGTGAGCCACAAACGACGCCCTTTGCATTCTGGCGAGATTCTGAACGTATTGCGATACCAAAAGTCATTGCGCGAAAAGAATCCGTCGGAGATTTCTGCTACTCGATTTCCAAAATGTGGATCAGGGATTGCTTTTATTGCTAGATAGCTAGCTAGCACCGTTCCGGGAACGACTGCCGGGATCCAATCAACACCTTCAAACTCTGGAGAGGAAATATCTGCGGGCTTACTCATTGTAAATATAGAGCACTGGAGAAGCCATCCTCTGTCGAGTAACGCACCTTTGCGGTTAGCGGTTATGCTCGAAAGTTTGGGACTAGCCGCTGTTCCTGAGGTCCACGCCTTCAATTCGATGACCGAGAGTCCGCGATCAATTTCCCGTGTACTTCCGAAGAGGCGTATGTGTTGAGCAATCACGGAGTCTAATAACAGATCGCTCAAGCCACCAGTGCCAGTCGTTGTCGTATAGGTTGTCGTCCAGTGAGAGGGTCGATCCGCGTCCGTGGAAATATCGATTCGATAAAGCCGAGGATAAGAGTGCCCCCATTGAATTGTTATGCGATCGATGAGATAACTCGCGCCTAAATCCACCGATATCCATTGATCGCCATCAGCCTTACTCTCCCAATAGGTCTGATTACTCCCATCCGTCACCAGGTGGCCGGCATGATCATCGTCCGCGGAACTGGACTGGTAGACGACCCTATTTCTGGCAACATTAACTAACGGTCCGGACTTCATAGGCGATAGGGTCGAAGAGAGAGACTTGTGGGCCCCGCCTTTAATGGAGGTAGTGAACGACTCCCCCGCGGATGCGATCGCCGTCGCCGCTGTGGCCGCCAAAAAGTGGCGTCTCGTTATCCTATTCGTCATAGGTCCTTCACTTCAGGAGGCGGTCACAGGCTTGCGTCACGTCGCCGAAAAATGATCCGTAATGCACAATAAATATTGGCAGGCAGAGCAGAGGTTTTTAGGGTGTCAGCAAGCCATACGCGCGCAGCCAGTTCTCCAGCAGAGCCGGCCATTGGTCCAGGGCCGGGTCACCTTTGCCTAGGCCGCTGGCGTGGCTGCCGTTCACGAAGATATGGATCTCTGCAGGCACGCCCGCCCTTAGCAGAGCATCGTAAAAGCTTAGACTTTGCTCGACCGGAACGGTGCGGTCGCTGAAGGTGTGATAAATAAAGGTGGGCGGCGTGTCCCTCGTAACCAGCGCCTCCGGCGTGTAGGCGGCTTTCAGCGCATCGCATTGATCCATCAAATTGAAAGTCTTGCAGTAACTCAGGTGCGACGTATCGGTGGTGATAGCGCCCAGCCACGGGTAACCCAGAACCAGGTAATCCGGTCGGCTGGATGCGTGTTCGATAGGGTCGGCCGCATGGGGATCGCCGGCGACAAATTTCGTTCCGGACAACGCAGCCAAATGGCCTCCAGCCGAAAAGCCGATTACGACGATGCGGTTGGGCTGGATGTGGTAATCGGCGGCGCGAGCCCGTACAGCCTGAATCGCACGGCGGGCATCGAGCAGCGGCACAGGAAAGAAATAGCCGTTCGAGGTGAGCCTATAGGCTACGATGAACGCCTTGAATCCGCGCGCAGTGAACCAATCTGCAATCTCGCGGCCTTCGAGATCGCCGGCCAGGTGAACGTACCCGCCTCCCGGGAAGATGATCACGGCAGAACCGTTTTCAGCTCCTTGACGCGGGGAAAAGATTGTCATCGTAGGAATATCATTGCAGCCGTTGCCCTTGGCCTGCGGAGGCTCACCCGGCCACAGGTTGATGGTTTGGATCCCTAGAAATGCGTTGTCGGTGCCCGCTGTCGAGCATGAGGCAACCTGAGCGTGCGCAGTTATGCAGGTCAACAGAACCGCGCTAGAAAAGAAGAGAATGGGCATCGGGAAAATTTTCATGATAGCTCCTTGCAAGTCGTAAAGACTTCTTCTCACCATCGGAAGAGCGGATTTCAGTGGCTGTTCTCATCGCGAAACACCCAGCATTACCACTCTGTGAACCAGCACAGTGGTCATATACCGCTCGTGAAGCAACCCACGATGCTAGTGAACCCAAAAGTTGCGCGGCCACATTGCACGCCATATCCCGATCTCGTCCCACCGAACCCGCGTCTCGACTTTCTCTAAGATTCGATTGAATAGCAAACCAGCTTGCGGAGAACCGTTCCTGCCAGTGGCCATGACTACACCTGCTGTCCCGCGGGAAAGGCCTGCACCAGAGTGCAGGACCGGCCTAGCGGGTTCTAATCGACAACGACGGTTTTGCAGGTGAGGGCATGACGTGTTCCAAGTTCCACATGTTTCTTTTCATGATTTGTCATTATACTATTGTTTATTGTTTTTATTTTTCTATAAGAGATGCGAAAAGAAAGGTGGAGTGGATTCAACAGACATGCCGTGGGGACTTTGTGCCTCGTTTTCGATGTGACCGTACTCAGCGTCGAGCTGATCCTTTACGCCTTGCGCGAGTTCTTCCCGCGGAGCAGGAACTGGTGGCGCCTGGGATGACGAGAGGCTCCTCTGCGATTGTGCCAGCAACTTGCATCGTTGGGATGCCAGGTCGGCGGCTGGGACGGAAGACATCTGACAAAGCCGAAGGCCGCAGCGGTCTGGGTCAAACAGGACGTCGCGAGCAAAGCGGAGATCGGGGATCCCAAGCGAAGTTGTACGGCCGGCGAGTCGAAATCTTGCAAAACGGAAGATGGTTCAGGTGAGTATATGAAAGCAATCAAACATAAATACCTAGTGGGAGTTGTTGCAGGAGCCGGATTAGGGCTCGTGCTGCAACCTGATGTTGCGAATTCAATAGCTGCACAAGTGAGCGTAGGGCAGCAAAATTCCGGTCCGGCGACGGCAGCGCTCCGGCCATACATCGAGCGGCAGGAGATCGCGGGTGCTGTTGTCGTGCTCGCGACGAAGGATCATGTGGTAGATCGTGAAGCCGTCGGATATGCGGATCTAAAGGTTCATAAAACGATGCGGGTCAACGATCTCTTCTGGATAGCATCAATGGGCAAAGCGATGACCGCAGCCTCGGTCATGATGCTCGTCGATGAAGGCAAAATCAAACTGGACGATCCTGTCAGTAAATATCTTCCGGAATTCAAGAATTTGGTGGTTGCCGATGTCCAAAACCCTGATGAAAAGAAGATGTCGCAAGCCGTTAATGCGCGCAGCTCAGTCGTCCCGGCCAACAGTCCAATCACAATTCGCGAGATCCTAAGCCATACCAGCGGATTGCCGTATCATTCGAAGGCCGAGGTCGGGGTGCTTGACCTTCTTCCTTTAGAACGATCCGTCCACAGCTATGCGGCAGAACCTCTTGTATCCCAACCTGGCACAGCCTACTTATACAGTAACGAAGGGATTAATATTGCAGGCCGGATTATTGAAATAGTTAGCGGGATGCCCCTTGATATGTTTATGCAACGGAGACTTTTTGAGCCGCTCGGGATGAAAGATACAACATTTTGGCCGAGTCCGTCCCAATTGGAGCGGTTAGCAAAGACATACGCAGGTACATCGGGGACTCTCTCTGAGGTGCCGATCTCCCAATTGACTTATCCCCTTGATGATCGGGAACATCGATTTGCGTTTCCGGCGGGTGGGTTGTTCTCTACAGGAGACGATGTTGCGCACTTTTGTCAAATAATCCTCAATGGCGGCGTGTTTGAGGGCAAGAGGTATCTCTCTCCGGAATCGATCCGGTTTATGACTACGAAGGAGACAGGAAGCGCAGTGTCTCAGGAATACGGCTTCGGCTGGAATATTTCCGGAAATACGGTCGAACACGCTGGAGCCGATAATACTGACATGGAGATCAATCTAAAAACGGGCTTGATTACAGTCTTCATGGTTCAGCATGATGGTTCTTGGAAGAAAACCAGCAAGATGGAACTTATGCAGTCGCTCGAGAATGCTGGGGAGGCGTTAACCTTCCTTGCGCCGGACTTGCCGTGCGCGAACTGTAGCCAACGATGACGACAGCGATCAGGCTGGTGACCTTGGCGATGCTCCGAGAGAAGAGGTTTTGCATAGAGGTGAGGCAGGCATCGAAGCTTAAGCCGTTCTGGGCAGCAGTCAGAGCAGAAAAAAACGATAAGCGCGGTGGTGAGACTAAGGCGTGTGTAAAATCCGGCGCAGCGACTGGCGCCACATCATGGGACTGGGCAGGGCTTTGATTGGCACCTCCAGCGGCCCCTTCCGCCGCGATATGCCGTGAACTCATGACGATGCGGAAATGTGAACGCGCCAACCTCAATGATTGACCCGCAAATACCATGAAATTTGGCGTTCAGAGCGATGCGAGCCGGTGGATTCTCGGATCGCAGCAGGGCAGCCTTACTGAGGAAGAATCGCATCGGCCATAATTGAATACGCTCTCGCTCAAACATTGTGCCTCGTGACCGAGTTCAGCCCGAACGAATGCAGGCCGGCCGGCGCGGCGCCGATGTGAAGTTGAGTTGAAAAGTTGCGCCGCGGCATGACGACCAGGGCCGCGGCAGAAGTTGTGAGCAACGTTCGAATCTCTCCGCTACTAAGCAAGAGGACTGCCGATGGGGGCTAAATTTCGCCGGGCAGGATCAGAATTCGATGTCAGCGTCGAACTCGACCGTCCATTTCGGCTGTTCAAGCGGTGAAAGATTAGGCAACTCGAGGGACCGGACAAGCGGGTCCTTGTAATCTAAAACGTAGCCTGCCATCCTCGACGGCGGCACATATATGTTGATGCGCCTGTGAATCCGAATGCCTTCGAAATCCTCGAACGAACTGCGGGCCGAAATCCGATCCCTGGATGGCGAAAAAGGAAGTAGAGCGAGCGCTTTGTGCGAAACTGCAGGGTCCCGGACCACGAATGGCTTTGCTGCGAAAGCACCTCCAGCGCTTCGCGCGCGAGGTCGACATGAAAGGAAACCGCAACCACGTTCGAAGCCACGCCCGTACGCAGTACGAAGCTGCTTGCGTGGTATCGCCCGAACCAGTACTCCAGGATCGACCTATCCGAGGTAGGCGGGCAGATGGTCAACGCGGTTGAAGCCCAGTGGGAGTCGGCCGAGATGAGCGCCATCTCCCAGCCCAGGTCGAGGCCGAGGAGCACCTCGGGCCGCAGTTCTTTGGGCGACGTTCGGCTGTTCAATTCGGTGAACGGAAGGCGAGCAAAACATTTTTGCCGCTCGAGTTGTTGGAGGAAAAAATCTACGGACTTTATTCGCGGTCCTCTCGCATGGACGCGGCCTGCTGATCGAGATTCGATCACGGCCGTGCCTGTACTGGTGATTGGATTTGTGGAGGCAGGCTTTTGGAGGATTTGGGTTATGCGCTTTGCGCGGGGTGGAGTTGCTGCGCGGTGGCCTCCGTTCTGCGCGTGCGCAGATGGGCCGAGGGCGAAACGAGGCCCGGCGCATGGGATGCGAAGCCGGACCCCGCGGGCTGGTGACTGCGCCGTGGCCCGGGAAATCTCCACGCGCGAGCCGACGGGTATCGCAGCCGTTGGGTCCAAGAAGCAAATCGCAGTGGTCAAGGTATCTGCAAGTTGGAATCAGATCCGCGCCGAGGCGGGGACGGAGGACATCAGCAGGGTTAAATAAGGTATCTCCCTTCGAGTCGTGGTTGTAATGTTGTTTGCGTGAGTGGGAAGATGCAGAAAGTGGCTTATGATGTTATTAATTCCAAAGAAATGACAATTAACCACAACTGATAAGGGGGAACTATCAGGCATGATGTGGAATGAGGCAGTCTATGTAATCTTACTTATCGACTACAGGCCGAGTCCGGCCGCCGGATGCCTCCGGAAAAGGTTTGTGCGTCTCCTGTAAACATCCAGCATCTTCGACGACTTATGTCCAGTCCTAGAGCGGATAATCGTGTCAGGCAATTCGTCTAAAGTTGCCTGACTCACATGGCCTGCCCTGAGCGAATGGCCCGCCACCGCCGCAACGTTCATCCCCGTGCGGGCCGCGCAGCGCTTAATGATATAGTTCACGCGAATGGCTTGACGCGGCACAGATCACCTCGGGAGCGGTATTCCGCGCGGTCGATCAGAAAGGCCGCGTTTCACCATTCGGCCTGCACAGAGATAGCGTGGTGCGCGAACCGGACAGGTCGCAATATCGGCGCCATAAGCTACGCCTACCTTGCGGCCGGCGGCTTCCTGGTCTGTCTTCGAGCGCCTTATGTTCACGACGAGGCCTTCGGGGCAGAGTGTCACGTCCTCTACGTTCAGTGCGGCACTTTCCGATCTCCTGTTTGCAGTCGCGTACGATACAAGGACGATAGTCGTGTGCTCCCTCCCCAAGCTGATCTGAATCGCCGTGGTCCGCGAGACGTTTTTGAACGCGATTGTAGGTGTCATTATCAACAAGGCGGGGATGGTTGCCGGTGTACTTGCGTCCGCCTCAAACGAACTCGCCGCAATAGAACGGAGAGGAAAGAATCTTCGGCAGAGTTGAGCGATGCGCATGCTTTCCCAATGGATGGTCATATTTCAGGTGCAGCTCGCGCAGGCTGGCCTGTCCGGATGCGCATTCCGAGAAGAGCTCCTTCACAATCGCAGCCTCGGTGGGTTCTTCGACGATGGCGTTGTGCTCGCGATCGATCCGATAGCTGAAAAGCAGCTGGCCCGGATACGCGCCCTTTTCGGCTTTGATCCTTTGGCCCTTGACCACTTCTTCTTTGAAGCTCACGGTGTGGATACTTGCCAGGAGGGTGAAGATCGATTTGACTAGACGGCCCTGCTGCATCGTTTCTTTGCGAAGGACTTGGCCTTCCTTGACAATGTGGACCTTGAAGTCCAACTTATCGATCAGCCCCTCAAGGGCGACGAAATCGGCAACGCTCATTGAGATGCAGTCCGTCTTCAGCGCCACGACAATGCGCAAATCTGGTTGACGACCGGGATAGCTCTCCAACTTGTCGATGGGGCGGTCCCCTTTGTTAAGTGGGGTGTTAACGATGTCGATCTCAGCATTCAATGAAAGGCCATGCTCAGTAACGTAAGGTCCCGGTTCTCGCGTCTGTCCTTCAGGGCCATAGAAGTTTGCCACAACCTTGCTAGTATCGACGCGCACTAACAGCACGCATTTGTTGAATTCCATTGCGTTTCCTATCTATCTCAACGGTGCCGGTGCCGGCGCTGCTGTAGTATTTAGCCGCCCAAAATCTGGCGACCTCTGTGAAGTAGACGCGACTTTCGAATCCAAAGCCAGGTCTGGTGAAAGGGCTAGCTTGCGAGGTGATGTGGTCACACTGCAAGCTGGTCGAGTCAACGGCTAAGCGTTTCCACGCTGGAACGCGCGATGGCCGCTCTACAGGAAACAGCCCTTAGCGACATTCTGCGCGAGCGCTTCGTCGAAGACCCAATCCTCGAGCGACCATTCGAGGCGGCGACCACCTATGTCCACCGGGGCACGCCGTGGAAGGTCTCTAAACACATCGAAATCATGCAGAGGTTGACAGAAAAAATCCGCGTCGATTTTGAGATGGTGGAATGAAAGCGCGCATTCGCGTTGTCTGAGCATTTCGAACAGCAGCTCGGCGCCTGTCTTGGAGGGGAGCACGAAGCCCAACTCATCGACGATGAGCAGTTCGTAGCTGACGATCTGCTTCTGGAAGCGAAGCAGCTTCTTCTCGTCGCGGGCCTCAATCAGTTCACTGACCAGGGCGCCGGTGGTGATGAAGCGCACACGGTGTCCGCACTGGCAGGCGGCCAGGCCGAGAGCGATTTGCGTTTTCCCGGTGCCGCTGTTGCCCAGCAGCAAAACGTTTTCGCGGCGAGCAAGGAACTCGCATCGCGCCAGTTCCAGCACCAGAGTCTTGTTTACTGACGAGATGGCGAAGAAGTCGAAGCTGTCCATGGTCTTGATGACTGGGAACTTCGCCTGCCGGATGCGACGTTCGGTAGCCCGGCGTTCGCGATCCAGTAACTCCAGCTCGGTCATGCGCAGCAGGTAACGTTGATAGTCCAGTTGCTCAACTGCGCACTGCCGGGCCACCTTGTCGTACTCCCGCAGGATGGTAGGCAGCCGCAGTTCCTTTAGGTGATGCTCCAGTAGCAACTGCGGCGCCGAAATTTCCAGCATATTTATCGGCGAGGTAGCAAAGATCTCGAGTTACGAACACCCCTATGGCCAACAAGGATTCAATTCTCCTTCAATCTGGACATCGACTCCATCGGCAACCCTCGACTGCGCTCTTGATCCTCCAATGTCGGTGGAAACGAAAATGTTCCGAGGCTAGTCCACGAGACCGTAAGTTGACTCAGGAGGAGCTCGTATACCGTGTGCGCTGCTGAATTTTCGGCTTCGCGAAGAGCCTCTTCCGAGTGCCAAAACTCGATGGAAATGTACAACGATCCCAAAGCTTTGCTTCTCAAAAGATCTGCTGCAATGAGCCCGGGTGACATCGACATTTGACGGCTCAGCTCACGCCAGAGGTTGGCTCCGCGCACCGCAGCGACGAACGCTTTTGCGTTCTCGACCGCTACCCGGTAGACACTAATGCACTGGATCATGGTGATGACTCCTAGTACTACTGTGTTATAAACTGAACACCCCTTGCGAATAGACGTGCGATTCTATTGCGGGAGTGCGGTATGTTGGCTGCATGAGTTCCAGGATTGCGACCTTAAGTGCCCGCGAACAACGCCTGGCGGCGTATCTTGATCGCCTGGGCGAAGCTGCCGGGCATGTGGATCGGGCGGGCGGTTCCCTTACTACGGCTATATTGCACTGGACTGCTGCTGGCTGGGGAACGCAAGTCGGTTGAACCGATGGCGGCTCGTCTGGCTCCGGACAACGTGCGGCGCATGCACCAGTCTCCGCACCACGTGGTTGGCGATGCTCCGTGGAGCGATGAGGCAGTGCTGGACCGGGTACAGTATCGGAAGGCTGACTAACGTTGCGGATGTATCTGGACTTTCTTCCGTTTCGTACGACCAGTTGGGCAACCCGCTCACCAACCTGCACTTTGCCTACCTCGGCATTCATAACCCTTTAACTAACGTTACCAAACATACATACGATGCCGCCAATCGGATCGCGTCGATCACCTATCCAGGGGGTCTCACGGTCAGCTATACCCGCGACATCATGGGCCGGATCACAGCGGTGGCAGAACAGCCCAGCGGCGGTACA
>JBEKPD010000048.1:0-46709 GCA_049521075.1 Occallatibacter sp.
CGCAAACATCCCTTCCAGGGAAAATCGGCGAGTCTGGAAGATGTTTTCGAGTGGTCGAGCGCGACAAATCAGTTCGTAAACGAGCTCCGAGGCGGAAAACGAATTTAGATGCGTTTGCCCTGCCCTAATCACCCGCAACTCCTTTCCATCGCCCTGAGAACACGATGACAGGCCCCTAAATCGTCCTCCTCCAGCCGAGGTTCTCCCCGGGCGGAGCTATCCCTCCCCAATGTGGTAGAATTGACATGGTCGTCGAATTCCGACTTGGTGTTCTTGCCTGTTCTGCTTTTCCGCTCAACTCGCAAACAATTCCACTTGAGTTCAGCGATACATCAGCAATTGAGGAATGGTTTTATGGAACAGGGTACAGTGAAATGGTTTAACGATGCAAAGGGATTTGGCTTTCTGAGCCGTGCAGACGGCGAGGACGTCTTCGTGCATCATTCAGCCATCAAGAGTGAAGGGTTTCGTTCGCTTAAGGAAGGCCAAGCGGTAGAGTTCGACGTCGTGAAAGGGCCCAAAGGCTGGCAAGCCGAGAACGTCCGGGCTCTCTAGCCGAATGAATCTCCGGGAAGAGGTCGTCTTCGGCATCTTCCCGGCTCTCGCCCGTTTACTTGAGGAATCTAACACTCGGCGGCAGCGCTTTTGTCGCTCTTTAGGTGCTGAGGCCCCGAACCATTCCGACGACTTGGACACTCTCCTCAATTTTTTGTCTGCCCACCAAAGCAAAATGGATTTCCGTCTGGCAACTCAAGACGGAATTCGTTTGGCATAGCAATCGCAGGAAAACGGTTAATGAGTTCAACGGACTTGCTGTAGATCGGTCGACCGCGATAGTGAGCGACCGAAGCAGATCGGCAGATTCCGGTGGTATTTCCAACGCAACACACAACTAAAGCAGATACGAAGGGGAATTATGGCTGAAGATCAGCAACTCATGTGCAGCGATTGCGGGCAGGCCTTCACGTTTACCGCGGAGGATCAAGAATTTTTTAGGGAGCGCGGTTATTCGTCTCCGAAGCGCTGCAAGCCGTGCAGGCAAGCCAAGAAGAACGAACAACCAGGTGGCGGCGGTGGTGGCGGCGGGTACAGCCGCAGTTCGTCGCAAGGTACAAGCGTGATCTGCGCCGGATGCGGACAGCAGACCACAGTTCCGTTCGAACCGCGAGGGGACCGTCCCGTGTATTGCCAGAACTGTTTTCAGGCGCGGAAGACCAGCGCTGGTGGCGGCGGCAACAGGCGAGGCGGCGGTGGTGGTGGCGGCTTTGGCAGGGGGCGTTAGGATATCGAGTCTGCAGCGCGCATTGTCGCTCTCAAGCTCGAACCTCTAACGTTTCAACCTTCTCAGAGGAGATCCCCCATGAAGAAAGAAGTGCCGCCGAAAAAGGAAGTACCGCACGATAAATACTTCCTCAGATCGCTCCATCAGGAAATCGATCTTTACGACCGTAAGATCGCCTATCTGGAGAAGTATGTTCAGTTCGATTCGACAGCCGATCGCGAGGGAGCTGAAAATAAGCTCCTCGCGAAACGGGCGACCCTTGCCGAGACGGCCAAGCGACTGGTTTCCGACGGAGTGGAATTCAACCCCGCCGATCTCCCCCGGTCCTTCCGCGCTTCGGAGCAAGTCAGCCTGGATAGTTAATCGATCGTCGGCTGATCGCTAGTTGATCGTTCATCGCGGCTCGGTCTTCGGCAGGTCCATTCTGGCCTTTCCGCTTTATCGCGATTGGCCGGTTGGAGTGCCTTCCTGGGGAGAACCATGAAGAATCATCCCAAGACCGAGTTCTTTCCCTTGTGTGATCTCCACCATTCTCCGATGCGACGCATCATGCTTGAAGAATCGGCATCGGAAGAAACTCAGTCGTTCCACCAGTGCGAACGGCGCGATTGCGATCGCATCTTCGGCGATGGTCACGGCTATTCGGATTTTGCCGGCGGCCAGGTTGATGCATCGCGCTCGTCGTTTCGAGCGTGTTCCATTTGTGGCGGGACACTCTATCTGGCTGAAGTGAACCACACGCTGAAGGTTGAGACATGGGAATGCGCAGAGATGACGTGCAACCACAGCGAAGACCTTCCCTCCCCATCATCGCGCTAGCCTGGATCGACATATAGGGGGCAGTTAAAGCGAAACCAGAGTAGGTGTGTCCTGTTGAGTCGTGTGCAGGGTCGCCGCTCCTTGGGGGCGCGTCGACTTGAGTGCTGCAGCGTCGGTTTACGGTCATTCTGGTTTCGCTATGAGCGATTGAATCCAATTGTTCATCCTGAGCGAGCATTGGCGCATGAAATGTGCCAACGCGAGCCGAGAAACCGGCATTTTTCACTGCATAATTATTCAATAAACTTATGATTCACGCCCTATACCCACCAATAAAGAAGTAGATCGAACTAATGCGCTTCGAAAAGCGCCCTTTTAGCGCACCGCCTGTCGTCTCAGAGACACGGGTCTGTCTCGCTGCGGAGAAGCGGATTTGTGCAACAATGCGAGAAGGCCTTTCTTCCCATTCTTTTTCAATTGAGCATCTGATGTGCCCTGTATTCTTATCTGCCATGTGATCATATCCTCAGCATGCGCACCCTCTGCTGGTTGTACCGTAGAAATGGATAAGGCCCGCATCTCTGGCTTGGCAAACGCTACTACGTGCATCATAGAATCAACAACCCGAGGATGATTGATTTGCAAAATCAGACTGAATGCGGCGACACTGCAAGCGATCGCTCCCTGCCGGCCTCCGCTCCGGGCCATTCCGGCCCGCCCATGCTGCAAAGCCTGGGACTGTTCAGCGCCACCACCATCGTGGTCGGTTCCATGATCGGCAGCGGCATCTTCATCGTCGACTGCGATATCGCGCGGCTTACCGATTCTCCGGCGCTTTACCTGGGCGCGTGGATCGTCACCGCGGTGATGACCATGATCTGCGCCCTGAGCTACGGGGAACTCGCCGCCATGATGCCCAATGCCGGCGGCCAATACGTCTACCTGCGCGAATCGCTCGGCCCCCTCTGGGGATTCCTCTACGGCTGGACACTCTTTCTCGTCATTGAGACCGGGACCATCGCCGCGGTTTGCGTGGCCTTCGGCAGGTACCTCGGGGTTTTTTTTCCCGCCGTTTCGAGTACGAATTGGCTCTGGCACATCGCGCACGTTCCACCCGTTTTCATCGGTCCCATGGTGTTGGGCAACATGGACATCGGCGTTAGCACGGCGAATCTTGCAGGCATCCTCGTCGTGTTATTCGTCGCGGCCGTGAATATCTGCGGCGTGCGTTTCGGCGCTCTCTTGCAAAATGTTTTCACCGTGGCCAAGGCGCTCTCGCTCGCCGGCCTCGTGATTCTAGGATTCACCGTGGGTCGTAACAGCGCGGCCATAGCGGCCAACTTCGGCAGCCACTGGAGCCAGTTCTGGCGCAATGCCGGCTGGCACTCCTTGCATCCCGTGCAGGTGGGCGCGCAGGGCCCTATCGTGTTGGTCGGCACCATCGTGATCCTCGCCGTGGTGCAAACCGGCTCGCTCTTCTCCGCCGATGCGTGGAACAACGTCACCTTCACCGCTGGCGAGATCAAGAATCCGCGGCGCAATGTGCCGCTCTCGCTCGCTTTCGGCGTTGGTTTTGTGCTGGTGGTCTATTTCCTCGCCAGTACGGCGTACATTCTGGTGCTTCCGTTGCACGGCAACCCGCACGGCGCCACGGTGTTCGCGCGCGGCGTGCAATACGCCTCAGAGGACCGCATAGGCGCCACGGTGCTGCAGCAGATTTTTCCGCACATCGGCGGCTACCTGATGGCCGCGGCAATTCTCATCTCCACCTTCGGCTGCGCCAACGGCATCACACTCTCCGGCGCTCGCGCCTACTACGCCATGGCGCAGGACGGCCTCTTCTTCCGCTTCGTCGGCAAACTGCACCCGCGCTCTAAAACTCCTGCCGCCGCGCTCGTGTTGCAAGCCGTTTGGACCACGATCCTCTGCGTCTCCGGCTCCTACAACCAGTTGCTCGACTACATCATCTTCGCGGTGCTGGTCTTTTATATCCTGACAATTCTCGGGCTCTTCGTCCTGCGCATTAAGCAGCCCGGCACGCCCCGCCCCTATAAAGCCTTCGGCTACCCATTCCTGCCCGCGCTCTACATCGTCATGGCGACAGTCATCTGCGCCGCGCTGTTGCGTTACAAGCCGCAATACACCTGGCCCGGCCTGATCCTGGTGCTGCTGGGCATCCCGGTCTATCTATATTGGTCGCGTAAGAAGGCCGGCCCTGAGCTTGTCTAAGGCAGCGCTCCGTGGCAAAGAGTGCAAATTGGTATATACTTGCGATATAGACCAATTGGAGAATGCACAATGCCGAAGCCCACAACGACCTCAAAATCCGCCGAAGCCAAGCTGTTCTGGAACGGTCGCAGCCAGGCTGTGCGGCTGCCCAAGGAGTTCCGCTTTGAGGGAAATCGCGTGCGCGTTAGGCGTGTGGGCGGCGGGGTGCTGCTTGAACCGGTTGCGGATGCGAAGAAGGAATCGATCGAAGAGTTATTTGCGCGGATGGATGCCATGGGTGGAGATCCGATCTTCCCCGAAGGCCGCAAACAGAAACTCGCGCCCATTCGTGAGTACTTTAAGTGAGTTACCTTCTAGACACGAACATCTGCATCGCACTGATCAATGGATCCTCAGCTAAGGTTCGTGGGCGGGCAGCGCAGGCAACTCTGCGTGGGGTGATCCTTGCAACCTCGTCAATTGTTGCCCATGAGCTTTGGTATGGCATCGCCAAGAGTGGCCGCCCCGTTCAAAACGCCAATCGACTTACAGCATTTCTTAGCCGTGCCGTTACTGTCCTCGACTATTCCACGAAGGATGCCCAGGCTGCCGGAGAGATTCGTGCGCAACTCGAGCGGCAGGGCAAACGTATCGGTGAGTACGACACATTGATCTCCGGACAGGCCTTTGCCCGGAATCTCATTCTGGTGACCGCGAATACGAGGGAATTCCAGAGAGTAACGGGACTGGTTGTGGAGGATTGGTTGGTATAGCCGATCCGGTGCGGAGTGCAGAAGCGGCCCGAGGGGCCGCTTCGCTGGACCGCTGACCACTGTCTCTACTGCAGCAGCGTCCCCTGCTCGCCATCGTGATTCCCATTCCCATTCAACTCTTCCGGCGGAATGATGACTGCCGCAGCAACTTTGTCTTCGGGTTCGAGATTCAGCAGCCGGACACCTTGCGTGGCGCGGCCGGCGTTGCGGATGGTTTTGGTGTCGACGCGGATGATCTTGCCGAACTGGCTGATGACCATCAGCTCGCTGGTGTCGTCGACAAGCTGGATCGAGCTCACGCGGCCGATGCGGTCGGTGACGGCCATATTCCTGACACCCTTGCCGCCGCGCGTTTGCAGGCGATACTCCTCCACATCTGTGCGCTTGCCGAAGCCGTTTTCGCTGATGGAGAGGATGCGGTACGCGCCCGCAGCATGCTCCTTCGGCGTCACCGCGACTCCCACCACGTAATCGTTCTTGACGAGGCCGATGCCGCGCACGCCATAAGCCGGCCGGCCCATTGAACGCACGTCGCTCTCTTCGAAGCGAATCGCCATGCCCATGTGCGTGGCCAGGAAGATTACCTGCGAGCCGTCGGTGATGCGCGCTGCCACCAACTCGTCGTCGGAATCGATGCCGATGGCGATGATGCCGCGCGCCATCACGTTCGAGAAATCCTTGAGCGGCGTCTTCTTCACCGTGCCTTTTTGCGTGGCGAAGATGACGTATTTGCCTTCTTCCTCAAGATTGCGGACAGGGAGAATGGCGCGGACCGTTTCGCCGGTCTGCAGGTCGAGCAGGCTCTGCATCGACTTGCCCTTGCCCGCCGCGCCTACGTCGGGAATCTCGTAGATCTTGAGCCAATACACACGGCCCGCGTTAGTGAAGCACAGCAGATAGGCGTGCGTGGAGTCGACAATGAGCTGCGAGACAAAATCCTCCTCGCGCGTCTTCATGCCCATGCGTCCCGTGCCCCCGCGCCGTTGCTGGCGGTAGATCGAAATGGGCGTGCGCTTCAGGTAACCCTGGTGGCTCACCGTCACCGCAACCTGTTCGTCGGCGATCAGGTCTTCGAGCTGGATCTCCGCGCTCTCGTCCACAATCTCGGTGCGGCGCTTATCGCCGTATTTCTGGAGAATTTCCTCAAGTTCCTTCACGATCACCGAACGCAGCTTCTTTTCGCTGCCAAGGATCTCTTCGTACTCGGCAATCTTCTCGCGGATCTCCTTCAATTCCTTCAGAATCTCATCAACCGAGAACTGCGTGAGGCGATAGAGTTGCAGCTCGAGGATGGCGTCCACCTGCCGTAGCGTCAGACCTTTTTCCTCGTGCGGCAGCCGCTCTCGGCCCAGGTTGATGACGATGTCCTTGCCCTTGCCCCACGCGTACAGGTTCTCGCGGGCGTCCGCGCGCGAGTTCGATCCCCGGATGATCCTGATCACGGAGTCGAGATTGTCGATGGCGATCTTGTAGCCTTCGAACTGATGTTCGCGCTCGCGCGCCTTGCGCAGCAGGAAGACGGTGCGCCGCTGCACCACGTCGACGCGGTGGTCGATGAAGACCTGGATGGCGTCGGCGAGGCCCAACTCGCGCGGCTGGCCGTTGACCACGGCCAGGAAGATCATGGAAAAACTCTCCTGCAGTTGCGTGTGCTTATAGAGCTGGTTCAGCACAATCTCAGGCTGCGCGCCGCGCTTCAGGCCGATCACCATTCTCATGCCGTCGCGGTCGCTTTCGTCGCGCGTCCATTCGGTGTTGGTCTCCACATCGGTGATGATCTTGTTTTCGACCAGCTCGGAGATGCGCTTGAAGAGCACGGATTTGTTTACTTGATAAGGCAGCTCGGTGACGATCAGCGCTTGCCTATCCTTGGTGACGTTCTCAATCGCCACCCTCGCCCTCATCAGGAAGCGTCCCCGCCCTGTGCGGTAAGCGTCCACGATTCCCGTGCGGCCGTAGAGAATGCCGGCCGTCGGAAAATCGGGCCCGTGCACGTGCTTGAACACTTCCAGCAGCCCGCCTTTGGGATTCTTCACCAGCGCAATGGTCGCGTTCAGCACCTCGGTCAAATTGTGCGGCGGAATGTTCGTCGCCATGCCCACCGCGATGCCGTTAGAGCCGTTCACGATGAGTGTGGGAATCCGCGTGGGCAGCACCGACGGCTCATCGGTAGTTTCATCGAAATTCGGAACCATATCCACGGTTTCCATTTCGATGTCGGCCATCATCTCTTCGGCGATGCGCTCCATGCGGCACTCGGTATACCGATAAGCCGCCGGCGGATCGCCGTCGACCGAGCCGAAGTTGCCTTGGCCGTCAACCAACGGGTAGCGCAACGACCACGGCTGCGCCATGCGCACCAACGCGTCGTACACCGACGAATCTCCATGCGGATGGTACTTTTTCAAACACTCGCCCACCACGCCGGCGCACTTTGAATACTTCTTGTTGTGCTGCATCCCCTCACGGTCCATTGCCGTAAGGATGCGGCGATGCACGGGCTTCAATCCGTCGCGGGCGTCGGGCAGCGCGCGCCCGATGATCACCGACATGGAGTAGTCAAGATAGGAGCGGCGCATCTCCTCTTCAATGTTGATGGGAATGAGATTCGTGCCGCCGGGAGGGTTCGCTCCGTCGAGAGGAAGCTGAGGATTCTTGTCGTCTGCCATAAGGTTTTTGAGGGCGTGCAGGAAGGCGGCAAAAAGTCCGGAAAAAAGCGGGGCCGGGTCCGCAGCTCTTAGGTTCTATTTTAGAGGTTTGACCCTGCTTTTAGCAAGGTTGGACAATGGAAATAAGTTCTTATTTTTCTTCGATTTAAGAAGTGGATGTCACATTCCTGTGCATACCGGGTCCAGCATGCGCCTCAGGCTCAGTTTTTGTCCCCAAAATGCACCTTTTCGAGCCCCGTTTTTTTCAGACACAAATTGCAACTGCGGGCAGTCCATAAGCCCGCAAAATATCGAACCGCGAAAATATCAGATCAGCCCCGGCAGGCTCAACACGCAAAGCACCACCTGCAGCGCCACTATTGCAGCTGCCGCGCCGAGCGCCCAGTGCCCGCGCGGGCCTTCGTAGGCATCGGCAAACACGCCGCCAACAAAGATCAACAGAAACGGCTGCGCCCACAGCCACGGGCTTCCTGGAGAGCCCGTCATAATCAACACCATGCACACCAAAGCGCAAAGTAATGGAGTTGTGTTGCCAAAGTAGCGCGATTTGCGCGATGCCAGATACAACACGACTGCGGCACACGAGGCCAACGTGATCCCGGCATTGGCGAGCGTACCAAAGAACCGCCGCGCCGGATCCAGCGAGAACCACAGTAAGCCTGCCCCCGAACGGAAGACGTAGCTCGACGCGTCGGGCGAAAATCCGTAACACGCAAACACCAGCAGCAGCGCACCGACCGCGGCAACAACCACCACGGGCAAAGTCTGGCTCCTGTGGCCCTCGGCGATCCAAAGCATGGCCGCCAGGCCAAACAGAACAGCAAGCAGAAGCGCCACGATGTGCGCAGCCGCCGCAACGCCAAAGATCGCCGTGAGCAAAACGATCCGCGGCCGCCACTTGGCAACCGGCCCGTGCATAGCGTGGGCCACGCCAATGCACGTGTACACGCCGCCGAACAAGCCCAGTGCAGCCAGCACTTCGGAACTCGGCGAGACGCAGGCGCGCAACACCGCGGGAGAGAAACAGTAGAGCGCCAGCGCTGTGTAGCCGCCCAGATTGCCATAAAGCCGCCGCGACACCCACCAGATGCATCCCCCCAGCAGCACGCCGGCGAAGAGAAACGGCAAACGCAAAAGCAGCAAGATGTGCGTCATTTGATGGCGCAGCTCCCACGTGCTCAGCTCGCTGCCCTGCTCCGACCCCGCGGACGAAGACCCATCCGCGGGGGCCCCGGTCTGCACCACGCGATTCTCCGGCTTGCGCAGCAGATCGAGTCCACGCTCAAGCAGCAGATTCAGCGTCAGCGGAAGCCCTGCCAGCCGATAAGCCAGAATGCCGTCGTGAATGTTGCCGCATGAGGTGTAATAGCCCGCCAAGGGCGATGGCTTCTCCCAGGTCTCGCGTCCACAGCGCGCGTACTGGTAGTCGAGGTCGCTCAGTGTCTGACGGCTGGTGACCCAGAATCCCTGAAGGAGAAACAGCGTCAGCAGTCCCGCCGCAATACGTTGCGGTAGATTGAAGCGGAAGCGGCGAAGACGGGCGAACCGGTGGGTCATGCGAATCGAGCAGACGTTATCAGTCTAAACGGCGCGCCCGCGCCATCCATTGCACGGTGCAAATTTGTGCCGCCTTCCAAAGAACCACAGCAAAAAAACAAGCCGCCCCGAAGGGCGGCTTGTTTAGGGCAAGGTGCGGTCTAGTTGAAGATGGCGCCGATAGTAACGCTTGGAAACTCTGTAAATGTTACATGGGTTACAGGATCCTCAACTATAACTGTGAGGGGCGCAACGCAGTAATTCGGTCCCTTAGCCGTATAGTAAATTGGACCAGGAAGGGGCTTGCCTGTGGAGTCACTCGGCGTGCAGTTGTAGGACCAGCCTCCGAACTGTCCACCTTGTGCCTCTATAAGCACACCCGGCGTGCCGGCAGGAGTCGTGGTCAGGACTGGATAGGTTGCAGTACAGACTGGCGCGCCCAGATTTGCACCTTGCGACCCGGGACCGCAGTGAATCACATTGGGGGTACCGGTCGCAGACGAGGCCGTAATGAGCCAAGCGGTCGTATTCAGCCCAGCGTCATAGACGGTCAACGTCGACAAAAGAGGCGTTGCAATTGTGTCTTGGTTGCAGCTCCCGACAGCCGTCAAAGTCAGGGCACCAGTGATTGGGTTTACCGCATAGGTTGGCGCCACATACGGGCATGCGAACGATGCCGTTGTGGTCACGATTGATCCCGTCTTTGGATCTGCCAACTCGGCGATGACATCAACGTTGCCACTTCCGTAAGCGGTGATGATTCCGGCTGTCGTTCCCGAGCTGGCTACTCCTGTGCCATTCGTGCTGATGGGAAAGATGTTCGGGGCGTCGGAAATCCAAGTGACAGAATTCGTCACGTCATTGACCGTCCCGTCCGAATACGTTGCGATGGCCAAAAACTCGCCATTACCCTGCAGGTTCGCGATAGAGATCGAACTGGGAAGGATGGTCAGAGATTGCAGCCCGGTGACTGTGCCGCTAGTGCCGTTGCCGCTGCCACTTGGGCTGGTCACTGTAACCGTTACACTGCCGGAAACGACCCCCGTAAAGCCATTCATGCTGGCCGAAATCGTCGCTGTTCCGGCAGTAACCGCCGTCACCAGGCCAGTGGTACTCACGGTGGCTACCGAAGGCGCGCTCGAGCTCCACGTAGCCGTATCGGTTACGTCCTGCGTCGTGGGCGGATGAGGCGCTGCGTGATTGTAGGTCCCTGTCGCGGTCAACTGGGCTGTTGCTCCGGCGTTGAGGGCCGGCGGTGTAGGCGTAACGGAGATGGAATCTACCTGAGCAGGATTCGTGCATCCGGCGATGGGCAACGCTAGAGCAATCAGGACGAGCGCCCGAAACGAAAATCGATCATGCATGCTTGACCTCCGGAGTCCGCGTTAGCTTTGGCGGCGACGCATCGCCGTCATGACAGACTCTCGCTGGCCTCTATGCCACCCAGTATATGTCAGTGAAACTCCCCTCCTTATGGCACGAACGTGGTACTTTCGCGTTCTGCACCAAGACAGTCAATAACAGTCAATATGTGATTTGGCGCACCTCTCGGCGGGTGGACGCGCGTTAGCGCAGGCGTACTTCACGCGCAAAAAAAACGGGCCGCTCGCCGGGATTTGAACTTCCTCGGCGCGGCGCGTGATTCGAAATTCCTTGCAGTTCTTTACATGCGGATGAATCTCACCGCGATTACCACTTTACGAGGATCGCGAAGGTGATCTTCTGTTCGTCGCGGCGCATGTCACGCTGCCAGACGAACATGCCAAAGTTTGTCTCACACACGCTGTTTGCTGCCTTGATGTTCGCCGCGTATTGCTGCGTGTAGGTTTCACCTGGGATTGGTGTGAATCCTATCCCAGAGTCAACCGAAGAGCTTCGATTGCTGCAGGTGAAGTCGGCGGGGTTGCCGACCGACGCGTTGGTTGCGCCACCCGGAGGCGTCGACCCTCCCCGGCCGACCCAGTACGGCACATCGGAGTGTCGATACCCGTACTCCACGCGGTAGGTGATGAACTGCCGCGGCATGAAGTCGTAAGTGACCGTGCCGTCTTCGCCGTGGTAGTTGAATCCTGGATACTCGGGGGAAGTACGCACTGCCGGTGACTGCAGTGGCGCCGTTGATAGGCGGTAGCAGCACCAGGTTGTGTCCTGGATTGTTCACGTATCCGCCGCCGAAGGTCAGGCCATAACGATCTTTGTCGAACCAGAAGCGGTTGTAGGTCATCCAGCCCAGAAAGCTCTGCTTGTAATAAGGTGTAGCTGCGACGCCGGGACTCGCCGGAACGTAGATCTTATGCCCCGCCGATCCCATGCAGGCCACGCCGGCGCCTTCTTCGCAACCCGCGTCGGCCGTGATGGAGAATGCCATCTTGTCGAGCGTTTTGTCCGGCTTATCCCAATACTTCAACTCAAAGCTGTTGTCGGTGTGGAAACGGGTGCGGCCTTCGATGCCGATGTCGTCTTCGCCCATGCCGTAGTTGTTGGAGACGATGTTGATATTGCGATTGGCGTATTTTATTTGACCGCCCAGGCCCGGCTTGCCGCCGAAACGCGCATACGACTGCCAGCCATTGATGAACCATGGCTCGATCTTGTGGTGCTGCGTCAGGAAGAATTGTCCGCGCACGCCGTTGAACAACCAGGGTGTGTTCGACGACACGAACGAGGGCTGGTAGGCCCAGTTGTCGAAGTTATAGTAGCTGAACAGGCCGATATACGACATGAAGATGCCGGCGTCGAGATTGATGCCGTGCATCTTGTCCCAGTGATAGCCGCCATAGGCTTCGGCGAGATAACGTTACGCATTGTCCAAATCCCACTGGCCGCGGGTAACGCTGGCGTCGTTGCGCGGTGTGGTCACGGAGTACATGCCGAACTGCGTCATCAGGCGCGCGTGTACATGGTCGATCGGCAAATCGCCGCCGATGCCGAGCTGTTCGAGTTGCACTTCCTACGTGCGGAATATTTCGCTCGATCCGCCGATGGTGTCATCTTTGGGATGGTTGAAGTCGAGATTGTAGTTTGCGTCAACGCGGATTTCGGGTGTGAAGTATTTCGTGCAGAGCGGGCAGTCGATGGTGCGTGGATTGCCGTTCAGCCAGCCCCAGTAGTAATCGGCAAAGGGCGTCACGTGATCTACGGGTGCGGGCGCGGCAGCTTGCGCCGGCGCAGCTTCCTGTACCGCGGTGCTCGTGGACGCGACGGCCGCCGCAGCAGGATGCACCGCTGCCCGCAGCGCGGAGACATCCTGCTCGTACGTTTTGATCGCCTCCGACGAAAGCGTATCCGCATCGTTGCGCGCCCTTAGCTCGGTCTTCAGCTCCGTGATCTCAGCCCGCATCTCTGGCATGTTTTTCATCGGCTATGCGTTGCTGATCTGCGAGGCGTCCGCGGGCTGGGCGCCGTTCGCGGCGTTTGTGCTCCGGTCGCCGTTCGCCGGTGCCGCGGCAGGACCGGACGTAGAACCTGATACGCCGGCCGAAGGGTCGACCCGCGCCGTGAGTGTTGCCACCCCGGCGTGTTGGCTCTGTTGTGCGGCGCCGGAAAGAGACTGTAGAGCAGGACAGGCCGCTCTGCGGCCGGAAGAAATTTGTAGCTTATTCTCATCGTTTAGCCTCTCGCTTTCGCATGTGGATTTTTGCGTAACGAAAACACATCTCGCGCTTCGGACGATTTTGGGTACACGAATCCGCTCTGCTTTTGCGTAGTTTTTGAGGGTTCCATTTTTGGGCATACCTGAAAAGAATCGGCACGCGCAGGGCGCTTTCGCACTCCACGCATTCACTGCGACTACTCGTGATGCAGGCTCACCACTGGTCGAAATCCAGCGTGAATTCTTTACATGCTGTCGGAATGCGAATCAGGAAAGCATGAAGATGATCTGAACGCGAGTGAAGAATCCATGAGCGACAGGAAAATATTTATGAATTCCTGCGAAACCATTCATTCACAGAGTTTTTGCACGTTCACTTTGCCGTCGCCGCTAGGAACGGCGCTCGCAAGACCAGAGGAGATCTCTCCTCGAAGCCTCCGCAGTGAAGTCGGTGCGACTCCAAGTCGCACCGACAAGTATCGATGCCTGACAGGGCAAATGCTTCTGTGGGTCTTACTGTAAACTTCAGCTCAGCATGGCCATCGCGCACGACAACTCTCCGGAACGTTTGGTCAGCGCCGCGCGCGCCGACGAAGAACAGGGTTTCGAGCTAAAGTTGCGCCCCCGCTGGCTGCGCGAGTTCATCGGCCAATCAAAAGCCAAAGAACAGCTCGCCATCGCGCTTGAGGCGGCCAAGTCCCGCGGCGAAGCCCTCGACCATGTCCTGCTCTTCGGCCCTCCCGGCCTCGGCAAAACCACGCTCGCCACCATCATCGCCAACGAGCTCGACGTGGGCTTCCAGCAAACTTCAGGTCCAGCTCTCGTCATCCAGGGCGACCTCACTGCCATCCTCACCAATCTGCGCGAGCGCCAGATTCTGTTCCTCGACGAAATTCACCGCATGCAGGCCGTGCTTGAAGAAAAACTCTACACCGCCCTCGAGGACTACAAGCTCGACATCATCATTGGCCAGGGACCCGCGGCGCGCACCCACGTGATGGAGATAAGACCCTTCACCTTCATTGGAGCCACCACGCGGCCCGGCCTGCTTTCGTCGCCCCTGCGCTCGCGCTTCGGCATTCTGCTGCGCCTGGAGTTTTATACAGAAGACGAGTTGCGCTTCATTGTCGAGCGCTCCGCCGAGGTGATGCAGATTCCCATCGATCACGACGGCGCGGCGGAGATTGCGCTGCGCTCCCGCGGCACGCCACGCATCGCCAACCGCTTGCTGCGCCGTGTGCGCGACTACGCCCAGGTGCGCGGCACGGGATCCATCGACCGCCCCACGGCGAATGCGGCGTTAACAATGCTTGAAGTCGACGCGCACGGCTTCGACGAGATCGACCGCCGGCTCATGCTGACGATTATGCAGAAATACGACGGGGGCCCGGTCGGACTGGGCACTCTGGCCGCAACACTCGCCGAGGAAGAAGACGCTCTCGAAGAAGTCTACGAACCCTTCTTGATTCAAATCGGATTTCTGGATCGCACGCCGCGCGGCCGCGTAGCCACGCGCCTCGCCTACGAGCACTTTGGCATCGCGATGCCCAGCCGCCAGACTGGTTTGTTTTGACGGAGCGGAGCTAGCAGGGTTAAGTTGGGCGATAGGAGAATGTCGATGGGCGCATGGGGCACGGGCGTGTTTCAAAGCGACGAGGCGCTTGATTTCGTCAACGAGGTTGTGGACGGTATTGACCTTTCAACGATCGAGACCGCGGTTGATCGTGTCTTGCAGGTCAAGCAAGAATACCTCGACTCGCCGGAGGCCGAACAGGCATTGGCCTCCGCTGCTATCCTCGCTCTCTTGAAGCACCGGGATGCTCAGGTTGGCGACGGAACGCCGGAGCTCAACGAATGGATTGCGAGAGTGAAAATCGTCCCCGCCGAGGATTTGCTAGAGAAGGCGCGCAAGGCAGTTGAACGGGTCCTGACAGATCCATCCGAGCTATTGGAGCTATGGAAGGATTCGGAGAACTTTGACAATTGGAAAGCGTCGACTGAGAGACTTGCGGCGCAGTTGTGAGACAAACCTCTGAATAATTCTCAGGAGCAATCAGAATGGCATTGACTGAATCCACCATGCTCGACCTCGGCACCATCGCACCCGACTTCGCTCTCACCGACGCGATTTCCGGCAAGACCATTCACCGCGATGACTTCCGCGGGCAAAAAGCGCTGCTTGTCCTGTTCATCTGCGCCCACTGCCCCTACGTGAAGCACATCGAGAAATCTCTGGGCCAACTTAGCGCAGACTACGACGGCCAGCCCCTCGCCATCGTCGCCATCAGTTCGAACGACGTGAACACTCATCCGGCCGACAGCCCCGCCGGCCTCAAGCAGCAGGCTGAAGCCAACGGCTTCGAATTTCCTTATCTCTACGACGAATCGCAGGCCGTGGCGCATGCATACAAAGCCGCCTGCACCCCCGACCCGTATTTATTCGACGCCGATTTCAAGCTCGTCTATCGCGGCCAGTACGATGACAGCCGTCCCGGCAACGGCGTCCCCGTGACGGGCAAAGATCTGCGCGCTGCCATCGATCTGGTGCTCGCAGACAAGCCCGTTTCCGCCGACCAAAGACCCTCAATCGGCTGCAACATTAAATGGAAGGCCGCTTGAATTTGGCTCGCGTTACGCCCCCACCGGCGTCGGCGCGAGCCCGGCGAGCAGTTCGCGAATCTCCAGCAGCACTTCGTCCGGTCGCGAGGCCTTCAGCGGCAGCTTGAGCAGACCCTGCGGTGTAAATTGCGCGCCGCGTTTTGCGTTGCGCGCCACCAGCTTCATCAGATGCGCAGGATCGACCGCGGCATGTTCGGTGAAACGAATCTGCAGCTCGCTGCGCTTGCGATCGATCTGCGCCACGCCTATGCGCTCGCATTCCAGGCGCACCTGCGCTGCCTCCAGCAAATAAACAGTCACGTCGGGCAGTGAGCCGTAGCGGTCTTCCATCTCGGAGCGAAGCTCCTGAATCGCAGCCTCGCTCGCTGAGCCTGCGATTTTTTTGTAGAGCCGCAGGCGCTGATTCTCCTCGGGCACGTAGCTCTCGTCGATGCGCAGCGTGATGCCCAGATTGAGCTGCGTGGCCGGCCGCTCCTCTTGGCCCTCGCCCTTTAGCTCCTTCACTGCGGCCTCAAGCATCGTCGTGTACAACTCGAACCCGACCGCCTCGATATGCCCGCTCTGCTCGCCGCCCAGCATGTTGCCCGCGCCGCGCAGCTCCAGGTCGAGCGCCGCGATCTTGAATCCCGCGCCCAAGTCGGAAAATTCCTTAAGCGCCGCCAGCCGCCGCCGCGCAATCTCCGTCAACTCGTTCTCGGGCGGAATCAGCAGGTACGCATACGCTCTTCGATTTGATCGGCCCACGCGTCCTCGCAATTGGTAGAGCTCGCTCAACCCGTGCCGCTCCGCGCGATTGATCAAAATCGTATTCGCCAGCGGAATGTCCAGCCCGTTTTCGATGATCGTCGTCGCCACCAGCACGTCAAATTCGTGGCGCATGAAGGCGAGCATTACTTTTTCGAGATCGTTTTCGCCCATCTGTCCATGCGCCACGGCCACGCGCGCCGAGGGCACGAGCTCCTGGATGCGCAAAGCAATTTCGTAGATCGATTCCACGCGATTGTGCACGAAAAACACCTGCCCGCCGCGCTCTAACTCCACCTCGATCGCCGACCGGATAATCTTCTCGTCGAACTTCGCCACCACGGTCTGAATTGCCATGCGGTCCTTGGGCGGTGTTTCGATCACGCTCATGTCGCGCAGACCCACCAGCGACATGTGCAGCGTGCGCGGAATCGGCGTGGCGCTCATCGCCAGTACGTCGATCTCCTTGCGCATCTGCTTCAACCGCTCCTTGTGACGCACGCCGAAACGCTGCTCCTCGTCGACAATCAGCAGCCCAAGGTCCTGGAACTTGATGTCCTTTGAGAGCAGACGGTGCGTGCCGATGAGAATGTCCACCTTGCCGGTGGCCACGCGCTCCACAATGTCCTTCTGCTCTTTTGCCGTTCTAAAGCGCGAAATCATCTCAACGTGAATCGGGAACTGCGCGAAACGCTGCTTGAAAGTTTCAAAATGCTGAAAGCTGAGCACAGTGGTTGGTGTCAGCACTGCCACCTGTTTGCCGTCCTGCACGGCCTTGAACGCCGCGCGCATAGCCACTTCGGTTTTGCCGTAGCCCACGTCGCCGCACAGCAGCCGGTCCATCGGCGTGGGCGATTCCATGTCGTACTTCACGGCGCGAATCGCCGACATCTGGTCGTCGGTCTCGGTGTAATCGAACGCGTCCTCGAATTCGCGCTGGAATTCGTTGTCTTTCGAGAATGCCGTGCCCTCCGCGGTATGCCGCTGGGCGTAAAGTTTCAGCAGTTCCGCCGCCATGTCCTGCATGGCCTTGCGCACGCGCGCCTTGGTCTTGGTCCATTGCTGCGAGCCCAGCTTATGCAGTACCGGCGCAGGGCCCGTGTCGGTGCTGCGGTACTTTTGAATTAAATCCAGCCGTGTCAGCGGAACGTAAAGCTTCGCGCCCTCGGCGAATTCCAGGATCATGAACTCCACCGAGAGCCCATCCTGCTCAATCTCCTTCAGTCCCTGGTACTGCGCGATGCCGTGCTCCACGTGCACGACGTAGTCGCCGATCCCCAAATCGCGAAAGTCGGAAACAAACGCCGCGGTCTTCGAGCGCTTCGGCTCGGGCCGCGCCGCCACGTCGGCTTCGTCCGACAAATCATTGGCCCCAAAGACGATCAGATTCGATTCCGCGAAGACAACGCCCGCGGCCAGCGGCGAACGCACAATCACCGGCACGCGCAAATCGCCCGCAAGATAACTCCCTTCGTCGAGCAGTGTTTCGCCCGGCCGTGCCGCGCGGCTGCCCAACCGGTAAGGAACCTCGTAGTCGCGCAGCACCGTCGCCAGCCGTTCCACGTCGCCCTGGTGCGGCGCGGCCAGCAGGATGCGCGTCTCCCCCTTCATCAGATTTTTCAGTTGCTCGGTGAGCGCGGGAATCGATCCGTGAAAGCGCAGTGTGGGCCGTGTCGGCAGCTCGATCTCGCCCAACGTCGCGTCTTCTTCGAGCACGTCCACCGCGCCCAGTTGATCGAGATCGAGTCCCATGTGCGCTTCGAGTGACGCTCGCAAAATCTCCGGCCGCAGGTAAATGTCCTCTGGCCGCACCAGCGAGCCGATGCCCGACCGCTCATGCCGCTGCTCCACTTTGTTCCACCAGCGATCGATTTGGTTGCGCACCATCGCCGGCTCATCCACAAACAGCGCACTTCGCGGCAGGAGCCCAAGTAGCGATTGCTTTGCACCCGCGACTGGAGTAAAAAACTCCCATCCTGGAAACACGCTTACGCCGCCGGCCACGGCGGCCTCGGCCGCCATCTCTTCGTCTTCAGTCTCAATGCGTTGCTGGCTCAGCCGCCCATTCACCGCGGCCAGCAATCGCTCCGTTACCGGCGCTTCCGTCAGCGGCTGCAGCTGCGTCTCGTCCAATCCCGATTGCGAGCGCTGCGTCTCGGGATCGAATTTGCGGATAGTCTCAATCTCGTCGCCGAAAAACTCGACGCGCACAGGACGGTCGGCCTCCGGCGAGTACACATCCAAAATTCCGCCGCGCCGCGTGAACTGCCCCGGCATCTCGACGATATCCATCTGCGTGTAGCCCACGCTCGCCAGATGCGCAGTCAGCGTTTCGATGTCGACCTCTTCGCCGCGCTTGAGCGTCACCGCCAGGCCGGCGTAGTAATCGAGGTCGAAGAGCTTCAGCGCCGCCGATTCGGCAGGCGCAATCAAGATGTCGACGGCCCCCGTCGAGAGCTTCCACAACGCTGACGCGCGCTGCTCCTGCACGTCGGGATGCGGCGAGAGATTTTCAAAAGGAAGCACGTCGTGCGCCGGGAAACGCACCACGCGCGCCGGATCGACGGCGCCCGTCAGCTCGCATCCAGCCTTGACCAGCGGCTCCAGCGCCTCGGCGGCCTTGTTGTCGGCCACAATCACGATCGCCGGTTGCTTTGCGGCCCGCGCCATCAGCGGCAGATAGAGCGCCCGCGCCGTGGCCGTCAATCCAGACACACGCCTACGCCCCGCACCCAGGCTTAGGTGCCTGCGAACGCGCTCGAATCCCGGGGCCTGCTCCAGCTCCGCGAACATTTCGCGGACGAACGGGAGGATCATCGGACTCTAGTTTAGCAGCGGCGCCGTGCGCACATCGCAGGCTGATTCCGCATTGCAGGAAGACTACTTAATGATGAAAAGGAGAGCTGCCGTTGAAAAACGAAAGCGCCGCGCTGGCTGGGCTTCGCGAACTCACACCATCCGCAATACTGCCGCGCGGCTGCGGCTAACGTAAGGTTGACCCACCACCACAAACCCGGCCTGGCGCGCTGCATCCAGCTCTTCCTCGAATGTGGATTGCTTCACGTGGCCCGAGGGTTCGGCGAAGAACAGCAAGCCTTTGGGTTTGAGTACTCTCGCCACCTCATGGAAGAACGAATCGGCAGACGGCATCTCGTGCACCACGGCAAAGGCGAGAACAAAGTCGATCTTGTCCTCCAAATCCTCCACCGGAAGATGATCCTCCGAAGCCATGCGCACATCAATGCGATCAAGGAGATCGGCTTGGTCTGCTCGCTGCTCGAGTTTATCCAGCATCTGTGCTTGGATGTCGATGGCAATCACGCGTCCCGTTGAGCCAACCATCTCCGCCAGCGGCAAGGTAAAGAATCCCATCCCCGGCCCTGGCTCAAGCACCGTCATGCCTTCCTGCACATAACGCCCCAGCATAGATTCGGGCTTTTCCGTTATCCACCGCCGCACCGGGCTCACCAGCAAATGACCCATCCACAATGGGCAAACACGTTCCGCCATGCGCTTCCATTCCTTTCCCAACGTTCGGGCTGCAAGAGCACCAACAGGGATCGCCGCCCCAGCCGGAGCCATTTTGGATTGTGCACCGGAGCTGCAGCTGGTTCCTTGGGAGACGCGATCTCAGACGGCGGATCGCAGAGGGACGGCGCAGGCCTTAGGCCTTCGAGAAACTTCACGCACCAACCCATCCCGGAGCGTCAGCTCCAGTCTCTGGCTCATTGCCTTCACGTGCGCAGGGTCTTCTCAGTCGATGCGCGGCGTTCCTCGGCGCAGCACCAGCCCGGTGAGGCCAAAAAATCCGATCAGCGCCAAAGCAATAAAGAAATAGAAAGCCATGGGGTGCAGCCAGCCCGGCGAGTACTTGAGATCCTGCCCCACCCACAGCAGCAGAACAGTCGCCATCACCGCAAATTGGCCGGCAATTACCAGAAACGTGTGACCGAGATCGCGCCGTTTGTCCAGCGCCTCAACCTGAGCGGGAGTCAAATTGCGTTCTTCGGGGGGAAGAAGGGGATTTGCCATGGCATTTCTCCGTGCTGGATTTGACCGGACTCGGCATCCGACCTCCGTGTCCAGTATTCCTATCCTCAATTGAATCACACGCCGCCCGCTCAGCGCTAGCCATCATTAAGGTGCAGGCGAATCGAAAGTTTTGCCCCCATCCACCCGGCGGCGCTGCTCGATCCCATATCATGACAAAAGATATCCAACGCCATAGCCGTTCCAGGATTGCTATACCCCGGAAGCAAAACCGCCGCGTCGATCCGACCCCGGGCCCCCAACGACTGGTCCTGGTCGTTGGGGTGGGACCTCAAGGAGGAGCGACCTGTCGCAGAAGCGGTAGAGGGCACATCTATCCTGGAACCACCGTAGGTAAAGGGCCCACCCGATCCGTGTTCGCGTCCCTCCGAACCCGTCTGCCGATGTTCTTCGCACCCCCGAAGCAGCGCCTGCAACTCTTCCTGCTTTTCCTGCTCTGCGCCACTGCCTTTCTGGTTCGCGTCTGGGGCATCTCCCGGTTCCACTTCTGGGATGAGATGGTTTATCTCCAGAACGCACAAGTCATCTGCTGCGGCAAAAGCAACTACTCGGAGCTCGACTTTCGTCCGCCGCTTCTCTCTCTGATCTTCGCCGGCGTCTTTCTGGTCTGGAACAGCATCTATGCAGCATGTATCGTCACGGCGTTTCTCAACGCTCTCGGCCCGGTCTTTCTCTTTCTCGCGGGACGCCGCCTTGTAGGCCGCTTGCCGGCTGCAATCGCCGCTCTGTTGCTGGCCTTCTCGCCCTTTTTCATCGGCATCTTTCCCGATGGCTTTGTAAGCGACAACACGGGCAACAGTCTGCTTACGGATTCGCCCGCACTCACCCTCGCACTTCTCGCCTTGTGGCTTTTGCTCCGCGCGCTCGATGGCGAGAGCACCGCTCGCTTTGCCTGGGCCGGCATCGCCCTGGCAGCCACCATCCTCATGCGCTTCGGTTCGCTTCCCACTATCTGCATTCTTCTTCTTCTGCCCCTCGCCGCCAAAAGGCGCTCAAGGGCGCTCATAGCCTGCGTGGCGGGGCTCCTCATCGGCATGGCCCCCTACCTGTGCTGGTCCCGTCTGCACTTTGGAAGCTTTTTCTTTACCCTGCGCTCCGGTTGGACGGGCGTGGTCGACGAGGGGGAGCCCTTCTTCTTTTACCTTCGCAATTGCGCCGCGATTTTTACGCCGGCAGCCATCTTAGGACTGGTGTTGAACGCCGCATCGTCGCTCTGGCGTCTGCTTCGCGCCATCCCGTCGCGGCTGCGCATCCCCGCAGCACTCTCCGGCCCTTCTCCGCTCGTTCTCGAAGCCTTCCTTTGGTTGTGGCTCGTCGTGGATTTTGTTTTCTTCAGTGCCATGCCGCACAAGGAGCCGCGTTACGTTCTGCCGCTTGCGCCGCCGTTTCTGCTGCTCGCGGGCTCCGGCCTCGCGCTTTTGTGCGCGCCGTCTTCAAAGTCGCTCCGCCGCATCGGCGCGCTGCTCGTCGCGGCGCTCCTTGTGTTCACTTTCCTCCCCGCGCGCGAGCGCCTCAGCGAATCCTTCATTGACCCCGGCGCCCCTCAGGAAGAGCTCGCATCCGAGTTCCTGCAGTCCAGCTTTCCCTCCGGGACCGGCCTTTACATGAATTTCAACTACCCCGCGTTCGGCTTCTATACCAACAGTCCCATCCACGAACTTCCGGCCGACGGCGCTGCTTTGTACCAGGACATCTCGAACATCCCTCCCGGAGGACTTCTCATCGTCTACCGTGAGTCCGAGGGTGAAGTCTGGGCGCCCGATATCGCGTGGATGGATGCCAATCCGAACTTCCAGCGCCTGCGCGACTTCTCCACATTCGTGATCTACCGCCGGGTACCCTGGCTCTGAAAATGCCGCGAGAACCTAGTCTGTAAGGAACGCCAACGATTGCAGCGTCGAGATCTCGAACGGCTTGCGGCAGCGCATGTTGGCGCACTGCAGCTTGTCGTCGCGCCGCACCATGTAGGATTGCGCCTTTGCGAAGCGGGCGCGATCGCGCTCGTCGGCTCCGCGCGGCAACTGCGGGCGCTTGCGCCGCACGATCCACGTCACTTTGTATTCGGCGGCCTGCCCGCACTTAGGACAGGTAAGGTTGTGGCTGCGCTGCTCCGTCGTCTCGTTGAAAAATTCCCGCTCTTCCATTCCTGTCCTGCCTTCCGATTCTTCACCCAGCTACGAACACCTGCCGGGACTCTGGGGTTTTCAATCTGAAACTCGTTCAACATTCACCCTGTCCCCCTGAATGGAGTTTGCCGCGTGACCGGGGCCCCCACGGACAGGTCTTCGTCTGTGGGGTGGTTGGGCGGCAAACGAAGTCGAAGGACCTGCATTTGTCTCCCGATGAACTCAAGAAACAGGGACTCAGATCGAGCACTTTGCTGAATGCCCGAATCTATTCCATACTCGTTCTTGCCATGGCGAAACGCAAGCCAGCCCGATTTTCGGCCACAAAGGCCGTCAAGGCAAACGCGCGCGAGCGCGTGGGCCAGCCCAAGCCCTCGCGCGTTCTGCCCGACGCGCCCCGCACCGGCCGCCAGGCCAAACACAAGCCCAAGCTTGTAGATCTGCTCCGCGAAGAGGGTTAGCCCCCGCTGTCAAATAATGCTTGCCCTCCGCGCCGGATTGTTGAAAACTTTTGGCTGAGAGCTGACACCTGCCCCCTGAGACCTGACACCTGTTCATATGGCAAAAGCAGTCGGCATCGGCGGCATCTTTCTCAAGGCGCGCGACCCCAAGGCGCTCGCCCAGTGGTACGCGACGCACTTCGGTATCCAGGACCAGGGCGGCGGATCGTTCGGGTTCGACGGTCCTGAATCCACTGGCATGACCGTCTTTGCGCACTTCTCGATGGACACCAAATATTTTGGCGAGGGCGCCCAGCAGGCCATGGTCAACTTCCGGGTCGACGATCTCGACGCTCTACTCGCCCAGTTGGCCGCAGCAGGTGTGCGTATCGATCCCAAGCGTGACGACGCCCCCTACGGCAAATTCGCGTGGATCTGGGACCCCGAGGGCAACCGCGTGGAGCTGTGGCAGCCCCCTGCAGCATGAAGTCGACGTGCCTGGCTGGTGTTTTTTGGGGTGTTAGGGCGTGTAAGACACGTAAGACGCCGTGTAAGACACGGCTGGTGGGCATGTAAGACGCGTGTCTAACGCCGTCTTACATTCGGTCTTGTACTGCTGGGATAATGTAAGACGGATAGCCGACAGGGCTTCTGGCCCGGATTCAGGTGGGGTCAAACTGGGGCACGCCATTTTGGCCTGCTGAAGCCTTGTTTTTTATATGTTATTTATTATAAATGGCTTATTTGGAATCTCTTCTGGCGCACAGCCGGGAAAACTAAGCCCGCAGCAATGCGGTTCGCGAACTCCTGACCAACCTCCGGAAACCTGCAAAAACGCCCAATAGTCAGCTCGATACCCGCGCTACAATTATTGATAGAATCTCGCGTAACGTCTTTACGGAAAATGCTTTAGCCGCGACTGGAACATTGCCTCAAGATTGGAATGCCTATTTTGGGCAAAACCATCAGGGAAGTACTGTTCAGCCTAATGGGAGAGGTTTTAGCTCGTCGAATCGCTGTGCAAACCGATATGAAAGGCTCGCCATGCAACGAGTGTTATCAGCCGTAGCGTTATTTTTTGCCGTCTGTCTACCGATTGGCGCCTTTGCCAAGGAAAAGCCACTGCCTGTCGAATTAATGCAGGCCAAGACCGTCTACGTTCAAATGGCGGAGTTCATTCCAACCAACAAAGACCAGGATCACGGCGAAAAGGCCTCCTATACCGGTCCCTGCTACGAGGCGCTTAGCAAATGGGGTCGGCTGAAAGTAGTCTCCGATCCCAAAGAAGCGGACATCATTTTGCGCATTAGTAGTCGGGGGCAGACCTCTTCGCAGCAGGTTGCCACCGGGCAGGTAACGGGATCCGTGGCGACTAAGGATGTAATTACGACCGTCGATGTGCTCCAAGCATCCACAGGCACGAAGTTATGGTCGCGTAGTGGTTTATGGGTGTGGGCGTTTAGCGCTAAATTGATAACAAGAAATCTTGTGAATGGCCTGAGAAACGAAATTGAAGCGCAGGAAAAATCTGCGAATCAGCAGAAATCTGGTGCTGCCGGTGGAGTTACCGGAAGCCAAGCTGAGTTCGCAAGTCAACCGGAGGAGGCTTCGCGTCCAGCCGCAACGCCCATAAGTTCTCCTTCGTCACCCACTAATGGAGATCGAGTAACATCGGAACAACAAAGCCTGATTTATGGGCCACTAACATTCAACGGCATTAATGGCGCAGATTTCTATGTTACCCAGAACGGTAAATTCGCGCCAGCGTCGATATCCGACGGAACCATTGAGATTCATCTCCATCCCGGACGCTTTCAAATTGGCTATAACGGTGAACAGCTGAACATCTGTCTTGCACAATCGCCATTTCCAGAGATAAGGGCGGATCCGCATGGATATAAGGCTTCGTGTCTATCTGGGCCAATGGCCGGGGCGAGAGAGCCTAATAGCGATGCGCTCTTGGTCTACAGCGGAAACAAATGGAGTGATGGAAATACAGAATTCTCAGACGCGACCTCAATGAAAGCCGCTCCTGTCCAGGGATACAGGTTTGCGTACCAAGTCAACCAACTGCAATTCACCGACGCCCCCGATATGACTCTTAGCCGCTTTAAGGGGACGCTCTACGGATATATCGTTGTCTATAAGCAGCATGTCCGAAGCAATAAGGACATTATGCCGATACATCTAATTTTTGAGTAGAAGGCCTTTCGGCTCCAATGATCGTTTGACGAGGGGCTGTAGCTTCCCGGCGAGCGGTGAACATCCCATCGTTTCTATCTTCGCCCTGTAAGCCTGAATGAAATAAGTTGAAGTGCGATGGGGCTACGATCTTGGGAGTCCCAACATCGCTTGATCGAGTTGAGTGGGCCGCCTTTTGCGGGATCGGCCCCGGGGGCGCTCATGGTGTCTAGAGTACTTCTAGTTCGCATCAAGTCCGCCTACGCTCTCACCGACGGGCCGATAAGTCCGATGTGTCGGCTTGTGGTGATCTTCGTGCTGGTTAGAATTCATGGAAGTTATATCTTTCGGGTTATCTTGACGAAACTTATATTTGCCTAATGGAGTTTCCCAGAGCTTATCGCTACGCAGCATAGTTTTACATGAAGTACTGTTGCGCAAGTTATAGTTAGCGGCATATCTATATACAATATATCGTTATCCGGAATTTCTCGCACATGTTCGACTATTCAGAATTCGAGATCTGTCGAGGCCGTACTGAGGGGCAGGGGGCCCTCGGTACGGCCGGTCAGTCACCCCATCGAGCAAAGATCGCTCGCCCGGGACCCCGGCGAGGAGACCGGCGCCACTTCAAGAGCTGGTTTCCGGAGAAATTCTTAGTGCTGGGCGCTGTAAGGTCCTGGTAGAGACGGCGGCTGGGGCGCGTGTTCGGAAACGGGCGCGGATGCCATCGCGGTGCGCTGGGAGTAGATGCGGAATTGCACGACCAGGTCGAGCATGACGGGAACCGGTTTGCCATCCTTGACGGCCGGCTCGAAGGTGGCTTCGCGAATGGCATCGACGGCGTTTTCGTCGAGCCCGAAGCCTATGGGACGCGCCACCACGATCTCTTGGGGCTTCCCGTCAGCGTCCACCACTACGTGATACTCCGTCATGCCAGCCACGCCATAGTCCTGCGCGAACTGGTTTGACGCGGGTACGAAGGACGAGACGAGCCGCGCCTTCTTATCGACCATGTTTTGCCCGAGGACGTTCGGGTCTTGGGGCCGGTAGTCGGCTTTCTCGGCGACCGCTTGATAGTAGAGCGTCCAGAAGGCCGGCATCGCGGCCATCATGCGCGCATCGAATCCCTGCGCGAAGATATTGTCGAGCGCTTGCTGGAGCAGTTGGTTGGCGTGCGCCGGCGAAAAGGTGGTGGTGACGCTATTGGCATCGGCTGGCCGCTCGGCCTCTGGAGCCTCGGCTATCTTGGCCTGCGCTTCCGGGACATCGGGGACATCGGGGGCTGCGGCGGGTGCGGCTGGAACGTCGGCCGGCGGCGCGGCTGCGGTAGCGGGCTGGCTGGCGATGGGGGCAGGTTTTGAGGCTGGCGGAACGCCTTTTCCCTTACCTTTTTGCGATTTCGGCTTCAACACGAGCTCGCGATCGATGGTGATGCGCACTGCTTTCTTCTTGGGCGTAATATTTACGCGATCGACCGCTTTGGTGGGGTCTTCGCCGGGGCTGGCGCCAAGAAAGTGCAGGCCGTAACGCGCGCCTTCGAGCTCCACCTTGTGCTTGAGCAGGCGCACCTTATTGATGCGGATGCCGCACAGGGTGTACGAACCTTGCGCGGAGTGCCCGATGAGCACGCCGTGCTCGTTGAAGGCCAGCGTGTTGTCGAGGTAGCCGCCGCGGATAAAGAGGTCCTTGCCCTCGAGCAACTTGCGAAGCTGGTCTTCACTGATGCTGGCGGAACTGATGCTTGCGGATCCAGAGACGCCGGGCACGATCGTGGGCGCCAGCGCGGGTTGGTCTTCCGGCGAGACTGGTGCTGGCGCCTGGGCCGGATGGGACGTTGTGTCGGAAGACGGCGCCGGTTGGGATGTCGTGGTGGATGGAGGCGCAGGTTGGCTGTTGGCGGCAGGCGCGTCGGCTGCCTGCTGAGCTTGCAGCCGTCCCTGGACTGAGGCCGGAACCAGCAGCAGCGCCGCAAGGCCGCAGAGCAAGAACACACGGGACCGCGCCACCGGCACAGCCCACCACGGTAAATGGAAACGAGTCATGTGCGAATGCATGAGAGTGTCTACGCTCGCCACTTTAGCAGGAATCGAGGCGCTGCGACCGTGATCTGTGACCCATTGGTAACTGCTGCAGCGGGGGACGCCTATTTACGGTTGGATGCGCCAAAGAATGCGACGAAAAAGTCCCAGAATCCGGCGCGCGTCGCGCCGTGTGAGGGCGAGCCGGCGTAGCAACAGGTTGAGATCGTGGCGATTGACCTTTTGCATGGCCGCGGGGGAGTAGTTTGCGGCCTGCATGGTCTCGGCCACGACTGCGGCCACGAGATCGAGGTCGCGTGTGCACGCGGGGTTGCGCTCGGGGGCGGAAGCGGCATCGGCTGTTGCCGAATCCGCCGGCTGGGCAACATTCTCGTCCGTGTTTTCGTCCGGAACAGGGCGGAATTCGCGCGCCGCCAGCTCATACAGGCACACGGCAACGGCCTGTCCCAGGTTCATCGAGGGTTGACGGGGATGGGTGGGGATTTCGACCAGCAGATGGCAGAGAGCGAGGTCGTCGCGCGTAAGTCCGCGCTTCTCCGGCCCGAAAATCAGGGCCACGCGGCCGCCCTGTTCCAATTCTTGCGCGATGCGCGGTCCCAATTCGGGCAGTGCCGTTACGGTCTGTTCCGGGCGGCGATGCGCGAGCGTTCCCGTGCCAACGACCAGCGTGCACTCGGCCACCGCCTCCGCCAGGCACTCCTCGCGTTTCGCGTTTTGGAGGAGATCCTCGGCGCCAATGGCGGACTTGGCCTCGCGCCAGTGTGCTTCGTAGGGCGCGACCACGGTGAGATGTGAGAAACCGAAGTTGGCCATGGCGCGCGCCGCCGCTCCTATGTTGAGGGGGTTGCGCGGAGAGACCAGGACGACGTCGGTGCAGTCGCGTTGGGGTTCGGTGAGCAAGCCCCCTGATTGTAGTTGAGAATTGTACGTAGTTGAGAGTTGCAACCGTTCGGGCACGGCGACTCTCTGTCGAACGATGGAATTTCTGCGCCGCGCGTCTTCTCTTGGCGCGCTGGCAACTCCGGGCGGAATGTTCTAGCCTCAGTAAGTGCTCCTTACCAATCCAGCCGCGGCCGCACTGAACGATCTCGGCCAGTCGCCCATCGTGCGCTTTTCGCTGCTGGCGCTCAGCTCCATCTTTTTTCTGGTTGACCCCTTCGCCGCCATCCCGTCGTTCCTGGCGATCACGGAGAGCGCCGATGCGGTGCGGCGCAAGCGCATGGCGCGCAAGGGCGCGATAACATGCTTCATCGTGCTCACCAGCTTCGCCGTCGCCGGCCAGCTCATCTTCCGCATGTTTGGCATCACGCTGCCGGCATTTGAAATCGCGGGCGGGCTGATCCTGCT
Source organism: Occallatibacter sp. (assembly GCA_049521075.1). GTDB lineage: Bacteria > Acidobacteriota > Terriglobia > Terriglobales > Acidobacteriaceae > Telmatobacter. The sequence goes on from JBEKPD010000048.1 coordinate 28,369, forward strand.
GCTGATCGGACTCGACATGCTCGAAGCCCGCCGCTCGCCGACGCAGGAAACGCACGGCGACACGGAGGAAGCCACGACGAAAGAAGACGCCGGCATCGTGCCCTTGGGTATTCCCATGCTGGCGGGGCCGGGCGCGATTTCGTCGGTGATGGTGTTGGTGGGCCAGGTGCCGGCGCTCTGGCACTGGCAGATGGCCGCGATCCTGCTTTCGGTCGCCTTTACCTCGATCGTCACCTATTTCGTGCTGGCCGCGGCCGGCCGGGTGCGGCAGGTGATGGGCGAGACGGGCATCCGGATTCTGGTCAGGATTATGGGCCTGCTGCTGGTGGCTCTGGCCATGCAGTACTTCGTGAACGGCATCACGGACTTGGGGCTGATTCCGAAGCGTTGACGGGCCAGCCTTCAGAGACCGAGAACCATGGCAGTGAACAGCAGCCGCGAGCGCCCCCTGGAAGAGCTATCCCATAGAGATTACGAAACGTATACGAGGCACGGCTGCAGCGTGTGGTTGCGCGTAAATCTTCCCGTGCGCAAAACGTCGTGGGGCCAGAAGTTCCCTATTGACAGTTGCTAATCAGGTGTACGAAACTAGCCCGAATCGAAAATGTGGTCGGACCAGGTGTTGTAACCACCAAGTGAGCCTTGGTATGACCGCATTATGAAGTAAACAAGCAACACCTATGGAGGCATCACAATGAGGCAATTTGCCTTTGGGAATCTCTCCCTGTCGAGGAAAGTTGCGCGAGAACTCAGTTCTCGCTTTTCTTATCTCTCCGCATGGGGCTGCGTGGCGCTGATAGTGGTCGCCATGATAGCGTCGGTCGGCGCGAACGCGCAGATGGCTGGCACCGGAGCTATTTCAGGTACGGTCACCGATGCCAGCGGTGCCGTCATCGGAGGCGCAACAGTCACCGCAACCTTGGTTTCGCAAAACACCAGCACCATCCGCACCACCACCGGAGCCGGCGATTACAGCATCACGCCGCTCCTCCCCGGCCAATACACATTGACCGTAACCGCCACAGGCTTTGAGAAATTCGTACAGGAAAATGTGACCGTCGATGCGCTGCAAACGGTCGCTGTCAATATCAAACTGTCGGTTGGAACCGCGGAGCAAACCATCACCGTCACCACGGCGCCCCCTGTACTTGAGACCTCCGACGCCAGCCTCGGCGCCGTGATGGACAACGAGATGTACTCCAGCCTTCCGCTTTTGATGGGCCAGGGAGGCAATAACGATCAGCGCCGCGCCACTGATTTTTCCTACCTGATGCCCGGTGTGCAGAACACCTATCAGGCATCGAGCAGCAGCAACTCAACCGATGCCACCGGCGGCGTGAATGGCGGCAATCCGAGCGGCGGCACGTCAGAGATCTATATCGACGGAATCAACCTTCCGGAAGCGGACGGAGTGGGCGATCCGCGCTTTACCTGGACGGCCTTCGGCGTCGATGCCATCGACCAGTTCCAGGTGCTGACGACAGGCTATTCATCCCAATACGGCGGCCAGGGCGTGCAGAACTACTCCATCAAGTCCGGCAGCAACCAGATACACGGCTCGGTGTATGAATATTTGCGCAACACCGTGCTCGATGCATGGTCCCCCACAGCCAAGACTCCTACCCCCATCGCGGGCCAGGCTGTACCCGCGGGCGGCAAATGCACTTCTGCCGCATTGGCGGCGTCCACCAGTTGGTGCGCGTTGGGCGGCCTCAAGCCCAAAGAGATCCAGAACGAAGTGGGTCTGGCGCTCGGCGGTCCGATCATCAAGAACAAACTGTTCGCTTTCTACAACTACGGCCAGTATCGCAATCAGAACGGCCCGAAACCCTCCATTCAGACGCTCCCAACGGCCGCCATGCTGGGTTTTGGTGCGGCGAACCCTGGAGTCGCGGACTTCAGCCAACTCTTGCCCACATACACCATCTACGATCCAAATACCGAGAAAAACTACAACTGCAGTGGCGGTCCTGGCTCCACCCCCGCGTCAACGAACCCCTGCGTGCGCACCGCATTCGCAGGCAATCTGATTCCGGCGTCCCGCATTTCGGCGGCATCGAAGTTCACAAACAACCTCATGCAGCCGCTTGAGTCGAGCGTCAATCAGTCCGCAGTTAGCAACAACTTGGTCGCTGGCTTCCCAACCGGACTTGCCAACTGGTACAACGGCGGCCGCATCGACTACAACCCGAACGACAAGCACCAGATCAGCATCATCGTCGCCTTTGGGCGTCAGGCCAGCACCGGCACTAACTCCGGGGGCACGCTTCCGCCCCCGTTCAATACCTCGCAGTCGTATGCGCCAAAGACCAACATCGATATCGTCAAGGATACGTGGACCATCAATTCACACCTGGTGAACATGGCATCTCTGGCGTTCGGGCGCTACAAGAGCATATCGTTCACGCCCAACGAATTACCTGCGTATGCCGCCTCGAATACCGGACTGCTCGACACGCCTGTGGGCCAGGCTAGTTTCTTTCCCGCCGTCGCATTCACCGCCGACAGCAGCGCGGCGGACCCTGCAACCTATGGCGGTTACGACGAGAACGGAAAGATCAATAACACTTACACGGCCGCCGATAATTTTCAGTGGTTGCACGGCAAGCATAACTTTACCTTCGGCGGACAGTGGGTCCAAGTGCAGTTTAACTACGACAAGAATCTGACCTACTCCGGACCGATGACCTATACCTTCGCCGGCCCGCAAACCGAGGGATATACGACCACCGGGACAGCGGTTTCAAATAGTGGACTTTCGCTCGCAAGCTATATGCTCGGTGGCGCCACCTCCGGTACCGTATCGGTTGGCGTACCCGGATTGGGATCGCGGTGGAACGATCCGTCTTTGTGGGTCCAGGACGACTACAAAATCAGCCCCAAACTGACTGTGAATCTTGGTCTGCGCTGGGATATATGGACACCCATCCATGAAGCTCACGATCTGTTCACGTGGCTGAACCCGACTGGCGCAAATTCTCTTACCGGCAACCTGGGCACGCTGGCATTCGCTGGCGGCAGCTCGTCGGACGGCTTCCACACCGGAACGCACGTTCTCTCCAGCACCTGGATGAAGAACTTCGCGCCCCGCCTTGGAGTGGCCTACGCGGTCGATGCCAAGACGGTCATCCGCGCCAGCTACGGCCTGGCATACGCACACGGAGACTGGACCGGCGGCAGCCAGTCCGGTTCGCCTTCGACCTCCGGCCTCACTCCCACCGCTTCAACTTACCCCGCATTTGGCGCCCAGCCGTCCTTCTATTGGGATGGCACGGCCTGCACCAGCGCCGCCGGCGGCGTGACCGATACCGGCGGAAATGGCTATGCACCCGTCGGGTCGATGGTTGCCGGCGACGGCTTCACGCCTTGCGGCTGGACCGGATCGACGGCCCCGCCTTCGTCAGTCTTGCCCTCCGGTGCCAATCTTTCCGAGTTATATTCGGTTGAAACGGCGACGCTCAAGGGCGCCAATAATGGGTCCGTCACCTATTGGGATCCGCATTATGGATCGCGCACACCTGAGTACGAGAACTGGAGCTTCGGTATCGAGCGGCAGATCACCAGAGACATGTCCATTTCTGTCAGCTACGTGGGTAGTGAGGGTCACTTCCTCAGCATCGGCAACGCGAGATACCAGACGAACAACAAACTGCCGGAGTCCTACGCCGCGCTTGCCGGGTACGCCCTTCCGTCCTCTACTTCCAATCCGAACACTACCGCAGCGTGCAGTGGGACGGGCTGCCTCAACTCCCTCATAGGAATCAAGGGGACTGCAACCTATACCACGGGTTACATCGCGGAGGCGGAGTCCCTCGGCTTTACTCCTCCGAACCCCTTCTCCTCACTGTCGAACTACTATTCCATCGGGAACACCGTTGGCGCATACTTTGTCAATTTCCCACAATTCAGCGGCGTAACCGACACCACCAGCTTCGTGGGCAACGAGAACTGGAACGCGCTGGAAATTTCCGTCAAGCAGCGTCCGTCCCACGGTCTGAACTGGATGCTCAACTACACTTACTCGAAGAACATCGACGACCTGGGAAGCTTCCGCGTCTACGACAATAACCGCCTCGATCGTTCAATCTCCACGGGCGACCAGCCGCAGAACCTGATTGGTACCGTGGTCTACGCGCTGCCCGCGGGGCGCGGCCATATGTTCGGCGACAACTGGGCTTACCGGGCCATCGCCAGCGACTGGTTGGTCTCCGGTATCGAAACCTTTCACTCCGGGCAGCCGATTCAGGTCATCGGCAGCGGTTGCGCCGGCAGCTCAATTCTCAACCAATGTATGCCGAGCATAGTTCCTGGGCAGCCGGGACGGCAGTACAACTATGGCAAGACCCCGGGTGGCGCCAAGGCTACCTGGGATCCAAGTTCGCCTAACTACATCGGAAACGTCCAGTACATCAACCCGGCGGCGTTCACTGTACTCATCGCCGGAACCTGCGCAACGACAGGCACCGGTGCCTACCATACCTACAACGGGCAGGCCTACAACGTTTGTAATGGTCCTGAGGATTATGTTCCAGGCAATGCGCCCCGTGTTGCTCCGTTGAACATGTTCGCTCAGGGCTGGCTCAACACGGACATGGCCCTCAAGCGGAGCTTCCCGATCTATCACGAATGGAAGGCAGCGTTTGAGTTGGACATGGCCAACGTCACTAACCATGTTGTGTACGGGCCGCCAGGCCAGTCCGGTACGACCGTTGGCAAGACGTCTACGGTTCAGTCGGGCACCAACGCTTCATTTGGTACGCTCACCCAGGTGAACAACACCCCGCGCGAGGTGCAGGGAAGCCTGCGCATTAGCTTCTAAACCTCCAACCGTTTCATCAAGAAAAGGTGCTGCCGGTCTTCCGGCAGCACCTTTTTGTTGAGCGGCGTTCTGGCCGATCGAAGATGTATCATCCCTATGCACGATCTTTAGCGCTCTCATCCTGAGCGAGCAAAAAATAGGCTGTCATCCTGAACGAGTCCCGGCGTGCCGGGACGAGTCGAAGGACCTGCCTTTGCTTTTCTTCAAATGGAGTCGCACAACAATGTGTGAAATCAAAAAACCTCGGGCCATCTGCAACGCATCCATCGCAGTACTCCTCCTGCTTGTTCTGACTGCATTCGCAGCCCCAGGCGCGTTCGCACAGTCCGCTGCGCCAGCTCCTGCCGCCCCCGATCCCGCATTACCTCACGGCCAGATCCAATTTCTCTGGCCTGAGGGTGCGCCCGGCGCGGTAGGCACGGAAGAGCAGGACAAGCCGCATCTTGAAGTCTTCTCGGGCTACGGTCCCATGCCGCGCCCTGCCGTTATCGTCTGCCCCGGCGGCGGCTATCGCAGTCTGGCCTACGACAAAGAAGGCACGCAGATCGCCGAGTGGCTTAATCTGCGTGGCATCACGGCTTTTGTCCTTACCTACCGGCTCACGCCGCGCTACCACTATCCTGAGCCGCTCCTCGACGGCTACCGCTCCGTGCGCTGGGTGCGCAGCCATGCGGCGGAGTATCATATCGCTCCCGATCGCATCGGCATGTGGGGATTCTCCGCCGGCGGCCATCTCGTCGCTATGGTCGGCACGCATTTCGACGACGGCAACCCCGAGGCCTCCGATCCCATCGATCGGGTAAGTGACCGCCCGGACTTCGTCATCAGTTCCTATGGTGCCGTCTCCCTGCAAACGGGCATTGCCAAACCCGGAGCTTTGTCGAACTTTTTCGGCAAGCCTCCGTCGCCCGAGGAGCTGAATGACGTCTCGCCCGACCTGCACGTCACGCCGCGCACGCCGCCGTTCTTTCTCTACGCCACCACGCCCGATCAATCGGTTCCCGTCCTAACCGCCGTGGTCTTCTACACCGCGCTCGTCAAAGCCGGCGTGCCTGCAGAGATGCACATCTTCGAAACCGGTCCGCATGGCACCGCTCTCGGCCGATCCAATCCCGAACTCGCCGAGTGGCCCACGCTCCTTGAAAACTGGCTGCGCATCAACGGCTGGATTCCGTATCCCGCGGTTCCGGCGATGCCCGCACCCACCGCACCTCAAGCGCACTAGATCGGACTTCGCATGAAATTTCTCCGCCCGCTTGCTTGTCTCGCCGTTCTTGTTTCTGTTGCCGGGAGCGTGATTGCCGCAGCCGCTCAAGAGCTGCCCTGGTCGCAACGCGCCGCCAACGCCGCCATTGCCCGCTGGCCCGACGGCCGCTTCACTCCCGCGGGCACCCCCTGGGCCTGGAACTACGAGCTCGGCATACTGCTCGAAGGCATGGACGCGGTGTGGCTATCGAGCACCGATCCGCGCTACTTCAACTACATCAAGGCCTCCATCGATCAGCTCGTCACACCTGACGGTTTCATCCTCACGCTCAAGCCCGAGGAGCATCAGCTCGACAACATCCTCCTCGGGCGCCAGTTGCTTTTTCTCTACCGCGTGACGCAGGACAAGCGCTACCTCACCGCCGCAACATTTCTCTGGAATCAGCTCGCCGAGCAGCCGCGCAACGCCGGGGGCGGCTACTGGCACAAGCAGCGCTATCCCAACCAGATGTGGCTCGACGGTCTCTACATGGCTGAGCCCTTCCGCGCTGAATACGCGATGCTCTCGCATCATCCCGAGGAATTCAAAGACATCACGCGCCAATTCGTCCTCATGGAGCAGCACGCGCGCGACGCGAAAACCGGCCTGCTCTATCACGGATGGGATGCGTCGAAGCAGGAGCGCTGGGCGAACAAGCAAACCGGAGACTCGCAGGAATTCTGGGCGCGGGGCATGGGCTGGTACATGATGGCGCTCGTCGACACGCTCGCTTACTATCCCGAAGGCGATCCCGGGCGCGCGCAGTTGATCGAGATTCTTCGGCGTGAAGCCGCTGCCATCGCGCGCTACCAGGATGCGAAGACCGGCCTCTGGTACACGATGATGAACCGGCCCGGCGAGAAGCGAAACTACTTTGAATCCTCCTCCGCCTGCATGTTCGTCTACGCACTAGCCAAGGGCGTGCGCCGCGGCTACCTACCGAATCTTCAGCCGGATGGTCTTGGCGCCGTCGCTGAGCGTGGCTACAAAGGCATCCTGACGCACTTCATTCAGACCCAAGGCGACGATGTTTCGCTGACCGATACCGTGAAGGCCTCGGGCCTCGGCGGCGATCCTTATCGCGACGGAAGCTACGCCTACTACATCGGAGAGAAGGTCGTCACCAACGATCCCAAGGGTGTGGGCGCATTCCTCCTCGCCAGCACGGAGATGGAGTACGCGCCGGAGTCAACGCTCGCCGGCGGCGACACCGTCGTTGTTGACGGCTGGTTCAACTCGCAGCAGCGCACTGACGCCTTCGGCCAGCAAGTTTACTTCCACTACAAATGGAACACGTGGGATGCGCCGGGCTACTCGCTCTTCGGTCATCTCTTCCGCGAGTTCGGCGCGCAAACCAGCGAGCTCGATGCCGAGCCCACGCTCGCTAACCTTAAGGGCGCCGACGTGTATGTGATCGTCTCACCCGACAACGTCGACAAGAATCCTCACCCGCAATTTGCCAACGCGGAAGACGCGGCGCAGCTCGCCGAGTGGGTGAAAACCGGCGGTGTGCTCGTCATCATGGAGAACGACACCTCCTACGCCGATCTCGACCACTTCAACGCGATCGGCGATAAGTTCGGCATCCACTTCAACAGTGTGCTGCGCAAGCACGTCATCGGCACCAATTGGGAGCAGGGAAGAATCGACATTGACGGCAAAGGCCCCATCTTCCATCATCGGCACACGATTTATGTGAAGGATGTCTGCACCATCACGGCGACGAAGCCGGCTCGTGATGTGCTCGACGAGGGCGACGACATCTTTATGGCCACGGCGAAGTACGGGAAGGGAACTGTCGTCGCCATGACCGACCCGTGGCTCTACAACGAATACACCGACGGCCGCAAACTCCCCACCCTTTACGACAACTACGCCGCAGGCAAGGAGTTTGCGCGCTGGATTCTTGAGCAAGTGCCGCCGGTGCGTGAATTAGAGAAACCCAGGTCTGTGTTTGAGCGTTCAGAACCTTAAGGCTGTTTTGTCACCGCCGGTGCCGCTACCGGTGTTACTGCAGGTGTCACTTGGAGCGTCGCCTGCCCTTTCACGTCAGGGCCCAGCTCCGGGCACACTCGCGCCAGATCGTCGGCCATCATGCGTCCAAAGACTTCCGAACCGTGCGCATTCAAATGCGTGCGGTCCAGCGTGCTTCCCGTCGCGTCCGGATGGCCCACAGCGTCGAACTGATCCGCCTGCTCCTGCGTCATGGTTTTAAGCAGCCGCACGCTCTCGGCATTCAAGTCGATCACGGGCACGCCCTCCTCCTCGGCCACGCGCCGCGCAGCCTTCGCATACGCTGTCAGATCTTCCACCAGCGCGCCGTCCTTGTAGTTTCGCCGCGAGAGCGAGGTCACAATCACCGGCCGCGCACCCTCCGCCCGCGCCTCGTTGATGTAACGGCGCATATTCGCGGCGTAGGTCGTCTCTGGATCGGTTTCGCGCGCCGGCCCTTTGCCAGGCATGTCGTTATGCCCGAACTGGATGAGAATATAGTCCCCGTGTGCGGCGAGCACATCCTTCCACACGCCTTCATCGTAATAACTCTTCGAGCTGCGCCCGTTCCGCGCCAGGTTCACGCAATCTACATTGGGCGTCAGATCCGCGCAAAATCCCGGGCCCCATCCGCCGCCGTTGTTCACGGTCGAATCGCCTGCGAGCACAATCTTCACCGGTGCGCCGCGAAAGATCGCCACTGTCCGCTCGAGATCCGCTGGCAACTTCGCCGCTTCGGGCCGCACGTATTTCGCCAGCACCGGAACCGCCTTGCCCATGTCCACGGCCACGATCCGCCCGAACACATACGATCCCTCGGCATTCAAATGCGTCTTGTCAGAAACCGTGTTGCCTTGCGCGTCCTTCTTCGTGATTCCCAGTGCACTCGCCTGCGCTTCGGTCAACGTGTCGAGATACGCAATGCTGTCTGTCTGCAGGTCGATCAACGGCGTCTTTTCCTCGGCCGCAATTTTTTTCATGACATCGGAATGAGCCAACAGATCGGAATGAATCTTGCCGTCGTCGCCGTAGTAGCGGCGCGCCAGGGGAGTCACCAGCACGGGAATGATGCCATGCGCGCGCGCCTCGTCCACATAGCGTTTTAGATTTACTGGATACTCGGTCTGCAAATTCGTTTCGCGCGGCAAGTGTTGCGGCGACTCCTCATCGTTGTGCCCGAACTGGATCAGCATGTAGTCCGGCTTGTCCGCGAGCGCCTTCGTCCAATAGCCCTCGTTGTAATAGGTCTTCGTACTCGCTCCGCCCTTGGCGTCGTCAAGGCAGATTGCGTCGTCCGTCAGATTCGCGCAAAATCCCAGTCCGTAGCCCACATTCTTCGTCTGCGTCGAGTCGCCAATCAGGGCAATCCGCACCTTCGCCGGCGTCGTTGCCGTGTTCGTCTGCGGTTGCTGCGCCGTGCCTGCAACGCTTGCCATCAAAACCAAGGGCAAAACAACGCGAATAACCAATTTCATCGTGTTCTCCAATTTCGATTCGATATCCGATGCAGTTGCAGGTCTCGCAGCAGCCTCTCGCGAATCGTCCCCGATTCTATCGTCCTGAAGCTCTGAGCAGCAATCGGTTCATCGGGTCCCATACTCTGCGAAACTCGTATTCATCTTTACGGCACAGTGACGGCTTGACGAAGCACCGCTCCGCTCCTGTACATTGGATACTTCAAAGTGGTCAGTCCACAGAAACTCACCTATGCTCGCGGGCCCGCGACGCCGGCCCATTTCGCTCGACCTGCTCACGCCGTCTGGAGGATTTAATGCGGTCCGCTCATCTTTTCATTGCTGTGCTTCCGTTCGTCGCTCTAATTTCTCTTGCCGCTCAGGACACCCGCACTTTCACGGAACCCAAAATTCCTCCCGCGTGCACGACTCTCGAGGCCGACATTGTTTCCAGTCGCGGGAGTATCGCCGTCGCCGACGAGCAAAAACTCTCCACGGCGCGCATTCAGGACGCGATGGATCATTGTGCGCAAGGGCAAGCGGTGGTACTCCGCGCACACGGCAAGAAGAACGTCTTCCTCATCGGCCCGCTGACCCTCCGCCCTGGCGTGACACTTGTCGTCGATAAGAACACAGCGCTCGTCGCCTCGCGCGATCCCCGCGTTTTCGATGCGATGCCCGGCGGCTGCGGCATAGTTTCCACGCACGGCCGCGCATGCAAGCCGCTCATCTCGGCCGACGGTGCCAAAAACTCCGGCATCATGGGCGAAGGTTCCATCGACGCTCGCGGCGGCGCGACATTGCTCGGCCAGGACGTCACCTGGTGGGATCTCGCGCACGAAGCCAAAGTAAAAGACGAGCAGCAGAGCATTTTCGGCATGATCGCCCTGCGCCACGTCGACGGCTTCATCCTCTACAAAATCACGTTGCGCAACTCGCCGATGACCCATGTTTCGGTGAGTCAAACCGACGGCTTCACCGCGTGGGGCGTCAAGATCATGACGCCCAAAACCGCGCGCAACACCGACGGCATCGATCCAGGTTCGTCCAAAAACATCACTATCGCCTACAGCTACATTCACACCGGCGACGACGATGTCTGCCTCAAGCCCAGCGGCATGGGCGGCGTCTCCAACATGTCGGTGCTTCACAATCACTTTTACACCGGTCACGGCATGTCCATCGGCAGCGGCACCTTCGGCGGCGTCGATCACCTTCTCGTCGACGACCTCACCATCGATGGCGCAGACAACGGTCTCCGCATCAAATCCGATCGCAGCCGCGGCGGTCTCGTTCACCAGGTCGTCTATCGCAACGTCTGCATCCGCAACACGCCCAACCCGCTGGTCTTTACGCCGCACTACACCACATTCACCGGCGACCGCTTGCCCATCTACAACGACATCACTCTCGAAAACGTGCACGTGCTCACGCCAGGCGCCTACACCTTCTTTGGCCTCGATGCCGACCAGGGCCACAAGCTGGAGATCAAGCTCGACAACGTCTTTGCCGACGATCAGAAGGACTCGCTGTTCTATAACCTGGACGCCAGCATCACCCTCGGCCCGCACCTCGGCAATCTCGTTCCCAAGGGCGACGACGTGACCGACATCAATGCGCCGGATTCCACGCCGGGCCAGCCGCTCGACTGCGACGCGCGCTTCGTTCCGTTCCCTGAAGACAAAACTGCTCCCGAGATAGCCGGCAAGATTCCGCCTGAAGACAAAACCTTCTACGTCGCCGCCGATGGCACTGGCGACTACTACTCCATCCAGCGCGCGCTCGACATGACTCCCAAAACAGGCGGCGCGGTTCTCTCCGTTTCGCCCGGCGTCTATCGCGAAGTGCTTATCGTCGACAAGCCCAACATCACCATTCGCAGCGCCAATCCTGACCCGAGCAAAACCGTCATCGTCAACGATCGTAGCGCCGGCCAGAACGGCGGCACGCTTCACTCCGCCACGGTCAACGTGACTGCGGACAACTTCTTTGCGGAAAACATCACCATCGAGAACGATTTCAACAAGACACATCCGCAGCTACCCGCCGGCTCGCAGGCACTTGCCATTCTCGTCACCGGCGACCGCGCCATCTTCCACAATGACCGCCTGCTCGGCAATCAGGACACGGTTTATTTGGGCACGCACTGCGGCTCCGATGCGCAAAACTGCGCCGTCACGCGCCAGTACTTCTCCGATTGCTACGTGGCCGGCAACGTCGACTTCATCTTCGGCGATTCTAAGGCCGTCTTCGAGAACTGCGGGATTCACTCAACGCCGCATGCCGGCGGCTATCTTACCGCGCAGTCCAAGCACTATCCCAAACAGGACTCCGGTTTCGTCTTCGACCACTGTCGGCTCACAGCCGATCCCGGCGTAACGGGCAGTGTTTTTCTCGGTAGGCCCTGGCGTCCCTATGCGACCGTGATTTATATGCATACCGAGATGGACGACAAGATCGATCCTGCCGGCTGGCGCGAATGGCATCCCGGCGAAACCCACTCACTCGAAACGGTCTACTACGCGGAGTTCGATTCCACTGGCCCCGGCGCGCATCACGATCAACGCGATCCGCACACGCATTTCCTCACGCCTGACGAGGCCAAACAATACGAGCCGGCGATTTTCCTGCGCGGCAGCGACAACTGGGACCTGACAAAACTTCCCTCGCCGCCTGCGCAGTAAAATGGAGACATCATGAAGACCGTATTGATGGCTGACCCTGTGCGCTATCCGCGCATGACCACGGACGAACTCCGCGAAACATTCCTGCTCCAGTCGCTCTGCGAGCCGGGCAAGCTCGATCTCAACTACGTCGATCTCGATCGCTCCGTGGTTGGCTTCGCGGCTCCGCTCGATGCTGCCATCGCGTTGCCCACCGATCCCGATCTCCGCGCCGAGTATTTCACCGAGCGCCGTGAGCTGGGTGCGCTCAACATCGGCGGCGCGGGCACGATCACGGTCGAGGGCAAGAGCTACGAGCTCGACAATCTCGACGTGCTCTACATCGGCCGCGGCAATAAGCAGGTAACTTTCGCGTCGAAAGATAAGTCCGCGCCTGCCGTCTACTATCTGCTGAGTTACCCGGCGCACGCGGTTTACCCCGTGGTGCTGGTGCGCAAGGATGACGCTGTGCCCACCGAGCTCGGGAGCCTCGAAACCTGCAACAAGCGGACGATTTGCAAGTACATTCATCTGCAAGGCGCGCGCAGTTGCCAGCTTGTGATGGGCGTGACGCACCTCGCGCCGGGCAGCAACTGGAACACTATGCCGCCGCACACCCACATGCGCCGCTCCGAAATTTATATGTACTTCAACGTGGCCGCGGAGGCGCGCGTGATGCACTTTATGGGACCTCCGGCGGAAACCCGCCACATCGTCATGGCCGACAAGGGCATTGCCATCTCGCCCGGCTGGTCGATTCACGCCGGCGTGGGAACTCGGGCTTATAGTTTCTGCTGGGGCATGGGCGGCGAAAACCAGGACTACGCTGACATGGACCCTGCACCAGTCGATACTTTGCGGTAATCGCAGCTCATTGTTCAAAAAAACGGGGCTGCGGTCTCGCACTGTGGCTCTATGAATAGCTTGCCGCCCGCCATTACGAAAGTGCCTTTCTTGCCCTTTTGGGTGACCTCAATCACATTCTTCGCGGTAGAATCAGCGCAAGATCGGTCGCCATAGAGGTCCTTAGACTTGTATGAAGCGCATTGCCACTGTCGTCCTTTATTGCCTTGCCTTGTCCACCACCGCTGCGATTGCACAGAGTAATCCTCCGAATCTTAGCGCTGCCTCGAATGGCGTTCCCGCGAATCTTGAGGCCATGAAGAGCGCCTACGCCTCCTCCGGCAGCATTGTCGTGCTTGACCGGAGCACCATCGTCATCGAGCCAAAGATGCCGGCCCCGCTTTGCGCGTTGCCCAAAAATCAGGACGGTAAAATCACTTGGTCCTTCTATACCTTTCCGCTCGCCTCCATCAGAGTGCCGCTAGCCGAGGTCGACGAGACGCTGATCTCAGAGGATCGCGTCTTTTCCAGTCCCGACGCACCCCGCACGTACAAGCCCGGCGACCCGGGAGATACGACGATGGTCGTGGTCGCCGTGATTCCCGGCAAGCAGTTTCACACTCTCATTTATGACTTGGACAAGTTCACGCACCTCGGCCCCGGTCCGCACTCGAGCAAGGAGTACGGCCAGACGCCCGACGATACGGAGGCCTTCGGCCTCACCTTCGCTGATCCCGCCGCGGCTCGGATATTTGCCCTGGCGCTGAAGAACGCCGTCATCCTCGCCAAGGCCCAAGCCGCACTGGCCCAGCATCCCTAGTTACGCGCATCGCGACTACTTCTCTATGCGCCAAAATCGAAGGCGGCGATTTCCGTGAAGGAAATCGCCGCCTGATTTACTAATGACTGACAACTGACCACTGTCTTTACGCGTTGTACGTTCCCGACGCCACGCGTCCGCCGTGGCCCGTCCAGTTGGTGTGGAAGAACTCGCCGCGTGGCTTGTCGACACGCTCGTAGGTGTGCGCGCCGAAGAAGTCGCGCTGCGCCTGCAGCAGGTTCTGTGGCAGGCGGCCGGTGCGGTAGCCGTCGAAGAAGTTAAGCGCCGTGGAGAACGCCGGCGTGGGCACGCCGAGCTTGACCGCGTTGGTCACCGCCTTGCGCCATGACGCCTGGTACTTGTTCACCAGGCGCGAGAAATATTTGTCGAGCAGCAGATTGTCGAGGCTCTTATTCTTCTTGAACGCGTCCTTGATATTGCCCAGGAACTGGCTGCGGATAATGCAGCCGCCGCGCCACATGAGAGCAATGCCGCCCATGTTCAGGTTCCAGCCGAACTCCTTGCCCGCGGCCCGCAGCAGCATGTAGCCCTGCGCGTAGCTGATGATCTTCGAGCAGAAGAGCGCCCGGCGGACATCCTCGATGAACTTCGCGCGGTCGCCGACCTTGAGCACTGCCTTGGGCCCGTGCAGAACCTTCTCGGCCTCCACGCGCTCGTCCTTCAGCGCCGACAAACAACGCGCAAACACCGATTCGCCGATCAGCGTCACAGGCTGTCCCTCGTCGAGGGCACTGATCACCGTCCACTTGCCCGTGCCCTTCTGTCCCGCGGTGTCCAGAATCTTATCCACCAGCGGTGAGCCGTCCTCATCCTTTTTCGCGAAGATCTGTTGGGTGATGTCGATCAGGTAGCTGTCGAGCTCGCCCTTGTTCCACTCGGCGAAGACCTCGTGCAGCTCGTCGGCCGTCAGTCCCAGGCCGCGCTTGAGCAGGTCGTAGGCTTCGCAGATCAGCTGCATGTCGCCGTATTCGATGCCGTTGTGCACCATCTTCACAAAGTGCCCGGCGCCCTCTTCGCCCACCCAGTCGCAGCAGGGCGTACCGTCGTCCACCTTGGCCGCAATGGCCTGGAAGATCGGCTTCACATGCGGCCACGCCGCCGGATTGCCGCCCGGCATGATCGACGGCCCGCGGCGCGCTCCCTCTTCACCGCCGGAGACGCCGGTACCGATGAACAGGATGCCTTTCTCGGCCAGCGCCTTGGTGCGCCGCGTCGAATCCGTAAACAGCGAGTTGCCGCCGTCGATCACGATGTCGCCCTTTTCGAGGTGGGGAACGATATGGTCGATCATCTGGTCGACGGTATCGCCCGCCTTGACCATCAGCATCACCCGGCGCGGCCGCTTCAGCAGGCCGGCCAGCTCCTCAATGGAGTGCGCCCCCACCACCTGCGTCCCCTTGGCTTCATTGGCCACGAAATCGTCGACCTTTGAAACCGTGCGGTTGAAAACGGCCACTTTGAATCCGTGGTCATTCATGTTGAGAACAAGATTTTGTCCCATCACAGCAAGGCCGATGAGGCCAATATCACACGATGCATCAGGCATGCTTTTCTCCAAACGTCAAAATTTTATCACTGCGGAATTTTGGGTTGTCCTGCATCTATTTTAACGCAGTTGGGGGTGGTGGTCAGACCTCGAAAAGCAGCAGCGGAGCGGTAGAATACCGATGTTGTATCGTTGGGTTCCATTTCCAAACGGAGGACTCCCGGCCATGAATGGGAAACTCTGGTGTTTGGCGGCTGCGCTTTTGCCCATCTGCTTCCTCTCAGGGCAGCAACCAGCTCCGCAAGTCCCGCAGAATGAGAACCACGGAAACTTCCAACAGCCCAGCCCCGAAGCCATGCGGGAGGTTGCCGAGCTGCGGCAGCGCGATCGTGCTCACGCCATCGCCATCAATGACCTCGCCGGCAATATCCATTCGCCCGACGACGCACGCCAACTCGTCGATCTGGTTGCCGCAGAATTCTCCGATGAGCTTCCACCCCGGTGGGCCACGGGATCTATCCGCAACCGAATTGCCAGCACGGAGTATGAATCCGCCGCCGATCCCAGCGCCCTCATCCCTGAGCAGCGCATCGCCGATGTCTGGAATGATTTTGTTAAGAAAATCGGCGCTCCGCAGGAAACCATGCTGACGGCGGCCGATGTCCACTATCTGCGCGACGCCCAGTATGTGAGTGCGCGCATTTCCTGGGTCAACTATGAAAAGGACATTTGGACGATTCCCGGCATCTTCACCGTCGGACCGGATGGAAAAATTGCGAATGGTTCGCGGACTCTGGAAGCGATCAGACTTCTCTGGCTGCTGGGCAACAACGAGGACGATTTTCCCGGTATCCATGCGGCGACACGGAAGGGAGTTTTGTTCTCTGACCTGATACAGCAACAGGCAAAGTCGGGCTCCGGCCAGGCGCAGGCCAGTTTTGCCGTAGGCCGACTCGTGTCATTTCCCGTCCAGCAAGCGGCTTACCACTACATGCACGACCACGGAGCCCGCGCCCTGGACCGCGCCATCGAGGACCTGCTCAAGAATCTGATGAACGGCTGAGTGTATACTCGCGCGTCTGCGAAGAATCATCTGCGACGGCTCTTTGATTGGTAGGTGCCCATGCAATTCCGTCGAATTTGGAAATACGGAATCCCCGTGCTGATGGTGCTTTCCTGCGCCGCCGTTGGGATTTGGTGCTTTCGAGCTTACGTGCCAAAGCACCTGATGAGGCAGTTCGATATTGCTGTGACCGTAGACGGCCATCCGATTAAAGCTGAAGCCTATATTGGCCAACCAACAGACTCTGAAGCCGAGGCATACGTGCTCGTGCATACGCCAAGTGTTGGCGACTACCTTCTTAATTTTGACAGTGAAAGCTATCGGGAAGCATCCGAGCACGAATACATCCGCGCCAAGCAACAGGCTTGGTTTCTGAAGCCGATGCAAGAGGGCCGGTTCGAACCGCCATCTCGTATGAAGTTGAATGAATACATAATCGTTTCACACGGACACCTGGTGACTATTCAATTCTGATTGTCTCGACGATTTCTGCTTCAGGATCCGCCTCTGCGGGTGCGACAGAATCCCCCGCAATCAACCATCCGCCATTTAGATTGCAACAGTTCGCTCTCGCACGGGCGAGCTAATAGCTAGAGGCTAGCAGCTGCTCTTTCATTCCACACTCAAATCCCCATCCGCGTCCACCACCAGCTTGTCGCCGACGATCTGGACGGAATGGATCTTCAGACGGTCCAGGCTCACCTTGTAGCCCGACGTGGCCGTCGACCCTTGGAGAGCTTTGCGCAGCAAATCTGCTGCATTCACCCTCATGCTTTTTGGCAACTGGCCGCGCAAAAATGGGGCCAGCACAAAGTTGATCTCTTTGCGATCAGAGATCTTCTCCAGCCGCGCGTCGCGGAACCCGATCGTCTCCCCGTCAGCGTCCGGCTCGAGCGACACCTCGGCGGGGAGGGTCAGGCTGACGCCAAGGCACGCTCCGCCCATCGCCGTTCCCAACCGAGCCACGGTTTTCACTCGCACCACGATCCGATCCTGCTCGAAACTCAGGTGCGGGTCCTCAGTGGCAATAAAGCATGCAGAATGAGAATTACCTTTCAAGTAGTACCGGCCGTCGGGTCCGCTGAAGAGCTGCTGCTTAAGGGTCCGTTCCAGCGCCTGCCGGGTTATTGTGAGCTCAACCGCACGGCAAGGGGCAGTTCCCGTCAAGGGACCTACCAAAAGCACCAAACCTGTGGCAATTGCTGTCTGCAACGAAGTCATTGAGTTATTGTCCTACCCCCGTCTTTTCAGCCGCCATTTCCTCAGGCGATTAGGCCGCGCCCGCCTCGTGTCTTACAGGTAAAATCGATCATAAAAAGTGTAGAATGAATGAATTACAAGGGGGATGGCTGGCCTGCGGACCCTCGTCCTACACCGCTCCAAACACCTCTTGCCTATTGATTTTTGAACAAAATCGACGTAAAATAACAATTAATGTTCCTCGGGTGCCAAGTGAACCCCCCCAGCCTTGTCCGAGGACGAACCGCAAACCTCCTTTCAAGGACACAAAAATCGATGGCAAAGCGTCGTGGAAATCCGAATTGGGGCAAACCAGAGCCCATTGGCCCGGTTGTGCCCACAGTCACCTCCTTCGAGTCGATCACCAAGGAGTTCAAACTGCCACCGGATCAGTTCATCCGGTCAACCCGCCTGCGCGAGTGGGCGCGTCGCAATAAGAATTCCAAATATATCCCGGAGGCCCTGCTCGAGGCCTGGGGTTTTGAGATTGAATCCACGTTGTAACACTTTCGCCAGCTCAAACAGAAACGCCGCCTTCGGGCGGCGTTTTTGCTGCCCGTAACTCTGACGGGCTCTGTTTAGCGCAATTCAACAACGGCTATTCCGCAATTCCACCACGCAGCGAGAATTTGTAGCGCCGGTCTCCAGACCGGCTGTCGCGGGGGTCTCCCGACCCCCGCAGGGACGCCCGCTTA
>JBEKPD010000049.1:0-46212 GCA_049521075.1 Occallatibacter sp.
GAAGTGCTCGATCTCACGCCCATTACCGCCATCCCCCGGACGCCCGAGTTCATGTCCGGAGTGATCAACCTGCGGGGAAGTGTGGTTCCCGTCGTCGACTTCCGGCTATGCTTCGGAATGTCGAAAACGGAAAATACGCGCAACACCTGCATCGTAGTTGTCGAAGTGGTGCTCGAGAACGAGTCGACCGTGATCGGCGCCTTGGCTGATTCGGTGGAAGAGGTGATCGATCTCGAGCCCGAGCAGATTGAACCCGCGCCGCGCATCGGCGCCCATATCCGCACCGACTTTATCCGCGGCATGGGCAAGCGCGACACGCAGTTCATCATGATTCTTGACATCGATCGCGTCTTCTCGGCCGAGGAACTGGCCACGGTACGCACCCAGCAATCCGGCAAGGCCCTCTTAGAGGCAGCCGCATAAGAAAGGCATGGGGCGGTTGACTCCGCCCCGTTTTTTCCGTTATGCACAATCACGAAGAAGCCATCTCGTCCAGAGACTACACGCGCCTCCGCGCGCTCGTTTACGACGAAGCCGGGATCAACCTCGGTTCCGAAAAGAAGGCGATGCTCGAGGGGCGAATCAGGCGAAGATTAAAAGAGCTCGCGATTCACTCCTACGGGGAGTATTGCGACTATCTGTTTTCAGGTGAAGGCCTGAGGGACGAGCTGGTTCATCTGATCGATGTAGTGACAACCAATAAGACCGATTTCTTTCGTGAGCCGCGGCACTTCGATTTCCTCACCGCGACGGCAGTACCTGAATTCCTGGCTTCGAATTCCGCCCGAAGGCCAATGCTGATTTGGAGTGCAGCTTGTTCGACGGGCGAAGAGCCATACACACTGGCGTTGGTTTTGAGCGAATATGGGCTTACGCATCCCGGCTTCACCTTCAAGATTATTGCCACCGACATCTCAACCACCGTACTCAAGAAGGCATCGCTCGGGATCTACTCCGCCGATGCGGTGCGGCCGGTGCCGCAGGCCCTCAAGGTCAAGTACTTCATGCGCGGCCGCGAGTCGAGTGTCGAACGGGTGCGGGTGGTGCCGGAGTTACGCCGCCTCGTCGAATTTCGCCGCCTCAACTTCATGGATTCCGACTACGGGATTCAAGAGAAATTCGACGCGATTTTCTGCCGTAACGTAATCATCTACTTCGACCGGCCTACCCAGCAAAGTATTCTCGGGAAGATTACGCAACGCCTGCAGCCGCGAAGCTATTTATTCATGGGCCACGCCGAGACGCTGCACGATCTTAATCTCCCTCTCGCGCCGGTGGCTCCGTCTCTCTACAGGAGGATCGATGCCAGAGCTTGAGACACCGATCAAGGAGATCTATGTGCAGCCAGGGGAATCGCACCTGGTGTCGGAGCCTGCCGTGCTGCGCACGGTGCTTGGCTCCTGCGTCGGGGTTACGTTTCTGGTTCCGAGGCTTGGCGTCGGTGCGCTTTGTCATCCCATGATGCCGAGTTGCCCGCCGGCCAAAGGGGTGCGGCTCACCACGCATGCCGGTCGGCGCTATGTCGATTTTGCCATCCGTGAGATCGCGAGCCGGCTGGATTCACTGGGCGCCGTTCGCGGCGAGGTGCTGGTAAAGCTTTTTGGCGGCAACGATGTTTTGACGATCAATAGCAGCGATGCTCAGAAGACCATCGGCAAGCAAAACTACGAGGCGGCCATTCGCGTGCTTGCCGAAGAAGGATTCACAGTGGTTGCTTCCTGCCTGGGCGGCACCACCGGCGTACACATCTCCTTCGAGACTGTGCATGGCGAAGTTCGGCTGCGCTGGCTCGAATCCGGCATGCCGGACAAGGTGCGGAAGGCGCCAAGGACTGCTCATCGCGCGAATCGTCGCCGATAAGAGTCTGAGAGGTTGCAATCGTGGAAGTAGCCAAAATTCGTGTGCTGATCGTAGATGACTCCTCCGTGGTGCGTCAGACATTAACGGAGATTCTCTCCTCCGACGCTGAAATTGAAGTGATCGGAACGGCCGGCGATCCTTTCGTGGCTGCCGAGCGCATCGCGGAGAACGTGCCGGACGTGATCACTCTCGATATTGAGATGCCTCGCATGGACGGGCTCACGTTCCTCAAAAAGCTCATGAGCCAGCATCCGATTCCGGTCGTGATCTGTTCCAGTCTCGCGGAAGAAGGTGCATTGAGCACCCTCAAGGCGCTGGAGTATGGCGCCGTGGACATCATTACCAAGCCCAAGTTGGGCACGCGGCAGTTTCTTGAGGATTCCCGCGTCGTCCTGTGCCAGGCTGTGAAGGCCGCGGCTGGGGCACGCCTGCGCCCGCTCGGCCCCATGCACACCGTTGAGCCCAAGCTGACCGCAGATGCCGTTTTGTCGCCGGCCACGCGCGCCATGGTCGAGACCACTGAGAAAGTCGTAGTCGTGGGCGCGTCGACTGGAGGTACGGAAGCGCTCAAGACGTTTCTGGAAGCATTGCCGGAAGATTCTCCCGGAATTGTCATCGTGCAGCACATGCCGGAACTGTTCACGCGCGCCTTTGCCAACCGCCTCGACAGCCTGTGCGCCGTTTCTGTCAAAGAAGCTGAAACCAATGACACCGTGATCCGCGGGCGCGCGCTAATCGCGCCCGGGAACCATCACATGCTCCTCAAGCGCAGCGGTGCGCGCTACTATGTCGAAGTGAAAGACGGCCCGCTCGTTTGCCGGCACCGCCCCTCGGTCGATGTGCTCTTCCGATCCGCCGCCCGCTATGCTGGCCCGAATGCTCTCGGCGTCATCATGACCGGCATGGGCGACGACGGAGCGCGGGGCATGCTGGAAATGATGCAGGCCGGCGCCTTCACTATCGCCCAGGACGAGGCGACTTGTGTGGTCTTCGGCATGCCCAAGGAAGCGATCAAGCTGAATGGCGTCAGCAAAGTGCTTCCCCTCGGCGCCATCGCCAGCGGAGTCCTGAGTCATTGCCGATAAAGCATTTCTCTGTCTGCTTCACATCGAAAGCACTCCCTTCAAAATGCGTTTTCCGATCCCGGGGCCCCACAGAAAGGTCTTTGTCTGTGGGGTGGAAGTGGACGCAACCTCGCACGTCGATACAAGGGCTACATCTGAAGGAGAAATGCCTTAGAGCGGATGCGAACTGGCGAACCACGAGGCTGCCACAGCTATTTGCAGGCAAATCTCCATTAAAATTCGTCCAAGTCACAGACATAGCCGAGTTATTGCGCGACTGGTTAGAATACTGACTACGGTCGGGGCAAGCGAGCGCGTGCAACGCATCTGAGGAGAAAAGCCATGCAGATTCTGGCATTCGTCGCGGGAGTCCTTTGCCTGCTGATCGTCTTGCTCGACGCCTTCCAGACGATCATCCTGCCCCGGCGCGCCACAGGGCGTTTCCGGCTTACGCGCATCTTCTACATCGCCACCTGGAAGCCCTGGACGTTTTTCACGGGGCGGCTGCGCAACCCTCGGCACCGGGAGACGGCGTTCAGCTTCTACGGGCCGCTTTCGCTGATCCTGTTGCTGGTGGTGTGGGCAGGCTCAATGCTCGTCGGTTTCGGCCTGATCTTCTTCGCACTCGGCAGTCCTTTCGCTGACGTAACGCATCGATCGGGCTTTCAATCGGACCTCTACGTGAGCGGAACGACGATTTTCACGCTCGGCATAGGGGACGTGACGCCGCTAAATCCCTGGACGCGCGTGCTCATCGTTCTTGAGTCCGGCACGGGGCTGGGATTCTTGGCCGTAGTGATGGGGTATTTCCCCGTGCTCTACAGCGCCTTCTCGCGCCGTGAGGTGAGCATCTCGCTACTCGATGCGCGAGCCGGATCGCCGCCAACGGCCGCCGAGTTGTTGCGCCGTCATTCATACCAAGGCGGGGAGGCCGCGCTCTCGGTACTGCTGACGGAGTGGGAGCGGTGGTCTGCGGAGCTGCTCGAAAGCCACATCTCGTATCCGCTGCTCTGTTATTTTCGCTCGCAACACAGTAACCAGAGTTGGCTTGCCGCGCTCACTGCGATTCTCGACGCGTCGGCGCTAATGATCGCGGGCATTCGGGGCTGCGAGGCACGTCAGGCGCAGCTCACATTCGCTATGGCTCGTCATGCCTTGGTCGATCTCTCGCAAATTCTTTCACAGCGGCCGATCGACAATGCGGCGGACCGGCTTCCTGCGGATCGCTGCGAAAGACTTTACGAACTGCTTTCGACGAGCGGCGCAAAAATCTGCGGTGATCATCAATCGGTGGAGCGGTTGCGCGAGATGCGCGTTCTTTACGAGGGCCACGCCGAAGCGTTGAGCCGCTTTCTTTACATGCCGCTGCCGCCGTGGATGGCCGAAACTCCGCACAAAGACGACTGGCTCACGGTCGCCAAGGTGCGAACCAAAACCGACGCCGCCAACGCGCCGTCTTCCGGCCGCGAAGCTGCAGCCGGAGACACGCCGGCTGCAATTCCTCCCTTTGCCGATCGTTATCACGATTTCTGAAGAAATAGCCGTCGCATGCAAAAGGCTCGCGGCCGGGTCAGCCGGCATGATCAAGCCAGTCTTTCAGGAATCCGCAAAGCTCCTCCGGAGGCTTGAGCCAGGCCCGCGCCAACGTCTCGCGATATTCGGGTCGCACCAGAACGGTGAGCCCTCGTCCATCGAGTGCCCGAAAAGCATCTTCGTCGGTGAAGTCGTCGCCCAAGTAGGCGATCTGTGCTTGAGGCTCGGACTCTTCAACGATGGTTGCCACGGCATCGCCTTTGTCAGGATGGGCTACGCGCAGCTCCACTCCTTGCTCGAACTCGAGGAGCCGAAGTAGAGGCGTGTCTGCAAACGGTTTCCATGTCTCCCGAATCATGACTGCGGTGTAATCCGCTTCGTGGGTTGGCATACCACGCCAGTGCATGGCGATGCCTCCCGGCTTGATCTCGGCCAGCGCAGACAGCCCCGCTTGGACGATTTGCCCCTTCGCCTGCGACAAGAGCGCCACGCACTTGCGGTCGATGGGTAGTTCACCATAGCATCCGTTCGGCAACAGGCGCTCCAGTCCATGAACGCCCCACATCTCCACGTTGCGGAGCGGTTCGAGGAGGGCCTTCAATTCAAATAGCGGCCGTCCGGTGATAATGGCCACGCGAGTCTTGCCGGAATCGGCGATTTTTTGCAGCAGAGACAAAACGCCTGAGTAGGGGCGGGCCTGGAATCGATCAATGTGAAACGGGGCCAGCGTGCCGTCGTAGTCAAGAAGGAGCGCAGCGGATGGCGCATTCTTCAACTGCTCCATGAATTCCGCAACTGCGGATACGCGCATTGCCAGAATCAACTATACCTCCACCGGGGTTCGTTCGGAGACACTCGCGTTCTCGCCGGCGCCTACGCGAAGCTCGCAAAGTGAGCCAATCAGGCTGCTGGCCCACCAATATATATTGTGTTCTTTTACGATCGCGCGCATGCGCCGCATCCGGTCCAATTTCTCGCCGGGCAGCATGCGGAGGGCCTGCGCAATGGCCTCTCCTGTAGCTTGAATATCGTAAGGATTCACCATGATCGCGTCACGTAACTCGCGCGATGCTCCGGTGAAGCGGCTCAAGACCAGCACCCCCTGTTCTTCCTGCTGCGCTGCGACGTACTCCTTGGCCACTAGATTCATCCCGTCGTGCAGCGACGTGACCATGCAGAGATGAGCAATGCGATAAAAGCGCTGCACTTCCTGCCGGCTGTGCTGGCTAAGCAGCAGGACGATGGGCTTCCATCGCCCGGCAGCGAAACGTGCATTGATGCGGGACGCCTCGGATTCAACCTCTGTCTGAAACTCGGCGTAACGCTTGATTTCTGTTCGCGAAGGCGCGCCCAGTTGGATGAAAGTGAACTTGCCCTGGTACTCGGGGTATCTCGCGAGAAACGACTCGACGGCCTGAAAGCGCTCGACAATGCCTTTGGTGTAATCGACGCGATCCACACCAACTCCAATCCATGTTGTCTCCAGCTTCAGCTCCTCGAGAGTTGCTTTGCGCTCCTCCTCGACGCTCCTTGCGTCAGGGTGGTCGGAGCCGTCCTTTCTCAGTTCCACGCTGATAGGGAAGGGGAGGACGTGCGACTGATGGTCGTTGCGGGTAACAGTGAAATGCTCCCAGTCGATGCGGGCCTCGAGCGCGTGATCCACGGTATTGAGAAAGTTGTTGCAATGCGCCCTGACGTGGAAACCGATCAGGTCCGCGCCTAGCAGGCCGTCCAGCAACTCGCTCTGCCATGGACAGATCTCGAAGGATTCCGGATTAGGCCAGGGAATGTGCCAGAAGATCGCCACGCGTGCATGAGGCAGGCGCTCTTTCACCATGCGAGGGAGAAGCGCGAAATGGTAGTCCTGAATCAGGACGACGGACTGCTCTTCGTCGGAAATTTCTTCGCACAGGACGTCGGCGAACTTGCGATTCACCCGTTGATACTGTTCCCAGTCAGCGGCGCGGAAGATGGGGCGCGTATGCGCATTGTGGCAGAGGGGCCAGATGCCTTCGTTGGCGAATCCGTAGTAGTAACCGGACTCCTCTTCCGGGCTTAGCCACACGCGGCGCAGAGTGTAGCGCTCTTCGCCGGGAGGAACGCGCAGCCTGTCGTTGGCGTCCACGGTTTCGGCATCGGCGTCCCCGTTGCCATCGGCGATCCAGGTGCCGTCGCAGGCACAGAGCACCGGCTCAAGAGCGGCAACCAGGCCGCTTGCCGGAGCAGAAACCGTGATGCTGCCGCCGCTGCGCGAGTGCACATAGGGTTCGCGATTGGAGACCACATAGAGTTTGCCGTCGCCAAGCTTGTCGCGCACGTAGGCGCCAAGGCGCTGCGCTGTCCACTCCGATTCGCTTGCATTACGCAACCGTGCTTCGGCTTCTGCGGCCCCTCGCGCCTGCTCCATACTCTCGGCCAGCGGCGCTACTTCGCGCGTCACGGGGAGGAGAAAATCCATCTCTTTGGTCGACGGCGGAGGCTGATGCTGGCCGGTGCGAAGCCCCTTGACCCATTCCGCCACGCGCCCGATAGGACCGGCAAGGCTCCAGTGCACGATCAAAACCGTGATGCCGACGATCACCAGGACCTGCAGAACAATGCGGATGAAGACGCCGCTCCAACCGCGAAAGATTTGTGCGCGGATGTAAGAGCTGTCGTGCACGACGACAATTCCTCCTAAGAGGCTGTTGTCGGGTGCATGGAGCGGAATGGCCAAAAGGTAATCCTGTCTGAACAGGTTGCGCGTGTAGATGCTCTCAGTGCGATCTTGCGCGAGCGCGTCGAGGAGGATTTTTGGGGGGGCGGGCAGTACCGCCTCGAGGGCAGGGGTAAGGCTCAGCGTGGATCCGTCGGGCCCGTACACGGCGACTCCGACCAGGTGCTCGCGATTGCTGAAGCGCTTGACCAATTGATCGAGATCGGCGCGATCTCCTGTTTGCAGATAAAGTTCCGCAGTCCCAGCGAGGCTTTCCCCTAGAGTGCCGGCTTTGCGTTCCAGATCGCTGCGCAGCGCGTCCTTCTCGGTTCTGGTTTCATACCAGGATGAGGCCAGCGAAACAAGCGTGACTCCGAGCACTAACGCAGTGATTAATCGCCAGCTGAGAATTCGCATCATGTATGCCTCTATAAGTTCAGAAAGCTCTTGGGCGACCTCTCGGATCCGGAACGCACCAACGACCCGTCGGACAATTCTCGATCCGCGGGGTGGCTAGCCTGCCGTTAGCGAACTCGATGGGCCCCGATCAGCGCTTCCCGAACAACGAGGGGCTCCCGCCCCCGAGGCAATAATGGTCAGACTGCAAGGCAATTCCGAGAAAATTTGGAGAATGAATCGTACGCCTGAACTATTAGATGCAAAAGGCATTAAAAAACGCCGGTCAAAATTGACCACAATCGCGGATCGCCTTTTAATAATAACCGGGACTCCCAGGCGGCGGCCTCTCCGAGGGCAACTGACTGGGTACAAAAGGCATCTTAATATTTTCAATCCATGAGCGAGGGGCGATTTGAAGAAAGCAGGTAGCTCATCCGATCCGCTCTGGTATAAAGACGCTGTCATTTACGAGCTACACGTGCGCGCATTTGCCGACGGCAATAGTGACGGCATAGGCGACTTTGCCGGTCTCCTTGGAAAGCTCGATTACCTTCAAGACCTTGGAATCACTTGCATCTGGCTTCTGCCGTTTTATCCCTCGCCTCTGCGCGACGACGGATACGACATTTCCGATTACACCAACGTTCATCCCAATTGCGGAACGCTCGATGACTTTCGGCAGTTTCTCGATGCTGCCCATGCCCGCGGCATACAAGTGCTCATCGAGTTGGTGCTCAATCATACCTCCGATCAGCATCCCTGGTTTCAACGGGCGCGCCTTGCGCCGCCCGGGTCGGTGGAGCACGATTTCTACGTCTGGAGCGATAGCTCCGCGAAGCTTCCCGGCGTGCGCATCATTTTTTCTGACACCGAAACCTCTAACTGGACCTGGGACCCGGTGGCGAAGGCGTATTTTTGGCATCGCTTTTTCTCGCATCAACCCGACCTCAACTTCGACAATCCTGAAGTGCTCAGGGAGATGCTGGCAGCCATGCGCTTCTGGCTCGATCTGGGAGTAGACGCCTTGCGCCTCGACGCCATCCCGTATCTGGTGGAGCGGGAGGGCACGAGCTGCGAGAACCTGCCGGAGACGCACGTCATCGTCAAGCAACTACGCGCGGAGATCGACGCCGGGTACGCCAATCGCTTTGTGCTGGCCGAAGCCAATCAATGGCCGAGCGATGTGCGTCCGTACTTCGGCGACGGCGACGAATGCCAGATGGCGTTTCATTTTCCGCTGATGCCACGTATCTACGTTGCCATCCGTCAGGAAGATTGCTTGCCGATCACTGAGATCATGGCGCAGACGCCTGAGATTCCTGCGAACTGCCAATGGGGCTTGTTTCTGCGCAATCACGACGAGCTCACTCTCGAAATGGTGACGGAGGACGAGCGCGATTACATGTATCTGGCCTACAGCGCCGATCCGCGCATGCGTCTCAATCTTGGCATCCGCCGGCGGCTTGCGCCTCTACTCGAAAACAATCGTCAGCGGATTGAACTGCTCAACAGTATCTTGTTCTCATTTCCGGGAACACCGATTCTTTATTACGGCGACGAGATCGGCATGGGCGACAACATCCAGCTTGGCGACCGTAACGGTGTGCGAACTCCGATGCAGTGGAACAACGCGCGCAACGCAGGATTCTCTGATGCTGATCCCGAGCAACTCTATAGCCCCATCATTGACGATCCGGTCTATGGCTACCAGGCGCTCAACGTGAAGGAGCAGACTGAGAGCCCCGCCTCCCTTCTGCAATGGACGCGCAAGATGATCGGTCTGCGCAAGCTGTTTCGCGTTTTCGGCCGCGGCACATTCCGCATTCTTCCCAACGCAAATCGCAAAGTGCTTGCCTATCTTCGGCAATATCGGGATCAAACGGTCCTGTGCGTAGCCAACATCTCCCGGTCGGCGCAACCGGTGCTGCTCGATCTGAATGAATACGAGGGCCGCATACCGGTGGAGATGCTGGGCTATGTTGCGTTCCCGAAGATCACACGGCAGCCATACGTTCTTACGCTCACGCCCTACGCCTTTCTGTGGTTTGAACTGCAAGTGGCTTCCACCGCCGCCGATCTGTCGCCCGGGCAACCGGCCGATACCCTCGACGAGTTGGACCTCGCCGTTGCCGGTCAACAAGAGACGCAATTCGTTGCGGCCGAATCCGCTCCTGCTGCCGATTCACCGGGCGTTGGCCAGGACAGTGAAGTACGCTCGTCGGTGATGCAACCCGATATCCGGGTAGGGGACGGATCGTTGGACCTACTTATCCTGGCTTCACCCGCCAATCGCGAAGATATCGATAAGGGCATTGCGGCTATTGTGTCGCGGTTGGGAGGAAGTGCCTTGCCGCCGCGCACGATGCTCGCATTCCCGGCGCAGACCAAAGGCATGGCCACTGAAACGGAAACGGTCGCGCCTCAGTCTATGGGTGGCGCGCCGTGGCTTCAGTTGTTGTCGTTCGCTCCATCGGCCGATGGGTTGGTTCGACAGTGGCCGCATACTACGCAGACGTATCTCGATGCCCTGCGCCTGATGGAGGAGCATCACGCACGCGCGGCGATCCTGCTCAGCCACGCGGCGAACGCGCTCGACCGCATGGCGCTGCCCTTGCTCGCGCGGTGCATTCTCAATGAGCCCATCGATCTGGTTATGCCGCGCTACCTTCTCGATCCTCGGGAAGGCCTGTTGAACAATGCGATTCTCTATCCGTTGACTAGGGCGCTTTATTGCAGCTCAGTAAGATTCCCGCTCGGTGGCGACCTGGCTTTTTCTGTGAAATTCGCCCAGGCGCTCGATCTGCACCCTCAGGTTGTTGCATTCTCCGAGGAAGCCCCGATTATCTGGCCGGTTGCGGAAGCCTTGCGCACGGACTCGCCAGTTGCCGAAGCGGCGATGAGGCGGGAGCTGCCTGCGCCGGCCGAAGTTGCCGACATTGCCGCGATGTTCACACGTGTAGTCGGCTCACTGTTCTCCGACATCGAGCTTCGCGCCCAGGAGTGGCAGACATCGTATCGTTTCCTGCAGGCCAGGAGGATCAGGGGAGGAGCGGCGCTGGAACGCGTTCCCACCGGCCCAACGACACCCGCAGATGTCAGTCCGATGATCGAATCCTTCCGTCTTGCGGGGCAGACTTTGCAGGAGATTTGGGCCCAGGCCATGACGCCGCGGACGCTTTTGACGGTGATGCGGCTGGTGGCTGCGCCTGAAGGTAAGTTCTCTTTACCCAATGCTTTGTGGGTGAGAATTGTCTACGATTTCCTGGTCGCCCATCGCGAGCAGGCGGTCAACAGGAATCATCTTGTGGGTGCGTTGATGCCGCTGTATTTTGGCTGGACGGCATCTCATTTAATAGCATTGGGCACAGAAGGGGGAGCGGCCGCCGACCAGAGAATCGAGGCTCTTGCCGCGGCCTTCGAGGCGGACAAGCCTTACCTTCTTGCCCGTTGGCGCTGGCCAGACAACTTTAATCCCTAGCAAGCGCCGGGAACGAAAAGGAGACTCCACATGTGGGAACAAATCGAGAATGCGCTACACGCCTCGCTCGTCCGAGTGCTCACCGCGATCGCCACTCTGCTGCCCGCAGTAGTGTCGCTCTTGCTGGCTGTGGCCGTATGCGGTCTGTTGGGGCTTTTTTTCTCGTGGCTCCTGCACAGGATTCTCGTCGCCGTTCACTTCGACGAGCGCACGAAGGCGAATCGCTCTTCGGCGCTGCTGCACTGGTGGTCGCCGTCGCAGAGTTTCTCGCTCGCCCTTTCTCGAGCCGTCTTCTGGGCCGGAATTCTTCTCGGCCTTGTGCTGGGAATCGCCTCGTTCGATGCCGCATACAGCCCCTCGGAGCACTCCGCAGAGGTGCTTTATCCATATCTGACACGCTGTGTGAGTGCCGTGCTGATTTTGCTGGCGGGCACCGTTGTGTCGCGTTTTCTGGCACGCACGGTCCTTATTGGCGCTGTCAATATGAACTTGCAATATGCGCGCCTGCTGAGTCAGGGCATCAAGTGGCTGGTGGTGGTACTTGCTGTGGCTATGGCGCTCGATCATTTGGGAATCGGGGGAAATATTGTTGAGCTTGCCTTCGGCATTCTCTTCGGTGGCATTGTGCTGGCGTTATCGCTGGCCATCGGCCTCGGCTCAAAGGAGATTGTGAGCCGATCTCTAGAGCAGGATAGCCACCACGCCGCCGAGACCACAACTCAGCCAGTCAGGCACTTTTAGGATGTCGCAGAGACACTCTGGCGATGAGGCGAAATGGAAGCCGATTTCTTCTCCGAGTTGAACGCAAAATAAAGGCCGGAGCTTCCTAGAAGGCTCCGGCCCTGTGTGCAAATCGCGGATTCTTATTCCTTAGCGCTGGTCCGGAAAGTTGAAGAGGCTGAAGAGGTCGCCGATCGCGGGACCATTGACGGGCACATACGGATTGTCGGGCCTAGCGACGGGATTGGGGAAGTTGTCGCGGCTGCGGTTTGTGACCGGTCCGATCTTCCAGTTGTGCTCGATGAATTTGAGAATCGAGACGTGGTCGGCATACTCGTGCGAGATATGCCCACCGGTCGAATACGGCGACACCACAATCAGCGGAATCCGCGTGCCGTCGCCGAAGTAGTCCAGCGGCTGTACGTAACCGGAGTCGTAATAGCCGCCGCCCTCATCCTCGGTGATGAAGATGGCCGTGTCCTTCCACTCGGGCGAGTTCTGGACCATATCTATAATCTTTTCTGTGAATCCCTCGAACAGATCGAGCTTCGACGAGGCCGGGTGACCGTCGACATAGCCGCTCGGCTTGACGACGGAAACGGCTGGAAGTGTGTTGTTCTGAATGTCGCTATAGAGGTTGACCGTGTCCTGAATATGCGCCGCCACCTGATCTGGATGCGACATGATCGACGTGTCGTACTGGAACGGGTTGCAGATGTTGCAATACTCATCGGCATTCGGGCCGTTGGTGCCGTAGTTCAGCTGGTACGGGTCATTGACGTAGTTGTTCCACTGATCGCCGTAGTACTTCCAGGAGATTCCGTTTGCGTTGAGATCGTCGCCAATGCTGGGCGTTGAAGAGGGGGGAACCGTAAACGGCGTGTTGGCCGGATTCTGATCGATGTACGCGTTCTTGCCGTTGCCGAACCAGCCCGGGTTGTAGTTATTCAATAGATAGTAGTGGCCCGGCTCGCAACGGGAATCGACATGCAGGGACGCAAGTAAGTTAACAATTGGCCGCACGCCAGGCTGGCTGGGATCGGAGCAGTCGGTATAGGATCCTCCGCCGGAGACGGGCGAACCAAAGCCGCCCGCGCCATAGCCATCTTCGCTGTACCAGTTGTTGGTGTTCGGCGCCGGATTGGGATTCTCAATCTCGTTGACGACGCCTTGGTCCGGATTCGCAGCGCCATTGAAGTCCGCAGTGAATACCGTCTGGTTCTCGGGCGGCGTGCCGGGCGTTCCGTCGGGCTTACTAAACCAGATGGCATCGCCATGGCCGAACATAATGTGGTTAGCACCTGTGCCTCCGTTCACGGATTGATGGAA
Organism: Occallatibacter sp.; assembly: GCA_049521075.1. Taxonomy (GTDB): domain Bacteria; phylum Acidobacteriota; class Terriglobia; order Terriglobales; family Acidobacteriaceae; genus Telmatobacter. The sequence continues at coordinate 13,079 of JBEKPD010000049.1, forward strand.
GTTATCGCTCATCGCGTAGTTATCCGCGAGACTTTTGAAGTAGGGCACGTCACCCTTCTGCACGTTATAGAAGCCGAGAGCAGTTGAGCCTTCCCCGGTGGTGTCGGCCTTGGGCACATTGGGTAGGTAATTGGTCGTGAAGCACGGCAGCTCATCGCCATTCGAAGCGCAGAGCGGCGGCTGCGTAACGCCATTGGTGCCCGCGCCGACAGTCACTTCCACCCAGGAAAACAATCTCTCATCGCAGCCCGAAGGATTCAAATCGCTGGCGTGATCCCGGCTGCAATTCAACTGTTGCCACATCTGATAGAAGCGGTGCACTGGGCTGGCTGAGTAGTCGTTATAGAGGAAGGTATTCCCGTTGGTTAACTCAAACGGGCCCGCGGGCAGTGTAGAGACATTCGTAATCCGTGTGTCTGGAGTTGCCGAGGCAAGGCCCGTGCCGCCGCTGGCCAGATCCGAATAGAAGGTCTGGCTCGACAGACCGTTTTCCGAAATTTGGGCGCATTGAACCGGGGTGAGAGGAGTTTGTCCGGCGGGGGTGTTGCAGGGATTGGCGCCGGAGAAGAATCCGTTCGCGCCACTGGGGCCGCCGGCTAATGGCGTAGGCAGTTGATGGTTGGAGAACGCCTGCTTGGGCGGGCTGAGCAGAAATGCATCGTTGGATGTATCGGTGGCGGCCAATTGCTCGGCCTTCCTGAAGTTCGGCCCCGGGGTTCCGTCGGCATTGATGATCCCTTCCGAGAGAAGGTTCCACACGGTTTGACCATGCTTGGGAACATAGGTGGCAAAGACGTGATCGAAGCTGCGATTCTCGCCAATGATCACGATCACGTGCTTGATCGGAGTCACCGTGTCTTGATGGCGGGAGTGGTTCGGGGACTGCGCATTTGCGATCGTATTGCCGAAGGCAAATTGAAGCACTGCGGCCGACACGAGCCCGCGGCGCACTATGCCGAGGGCACTCATTGCGACTTGCTGAGCAAACGTATGTTTCATGGGGGAAGTCTCCTGGGTTGAGCTGAAAGCTCAACGCCGGGAGGATACGGCGCGCGTGTTATCACGCGGGTGAACGGGGGATGAATATTCCGGTCTCTCTAGAAGGTTGCCTGGTGTTTGTTACGAATAGGAAAATTTTAAGTCACTCGGACCGCGCCGGTAGAGATCCCTATTACCGCTTTGCCGGCTGCGAGTCGCCATGGTCTGGTCCGTGCTCCAACTCGGATGAGGCCGAAACGACTTGAATAGTTCCCATCATGCCTTTGTCTTCATGCTCGAGCAGGTGGCAGTGGTAGGGAAATGTTCCCACGATGTTTGGGTCGCGGAAATCGACGCGAATGCGAACGCTCGGATACGCAAGCTGCCGGCCGTTATAGTAGGGGACGTTCACTGTATCGCGAAGGAAGTTTTCGCCCACCGGAATCTCGTTGTAATCCAGCAGCAGGAAGTGGAGCTGATGGATATGAAATGCGTGCAGTTCCTGCGAACGATTCTCGATGATCCAGTCTTCCACCGTTCCCTGCTGTGCCACGATGTTCGGCGTGGTCGAGTTCATGTCGAACATCTTCGGCGTCTGGCCTTCCACAGTCAGATAGAACTCGACCGCGCTCGCGAGGTCGTTGGGATTGTCGAGCTTTTCAGAAAAATACAAGTGGCGCACGCGCACAGGCTCGACATCGCCCAGCCAGGGACGTGACGGCGGAGGCAGCGGTTGCGGCGAGTTGGCAAGCTGCGATCGAGGTTCCGGTGCATCGGGAGTTGCGACGATCTCCGCCAGAGCGCGGTTGGGATCGTTTTCGCCGCCCGGTCCGGTATCCACGGTTTTGGTAACAAGCAGGCCGGTTTCGCCTGCGGGAGGGCCGGTAATGATGAATTCGACGCGCGCTCCCGGCGGAATGCCAAGATGCGTTTGCCAGTTGGTGGGCGACGCTCCACTGTCTGCGGCCGGCGCGCCCATGCCCAGGGGCACGCCATCCATGGCAACCAAGCCCAGCGGCCGCGGCGAGCGATTGAAGAGGACTTCGAGATCGAGATAGGTGATCGCGGACGCATTCAGGACGCGCCAAAGTTCCCGCTCTCCAGGCCGGATGTGAATCACCGCTGGCGGGTAGTCGGGGTAGGGAACCGGAACGTAGTTGATGGAAAGATCTTTGGCAGGCATTCCGAAGCCCGTGCCATTGTTAGCTGCATCGCCGTCGCGATCGATGAGAAACTTGGGGATCTTGGGCTCGAGCTTCGAAGGCGGAGCATTGGGATGGGCGAGATCCTCGTCGCGAATCACAAAGATGCGCTCAGGCATCCCGGCAAGTTCGGGCTTGGCGCGTTCGATTCCTTCGACGATCAGTGCGCCGGACGCTCCGCCAAGCACCTGTTGCTTGCTGAACCCGTGGATGTGCGGATGATACCAATAGAGGCCGGGCGGCTCGTCCTGGGGCACGCGAAAGCGATACGTAAACGGAGGGTCGCCGGGCTCGATCACTGTCCGCAACACATCATCTTCGTGACAGTTGGGCGGAATCGTCGTTCCGTGGAAGTGCAGATTCGTCGAGATCGTGTTCATTTCCAGGCTAGCCGTGCATCCCTGCTGTTCCATCTGCATCGAGTGAGCGTGCTGAGGCATGGTTGCACTGCCGTCGACTCCGGTCATTTCGTTCCTGAGATGCAGAATCACCAGATCGCCAGGCTTCACGCGCATGTTAGGCGACTCGTGCCCAACGCCGTCTGTGAAGCAGTAGCGTGTGCGGCCGTCGCTTTCCTTCACGTTGCGCGCAATCAGTTCAATCTCAAGAGCGCCATTCTTGCTGCGTAGATCGACAGGGTCTGCCACAACGCTGCCCGGCTGCGGCCGCGGGCACACGTCCGTTGCGGAGGGCTGTGCGTGGAGCCGCTGAACAGGGAGCAAAAGCAACGCGAGGACTATGGGAACGCAGAAGCCAATCGGAAGAACGCCGCGAAAAGAAAACGCATTTAGAGGAAAACGCATCGCCAACCTGTTCAACATGGTTGCAACTCGGCCCGCACCGCAGCATTAATAGGGGGTGAAATCGCGAACTGTGCGTGCAGGTATTTATTCCCGCCCCGCAGATACGTATGTGACCCGTGGCAGCCGCCGCACAGGACGTTGTTGTAATCGTTGTTCTAAGGGAGATCGCCGCCGTGAGCGTAGTGAATGTCAATGGCGCTCAGGTCGTTTTTAACCGAAGCAAAGTTTCCGTAAGTGCGGTCGAAATGATTCAGGTGTGTGTTGACTCCGATGCTGTTGAGGAAGGCGTATGCGCTCTGCGCTCTTCGGTACAGAAGACGGATCATGCCCTGCACCGACCCGTGGCGCGCTCATTAGCCTGAACGTCCCACCGCCGCCAGCAATCACAGCCGCGAAAACAAGGACGAACAGAAGCGCGTCGCGGGCGTTTCTTTGAGCCGAGGCGATATACAAACTTATTATCTTACCCAACCAATTGAAAAGCCCCGGCGTCTAATGGAGTGCTGGTAAGTACGAAGATATCATCCGAGGAGCTCAGAACAAACTTGTTACCGAACTTGATGGCGCGCATCTGATCGTTGTAACAAGCCGAAAGGATTTCGGTTCGCTTTCTCGAAGAAGAGTTGCGCCGCGGGGTAAAGAGCGTATTTCAGCGGGAGCGGCCCGTCCAACAGATTCCCGTGGCGATCAGAAAAGTGACAAATGACAAATGACGGTGTGTGGCTTGAGCAAGACGCCGCCGAGCGCGTACACAAGCAGGTTCTTTCCAGGCGCAAAGTTCCCGATGGCGACGAACAACGCATTGCGACATTGACGCCCCGCGAGTGCGAAGTCATCGAGTTGATTTGCGAGGGACTGCGGAACAAGGAAATTTCAGACCGGCTGCACATTAGCATGGCGACAGTTTCCCACCACCTTACCTCCGTCTATAGCAAGTTGGGGGTAAGCGACAGAACCTCACTGGTTATTTACGCGGCCAAGCGCGGCCTTGTAAATTTGTGAAATTGCCCGTCGACTGCCTTGCGAATACCGGACTTTTTCGCTGATGCCTTAGTGAGTGCTTGCCAGTGAATAGAGATGGAAGGGTGGAGTTGACTGCGGCCTAGAAGCTCGGTGGCTCGCGAGCCGGCAATCGGTGACGCGCAACTTCTCTACCCCTAAAAGGTCCGTCGGGCGCCTGGAGCGCCGCGCTGGAAATCACCTTTGCGCAAGGCAGGGGCATGCAGCTGAGTCAGAAGGAGACTGCAAATGCCCAATCCCCGTTCAATCCTCGATTACACCCATATGGCGGAGTCGTCACCAAGAATAATCCGCAGCGTGCAGGTTCTCGCCTTGGCGGCTGCGCTTTTTGCGCTGGCTTCACAGGCACACGCCCAGTACCGGACATCGATACAGGGCAGTGTGACCGATCCGCAAGGCGCAGTGATACCTGGCGCAACCCTAACGCTCGTTGATTTAGGCACTAATGAAACGGTGATTCACAAGAGCGATGCGACCGGTGTCTACAATTTCGGCGCTCTGCCGGCGGACCACTTCAGACTCACGGTCGAGAAAGACGGATTTACAAAGAAGGTTCTTAACAATTTGCAGTTGATTCCGGAACAGGCGAACGCCGTGAACATTCAGTTGGAAATTGGCGTTTCGTCGCAAACAGTCACCGTCGACGCATCCACGGTGTCGGCTCTGGATACGGAAACCGCGAATAACGGGCAAACCATCACAGAAAACGAAATCCAGCATATGCCGGTCTTCGAGCGTGATGCGACGAGCCTGATTCAGTTGGCGCCTGGGACGCTAGCCGATGGCTCGCACCAGGGCAGCGGAAACGGATACCAGGCTCCCGGAACGCAGTCCGGAGCCTCGTCGGGCGGCGGGGGCAATTTAGGCAATACCAGCAGTATCTTTGCCACGGAAAATGCTCCATCGGCCAACACCAACGGCAACCAGTTTGAGAATAACGGCTACAACGTCGACGGTATCAGCACGGTCAGCGCCGTCTGGGGAGGATCGACGGTCATCACCCCCAGCGAGGACTCGATCAGCAACATCCAGATCGTCACCAACGATTACGACGCCGAGGACGGCCGCTTCGCGGGCGCGATGACCAAAATCACTTCGAAAAGCGGCAGTAACGAACTCCACGGCAGTCTGTTTGCGGAGATCAACCGGCCGGGATTGAATGCTTACCAGCGTTGGAACGGTCCACAATCAGTGGCGTCGGGCACTCCGGCTGCGCGTGGTCTGCTCCGAGACACCGACCGCTACAACCAGTTTGGCGGCAGCGTGGGCGGCCCCATCTGGAAGAACAAGCTGTTTGCCTTTTTCAATTACGAAGGGCAGAGCGAAAACACCGCTGCCACCAGCACGGGATGGTATACCACCTCAGCGCTCGCGTCGTTGGCTCCTTCGGGCAGCATTGCCTCCACAATTTTAGGCTTCAAGGGAGGCAACGTTCTGGGCACCGTGATCAGTTCAGCGAACTGTTCCACTCTCGGACTGTCTTCAACCTATTGCGCAAACGTTACGGGAGGAGTGAATATCGGTTCACCGCTCACCAGCGGCTTGGGTAAGCAGGACCTCGGATATGTGAACGCGTCATCTCCCGGCGTTGGCAATGGGCTCTCGACCACCGCCGATATCGCCGAATACTCCCTCAGTTCTCCCACGAGTACCGATTTCAAGCAGTACAACGGGCGCCTGGACGCAGACGCAACCGGCAGAGACCATCTCAGTTTCGCGATTTACTGGGTTCCGGACTCACTGACATCCTATAACGGCGGGTACGGCTATGACCTCTTCAACCACTCGCAGGTAAACAATGCCTTTTCGCTGATCTGGAACCACACCATCTCGCCGACTTTCCTGAACGAAGCGCGCGCCAATGCAGCAGGCTGGCGCTACAACGAACTGGCCTCCAACCCCCAAGCGCCCTTTGGCCTGCCTCTGGATTTACTCTTTGGCGGAACCAACGGTAATCAGATCGGGAACCAAGCCCTCGGCAACATAAGCGTGGCCGCTCCGGGCGTTTACGACCAATGGACCTACAGCTACAAAGACGTTGCCACCAAGGTGCTGCATGCGCACACCATGAAATTCGGCTTCGAGCTGACGCGGCTGTATTTCCTGAACGATCCCATCGGCAAGCCGAATTACACCTTCTATAACCTGTGGGATTTTATGAACGACGCTCCGGAGGCTGAAGGCGGTCCTTTCCAGGCGACCACTGGGATTCCTGGAGGCTACCGCAACGACAACCGCGAGGACATCCTGGGTATTTTCTACCAGGATAGCTGGAAAGTCCGGCCCAGTCTAACGATCACAGCCGGCCTGCGCTACTCCTACTTCGGACCGATGGACGACAAAGATAGCAACATGGGTGTGCTCACCTTTGGCAGCGGCACCACACTGTTGACCGGCATCACTCTCCGCACGGGCGTCAATGCATGGACAGCGCAAAAATTAAACTTCGGCCCGGAGGTCGGCTTCAATTGGGCCCCGAGCTATCTCAAAAGCAAACTAGTGGTGCGCGGCGGCTTTGGTTTGAACTACAACGGGGAGCAGATTGCCAACGCCAATAACTACGATGGCAACCCCCCGGGGACGAGCAGCGTTCCCGGCTCCAGTAAAAACCCCACGCAGATCAACCCCAACATATTTTATGCGGTCTCGAGCAGTCCGACTAACATCTTCGGCTATCCTGCGAACAAGACCGCAATCAGTACGTTTAACTCCGCCGGTCTACCCACAGCAGGCGGCGCAAACCTCGGCGGCCTGCCCGGGCAGATGCCCACCCAATACGTGGAGCACTTCTCGTTGGATGTGGAACAGGAATTTGGCCCTGCGCTGGTTGCCAACCTGGGCTACGAGGGCGGCCTGGGCCGTCACCTCATGTACAACTACGACGCCAACGCGCTCGGAGATATCATGGGCGCTCCGCTGAATCCTCTGGTAAACGGCGTGAACACCTTTGGCAGCAATGGTTTTTCGACCAATAACATGATGCTCGCCGGACTCAAGCATCAGTTCTCACATAGCTTCTATGCGGAAGGGCAGTTCACCTGGGCGCACAGCATGGACACCAATTCCGGTCCCTACTCGCGCGATCCCTATCTGTACAATCCCAAATACTCTTACGGGCGTTCCGCATTTGATGTAAACCATACCTTCAAAGTGTTTGGCACCTGGGAGCCGGTGATCTTTCGTGGCGAGCATAACTGGGCAGAAAAGCTCGTCGGCGGATGGTCCTTGAGTAGTATCGCAACGTTCCATTCGGGTTTTGGGTGGACCCCGTTCTACCAAGCCCCGCACCAGTTTTATTGCAACAGCTGCAACTATGGATTCCCGCAGCTACGCCCTTACTATCTCGGCGGAGGCGGCAACAACACCAGCAACACTGCCTTTAAGACGGGCAGCAACTTCACGAATCCAGGCACAATCAATACAGGCACAAACAACAATTTGTTCACTGACAATTACTTCGGCATTCCCAACTTCAGCGCGGCAATTACAGACAACGCGGGACAATCGACGAATGTGTACATGCCCCCGCCGGGAATCGATCGCAACGTGTTCCCTGGTCCCGGCTACAGAGACGTTGATTTCACCTTCGGCAAAGCCTTCGGTTTGCCAAAGATGCCCGTCCTGGGCGAAAATGCGAAGTTCGAAGTAAAGGCCAACATGCTCAACGCTTTTAACCTACTGAACATCAACCCCAGTACCGTCAACGCAAATATCGGCGCTTCGGGCCTTGGCCAAGCGACTGGAGCTTTAGGAGCGCGCGTGGTCGATTTCCAAGCACGTTTCAGCTTCTGAGCTACCTGGGGCGCGGGGAGAGCGGCACGATCAGTTTCTCCCTGCGCCCATCTTTTGAGAGGGATCATGTTGCCGCTCCGCTCCGCCCTGTTTGCCGGAATTCTTGCTGCAGCCGCCACGCAGCTCAGCATTGCGCAGGCAGCGCCCGCCGGCGCGTCCAACGTCGAGACCGTCTCGATCGAAGCACAGGGTGCAAAGACGCCATTCCCGCACTTCTGGGAACAGATGTTCGGATCTGGTCGCGCCATTCTTTCGCTGCGCCAGAGCTATCGCGACGACGTGCGCGCGGTAAAGCAGGTCGCGGACTTCCGTTACGTCAGATTCCACGCCATCTTGCACGACGAAGTCGGTGTTTATAACGAGGACGAGCACGGCAACCCTGTTTATAACTTCTCTTATGTTGACCAGATATACGATGGATTGCTCGCAAACGGCGTGCGGCCTTTTGTCGAGATCAGTTTTATGCCGCGAAAGCTTGCTTTCAATCCGGACGCGCTGCATCCGTTCTGGTACAAGCCGAATGTCTCGCCGCCCAAAAGTATGGACCGCTGGGACGACCTCATCCAGCACTTCGCGCAACATCTGATTGACCGCTACGGCATCGACGAAGTCTCGCAGTGGTACTTCGAGGTGTGGAACGAACCGAACATCGATTTCTGGAATGGCATTCCCCGCCAGAGATCGTATTTCGATCTCTATGCGCACACGGCACGCGCTTTGAAGAACGTAAGCCCACGACTGCGCGTAGGAGGGCCGGCCACGGCGGCAGCGGCATGGGTGGGCGATTTCCTCAAGTTCACTTCCGAAAACCACGTTCCCGTGGATTTTGTTTCCACGCATGCCTACGCCGACGACACAGTGGAGGATCTCTTTGGCACCAATGAAGAAATCCCCATGGACGAGCGCGTCTGCCGCGCGGCAGCGAAGGTGCACGACGAGATCGAAGCCTCGGCCACCCCGCAGCTTCCGCTCTTCATCACCGAGTGGAATATACAAGGCATGATGGGCGCGCGCGATACGATCTTCGCGGGGCCGGCGCTCGCCAATACGGTGCGCCAGTGCGATAGGATCGCGAGCATGATGTCGTTCTGGACCTTCTCCGATGTTTTCGAAGAAGGCGGACCAATTGCGAAGCCCTTTACCGGCATGTTTGGCTTGCGCGCGAAGGGCGGAATCAACAAACCCAGCTACTACGCATACCAATTACTGCACGAACTGGGAAACGAGCGATTGACCACATCGCCTGATAACGTGATCGCAACAGAAAGCGCGAATGGAGAAATCGAAGTTGCCGCGTGGAATCTGGTGGACCCCGGCGCGCGCGGATCTGAAGCCACCATTGACCTCGAATTCCGCCACACACCATCTAGCGCGCGCGTTACGATTGAACGGTTGGATGAAGATCACGGCAATGTGTTGAAGGCCTACGCCGCGTTGGGCAGCCCGCTCGATCCGACGGCCGAACAGGTGGAGCAGTTAAATCGCGCCACGGCTCTGCCGGTGCCGTCGGAGACCCACCTGTCGAACGGAAAGATATCCATCCATCTTGCGCGCAATACACTCGTGCTCATCAAAGTGCTGCCTTGACGGTTTTGCGGCACGCAGGCGGCAGCGCTTTGGTTTGGTTTCGGATCGGCGCGATCTCCTGTAGACGTGCCTTCAAGACGGCCGGATTGACCGGTACTTCCTGAAGCAGCCTCTCGGCCGTCTGGATCATAGGATGCTCGTGAAACCATTGCTGCACGATGTTGTTAGAGAGCAAGTTAGTGATCCCCAGCAACGACATTCCGAGATGATGCGCCATCCATTCCCTGACGAGAACTGGACGCCGCGACCTAACGGAGAAATCCGCGGCCTCGTAGAATCCGTAGGCACCTACCCAGCGGGCCGCTTGCATGCGCCGCAAATTGTGTATTGCTCCCGGCGGATCAACGCTCAGAGCAAGAAACGTGGAGTAGGGCGAGATAACTGGGCCGGCCGACGCCTCGAACCAGAGAGCAAGCCGCGGGATGCCGTAGGCGAAATAGTGGTAATCGCCGCGATCGTTTCTTTGGGACGCGCCCGACTCCGAGACGCCCCAGGGAATTCCATGCTCGCGGCCGAATGCCTGTTGCACTTTGGCGCAGGCGTCCTGTGTATGCGCGAGCATGGTTCCGGAGTAGGCGCGCATCCATAACGCAGGCATAAGATACTCAAACATGGTTCCTGACCACGAAAGCAGAAGAAAGCGGCCGTAGGCGTAGGTGTGCTCGCGCCCCAGCCTCAGCCAACTCTCGGGAGGAATGTCTCCGCGCGCGATGGCCAGGAAGGTTGCGATGCGCGCCTCCGAGGCGATGAGGTCGTAGCAGGAGCCATGCCGCCCGCTCGCCCCCATTTCAAAACCAATGGAGAGAATGCGGCGCAGAGGATCGACGAGGAAGCTGAAGTCCATCTCCTGCGCGAGACGCTCCGCGTCCTGCGCGATTTCCTGCAAATCCAATTGCAGGCTTCTCAGGTTATGAATGGCTGTGGGGAGCAGATCGAGCAATCGCTCCCGCGCTTCGTCGATACTTTTGTCGGCAGAGAGGGGGCGACGCCCCGCGGCCATTGTGAAGCGTAGCTCTTCCGCAGATTTAAGAGCCTTGGTGCAATCCAGATCGTACGACTCATTGTTGGTGTCGAATTGAAGCACGTCGCGCAACTCGGCAAACTGGGGCATAAGCCATGGAAGATAGTGCTCGACAAGATGAGCTACAGCATCGACGCGATGCAGCGACTCGCGAATCCACCACGCGTATTGCGGATCGGCCGGCGGCGTGGCCGCTATTTCGCTCAGGACGGTTTTCGCGTGGGGCAGCCAGGCGATCCATGCAGAACGATCTGAAGCCGGTTCGGGCGTGAACAATCGCGACTGCGCTGGAAGGCGGGACTCTTCTGTGTACAACATTCGTGTATGTGCGCGAAGTCCGTCGAACAATTGCGGCCCGAGCAAGGGCCGGGCGGCCAGGTCGCGTGTCCCCGCTTGAAGCGTGAAGAGAGAGGCCACGAGGTTTCCGCTATCGACTGACGATACGAATGGCGCGGAATCGAGCGGCCGCAAGGTTTCAGTGTCGTACCAGTTGTAGAGATGGCCGCGATATTTCTCCAGGTGCGCGATGGTTCCAAGGGTGAGACCCGTAAGCGCGGCGAACTCGGGCGTTGTGATAAAGCCAAGCTCGCCCGCGGCCTGACGTGCATTCAACAGCAAACCAATATTGGTTGGCGAGACACGCGCCGCCTCGCGGAGACCCTCCTCCATCACGTTGTCGGGAATGAGGTAGTGGTGCCGTTCGTTGCTGAATTCGTAAAAGTAGCGCCAGATGCGCAGAGCATGCCCAACCAGGAAATCTCGATCGCCGGGTGCAACGTGGTGCTGCTCGCGCGGCGGCTGGTTCAGCCACTCTGTGATTGGAAGCGCGAGAGCCCAAAGCACTAGAAGCGGCAGTGCGCAAAGAATCGCCCAATGATCGCGTGCGAGAAACCAGACGAACACGCCGGCGCCGAGGACAACTGCCGTCCTTACGGCAAGGAGCCCGTTGGAGAATTCGCGCTTATCGGTCTGCATTTCGCTCTCGGCCGCAGTTTCCCATTCCAGCAAGCGTTCTCCGGTAATGAAACGTCGCACCATCGAGCGTACAATCGCGTCAAACGCGAGCAGCGTTTCGTAGGGTAGAAATGCGAGGCGGAGAAGGGCGATCACCGAAGCTTGCTCAAGCCCGGCCAACGCTTCGCTTGCCTGGCCTTTATTGCCTGCCGAAAATGCGCGACCGACGGAGAAAAAGAACTGGGCTACGGCAGGAAAGAACAGCATCAGCAGAGGAACCATCGTCCAAAAAAGCGGATCGCCAGGAAGAAAAGTCCACCCTGCGAGAAAGAGAAAGAAAAATGCCGGGTCTACGAGCGAGCGGCGCAAATTGTCGAAGATCTTCCAGCGCGAGATGCTTGAAATGGGATTTGCAACCTTGCGCCCTGATTCATCGGGAACACGCGAAAGCATCCATTGCGCGACTTGCCAGTCGCCACGCAGCCAGCGGTGCTTGCGGCGGATGTACGCGTTGTAGTGGGAAGGATAATCGTCCACGAGTTCGACATCGGTAACCAGCCCGGCTCGCGCGTAGGCGCCCTCGATTAGGTCGTGGCTGAGCAGCGAGTCGCGCGGAAACCTGCGATGGAGCACGGCATGAACTGTCGCGACCTCATAGATGCCTTTGCCGGTAAAGATGCCTTCACCGAAGAAATCCTGATAGGCATCGGAGATGGCGCGCGTGTAAAGATCGAGGCCGCCCTGGCCAGAGTAGATGGCCGCAAGCCGCGAGCTTGCCGTGGACCGCACCGCAACGCTGATGCGCGGCTGCAGAATTCCGAAGCCCTCGGTGATCAGGCGAAGCTTCGGGTCGATCACCGCCTGATTGAGTGGATGCGCAATCGCTCCAACCAGCCGGGCCGCTGTGCTGTGCGGCAGCTGGGAGTCGGCATCGAGCGTGAGGATATAGCGCACTTTCTCTAGAACCCCGATCGGGCCGGCTTTGATAGGGAATGCATCGAATTCATGAACCAGCAGCTTATTCAGGTCGAGCAGCTTGCCGCGCTTGCGCTCCCATCCCATCCAAACGCCCTGGCGCGCGTTGAATATACGATGGCGATGCAACAGAAGAAAGACGCCGTTCTTAGGAGATGCATACTTGGCGTTCAATTCGCCGATGAGCCGGACTGCAAGCTCGACCAGCGGATGAAAGTCGTTCTCGCGCGGCTTGCTTATCGAGTCGGCCAGGTCGGTCAGCAGCGCGAAGTGAAGATTGGGATCGCGGTTTCCCAAGAAGCGCACTTCAAGATCGACAATCAGTTTGCGTACCTGGTTCTCGTTCAGCAGCAATGTGGGAACAACCACGAGCGCGGAGCACTCGACGGGAATGCCGTCTTTAAAATCCAGCTTAGGCAATGGTTCAGGATCGAAACAAGCGGTAATAGCGTTGTTGATCAGGTCGACTGCATCCTGCATGGCGGGAAGAAAGAGCAGGATGAGAATCGCAAGCAGCCCCATGAGCCCGTCGATTCTCTGCAGAACAGGAAACAAGGCCGCAGCCATAAAAAGAACAGTCAGGACCACGATGCCGTCAAGGAAGAAGTCCTCGGCATTGGTGCGGACAAACTGCCGCGCACGCCATAACGGCGATGGATGAAAACTGACGCGCTCGGCAAGCTGCGAAAATCCTCGATCAAGCAGATAGAAGCCGACGTGCTCGCGTTTGCGCTGCACGCGTGGGGCCGCAGCTGTGGACTCCCGCGCCTCCTGCGCGAGTTCAAGTGCGGCCTGCGCCACCTGCCACTCCGACGAGTTGGAGCGGCGCGCGACGTGCGCGATGCGTCTGCGGTAAAGCTCCCGGCTTCCGACGTCCATGGCGGCGTAGGTGCCTGCAGGGTCCTGCTGGAGAAATTTATCCAGCGCAATCAGCGGCTCGATGAGGAAGACCCAGTCGGCATGGGTGATGGCCTGGAGGTTTTTGATGCGCGTCATCAGCGATGAGGCCGGTCCCGCGCCGGAGGTGCTGAACAGTGCGCGGGACTCTTCCAGAATCAGCTCCAGCATCACGAACCGCAGAAATGCTCCCAACTGCCACAGCTCGTCGACATTGAGCGGCTCGTGCGATTGAAGCATCCCCGCGAAGGCGCGCAATGTGGACGCTGAGAACTCTCCGTCGACAGCCTTCAAATATGCGCGAGCCACGCCCGCGATGCGCGGTTCGTCCCCGCGCGGCTCCAGCAGCAGGCGCGGGAGCTGCGCCACACTGCGAGGCTTGTCGGCGACGGCCGAGATCGCGGACCTGAACATACGGTGACTGGCGCCAAGCTCGAGCAGCGCCGCGCGGCGAGCTGTAAGCTCGGGATCGCTTGTGGGAGGGGGAAGCGGATGCCGGGCAAGGCTAATTTCCAGACGCTGGAGCGCATGGCGGGCCCTGTAAACCCGCCTCACGAAGTTACTGTGCCCTGACGGGCGCGGAACCACATCCCAGGAGGAGGTTGCATGCGCGGCCCGCCGCAGACGCTCCAGAACTTCCTTGTCAAGCGTCTCTTCAACTGGCGGAATGGCAAATGTTTCGCTCATCGAGACCTCATCGGTAACTTGCAGCTTGCATCTCAAACATGGACGCGTAGCGCCCCCCGAGTGCGAGCAGTTGATGGTGGTTGCCCTCTTCCACCAGGCGCCCCGCCTCAAGGACCACGATGCGATCGGCCATACGCACCGTCGAAAAGCGGTGCGAGATCAGCAGCGCCATCTTGCCGGATGTCAGCTCGGCGAAGCGCTCAAACACCTCGAATTCGCTTCTCGCATCGAGCGCGGCCGTCGGTTCGTCGAGAATGAGCAGTTGTGCGTCGCGCAGGTAAGCGCGCGCCAGAGCCATCTTCTGCCATTCGCCCCCCGACAAATCGACGCCGTTTTCAAAGCGCCTGCCGAGCATCTGGTTGTACCCGGCCGGCAGTCTTGCTACCACGCCGCTGGCGAGGCTTTTCTCTGCCGCGTACTCGATCTCCCGCGCGGTGTGTTCGACATCGATGCGGCCGACTTCGATGTTCTCGCGGGCGGTCATCTCATAACGCATGAAGTCCTGAAAGATCACCCCAATCTCGGCGTGAAGGTCGTCGAGATCGTACTCGCGCAGGTCCACTCCATCCAGCAGAATCCGTCCTTCGGTGGGATCGTAGAGCCGCGTGATCAGCTTCACAATTGTGGTTTTGCCCTGGCCGTTTTCACCAATCAGCGCCACTCGCTCTCCGGGCCGCAGTGCAAAACTAAAGCTGTCGAGAACACGTCGTTCAGTTCCCGGATATACAAAGGAAACATTCTGAAATTCGAATCCGCGCTGGATCGGCCGGGGTGCATGAGGCCCGTCGGTTTTCGACGTCACCGCAGGTTCCATGGCAAAGAACGCCAGCAGATCGGTAAGGAACAGCGCCTGGTCAGCAACTCCCGAGGCCGTCGAAAACGCCTGCTGAATGTTGCTCATCGCCTGCATGATCGCGGCCGTGATCAGCGTAAGATCGCCCACGCTGTAATGCCCTTGAATGGTGCGCAGAATACTGTAGGCGTATGCGCAGTAATACCCCAACTGCCCGAGAATCGAAAGCAGCCCGCCCCAGAACAGCCGCCGCCGGTTGAGCGCCACATTCTCTTCGTAGATCTTCTGCGAGAGCGCCTCAAACCGTTGGCTCAGGAATCCGTTGAGGTTGAAGAGCTTGGCTTCCTTGGCTGCTTCCTTGCTGCCGCCTACTTGGCGCAGATAATCCATCTGCCTGCGGATAGGCGTCTGCCTGAAGTTCTTGGCATAAGTGAGAAATGCGAAATGACTCTCGCCCAGGAATGCTGGAACAATGCCGACCACGAGCAGAAGCAGAAGAAACGGCGAGTACACCACCAGCACCGCCGAGAAGGCAATCGCGGTCACGGTCTGCTGGATCAGGCGGCCCATCTGCTGGATCATGGCCAACCTGTCGGTTGCCTGCACACGCGCCCGTTCAAGACGGTCGTAAAACACCGGGTCCTCGTATACGGTCACGTCGAGCGCCGCGGCTTTGCGCATTACCTCAACGCTCACGTGATGCGTATAACGGTCGGCCAGCAGATTGTCAAAATAATCGACGGCGCGCGTCAGGACTCCAGTCAGCACCGCCAGAGCCATCTCCGCCGCGACCAGCCACCAGAATCCCTGCGGCAACGGCTGATGCAGACGGATGCGATTGACGCCGTCAATAATGAAGCGGACGATGATGCCGATGCCAACGGGCAGGAACGCGACTACGACACGAATCGCGATGTTCCAGAAGACGACAGCCGGTCCCGACTCCCAAACAAAATGCAGTACCGGAGGAATGTTTTTGAGCGCGCGCACACGGTCGGCCCAGGCGCTGCTTTGCGTCGCCGATCCAGAGGAGGACGGAGCTTCGCGATTCGGCGGTAACGACTCTGTTTGCGAATGCATCGTGTCTCTTGCCTGCAACTCGACGCCCCACGCACGACTTCATCAGGAAACGGGGGACGATGTGCTCGATGACGGAACCAAGGTATATAGATAGACAGTTCAAGCGAAGAAGAAGTGCATCGAAGGCGGTGTTAGTTAACTCGTTTTATCTGGCGTTAATTAGTTCATTACTGATTATAAAGATGCAGGTCGCGCGCGCGGCGTTGTTTTCAGGACGATTCGAGGGTTGACGGGCAGCAGGCTACCGGGAGCGCCGCGCAACCGTGCAGAAACCGCCGGCAAGTAAGTCGCGGGATTGTTATCGGGATTGTTATGTTGCTGCCGGTGTGTAGGACTGAAAGCCCGCGCTCTCCATGCCGCGCTGCGCCTCGGGGTTTTTCATAAACGTCTTCCAGACAAAGCCGGTGCGCAGGTTCTCGGCCATCATCATGATGATGCCGGTATCGATGCCGATCACGTCGGTGTCGTACCAATCGGTGAGCGGGTTGAATGCATCCACAAAGCCGTAACGGCACCACGCATTCGGGTAACGATCGCGAATGGTGTGGAGGACGCGCAAGGTCATCGCCGGCTGAAAGGGAAGGGAACCGCCCGCAGCGGCCGGCACGATCGAGCCATCGATAGGCCCCAGAGCGGGTGGACCGCCCCACACCACGTAGCCGCGCGTCGAATCCGACGCCGTAATTCCCCAGAGGGCATTGCTGTAGTCGACGAACTGCGGGTTCAGCGCAACACAGAAGCGGCGGTGCACATCGGTTGCAATCGCCGAATTGACAAAATAATCCGCATATCGGTCGCGCTTCTGCCGGAAATCGAACCACGCCTGGGAGTATTGATGAATGAATAGCGGCGCAAACGATCCGATGTATCGCATCCCGTCGTATTCGAAGATGGTGCGCTTCCATGCAAACCACGCATCCTTGGTAAGCGGATGAGACGAAGAGCCCATGCCCATCAGGTACATCATCATCAGTTCGCTGTAGAAGTCCCATCGCGACGGGATAAATCCAAGCTCCGGTGTCCAGCCATGCGAAAGGAGACTGGTGTCCTCTGAAAGCCAGTTCCATTCCACGCGATCGAAGATGGCGTGCGCCAGTTCGTCGATATCCTTGTCGGCGAAGTGCTGCCTGCATGTGAGCACTCCGCACAGCAGAATCGCCGTGTCGACCGACGAAACCTCTGAGTCCCACATTCTTTCGCCGGTATTAAGATTCGCGAAGTGGAAATAGAAACCGCGGTGCGTGGGAAGCGTGTGCCAAAGAAAGGAGAGAGTACGAACCACGCGCAGACGCGCCTCTGCATGGCTGATGAATCCGCGCTGATCGGCGATGCAAATTGCGGTGAGCCCAAATCCCGTGGATGCAATGCTGGCAGCCAAGCTCTCGTCCTTCGCGCGAACGTTGCAGCGGTCTTTGATCAAGCCCGTTTGCGGATTTGCCTGCTCCCAGAAGAACAGGAAACAGGCCCGTTCCAGATCGTCAAGCAACTTGTCGTCTTGGAGAGAGACCGGCGCCGTCAAACCGGCGTAGAAGGACTGTGCAGGCGCTGGCAGGTCTTTATGCGGCTTATCGATCGCGCTAGAATCGGGCGCACTAGAACCAGCGAGCGCGTTTACGCGTGCCAGCGGCAGTCCAAGAGAAAGGCGTGAGAGTTGGCGCAGCAAGTTTCGCCGCGACGTTTTTCGCCCAGCATGGTGAAAAGTTGGTTGGCCATCTAGCCGCTTCATTGCTCGCGCATAAATTTAGATGCGGAATTTCCGGCGCCGGTTATTCGCAAACGGACGGCAAAACAGCAAGAATGCGCGTCCAAAGAGATTGAGGCAAAGAGAAACCGTGATCCGCAAAAGAACTGTTGTCTGGATCGCCATTGCCGCCGGGGCTGCGATTGCTGCCCTCGTGTTTTTGGGCGTGCGCCACTGGAGACCGCACTGGTCGGTCATTCAGGGTGCAGTAATCCGCAGCGATTCCGACGCACGCAAGCAACTTCCGATCGCCGGAGTCGAGATCGTTGCCCGTTACGGGGACTCGAGTCTAGCCACAGAATCCGACGTCTCGGGATATTTTCGGATCGCCATTCCCGGCACGGTTCTTCCCGGGCAAACAGTTCTGCTCAGCTTCCGGCAACCCGGCTACAAAGACCTGCGTTTGCCGGTGATTATCCGCTTCCGCTCCTCGCTGCGGGAGTTGATTGTCGCTGCCATGCTGCCGACAGGCGGCGAGGCTGACACCGATCCGGCGATTGCGCGAACGGCCGTATCGAACATTCGCGTCAGATACACGGAGAACTCCGAGACCGAGGAGAATATCGGAAGTGCGGCCAAGACATTCGAGGTAGCAAATCAAGGCAACGTTCCCTGCAGTCATCGCAGTCCCTGTTCTCCTGACGGGCACTGGAAGGCGTCCACAGGCTCTATCCAGCTTGATGCCGGCGCCGGAAACGAATTTCGCGACGCGAGAGCCTCATGCATTGCAGGGCCTTGCCCGTTCACCCGGATCGATGCCCATGGGTTTGTCCAAGGCGGCCGCATCATTACCGCGACGGCGTTGGACTGGTCCGACACCACGACGTTTCTGCTGCAAGCCGAGGCGTACCACACCAGCATCGTCTCCGCGGTGCGGGAGTCGTATCCCGTGATCTATGGCCGTGGGTTAAATTTCACTCTTCCGCCCACCGCGGAAGGCGTAAGCCTCGTGGCCGAGCTGGGCGGTATCGAGATCGTGTTCCCGCTGGGGCCCGATCCCGATCTGAGCTGGGCAAGCTGCACCGTAAGGAATGGGGATAAGCCGCCCGACTCTGTCTATCAATGCGAACTCAAGCCGGGCTACAGGTTTTGATGGGCGGTTTTCTGCGGCTCTCTAAAAGTGGCCTGTTTGTCCATTACGGTACACGCGACATCGAAAACGGTGCTCGTGATTCCAGGAAAGTAGTGGCCTTGGGGCCAATTCGCGCATGGAGAGAAGGGAAGGGCTGCGTCTGCGCTATTGCGATTCGTCTAGAACTTCGATGCCGGAGACGGTGGCGTTGTTCACAATCGGCTCAAAGGTAAGGCTGAGCTTGCCCTGTGCAGTTGGCTGCAGATGGTAGAAGGTCTTGGTCAGGGCATGGAGGCTGCCGGTTTCCTTGTAAATATCAAAGTTGTCGAGGAGGGTATTGCCGTTGCACAGAACGCGAAACACGCGGCTACCCACGCCTCCGACTCCTGATGCACTCGGTCCGAAGTAAAACTCGGCAAAGTGCAGGATCACGGTGTAGCGGTCGCGCGTGTCTACCGGGATGGCGTAGGTGAAATGCCCGTAGCGCTCGGCAGTGAAGATGTCGGGATCGGGCGTTCCCGCGATCTGCGTGCGCCTCGTCGACGTGTAACCATTCATGTAATAGTCGTCAGGATGCCAGAACTGGTTGTTACGGTCGGTATAGGAGGTTGGCTGCGTCACCAGACGAATGGGAAGCTGCCGGTGAGGCGTGGCGGGCAGAACTTCAAAGGCACTCAACGCGGCGCTGCCACGCTCGCTGTCGAAGCCCAGGTGCAGGAGTCCGTTGCTGCCGGGGCTGACGTCGCGCAGGATACGTTCGTCGGCGATATTCGCGCCCAGGGCGTCGGAATTGACATCGAAGCCCGACAGAACCGTTTCTCCGTTTACGCTCACAGTAAACGTGGAAGCGCCATTCGAAGGCGCTTCCGCGGCGATGAAGTAAAGATGCAGCTCGTATACGCCGGGACGCAAAGGGATGTCATAGGAGAAGTCGCCGTTGCGCCACTGGTCGAACAGCATCGGATCGCTGGTTCGAGCCACCAGGGATTGGGGACGCTCCCAGGTTCCGCCGTAGTGAAAATACTGGTCGGACTGCCAGACGGCTCCAGCGCTGTCGATATGCGGCTTTCCCCTGTAGCCCGCCATGACACGCAGAGGCACTTCCGCGTAGGATGCGGCGCTAAAGGGAAGGCCTGCGGCAGAACCGGAACCCGTTGCGGCGCCGGCGGTCCGCTCTCTCTTGTGTACATGGGAAAGCGTGTAGATGCCGAAAGCGATAAGGGCTAGCGCCCCGGCTACAGCTGCGAAAAACCACCAGCGAACTGCGGGATGCCGCCGAGAAGGATTGCTCCGGGCAGTTTCGGCGCTCGCAGTGCGGCGAGTAAACACCGGAATGTAGGTTCCGGACGGAATCAACAGCTGGATGGGGTGGTCTTTGCCTTCGTTCTCGTAATATTCCTTCAGCCGTTTGCGCAGCCGGTGCGCTTCCACGCGCACAATCGCGTCTTCACCGGCATTGAAGGTTGACTTAGAACGGCCGAAGACTTCGGTGGCGATCCCGTATTCGTGCAGCTGGTCTGTCTCTCCACCAAAATACTTCTCGCCAATGTAGGTGATCAGACGTAGAAGCCGCGAAGAATTTGCCAACGCAGCGGTGACGGCTTTTAATTCCCGGTGCTCATCCTCTGCGGGGCCCGGATGCGTACTCACTCCGACAGTCTCGCTGCTGCTGGACAACGGTTGCCTCCTGTGGGACACGATGATAGCCATCCAGGTACGTGATTGCAACATGGCTGCGAAGACGTTCGGTGCGGCGAGGTTATCCTGTGTGATTTCAAAAAGGTACGTACGATGTAACCGTTCGCGGGAGAGGGCGGTACACAATCGTACAGGATTAACCTTTACATTCTGGCTGCGGACGTCCTAGTTTTCTCCGCGGTTTCGAATGGTCCCTGCCGAGCAAACCCAAAGCTGCGGAGGCAAGCAGAATCAGGGGGCGCAGAGCGGGCTTTTGCGAGGTTTCGGGAGCGAACCGACTCAGTTAGGACGAGCTGAGAAGACAAGCATTCGGAGATATGGAGGCGTATCTTGTCGAAGTTAGCGAACGATTCATTCATTCCGCGGTTGACGCAGCCACTCAAGAGGTATTCCTGGGGCATCCTGGGGATTGCAATTTTGCTCTTGCTTGCCGGGGCGGGGCAGGCACAGACTACCGCCAACATTGCCGGCACCGCGCACGACACAACGTGGGCGCTCGTACCCGGCGCCAAGGTTGTGTTGGTCGACGAGGGCAGCAAGGCTCAGTGGACCACCAACAGCAACGGCGAGGGTTTTTTAACTTTGCCGCCATCCAGCCGGCAACCTACACGTTGCGGATCAGCCGTGCGGGTTTTGAAACCTGGACGGTGACGGGTATTGTAGTCCATCCCGGCGACGAACTAACCGTACCCAAGATCGCGTTGAAGATAGGCCGGGCGGAGGTTTCGATCACGGTTACGGCCGAGACCGCCGGAGTTACGCTGAATTCTCCCGAACACAGCACGTTGATCACCTCGGACGATCTCAACCGGCTGTCCACCGTCGGCCGCGACGCAGACGAGTTGCTGGCTATCCTGCCCGGATTCACCATCAACGCAGGCGCCGACTTGCAGAACGAGGGGCCAGGCGGAATCTATGGATACCAGGTCGTCGGCCCCGGAAGCGGCCAGCTGAGTTCCTGGGGAGCCGGCGGCGCGGCGCCGCAGCAGGGCCTAGTCAATCTGAAGGCCGACGGCGCCAACCTGACCGATCCCGGCGACATGGGCGGGCAGATGTCCAACGTCAACATGGACCAGGTGCAGGAGGTGAAGGTATCGACCTCGAACTTCGGCGCCGACCAGTCCAAAGGGCCGATTGTGATTGATGCCGTGGGTAAGGCCGGCAGCACCCAGTTCCACGGCGGCGTCTACACTTACTTTCGCAACAGCGCGCTTAATTCTAACGACTGGCTTTCAAAGTATTACGGCCTCACGCGGCCTTCGTTCCGATTCGCTTATCCCGGCGCCAACCTGGGCGGGCCGGTGCTGATTCCGCATACTCATTTCAACGAAAAGAAAAAGCTTGTCTTCTGGGTGGGGTTCGAAAGCTACAGGCAACTCTCACCTGAAGCCACGTCGACGGCGTTCGTTCCCAACGCGGCCATGCTCGGCGGCGACTTGAGCCAGTCGACAATCGCCAGCGCGCTCAACGTCCCTCTTAACGGTGCAAACGGCCTGCTCACCAACTGCCCTTTTGACTATTCGGTCTCGGCCGCCTACAACGCCGTTGCCGGTAACTGCTGGTCCCCAAACGGATCACTAGATGTCATGGGCAATACGATCAACAACGGCCAGATGCCGTACATCGACCCGGCGACGACGGCGATCAGCAGTCTGTGGCCAAAGGCCAACCGCACGCCGCAACAGGTGTATTCCGCGGGATCGTTGCTCTACCAATCCGACGGTATCAACTTCGCCAAGAACGTGACATCGTCCACAACGGCTTCCAGTTCCACGACACAGAAGACTACAGCATTATCGACACTCTCAAGCTGCACGCGGCCTATAACTGGGAGCGGGTCAATGTTGAAACCCAGATGAACAACGTTTATTACAATCCCAACGGTACGATGCCCTATCCGACGCCTCTCTACTCCAACGGTCATAACCAATATCTAACTCTGGAACTCACCAAAACTCTTAGTTCCTCGCTCACCAACGAGGTGGTGGTATCGGGGATCTTCTACTTCCAGCCGGCGCAGTTCACGAACCGAGCTAAAGTGCAGACCACGGGAACGGCGTGGGCAACCGCCGGATACACCGGAGGCCATTTGAATCTGAACGAAACGCAGTTGCCCGAAGTGATCACGTATGAAAGCACGGGAATTCCAAGCCTTTCGTTCGGATATGTGCCGCCCGGCTCGCAATACCTGAGAAAGTTCTCCTGGAACGTGGCCGACAACGTGACCAAGGTGTACAGGACGCACACGATCAAACTTGGTTACTACATGGAGCAGACGGGAAACAACAACGTGATCCTGGGTAGCCAGGAGAACGGCCAGTTGGCGTTCATGCGCTATGACAGCTGCTATCCCAACCAGACGACGGCGACGGCAAGCGCCCCGGCGAACGAGGCCAACCTGGGCAATACTGTGGGCAATTTCCTGATGGGATGTCCCCTCAACTACAACCAGGCCAACGGTGATCCCATACAGAACCTTCGTTTCCGAAGTTTCGAATGGTACGGCACCGACGAGTGGAAGGTGAATGGCAAGCTCACACTCACCTTAGGCGTTCGCCTCTCTCACCAGGAACCCTGGTACGATCCGCATGGCGTGGGCATTGCGGTTTGGAATCCAGCGGGAGTGCCGCAGAACGTTCTCTCTAAAACCGTAACGGCGTCAAACATCACCTGGCCCGGCATCGACTGGCACCAGCACAACTCGCAATATCCCAACGCGGGCTATCCGACTCGCGCCCTCTTCTACCTGCTGCGTGCTGGCCTGGCCTACGACCTCTTCGGCAACGGCAAGACAGTCCTGCGCGGTGGGTGGGGCATGTATGTTTCGCACGATTCGACGACCGCCGCAGCCGGGGAGGCAACGGCGATCGGGTTACAGACCTACTCGAACCCCAGCAATATTACCTGCACGTTCGGCCAACTTTTCACTACAAAGTACGTTCCATGCGGCTACTACTCGGGAGCCACGACTGGACCTATTACACCTTTTACCGTGAATGCGGCAGACCCCAAGGACAACCACATGCCGATTACGTACAACTACAACTTCACGATCGACCGGCAGGGACCGTGGAAGTCGGCGATCGAGGTCGCCTATGTGGGCAATCGCGGCCAGCACCTGATGACGCTGGCCGGCAGCAACGACGCCAACCTGTAGAACCAGAATGTGATTCCGTTGGGCGCGTTTTTTGCGCCCTATCCGGTGACCGGCCAGCTGAACTCGGCGAGCAATATCCCCAACACGGCGGATTACCGCCCCTATCCGAATTACCAGGCCGTCGACGTGGTCAACCATGTGATTTGGTCCAGCTACAATTCGCTGCAGGCCTCGTGGAACAAAGCAACTGGCGCGCTGGTCTACGGCGCCAATTACACCTGGTCGAAGGCGCTGGGCGTACGCGGCAACTACGATACCGGTTCCAATGTTGACCCGGTCGATCCGCATCACGACTACGGCATCGTCTCCTTCGATCGTCCGCAGGCGTTCAACGTGACGTACTCCTACCAAGAGGGAATCAGGTTTCACGGCAACCACATTCTGGGCCAGGCGCTGAACGGCTGGGAGGCTTCCGGGATCACTTCGTTGCAAAGCGGGCCGGATCTCGCGGTCGCGAATAATACCGGAAACTACAACTTGAGCGGCGGTGTGAACTACACGGTCGGGTCGGCGTCTGTCGGTGAGTCGATCAGTGCAGCGAACTGGCTTGGCTCCTCCGACTATCTCTTGCAGCCCAATGTCACGTGCGATCCGCGCAAGGCCTTGAAGAAAAACCAGTTCGTTAACGGTAGTTGCTTTGCCATGCCGACGATCGGTACCCAGGGCTGGTGGAACCTACCCGACTCGCATGGTCCCGCCTATTTCAAGTCGGACCTGTCGATCTACAAGGACTTCAAAATCAACGAACGGCAGAATATGCAGTTCCGTGGTTCTGGATTCAACTTCCTGAATCACCCGCTCACCTCGTTCAACAACCAAAATCTCGATACTTTGTACCTCACGGCTGGAAATTGCACGGGGTGTTAGTACACCTCTCTCTCTCAGGCGCTGCAGAACGCGATCATTACCAACACAAGCTCATTCGGTTACACGTCGTTCAGAAACGGTGTGAGGATTGTTGAGCTTGCCTTCAAGTACAACTTCTAGCCGCGGTGGGGCCGCGAACTCCCGCACATCTGCGTACGGAGCAGAGCGGCGATACGAGCAACGATGAAAAGCAGAACGGAAATAAGTGAGACGCGGCACGAAGCCGCATTCAGGAGGCTTGAAATGCTGAGCAAGAATTCGATCAGGAGGGTGTTGGAAAGAGCTGCGGGCTTAATGCTGCTGGCGATAGTGAGCAGATTCGCGCTGCCCGCCTGGGCTGCTAGTTCCTATGTTCCACCCTTGGTGGTCAGCTCGACGATCGCGGTCAACGCATCCGGACTGCCGGGGGACTTGGGGGATGTGGCTCTCGATGCCTGCGGAGACATTTATACGATCAACGAGGGCAGCGGCCAAGTGGTCGAGATTCCTTATGGAGGAGGAGCGGCGCAAACTGTTTTGGGCGCTGCCAGCTATGGTACAGCATCCCTCGGGATCGACTCCGGCAAAAACAATTTGTATGTTCTTCAGGGATATACGGGGTCCGTAACCAAGATTCCGATCAGCAATTGCGTGCCGCAAACGTCAGCGCAATCGAGCATAAGCATAGGGAATCTTGGCGCCATCAGTTACTACTGGGGTGGGTCCGCTGTGTCTGTCGATTCTACCGGCGATGTGTTCATCGCGACAAGCGACGCCTGTTGTGCCTCCAAGAACGAGTTGCTTGCGGAGTATACCGGCTATCCACAGACGCTGGGCGCTACGCTGCTCGCCTCCCTGGCAAATCCGATTACGTCGATCGCGATTGATGCAAGCAATAACATCTACTATGTCTCTGGCGGCGTCCTCTACGAATTGAAGGTGACTACTGCAGCGACTTCGACGACCCCACAGGTGTACAGCTCAACTCCCGTGAACTTAGGAGGCGGCTACGTCAGCGTGGTAGGAGTCAGCATTGACGGATCAGGAAACCTCTATGTGGCCGACCAGGGAACAGGCGGACAATACGCCATCAATGGTTATTACCCGCCGCTGTATTTTTCGTCGGTCCTATATGTGATCCCGAATGAAACGGCGGGATTGAATCCGAACGATCAGTATGTTGTTGCGCAAGGCGCGGGCCTATTCAACCCGCTTACCTTTGCCAATGCAGTGGCAGTTGCTCCTTCAGGGAGCGTGTTTTTCACTGACAACGGCTCTGACAATTCTGTCTATGAACTGACGGAAGGAAGCGGCAGCTTTGGGGCCGTGGCCGTGGGTAATACCGCATCTGCGACGCTGAACGTGGTCTTCAATGCAGCGGAAACGCCGGCATCCATTCAGTTCGCCCACAGCAGCACCATCAGCAGCACGGGCGGCACCTGCGCTGCCGGGACGAACTATGCGGCAGACTCTACCTGCACCGTTACCGCGCAGTTCGCGCCTGCCGTGCCGGGAGTTTCAACCGGTGGCGTTACGCTGACCGGATCCAGTGGAGCTGCCCTGGCAACGGTTGATCTTGAAGGCACCGGCCTGAGCGCTGGCTTGACGCTGGATCCGGGCGTGCCGTCGAGCTTTGGAAGCGGCTTCAAGTCGCCGATGTCGGTCGCGATCGATTCGGCCGGCGACACCTTCTTTGCTGACGCCGGCAACAACGCCGTTCTCGAATTCAAGTCCGGCAGCTCAAGTGCGGTTTCCATCGGTGCGGGATTTAGCAAACCGGCCGGCGTGGCTGTGGACGGAGCCGGCAATGTGTTCATCGCCGACACCGGCAACAACCGCATAGTCGAAGTGCCGATGGTGAACGGCTCCCTGAGCAACTCCGCGCAGACTGTCCTTTCCACTGCGCTGGCCGGCACAATGCTCAGCGGTCCAGCGGCTGTGTCCGTGGATGGAGCCGGTGATCTGTTTATTGCCGACACAGGCAACAACCGGATTGTCGCCATCCCCTTCAATGGGACGTTGAACGTCCCCGCCGCCATCACAATCGGGTCTTCGTTCAGCGGCCCGCTGGCTTTGGCAGTGGACCTGATCGGCAATCTCTACGTGGCCAACTCGGGCGTGGGACAAATCGACAAGATTCTCTACCCGCTCTATCAGCCCGCGCAACAATTGGTCGCGGTCGGCTTCGGAAACCCTACTGGGTTGGCCGTCGACGCTTCGGGCAGCCTCTTTGTCGCCGACTACGTCAACGGCGATGTGGTGCGCGTCCCCAACGTCTCCGGCAGTCTCGAACCCATCGCCGAGGTGGAGGCGGGCATTGGCGTCTCCACACCCTACGGCGTGGCGCTGGATGCGTCGGGGAATCTCTACGTCACCAACGGTTCCGGTGGATCGGCGTACAAGATCACGCGCACAAGCACCACGCTTGTCTTCGGCGATTGGTCCCTGAATACACCCAGCGGCCTTCTGGCGGCGCAGGTGGAAGACGCGGGTAACCAACCGCTCCTTCTAGGTACGCCGTACTTCACAGCCCTTGGCAATACCGGCGACTTCAGCGTATCCGCGACGGGGTCCGGCATCTGTGCCGCGGGCGGAACGGTGGCCACGGGCGCCAGTTGCGAACTCGGCGCGACGTTCACGCCGTTGGCATCGGGCGCGCGCACCGACACTCTTACGTTGGCGAGCAACGCCGCCAATGCCGCGACAACCCAGATAACACTGACCGGCAACGGCACAGCGACAGCTGCGACAACGACTAAGCTGGCCGTCACCTCGCCGTCCAGCGGCTCGCCATCTTTCGGCCAGGCAATTACTCTGTCTGTAACAGTGACTGCCACCAGCGGGACCGCATCCGGCACGGTGACTTTGGTAGTCGATGGCGTGCAGTTTGGTGATGCAACCCTCAGTTCGAGCGGCGTTGCCATCTTCAATCTGGCCAGCGGCCTCACCGGCGGCGGCCATGCGCTGATCGCGGTGTACAACGGCACCGCCGCATTTAACGGCAGTGTATCCTCCACACAGCAGTTGACTGTCGGGAAGACTTCCACCGCCACAGCTCTGGCGGTAACGGCTCCCTACATCAATCCCTTCAGTGCGCTTCCGGGAAATGCGATCACGTTTACAGCGGCCATCGGTTTCGCGGGTGTGGGCATTCCTACGGGAACGGTAACCTTCGCGGCCAATGGAACGACGCTGGGCTCTTCGCCGGTTGAGCCCGTAGCGGGTGGAATCTTTGAAGCCATATTCTCCACCTCCTCTTTGGCGGTGGGCAACTACACTGTCGTCGCTACCTACTCGGGCGACCCGAACTACGTCGGTTCTGTTTCTGCCACATCGGCCACGATCTATGTCGCGACTTCACCGATCGTAACGGTAACCTCCAGCGGCGCCTCGCTGACCAGCAGTTCCAGCAGTAACAGCACCGTGACATTTACGGCCACGGGTTACGGCGGCTGGAATGGCTTGGTCGGATTCAGTTGCCTGGCTTCGTCTCTTCCGGCCAATGCACGGTGCGTATTCTCTCCGGGCCAGATCGAGGTTTTGCCCAGCACGCCGACCACAACCGCATCCAACCCCACGATCGCCATGAGCGTCGTTATCGATCAACCTCCGCAGACGCCCACGGCAAGTAAGTTCCCCTGGTGGCTTGCGGGACCAACCGGACTGCTGCTCCTCTTTGCCAGGCGGCGGTTCGCGCGCCGGGGCTCGTCGACAATCACGACTGCGCTCGCATTCATCCTGCTGAGCATTGCAGCCGGGGGAATGGGAGCCTGCACCAGCGGGATTCAGTAAGCCACTCCTGCGGGCGCCGGCACGGTCACCGTCTACGCGTGGTCCGATCCGTACACGACCTTGCCCACTGCGAGCACCGCGAACCCGCCCATGCAGACGTGCGGAACGATTCCCGGGTCGAATCCGCCCCAGGACAGTCCGGCGCTTGCGCCTTGCTCGCAAACTACATTCCAGGTTTCGCTTACCGTGCAGTGAGCTGCTGGGATCGCTACTCAGCCAGGACGGCTACGGCTGTCCTGGCGGGGCCACCGCCAGAGTGGAGGAAGATTGTGTTCCTAATCGGCATGAGTGGCCCAGGACATCACGGAATGTGTCTCAGCATGAAGCCTATATTCGCATCGCTGACCGGGCTCATCTGTATCTTTTCGCAGTTGAATGGCTGCAGCGGCGTCAACAACGCATCTACCGCTCCCGTCTCCCCCGCGATCACCTGGCCTGCTCCTGAAGCGAATGCCGTGACAGCTAGCGTGGCCCGCACGGTAAATGGCTCCGGGCCCGTCTATGTGTGGAACAACGTGAAGATTGTTGGCGGCGGTTATGTGACCGGCCTGTATTTTCATCCCTCCCAACAGAATCTGATGTACGCGCGCACCGATGTTGGCGGGGCGTATCGCTGGGGCCCCAGTGACAGCAAATGGGTGCCGCTTCTAGACTTCACTGCGAAGGCCAATTGGTGGCAAAGCGGCGTCGAAGCCATCGGGCTCGATTCCACGAACCCCGACAAGCTCTACCTCGCAGTCGGCGAATACACCAACAATTGGGATGGGAACGGAGCTATGCTGATCTCTAATGACCAGGGCAACACGTTCACGACCGTTCCTCTGCCTTTCAAGAACGGCTCCAACGAACTGGGTCGCGGAACAGGTGAGCGGATCGCGGTGGATCCCAACCAGCCCAGCGTCATTTACTTTGGCACGCGCGTTGCCGGCCTCGAGATTTCCACGAATTCCGGAGTCATCTGGACCCAGGCAACCGGTTTGCCCTTCACCGCAACGTCCAATGGAGACGGCGTGATCGCGGTTCTTCCGGTCGCGTCGAGCGGCTCTGCGGGCTCTGCCTCGTCAGTTGTCTATGCCATCACTGGAGGCACTGGAACTGGAACCGATCCGCAGGCGATCTATGTGACGGCAAACGGCGGAACGGCCACCAGTACATGGACGGCGGTGAGTGGGCAACCGTCTTTCGCCTCATCCGCGACCTCACTTGCGCCGCTCCAGGCAAAGCTCGGTCCGAATGGAGCGATTTATATCCTGTATGGCAAGCAGTCCGGCCCGAACACGATGACCGCCAATCAACTTTGGAAGTTTGTTCCTGCTTCCAACTGGACGTCGGGAACCTGGACGCAGATTGCCTTGCCGAATCAAAATCTCACCATCAACAGCAGCAACGGTTATGGCGGGATAGCTGTCGATCCAGGCCATGTCGGGCATCTGCTCCTAAGCACACTGGATCAGTACTGGCCCACAGGGGATATTGTGTATCGCTCCACAGACGACGGCGCGACTTGGCGCGACGTCTCGTCGGTGAAAATAAATGTCGATTCCGCCTCGCCCGGTCTTGGCACGCACGACTCCTCGCTTTCGCCCTATCTTGCATTTGGCGGTTCAACGAACAGAGCCTCGACTGGGAATTGGCCAACGGCTTTGGCGATCGACCCGTTCAACGCGGATCACGCGATCTACGGAACCGGCGAAACCATCTGGACAACGGGTAATTTGACTAGCGCCGATCCCAGTGCGAGCTCGACCGGCATCGTCCGTTGGACCGTTGGCGCCAACGGGATCGAAGAAACCGCGGTGCTGGGCCTTTGGGCTCCTCCGTCTGGAAACACGATCCTGCTGAGCGCGCTCGGCGATGTATCCGGATTTGCGCATCAGAACCTGACTGCTTCACCGCCGCAGCAGATGTTCAGCAACCCGGCAGCAACGCCGACTTCCATGGATTTCGAGCAGAACACACCTACCACCGTACTGCGTGTTACGGACGGAACCAGCGGAGCCATGCCGCGCGGGGTGATCTCCACCGATGCAGGATTCACATGGATTGCGTTTCCCTCCATGCCGCCAGGAACCAAAGGCGGAGGTGCCATTGCCATTGCCCCTGATGGCTCCTCGATCGTATGGGCGACGGAAGATACCTCGTCGGTTTGGTGGTACTCAACGAACCTGGGGCAAACATGGGCTGCTTCCACTGGAATCAGCGCACAGGCGCAGGTGGCGAGCGATCGTGTGAAGGCTGGCGTA
This sequence comes from Occallatibacter sp., assembly GCA_049521075.1. GTDB lineage: Bacteria > Acidobacteriota > Terriglobia > Terriglobales > Acidobacteriaceae > Telmatobacter. The sequence goes on from JBEKPD010000049.1 coordinate 43,417, forward strand.
TTCTATGGATTCTCGAATGGCACGTTTTCCATCAGCACCGACGGCGGCGCAACATTTGCCGCCATTCAATCGGGTTTACCCGGCAGAGGCATCCTTAGCGTATTGCCGGACGCGCAGGGAGATCTGTGGCTTGCCGGCCAGGAGAGCGGTCTCTATTTCAACTCCGGTACGAGCACTCTGCCAGTGTTGATGGCAGTCGTGGGCATCCAGGACGCTTATCATCTGGGCTTCGGCAAATCTGTGACCGGCGCGGCGAAACCCGCACTCTACCTGGACGGGCAGATTGCCGGAGTGTGGGGATTGTACCGGTCCACAGATAGCGGTTCGACGTGGATCCAGATCAACGATCCCGCCCATCAATTTGGCGGCTTCACGGTAGTCTGTGGGGATATGCGTACGTTCGGGACAGTGTATTTGGGAACCGCTGAGAGCAGGGGAATCATCTGGGGGACGAGTGCAAACTAGCAAGTTGCTTTCCATCTCTCGACCCGAGAACGCAGGCCTGTTCAGCCGTGCGCTGCGGCGGCATTTGATAATCCTTCTTTGCTCCGTGGTGGCTTCTTCAGCGATACGCCTTGCCGCGCAATCACCTCCGCTTCCAACCCGCCACATTACTGTGAATATCAACAATGCAACCGGTCCCATCGATCATTTCTTCGATTTGTCGGTTGGCTCAGATTATCCGGGTACGCTGATTCGCGACGACAGCCAGGCACAACTCAAGCTGGTTGTAGACGAACTCGGCTTTCGCTATCTGCGGTTTCACGCCATCTTTCACGATGTGCTCGGAACCGTGCGTATCGAGAACGGGAAGACCGTGTATAACTGGTCGGGAGTCGACCAACTCTACGATAACTTGCTGGCTCGGCACATCAAACCGTTTGTCGAACTCGGTTTCACGCCAAAGGCGCTGGCTACCTCGCAAAATAGCATCTTCTATTGGAACGGCAATACCTCGCATCCGAAGTTCGCGGGATGGCAGGACCTGATCGCTCGGTTCGTCCGCCATCTTGAAGAGCGCTACGGCAAGGACGAGGTACGCACGTGGTTTTTTGAAGTGTGGAACGAGCCCAACCTTTCCGGCTTCTGGGAGGACGGCGACGAGAAAGCATACTTCGAGCTGTATGATCTAACCGCGAAGACGATCAAGTCCATAGATCCCCGGCTGCGTGTAGGCGGACCTGCAACAGCCGGCGCAGCGTGGGTTCCCGAGTTCCTTTTGCATGTCAAGCGAAGCGGAGTTCCCCTGGATTTCGTTACCACACATGCCTACGGGGTCAACGGTGGCTTTCTCGATGAGAATGGACAAAGCGACGTGAAGCTTTCTGCTTCGCCCGATGCGATCGTAGGCGACGTGCGCCGTGTTCGCCAGCAGATCTCGGCTTCGCCTTTCCCGAGACTGCCCTTGTACTTCACGGAGTGGAGCACAAGCTACACGCCGCGCGACCCCGTACACGATTCCTATATCAGCGCGCCCTACATCCTCAGCAAGCTGAAGGCATGCGAGAGTCTCGCGCAGGGCATGAGCCACTGGACCTTCAGCGATTTGTTTGAGGAGGCCGGGCCGCCTCCGTCGTCGTTTCATGGCGGATTTGGGCTCCTGAACCGCGAAGGCATTAGCAAGCCCGCGTCCTTCGCCTATAAGTACCTTCATGCGCTCCAGGGAGACAGCCTCGCCGCGAGCGATCCGCAGGCCATGCTGGCCGTGCAGGATGGTAACCTCGCGGCAGTGATCTGGGATTTCGAGCAACCGACGCAGAACCTGAGCGACCGGCCGTTCTTCACAAAATTGTTTCCCACGCATGCGGCCGCGCCGGTTCATCTCCAGGTGGCGCATCTTGCGGCGAATGCTACATACCGTCTGGAAGTGCATCGCACTGGATTCCACGCCAACGATGCGTATTCGGCGTATCTCGAGATGGGAGCGCCCAAAGATTTGTCTTCAGACGAAGTCGCACACCTGGATGGGCTCACACGTGATTTGCCAGAGGAGAATAGAATCGTGCATACCGGCAAAGAGGGCTCCATGGAAATCGAAGTTCCCATGCGTAGCAACGATGTGGTGTTGATTACCTTACAGCACATGGACAGCGATCGAAGCAACAGAAACTGACGACTTGTTATGTCCTTTCTACTGGGCCCGCACACTGATTTGTTTGCACAATGCCGGCTTGCATGCGCCGGCTGGCGAGAAGGACGCCCAAACTGTATGAGATACCGCAATATTGACTTTGTAAATTGTTGCCGCCGCGCCTGGCCGCTCCTGATGTTTGTTGCGCCTGTCCTGCACATCTCCGGGCAGTCGGTTGAGATCCGTGCGCATCGCGACACAGCCACGATTCTCATCGAGCCCTATGCGCCCAATATCGTGCGCGTCAGCATGAGCCTGCGCGAAAATGACGCACTGGCCGCGCCCGGTTACGGTATCGTCGCCGCGCCGGACTCCTCAGGCTGGGCTCTCAGCTCGAGCCCTCAAGGAGACACGCTTCAATCCGGCGTTCTCACGGTCTCGCTCGCCCGGCAGTTCCTCGACCACGGTGCACCCCAGCCTGACATCGAACGTTTTTTTAGGGGTTCCACCGGCGACGTGGGCCTCACTTTCACGACGTCCGGCGGAAAGCAGTTTCTGAGTCTTCGCGGCTGGGAGATGAGCGTCCCAAACTACAAAGACGGAAATCACGATGTCGAATATGACCGCCGGCCCTCCGATCCGCCGTTCTTTGAAGTGGGCGCGAGCTTTTCCGCTGCGGACGACGAGCACGACTACGGCCTTGGACAAAACCAGCAAGGTTTTCT
>JBEKPD010000050.1:0-46135 GCA_049521075.1 Occallatibacter sp.
CCAAGCCGGTTGTGCAGCCGCAACATCAGACGACCCTGGCTTCCGAAATATTCGAGCACAGTCTTGTGATGCCGCGGCAGATTCCGACGGGAGCGTGGATTCCCGACAGTGGCGGGGACGTCGGCCCCGGGACTGCGGTTTCTTTCGACCCTTCCGCAATGGGTACGGGCAGCCCGGACAATCCGTTCGGCGGCCATCAAGTGCGGCCGTATGTTCGCCAGTCGGAGCGACCGACGCCGAATGTCTCCAAAGGAGTGATGGAAGGGCTCTTGATCTACAGGGTTCTTCCCGTCTATCCAGCAATGGCACGAGCAATTCACGCTGCGGGCACGGTGCACCTGCAAGCCTCAATCTCATGCGATGGAGCTATCGAAAACTTGCGCGTATTGGACGGGCCACCCCTGTTGCAGCAGGCCGCGATCGATGCCGTGAAGCAGTGGCGCTACAAACCTTACCTGCTGAACGGCCAGCCCGTAGAAGTTGAAACCACGATCAACGTCGAATTCCAGTTGGATTAGAGCCGCAACTCCCGTTTTCGCTGTTTCGCGAGCGCGGGCGCCGATCCTTCCCGGGCTTCATCCGCTGTGGCGGAAGAAGCCCGAGGCGCCCGCTTTTTTTGCCTCTGGCGCACAGCAGGCGCGGTGGGCGAAAATGGCTTCTGTCATGACACATCGAACCCGCCGTGAGTTTCTGCGCACCGCCTCCGCCACTGCATTTACAACCGTTGCCGCAACCCAGGTGGGATTTGCCGCGCTTCCGGCTGGGCGCCCGCGAGTCTTCATCGGATCGCACGGCGACGACGGAATTCTTGCGTACAACTGGGACCCGCTGACCGGCGAGCTTACGCCGGATGGTGTCGCCGCCAAAGTCCCGAAGGTTGCGTGGCTCGATGCTTATTCCCACGGGCCCGATGAGTACTTCATCTTCGCGGCTTCAGAGTTGGATAGTTTCAACGGCAAGCCAACAGGCGAGGTTTCGAGTTTCTGGCTCGATAGCGGAAACCTGTTGCCGCGCGCAGCGCGCAACTCGGCGGGGACGGGAACGTGCCACGTAGCTGTTGATCGCACGGGACGCATTCTGCTCGCGGCGGATTACACCGGAGCCAGCGCCGCCAGCTTCCGGATCGGGCATGGCAACTTGAGCGAAGCGGTGTGGACCGAACACTACACCGAACACGGCCCGAATACAGACCGGCAGCAGACGGCGCACGCGCACTTTGCGTCGTTCTCGCCCGATAATCGCTTCGCTTACATCAACGACCTAGGCGGCGATTGCATTCATATTTACAGGCCCAATCTCGCCACTGCCGAGATGACGCATGCGGGAATCTATCGCGGTGCGCCCGGCTCCGGCCCGCGTACGCTGCACTTCCATCCCAACGGGCACACGGCGTACTCGATGAACGAGTTGGTGTCGACAGTGGATGTGCTGGAGTGGCATAAAATCAACGGCAGTCTGACGCTCGTGGATCGCATCAAGCTGCTGCCAGCGGGTTCGACCGGAGTTTCGACCGGATGCGACACGGTGATCACGCGCGACGGACGGTTTGTTTACTTTGCCAATCGCGGCGATAACTTCCTTTACGCGTTCAAGGCCGACTTCGTCACTGGCAAGCTGACGCCGATGAAGCGGTCGAATTGCGGAGGCAAGACGCCGCGCAATTTTACGCTTGATTGGACAGAGCAGTGGATGCTCGTGGCCAACCAGGGTTCAAACCTGATCAGCATCTTTGCCCGCGATCCCAAAACGGGAGAATTGGCCGAAGAAGGCAAGAGCGTAGAGGCCGAAACCCCTATGCGAATTCTGTTTGTGTAGATGAGTCCCTTGTGAAACGCCGATCTCAGGTTTATATTCATCTCAACGTTATGTCTTTGCGGCACACAAACGAGCTCACGACCAACCTGAACCCGATGACGGGCTCAGGCAAACTTGACAAGCTCGCTCTTAGCCTGCCGTTGCTGGGCCTTATTATCGAGGTCCCCGGCTGAGGCTGCTCAAGACACGAGAATTGAGAGGCCGCCAGCGGGGAAAGCCGCTGGCGGCCTTTGACTTTTTTGCGGAGGAGAAGAAGAAATGCTGAAAGATCCCAGCAAAAAATACCGGCCGGTTTCTAACTTTCATCTCGACGACCGAACCTGGCCTTCGAAAACAATCGACAAAGCTCCCGCGTGGTGCAGCGTGGATTTGCGCGACGGAAACCAGGCGCTCGTGGAACCGATGGACGCTACGCGCAAGCTGCGCATGTTCGATCTGCTGGTCGAGTGCGGCTTCAAAGAGATCGAGGTGGGATTTCCCTCGGCCTCGCAAACGGATTTCGATTTCTGCCGCGAATTGATCGAGCGCAAACGCATCCCAGACGATGTGACGGTGCAGGTGCTCGTGCAAGCCCGCGAAGATCTGATGGAACGCACATTCGAGGCCATCCGCGGCGTGCGCAGAGCCATCGTGCATGTTTATAACTCCACCTCAACCCTGCAGCGGCGCGTGGTATTTGCAATGGATCAGTCGGCCATTAAAACGCTGGCGCAACAAGGGGCTCGCCTGGTGCGCGATTATGCTGCGCGCTATCCCGCCACCGAATGGGTCTTCGAATATTCTCCGGAAAGCTTTACCGGCACCGAGATGGATTACGCCCTCAATGTTTGCGAGGCGGTGATAGATGTCTGGCAGCCCACACCGGCGCATCGAGCCATCGTGAATCTGCCCGCCACCGTTGAGGTTTCAACGCCCAACGTCTATGCCGATCAGATCGAATGGGTGAACCGCACCATCGAGAACCGGGACTCGATCGTGTTGAGCGTTCATCCCCACAACGATCGTGGCACAGCGGTTGCCGCGGCGGAACTCGCTTTGATGGCTGGAGCCGACCGCGTGGAAGGAACGCTCTTCGGCAATGGCGAGCGCACCGGCAACGTCGACATCGTAACACTGGCTATGAATCTCTATACGCAGGGCATTCATCCGGGCCTGGATTTTTCTAACATCGACGAAGTCATCGCGAGCGTGGAATTCTGCAACCGCACGTCCGTGCACGAGCGCCATCCCTACGCAGGCCAGATGGTCTTCACAGCTTTTTCCGGATCGCACCAGGACGCCATTAAGAAAGGTTTCGCGGCGCAGCAGGAAGGCGGATTGTGGGCGGTTCCCTACTTGCCCATCGATCCCAAGGACCTGGGCCGCAGCTACGAAGCCGTGATTCGCGTCAACAGCCAATCAGGCAAGGGCGGCGTGGCGTATCTGCTGGAGCGCGACCACGGAATCCGGCTGCCGCGGAGGTTGCAAATCGAATTCAGCCGCGCCATTCAGCAGATCAGCGACGCGCGCGGCGGCGAAGTAACTAGCGAAGAGATATGGGCGGCATTTCAGGCCGAGTATATTGACCGGCGCTCGCCATTTCTCTTGCGCGGTCATCATGACGATGCGGACGAAGACTCGAACCGGCTCACGGCGAAGGTGGCTAAAGACGGCGTGGATCACGTAGTTTCCGGAGCGGGGAACGGGCCTATTGAAGCGTTTATCGACGGCTTTCGCCGCGAGTTCGGTATCCAGGTGCGCATCGCCGATTACGAAGAGCACGCCATCGGCGACGGAGCCAATGCGCTGGCCATCTGTTTTGTTGAAGCGCAGGTGGCAGGCGCTCCCCCGGCGTTTGGAGCCGGCATCGACGGCAGCATTGTGCGCGCTTCGTTGAACGCCATCGTTTGCGCCGTCAATCGCTCGTTGTGCCGAGAGGTAACGCCCGACGCCGCCACGACAGAAAAGAGCGAAGCCACGACCGTCATCTAACGTTTACGCGGCCTGCGCGTCGCCCTTCAACTGCTCAGCTTGGTAGTGCGCGATGAGCGCGTCGACGATGGGCTGCAGGCGGCCCAGCATCACCAGGTCGAGCTGGTGCAGAGTCAGGCCAATGCGGTGGTCGGTCACGCGGTTCTGCGGGAAGTTATAAGTGCGGATCTTCTCGCTGCGGTCGCCTGAGCCAACTTGCTGTTTGCGGGCCTTTGCGAGTTCGGCGTTCTGCTTTTCCATTTCCATTTCGTAGAGGCGCGAACGCAACACGCGCATGCCCTTTTCGCGATTCTTGATCTGCGACTTCTCGTCCTGGCAGCTGACCACGGTGTTGGTGGGCAGGTGCGTGATGCGCACGGCCGAGTAGGTGGTGTTCACCGACTGGCCGCCGGGCCCCGAGGAGCAAAAAGTATCGATGCGGATGTCTTTGGCCTCGATCTTGATGTCCACCTCTTCGGCCTCGGGCAGCACGGCAACGGTGATGGCGGAAGTGTGCACGCGGCCCTGCTGCTCGGTCTCAGGCACGCGCTGCACGCGGTGCACGCCAGACTCCCATTTGAGCTGCGAGTAAACGCGCTCGCCTTCGATAATCGCGATCACTTCTTTGTAGCCGCCGATGCCGGATTCCGAAAGCGACAGCAGCTCGACCTTCCAGCGCTTCTGCTCAGCAAAGCGCGTGTACATGCGGAAAATCTCGGCAGCAAACAGCGAGGCCTCGTCCCCGCCAGTGCCCGCGCGGATTTCGAGGATGATGTTCTTCTCGTCGTTGGGGTCCTTGGGCAGCAGCAGCACCTTGAGATCTTCTTCGAGCGCGGCCGCCCGCGGCTCGAGCGCCGCAATCTCCTCAAGCGCCATGGCGCGCAGGTCGGCGTCGCTTTCGGCGAGCATCGCGCGCGCTTCGGCCAAGCCCTGGCGCGCCTGCTTCAACTCGCGGTACTTCTCCACGGGCGTTTCGATTTCTCGCAGAGCCTTGGCTGTCTTCTGATATTTCTCGTGGTCGTTCAAGACCTCAGGCAGCGTGAACTGCGCCTGCAGGTCGTTGTAACGCTGCTCCATTTGTTCCAGGCGATCAACGATCATGGCGGCCCTCCGGGCTTTCAGGTTTTGAACGAGTGGGGTGGAAAGTGAAAAGTGAATTGGCGCAGGTCGAGTGCAGGCGGCGGGCGCCGCTAGAGGAGGGCCGGGATGGGCTCGCGAAGAATCACTGCGATTTCTATTTTAACGCGATACCCATGCGTTTACCCCAGCTGGTTGTTTTCCCGGGCACTTCTTTTTGGGAGTTCGCTGCACATTCCTGAGCCTCAAAAACTCTCCCAGTCCTGAGCTCCCCTCTACCATCCAGGTTCGTCCATGTGCCGGTTCTCACAGCCGATCCCGGTAAATCGGCCTATAATTCCTTAGAATTCCTACAACACGAAGATGCCCGTTTCTGCTGACATCTGTTGAGGAGGGTGTGATGTTGAAGTCGTCTTTGCTCTTTTTCGCGGTCGCCCTGTTGACCGTCGTATGCCTGCCCATCGCAGGCCGCAATCCGCAGGCTGCCTCTCCGGCGCAAACTGCCGAGACAGGTAAGAACCCGGTCAAGCCAACGGCGGAATCGCGGGCCAAGGCCAAGGAAATCTATCACAGAGATTGCGCCCTTTGCCACGGCGAAAACGGCAACGGCAAGACCGATCTGGCCACCGGCATGAACCTCGCGCTCGACGACTGGACCAACCCCGGCAAGCTGGCCAACAAGGCCGACAGCGATTTGTTCGCAGCCATTCGCAACGGCAAAGGCGACCACATGCCTGCCGAGGACGTGGGCCGCGCCAACGACACCGAGGTCTGGAACTTGATCCTTTATATTCGTGCGTTCCCCAGTAAGGCCCAGCCGCCAGCTTCGGCGCCTGCTGCTCCGGACGCGGCTCCAGCCCCAGCTCCGCCCGCACAATAGCCTCCGCCGCATCCACTGTTCGCGCCAAGTCGGGCCAGCGGAATCAGCGACGCTTACGGAGTTAATTCGGGCGCGCACGGTTCCCCCTAGCTCCGCTAACCCCGCCAACTCCGCTCACTCCGCTATTCTGTTGGAACCATGGCGAAGACGAAGGCATTCGAAGGCAAATGGGCGCTGGTCACGGGAGCCAGCGCGGGAATCGGCGTGGCGCTGGCTCGCGAACTCGCCCTGCAGGGCGCAAAGCTCATCCTCACCGCACGCCGCAAAGAGCGCCTCGAATCTCTTGCCGCCGAGTTTGCCGCCTGGGGCGTGGAAACCCGCATTGTGATTGCGGATCTGAACGATTCCGCCGCACCGCAACGCATCTACGACGCCACCGAAGACGCCGGAATTCCCGTCGACATCCTCGTCAACAACGCGGGCCTCGGCCAGTACGGCGCATTCCACTTGAACCAGCCCGAGCAGGAATTCAGCATGGTGCGCGTCAACTGCGAGGCTGTCGTTCGCCTCTCGCGGCTCTTCGTTCCGCGCATGGTCGAGCGACGTTGCGGCTGGGTGCTCTTCCTGGCCTCTACAGCCAGCTTCCAGCCGCTGCCCTATCTCGCCACCTACGCCGCCACCAAAGTTTTCGACCGCTTCTTTGCCCTCGCGCTCGCCGAAGAAGTCGCGCAGTACGGCATCAACGTCACCGCGCTCTGCCCCGGCACCACCGAGAGCGAGTTCTTCGAAGTGGCCCGAGCCTCGGTTTTTCGCAACCGCAAATTGCAATCTGCCCAGGAAGTCGCCCGCCTCGGCCTCGCCGCTCTCGCGCGCGGCCAGCGCACCATCATTCCCAAGGCGAGCGGCCGCTTCACGGCGTTTCTTATCCGCTTTCTGCCCGTCGGTCTCGTCACCCGCTTGGTCGAAAAGGGCGCGCGGCCTGTAGCAGAGCCGCCGGCCTGAAGCCGCTAGCTTCCAAACAGTGAGCCCCAGCGCCAGAGGCGCGACGTACGTTAGGTTAGCCCAGCACTTCAGTGCTGGGTTGGCTGCCAAACCGCGGTTCGGAGTCCCGTAGGGACGGCGCAATTTCCCCCTGGGTCGCACTGCAGAGCCTCGAAGAGAGTGCAAGCCATTTGTTTTGTTTCACCTATAAGATTTCTCGACAAGTAAAACTCTTCCTCCCAGCCGCCCGCGATGCCTTTTTGCCACAAAAAGAAGATGCCCTGCAACCTTTTTCTCGGTTTTGCATCTATCTAAGTAATTAGCAGAGGCTTCCCCATGACTTCCCACCATTGCATCACAACTCTCTCTTGAGGGTTCTTCGGAACCTCTTCCCAAAGCCCCCCCTGGACACCCCACCCTTAAATGCCTCTCGAGCGGGCCTACCGGAAGGTAGGCCCATATGCTTTCCGCCCTCATTCAGTCATTCCCTCAGTCTCGTGGTCCCTGTTTTCTAATCCTTCTGCCCTAATCCCTGCTTCTTCGACTTAAATATAAAATCAAATCAGCGATGCGGCCCTCGTCCCGTTCTCCATCCTCCACTTCTCCGGCGCCATCTTCGACTTTTTCAGAAGTCGCATCGCTCGATGCCCTCTTTCAAGAGGCCGGGCTTACTCGAAATCCGCGCCGGCCACAACCCCGCAACGCCCGGCCGCAGCGTCCCTCCCGTCTCGATCGCCTCGCCCCGGAAGAGCTGGCCCCGTCTCGCCCCGCTCTTCACCACGCCGCCAACGGAGTCGAGTGGCTCCCCATTGCCGGTTGGGATCTTCCCTGGCTTTGGAGCGGATTCAGTACACGTGTAGGAGGTGGGAGCCGTGCCTACTGCGCAGAAGACGAACCGGGCGAGCTCAATCTCGGCTTTACCGCAGAGGACGGCCGTGCCACCGTTCTCGCCAACCGCCGCCTCCTGGCCCAGGCCGTTACAGGCGATGCTGCAACCCCTCTCATCGCCCTTCGTCAGATCCACTCCAATCTTGTCGTCGACACCACCCGCGCCGACACTCTCCGCCCTACCCCGCGTCGCGCCGACGGCCAAATCACCGCCGAGCCCGGCTTGCTGCTCGCCGTGCAAACCGCCGATTGCATTCCGGTACTCGTAGCCGATCGCCGCCAGCACATCGTCGCCGCCTTCCACGCCGGCTGGCGCGGCACCGTCAAGCGCATTGTCGAAACCGGCATAGGGCGCCTGAGACTCGTCTTTGGCTCCCGTCCGCAGGACCTCATCGCCGCCATCGGTCCCGGCGCATCGGCCTGCTGCTACGCCGTAGGCGAAGAGGTGCTTTCTGAATTCGAATCGCAGTTCACCTACGCACGCGAACTCTTCCACGAAGTCTTTGCGTCCGACCCCATCAAAACCAAATACCCTATGCTTTTTTTAACGCAACGCGCCCCCGGCCACTCACCCATCGGCCCCAGCCTACACGCCGATCTCGTCGAAGCCAACCGCCGCCAGTTGCTCGACTGCGGCCTTTCGCCGCGCTCCATTCAGATTGTCGGCGGCTGCACGCAATGCCAGCAGGATTTGTTCTTCTCGCATCGCGCCTCCCACGGCTACACGGGACGCATGATGGCCGTCATCGGCATCCGCAAAGCGGGACCAACTGGCTCTGGACGAGCCAATCGAAAATAGCGCAACCCTGCACGAAAACGGCTGCCCCACCTTCGCGACGTTTTTGTTTCTGTCGCTAAGGTGGGATCGCACGAATCTCTACTCACTGGTCTTGCTTAGGAAATGCGCAGGAAGCCCTACGCGATCTTGGCTTCAGCCTCGTCGGGATTCACCAGGTCGCGCAATTCCTTCGACGGCTTGAAGTAGGGAACTTTCTTGGCGGGTACTTCCACGCGCGCGCCGGTCTTGGGGTTGCGGCCGATGCGGGGATTGCGTTGGCGGATGCGAAACGAGCCGAAGCCGCGAATCTCGATCTTGTCGCCGCTTTGCAGGGCGCCTATTACGGAACCGAAGATGGTTTCCACAATCACTTCGCCGTCGCGCCGGGTCAAATCGCCCAAGCCTGTCACCTTCTCTACAAGGTCCGCTTTTGTCATCTCGTTTAAACCTCCCGACTTAGCATAAAGGGATTTTGCCGGGCTGCGCAGGAAAAAGCAAGCCCCATAAAGATTTTATCCTTTGCGCATCAGCAGTTTGGCACAATCCAGAATCTGGTCGCCGTCACCACCCATACCCCATCTATGCGCTATCATGTCCCAGAGACTCGCCCTTGCACAACCGCCCCGGCCAATCCACTGCGGGGCCGCGCCAGGTTCGTAGTCCGCGGCACAATGGCTTATCCGTCCTACAGCATCGTGATTCCCGCCTATAACGAGGCCGCGCGCATCGGCAGCGCCCTCGAGTCGGTCGTCGCCTGCATTCGCCAGCGCGGCTGGCGCGCCGAGGTGGTCGTGGTCGATGACGGCTCGCGCGACCGCACCGCCGAAATCGTTCGCACCTTCGCCCAAAACCTCCCCGCAAGCGACCACCTTGAAGTCCGCCTGCTGCAAAATCCCGGCAATCACGGCAAGGGCTACAGTGTGCGCAACGGCGTTCTCCACTCCTTCGGCGAAGTAGTTCTATTCACCGATGCCGATCTTTCAGCCCCCATTGAAGAAGCCGAAGACCTGTTTGCCGCGATCGCCGCCGGCGCCGACATCGCCATCGGCTCGCGCTGGCTTGAGCGCACCCGCCAGACCATCCGCCAGCCCCTCTACCGGCAATTTTTCGGCCGCTGCTTCAACGCCGTCACGCGCCTGGTCATGGGCCTGCGCTTTGCCGACACGCAATGCGGCTTCAAAGCCTTCACCCGCACTGCCGCGCAAACCATCTTCCAGCTCCAGACCATCGAGCGCTGGGGCTTCGATCCCGAAATCCTCTTCATTGCCCTCAAGCGCGGCTACCGCATCGATGAAGTCCCCGTAAGCTGGGCCCACGACGAGCGCACCCGCATCAGCTACCTGAAAGACGGCCTGCGCATGCTCCAAGACATCGCCATCGTCCGCTGGAACGCCCTCCTCGGCCGCTACAGTAAACAAGTAGAGCGCATCCACCGCGCCGGCCTCGTCAAGTAGCCCTCCGCTTGGAGCAGCGAGTATTCTTCTCAAACGTCCGCACCACAAACAAAATTGTCATCCTGAGCGACCGAAGCGCAGCGAAGGAAGTCGAAGGACCTGCGGTTGCCTTTTCACTTATTCAACTCGGCCCTGAAACGAGGACCCCACCCTGCACACATCCCTCTGCGTTTCCGGTGGGTAGCCTGCTTCAGCGGGCAAAAGACGGTAGCCCCAGGCGCGAGCCTGGGGAACGCAGCCCAATCCGCCGAAAGCCCGCTTCAGCGGGCGTAAGAAACCTGAATGTATCAGGAACTTTCCGCAGGAGCGCCGACGTATAATCCCACCATGATTCCCCTGCTGCCCGCGTGAAGCAGGAAAGTTGTTCCTCGGATTCATTCTATGTTCAAGCGTTCCAAAGGATTCTGGCTGCGCGTGACCAATGGCATGGCCATGGGCGAGCTGTGGAATCAATTTCAGACCGACGCGCGCGTGAGTTACCGCCTCTACTCGCAGGAGGTGGACACTCAGAGAAAGCCCGGAACCGGAAGGGCGAAGCACTTCTTTCGCCTAGTCCGGCTGTTCTTCTGGGCGATCGTGGAAAAACTCACTCCCGCGCGGCGCGTGCTGCTGATCGCTGCGCTGGTGATGATGGCGATGAACGCCAATATCAGCTGGAGCACCGGCGGCCATCACGGTAACACGTCGCTTTATTTAGGACCGTTTTCGGTGGGCACGTGGGGTGAGCTGCTGCTGCTCACGGTGCTGATACTGGAAGTGACCGATCGCGTGGTGATGAAGCGCGATCTACAGATCGCAAAAGAAATTCAGAGCTGGCTTCTTCCGCCGGTACCGCCCGCGGTGCCGCAGCTCGAGATCGCCTTCACCACGCGTCCGGCAAATACCGTGGCCGGCGATTACTACGATGTCTTTCTCCGCCCGGGATCGCATCTGCCCGGAGGCGCTTACCTGATCGCGATCGCCGACGTGGCCGGCAAGAGCGTGCCCGCCGCAATGCTGATGGCTACTTACCAGGCCAGCCTCAAAACTCTGGCGGCCACGGCAAGCACATTAACCGAACTCGTATCCAACATGAATAACTACGCCTGCGGCAACAGCCAGGGTGGGCGCAGGTTTACCACCACCTTCCTTGCCGAGTACGATCCCGCTTCGCGCAAGCTGACCTACGTGAACGCCGGACACAACGCGCCCCTGCTGCGCCGCAAAAACGGGAACATTGAAAGGTTAACCGAAGGCGGCCTGCCGCTGGGCATCATCGAGGGCGCACCCTACGCGTCGGACTCGACAACCATCCAAACCGGCGACTGGCTGGCGATCTTCACCGACGGCGTAACTGAAGCCGAGAACACCAAGGCCCAGGAGTACGGCGAAGAAAGATTGATGGCGGCACTCAACGCAAACACAGCCACCACCCCGCAGGCTCTTCTAAGCGGAATCATGATCGACATAGACCGCTTCGCCGCCGGCGCACCCCAACACGACGACATCACGTTGATGCTGCTGAAGGCTGGCTAGACAGGCGGTCGGGCCACCTCTCAGGAAAGTAAGCTCACCACGAAATGGGGTGCCCCACATCTCGCTTTTGAGATGTGGGAAAGCACGAATCCCGATCAGCGGTGCTGAGATTGTTAACGCATTTCTTAACCAGTCTCTATCGAAATATGCAACCGTGAAAGTGTAGCTTGGAGTCGGGGGGATGACGATGGCAGTCGCGCCGCAGAATCTGCCGAAGGGCCGCAGGCCAGCCGTAGTGCTCGCGGGTTTTTTCTGTTTGTTTACCGGGCTGTGCACGGTCTTTATGTTGATCGTGACCCCGGCCCTGGCCTGGCAGGATCGTGTCCACGCGCAATGGCCGCAGGCAACGGCGCAGGTTCAGCAATGCGGCCTGGATCCTTACCCGCCCGACCCGAAGTACTATCGCATCGATTGCAGCGTCAGCTACACCGTGCACGGAGAGAAAATTCTCTCCCACGTCGATTCGCGCACCACACTTGATCCGCGCCAGGTTATCTGGGAATCTCAGCCGCCGCAGTTCGAGAGAATGCAAGAGTGGGTGGATGCGCATCCAAAGGGAACGCCAATCGCGGTGCATTACGATCCCGCAAGCCGCAGCAAGGCAATCCTGATCGTGACGGATATGCCTTCGGGCGGATCACAGACGCCGTTCTGCTTGCGGCTGCTGGAAATCTCCGCGATGAGCTGCGTGCTTCTGCTGGCAATCGTGCGCATCATAAGACCGCGATCCATTGCCGTGAACGAAGGCAGTTGAAATCCGTCTGGTTTCATCTCCGGGATGGCAGGTGGCACCCGGGGGCACCCTCATCCTGTTTTAGAGAGCTTGCCGGAATCGGAGCACCTGCCGGACGTCCAAAACGGTGTGGGACCTCAGCTCCTGCATCGCGCCCCAGCTCTCCAAACGTCTTCAAGTCTTGTATCAGGGGACTGCTTTCAAGGCCTGCGTTCTCGTACTATAACTCATGTCTGGACCTAACCCCGGCCGAGGGCTGAAAGAGGAATCTTAAATGCTCAAAATTCGCATACGCTTGCTTGGACATTTCAAGCGCTGGTTCGTAGTCAGACGCGAAGCGCGCGGATATGTATGGTTCGGGAAAGCACCATACGTTTTTTTGCTTATGCTCGCGACATTTGGACCCACGGCTGGGGAAGCGGCCGGCATTCGGGATGTTGTAATCCCAGCAAACGCCAATCAGCCAAGAATTGTCGCAGAGCTTTGGACACCCTGTTCCACTCCTGCACCGGAAATGCTCATAGACCGAGACGGTTTTCCCACGACTATCCGCGCGGTCAAAAACTGCGTCGTCACTCGGAAGAACTTGCCCCTGGTCCTTATTTCTCATGGAATGTTTGAAGATAGGTTCAGCCATCATGACACTGCGGAAGTCTTGGCGGATGCCGGTTTTGCCGTTGTTACTCTCAATCACACGCAAGACTCCAACCAAGATATTGGAGGTAAGTCAGCAGCCGATATCTCGTCTTTTCTCGTTCGGCCTATCGACATAAAGCGCGTGCTTGACTTTTTCCTCGCCAGTCCGCCGGCAGGGATCAATGTCGATCAACATCGCATAGGATTTTTTGGTTTTTCTCGTGGTGGCTATACCGGCCTCGTTTTGGCAGGTGCACAGCCTGATTTTGACCACATCACAATTCAATGCCCCGAAAATATCCTGATGTGTCAACAAATCAGAGAGCACAAAATTCCTGCACATCCTTCGGGATATGAGCCACGCATCGCTGCTTATGTGATCGCGGACCCTGTCGATTTTTTCCCAAGCAAGTCGAGTCTTCGAGACGTAAGGGCTCCTTTACAGTTATGGAGTTCCGAGTACGGGGGAATGGGCGTGAGACCTGAAGAGGTGTCGGCCATAGAAATGAACCTACCCGTTAAGCCCGAATTTCATCGGGCAATAGGCGCAGGGCATTTGTCATTCGACTGTCCGTGTTCAGAAGATCAGGTAAAAGCAAATCCGCCATCTGTTGTTTGCACCGATCCCAAGGGTTTTGACCGGACGGTCTTTCACAAACGGTTCGATGAAGAGGTTGTACGGTTTTTCCGTGAGCATCTGGAAAAATGAGCGGCTGCGCGCACTGGGCGGTGGCCCTAATTTCAAGGCGAATTTCGCTCAGCCGAGGGTGCCCGGTCCCGCGCCTTTGGGACCGGGGAGACTCCTGCGGGATCGGTCCTGACAAACGCCCCAGCATCCGGGATCTCGATTACGCCTCGATTGGAATTGTCGCCGGCCTTGCGGATTATTTCTCGCCTCCCTGCTACTGTAGAAGTGGGTTTCGATTCGCGGAAAATCACCCCGGGGAGAGAATATAAATAAAGAAAGATCTCCGATAAATCCGCCCAACCCTCCCCGCCTCCGAAAAATTTCGCGCGCTGTATTGCAGATAATTGCGCGGCTTTGGCGCACAATCTATCTATGTGCAGCCAAAATGTTCCCCGGTCCAAAATGTTAGACGTCTGACCGGTCCGTACCCCCCCACCCCACCCCCTCCCCCCTCATACACCTACCCCCTCCCCCTCGAAACTAAGAGCTAGAAGCTGGCGGCTCCCCACCCCATGAAATCTCGAAAAAGTGAGCCGTGAAACTGTGAAGCGCGAAACCATCTGGGAATCAACCACTTACAGCCAAAACTGCACCTCAACACAGAAACTGTGAAACTGTGGAGTACAGCCGAACGCCCACAAACCTAAACCTCGCGCAGCATCGCCAACCCGCTAACTCCGCCAACTCCGCTCGCAATGCGTCTTCCCTCGCCTCCCCAACGTCCCAACTAAACAGGCGACGGGGCTCGAATCCCGCGCCGGAATAAAATCGATCAGGATCAAATCCATCGTTGGGAGAAGCTCGCATGATGAAAAAACTGGCGCTCGCAGCTCTTGTCTTCGCGCTCAGTTCCGTGACCGCGCTGGCCGCCGATTTTAACGGCAAATGGACAGCCGATGTTCCGGGACGCAACGGCAACACGCAAACCACAACATTCACGTTTACGGTCGACGCCGCCGCCATGACGGTCACGGGCACGGTGTCGGGTCGCATGGGCGACGTCGCAATCACCAATGGCAAGGTGACTGCGGATACGATCTCCTTCGACATCGTCCGGAACTTCAACGGCAATTCCTTCACGCTCAGCTACAAGGGAACCGCCGACGGCGACAACATCAAGTTCACGCGCACCTTAAGTGGCGGCGGCATGGATAGCAACGGAGGCGCTCCTCCTCCGCAAGAGTTCATCGCCAAACGGCCTGCTGCAGCCGCACCAGCGCCGCCCGCCCAGTAATCCAGGCGGAGAGTGTCCTTTCACGTTGAACAGCAGGGCGCGAAGATTGCAGACAGGCCCTACGCCGTCGCAGTCTTCGCGATCGCCTGCAATCCCCGCGCCTCAATCTCGAACTCGCGCATCTTGTACTTTTGAATCTTGCCCGACAGCGTCGCGGGAAACTCCGTAACAAAGCGCACGTGCTCGGGAACTTTGTAGTACGCGATCTGGCCTTGGCAGAACTGCTTGATCTCTTCTTCGGCAGCTTCCACTCCGGGCCGCAGGCGAATCCACGCCACAACAATCTCGCCCAGCCGCGCGTTGGGAATCCCGATCACCTGCACCTCGCCCACCTTGGGATGCGTATAGAGAAACTCCTCCACCTCGCGCGGGTAGATGTTTTCGCCGCCGCGAATGATCACGTCGCGCGAGCGCCCCGTGATGTGGATGCATCCGTCCTCGCGCATCACGCCCAGATCTCCCGTGAGCAGCCATCCGTCGGGCAAAATCACCTGCGCCGTGCCCTCGGGATCGCCGTCGTAGCCCTTCATCAGCGCGTAGCCGCGCACGCAAACTTCGCCCTGCTGTCCGCAGGGGACAGTTTCGTGGGTGTCGAGCGAGGCAATCTTGATGTCGGTTTGCGGCATGGCGCGGCCCACCGTGTTCACGCGCACTTCGAGAGAATCCCCAGCGTCGCTCATCGTCACTACAGGCGAAGTCTCCGTCTGCCCGTAAGCAATCACGAGTTCGCGGATGTGCATCTCTTCGAGCACGCGCTTCATCAGTTCCACCGGACAGGGCGCCCCGCTCATCATGCCCGTGCGCAGGCTTGTAGTGTCGAAGCTCGCAAAGTCGTCGAGCGCAAACTCCGCCACATACATCGCAGGAACGCCGTAGACGCTCGTCGCCCGCTCGTCGTGAATCGCCTTCAGCGTGGCCCGCGCGTCGAAGGTCCAGTTGGGCAAGATAATCGTCGCGCCAGAATTCACCGCGCTCATGGTTCCAATAACGCATCCGTAGCAGTGAAAGAGCGGAACCGGCACGACAATCTTGTCCTGTTCGCTGTAGTGAAATCCCTGCGCCAGGAATTGCCCGTTGTTCACCACGTTGCGATGGGTCAGCATCACGCCCTTGGGAAGTCCAGTTGTCCCGCTCGTGTACTGAATGTTCGCGATGTCGTCCACGGCCACGTGATCCGGCAGCCGGCCCTCGGCGTCAAGCAGCGCCGGCCACTCCGGCGAGTCGAAATAGATGGTGTGCTCGAGCGCGAGGTCGAGCCCGTGGCGCGCACGTCCCAAAATCTCTTCGTAATCGGCACGCTTGTCCTTGTGCCACAGGAACAGCGCCTTCATTCGCGAGCGCGTGAGCGTAAATTGCAACTCGTGGGAGCGGTAAGCGGGATTCACATTCACCAACGCCGCCCCGGCCCGCGCGCAACCCATGTGCATAATGATCCACTCGGCGCAGTTGGTGGACCACAAGCCGACGCGATCGCCACGCCGGACACCCAGCGCCCACAAGCCGCGCGACACACGGTCAGCCTCGACACTCAACTCCGCCCACGTCAGCCGCCGATCCTGGTGCCGCGAAATCACCGCCGGCCGCTCCGGCCAGCGATCAGCATTCCGTTCGAGCAGGTCGCCAATCGTCAATTCCAGCAGCGGCCTTGCCGGCCCCCGCGCATAGCTCTGGGTCAAGATCGGTTCTTCAATCATGGGCATGTTTCTGCCTTTTTTCTTAAGTCTGCCATCGGAGTTTTCCGGCGGGCCGCGCTTGGAGTCTGGTTGGACGAGGAACTGAGGTAGCGCCGCTAGCCCCGCTCGTTTCTAGCGATGAAGGGCAGTGTACGCCGCAAACCCGGCCGGTCTGTGTGACCTGGCCCACACCGAACGAGTCGCCTCGGTCCGCCAGCGAAGGGATACGGACTCCGGTATCATTACTGTTATGAGCGTTGAGACCGTGAGCTCTCGCCCGAGCCACGCATTTCAAACCTACGATCCGCACCTCGAGCCCATCGCCGCCAAGGTGCTGGCCCAGCAGCGGCTTAGTGCCGACGATTGCCTGGCGCTCTACAGCTCCAGCGACGTTCTGGCCGTGGGTTGGCTGGCCAACCATGTGCGCGAGCGGCTGCACGGCGACGTGACCTACTTCAACGTCAATCGCCACATCAACCCCACCAACGTGTGCGTCGCGGCCTGCAAACTTTGCGCCTTTGGCCGTAAAAAAGGCGATCCCGCCGGCTACACCATGGCTCTCGATGAGGCGTGGGAGACGGCGGCCTCCGGCTACTCCGAAGCTGTCACCGAGTTCCACATCGTTGGCGGCCTGCACCCGGATCTGCCGCTTGAGTTCTTTCTGGATCTCGTCCGCGGCCTCAAAGAACGTTTCCCAAAGGTGCACATCAAGGCCTTCACCATGGTGGAGATCGCGTTTCTGGCCCGCCGCGCCAAGCTCAGCATTCGAGAGACCCTCCTCAAGCTGCGCGATGCCGGCGTCGACTCCATGCCCGGCGGCGGCGCGGAAATCTTCGCCGCGCGCGTGCGCTCCATCATCTGCGACCACAAAATTGACGGCGAGGAGTGGCTCGATACCGCGCGCATCGCGCACAAACTCGGCTTCAAATCGAATGCGACGATGTTATACGGTCACATTGAAAACGATTCTGACCGCGTCGATCATCTGCTCAAGCTTCGCGCCCTGCAGGATGAAACCGGCGGCTTCCAAACCTTTATTCCCTTGGCCTTTCATCCCGAAAACACGCCGCTCGACCACCTGCCTGTGACCACCGGG
Organism: Occallatibacter sp.; assembly: GCA_049521075.1. Taxonomy (GTDB): domain Bacteria; phylum Acidobacteriota; class Terriglobia; order Terriglobales; family Acidobacteriaceae; genus Telmatobacter. Next base: position 17,339 of record JBEKPD010000050.1, read on the forward strand.
CTCATTGACATTCGCCAAATCGCCGTGAGCCGGCTGCTCTTGGACAACTTTCCACACATCAAAGCCTATTGGCAGATGATGACGCCCAAGATAGCGCAGATCGCGCTGCGCTTCGGCGCCGACGACCTCGACGGCACCGTGATCGAAGAGAAGATTTACCACGACGCTGGCGCGACAACTCCGCAGGGCATGACCCGCGCGCAACTTTGCCGCCTCATCACCGAGGCCGGCCGCACGCCCGTCGAGCGCGATACACTCTACCGCCCGGTCACGCGCACCGAGGAGAGCTTCACCGTCGCGGTGTAGCATGTTGTAGATCGAGGAACCGTCCCCCTTCCCCTAGTGTGGTGAGTCAGAAGTTCGCATCACAATGAAATTGTCATCCTGAGCGGAATTTGCCGCGTGACCGGGGCCCCCGCGGACAGGTCTTCGTCCGTGGGGTGGTTGGGCGGCAAACGGAGTCGAAGGATCTGCGGTTGCTTTTCGATGGACTTCAGATTCAACACATTGGCAAGCCCGCTCATCCGATCGTGCCGCGTTTCGTCGCAGATTTATCTCCTCAGGAGGTTCGCCGCCAGATGAAGACCCTGCTTCATTCCGGCCGTTGGATTTTCTCCCTTGCCATCGTCGCCCTGGGCACAGAAAATATCGTGCGCGCCCATGATGCGAACTCCATCCCCGCGTTGCCCTTTTTGCCGCCGATTCCCTGGCTGGCCATTCCCTTCGGCATCCTCTGGATTGCCTGCGGCGTGGGCCTGCTCATCGAGCGATGGCTGCGCCTGTCCGCGTACACGCTCGGCGCAACATACATCTTCTGGACATTAGTCCACATTGTGCCGCAATACATCGCGAACCCCGGCGACATGGTCCTGCGCACCATCGTCTTTGAGCCGCTCTCCCTCGCTTGCATCGCGTTGCTCCTGCCAGGCCTGCCAAGCACGCCAAAGTGGCTCGCCCGTACCTGCCGCGTCGTCATTGCCGTCGCGATGATCGTCTTCGGCGTCGACCATTTTCTTGGACTCGCATTCATCGCCTCGCTTCTCCCGGGCTGGATTCCCTGGCACGAGTTCTGGGTAGCCTCCTTCGGCATCGCCTTCATCGCCGCCGGCATCGGTATCGGCTTCGGTTTGCTCGAAGAGTGGAGTTGGACGGGCCTCGGCCTCATGTTCGCGATCTGGGTCATCACCCTCCACATCCCACGCACGCTCGGCTTCTACCACATTCCCGGCGCCACCACCGATCCCGACGAGTGGTCGAGTTTGTTCATCGCTATTGGCCTATGCGGCGGGCCGTGGGCCGTAGTAAAGAGTCGCAGAGAAGTTTGCGCGAATAATCCCGAGCCGTCCGCCACAACCGCCCCATGACCCAGTCGTCCCGATCCGGCGATCGCTCCAGTTCCAGCGCCACACTCGCCTTTCGTCCGGATATTGAAGGCCTTCGCGCACTCGCCATTCTTCTCGTCATCTTCTCGCACGCCGGCCTGCCCATCTTCCCTAGTGGATTCATCGGCGTCGACGTCTTTTTCGTCCTCTCCGGTTATCTCATCACCGGCTTGCTTCTTCAGGAGATCCGCACTACCGGCCGTCTCCGCCTTGCTCGCTTTTATGCCCGACGTGCGCGCCGGTTGTTGCCCGCAGCCATGCTGCTGGTCGTCGCCGTCTGCCTCGTCGAAGCCGTCGTTGTCAGCCCTCTTGAGCAATATCGCGTGCTCAAGACCGCCTTCACCACACTCAATTACTCCAGCAACTTCTATTTCGCACACCTCAGCCTGTATTATTTCAACCGAGAATCGGCAGCCGATCCCCTGCTTCATACTTGGTCGCTCGCAGTTGAAGAACAGTTTTACCTCGTCTGGCCGATCCTCCTGCTCCTCTGCACTCGAGCGAGAAACAGCGCCAAGACAATCCTCATCACCCTCCTTGCGCTCGCCTCGGCTTCCTTTGCGTTTTGTATCTGGTACACGGGCCGCAATACACCGGGTGCGTTCTTCGGTTCGCCTGCGCGCGCCTGGGAATTCTGTCTGGGCGCCCTTGTTGCTCTTCTTCCCAGTGCGTACATTCACCGCAGCCAACGCGTCCCTGCCTGGCTCGGCGCATTCGGTTTGATTGGATTACTTCTCTGCGCCCAATGGATTCCTTCGTCCATATTTCCGGGCTTTGTAGCCATCCTGCCCGCCCTTGCCTCGGTTGCGATTCTCCTGGCTGGCGCTGGCGCACCCTCTTCGCTCGTTCCCCGGCTCCTCAGCACCCGCCCTGCACAGATCACCGGAGGACTTTCCTATTCGCTTTACCTTTGGCACTGGCCCGCGCTTGTGGTGGCGCAGCAGCTATTTCCATCCGGCTCGCTCGCTGTGCGCTCGGCCGCGATCGCTGTCGCTGTGGTGCTGGCCGTGCTCGCTCATTGGCTGGTTGAAAACCCCATCCGCTTTCACCCATTTCTCGTCCCCCGGCCGGGCCTCACGCTCAGGCTTGCTCTCATCGCAGCATGCATCTGCATTGGCGCTCTTGGCGTATGGCGCTTTCAGTTGGTCCACTCCGCGCAATTCCAAAGATTCGATCATGTGCTGCACGATACCCCCGCACTCTATAGCCGTGGATGCGCTCCCGAACTTCCCGATCCGCGGCCCCGTGTCTGTTCCTTCGGCCAGACAGAATCTCCGCGATCCACCGTCGTCCTCTTCGGCGATTCGCACGCCGCCGAATGGTTCCCGGCGCTTGAAGAGATTGCCGAGGAGCAGCAATGGAAGCTCGTCACCCTGGTCAAGCCTGGCTGCACTCCCCTCAAAATCGAAGAAGCATTCTCGCCGTTCATGGAGCGCGTGTGTGCGCAGTGGTGGCGCGACTCCATCGCGCAGATTCATGCGTTGCACCCTGACCTGATTGTTGTTGCCTGCTCTTCGCTCTACGCCGGAAGGAATGACATCATGCTGACCGACGTTGCTCTTTGGCAACAGGCTGCGCATGCGGCCTTCATCGCCCTCGCTCAACCAGGGACCCAGATCCGGTTCCTTCGCGATACGCCATACGCCGGTTACAACGTTCTCGAGTGTCTCGCGCAAGCGGAGTGGAGCAGCCGCACGCACTGTTCCATCATCGATCCCGCCACTGCGCTCCATCCGCAAATCTACGCGGCATTGCAACGCGCTGCGGCCGGCCTCGCCAACTTCCGCTTCATCGACTTGTCCGATCAGATGTGCGACGCAACCCAGTGTTATCTCCAGGTTGGAGGCGTTATCGTCTATCACGACAGGGACCACCTCACGGCTGGGTATGATCGTAGTCTTGCAGGAGTCCTGTCGCAGCGCCTCATCGGCAGCCTGCGCGAATAGCATCACGCAATCGCTTGCTACTGCCGCACCACCACGCCGTTCTTCATCACAAAACTTACGTGCTCCACGACGGAAATATCGTCGAGCGGGTTGCCGGGCACGGCGACGATGTCGGCATAATATCCAGGCTTTAACTCGCCGATCTGCCCATCCCAGTGCAGCAATTTGGCGCCGTTGATCAAATCAGCTTGCAGCGCCGCCAACGGCTTCATCCCGTAACGCACCATGAGTGTGAGTTCGCGTGCCTGCGTGCCGTGCGGGAACGGCCCCACGTCGGAACCCACCGTAAACGGCACTCCCGCTGCAATCTGCTTCTTGAACTCGGCAATCTTGTAATCGAGCAACGCGGTCTCTCGCGTCTTCTGCTCCTCGGAGTCGGCGTGTTCGGCAAAATACGCGAAGATTGTGAACGTGGGCACGGCGAAGATGCCCTTCTCGCGCATCAGGCGCATCGTCTCGTCGCTCAACTGTGTCGCGTGATCGATAGAAGCCACGCCGGCCTGCGCCGCATAGAGTGTGCCCGGCTCGCCCTGCGCATGCACGCCGACAAACGTGCCCAGCCGGTTCGCTTCCTCCACCGCCGCAGCCAATTGCGCTTCGGTGTACTGGTAGGGTGTATGCAACACACCCCCCGTTTTTTGATCGAAGATCATTTTGTCCGGCCCGGTCTCATAAATCTTCGCGAAGTCCGAACCCTCCTTGTGCTGCTCGCGCATCACGGCAACAATCTCGTCGGCCGTATTCGCGTAGTCGGCATTCGACAGCACGTGCTGAGCGGGATTGAAGTGGTTAGCGTCCTCGTGCCCGCCCAGAATATCGATAGCGTTGCCGCTGATACGCAATCGCGGTCCAGGAATGATCCCCGCGTTGATGGCGTTGCGCACCGCTGTGTCGGCCGAGCCCGCGCCTTCCGTGCCCATATCGCGCTCGGCCGTAAAGCCAGCCATCAGGTCGGCCTTCGCCGACTGCTCAGCCAGAATCGTGCGCCACGGCACCGACTCCACCACAGTCTGCAAATCCTCAGCGCCGGGATGCAGGAACAGGTGCACGTGCGCATCGATCAGCCCGGGCAGCAGCGTGGTATCGCCGAGATCGATGATCTTCGCGCCGGCAGGGTGATCGACCGAAGTGCCTATAGCCTTGATCCGTTCGCCCTCAACCAAAATCTCGCCCGGTCGCAGCACGTTACCCGTATCAACCTCAAGCAGCCGCGCCGCGTGCAGCACAGTGGGCGTCGGCTGCTGCTGGGCAATGAGAGGAAGAGCAAAGAATATCCACACAAAAAACGCTGGGTAGCGAAGATGGACAAGAGATTCACGCATGCGTATGACTATAGCAATTGGTGACCGGAACAAACAGAATTTTTCCCGAAAGACATGCGGACTTTATATGACTCATGGTGCCGTAAAGATGAAGCCCATGCGGAAGCCTGAAATTGGAGGGCCATGGCCGTAGCCGTCATTCCGGCGGTTCACCGGAATAGATGCGAGTACCTGCCATGGCCTTCTTTTCAATGCGGTCCAGTATCGAATCTCAGCTGCGCTGCGGCACCTTCTCGTGAATCACCATCCAGTTCACGCCGTACTTGTCGCGGAACTGGCCGAAACGGTGCGCGAAAAAGGTCTCTTCCATCTTCATGAAGACTTCGCCGCCGTCAATGAGCGCTGCGTAGATGCGCTCGGCTTCTTCATTGCTGTCCACCGACAGCGCAAGATACGCGCTGCGCATGGGCTCCACGCGCTCTGGGGGGCCATCGCTGGCCATCACCAGCGTTTCGCCAATCTGGAAGCGGGCGTGGATGATGCCTTCGGGCGTGAGGCCAGGAGGAAGGTTTTGCGGACCACCACGGCCTGCCATCTCGCCGAATGTCCCTTTCATCAGAATCTTCGCGCCGAGGTGCTTGACATAAAAATCGAGAGCCTCAGCGCACGTGCCGGGGAAGTTCAGATAAGTGGTTAGTTTCATTGCTTGGATTTTCCTTTCGGGGAATTAGATTTTGTTTTCGCTTGTACACTTGCAGTGAATGGTGGAATTAGCGGCGTGGGATCGCGTTCCTTCCAGCGCCGATAGGTCTCGGCCAGCACGGCAGCGCGATTCTGTTCCATTTCTTCAATCGCCGCACAGGCCGCATCCGTCTTCTCATGATGCGCGCCCCAGATCAATATTTCGAGAAGAACCGGGGCCAACGCGATCCCTTTCTTCGTGAGCCGGTAATGCATGCTGCGCCCATCCTCAACCGCCGGCTCGCGCTTCAGAACGCCGCCCTCCTCGAGCTTTTGCAACCGGTCGGAGAGGATGTTGGTGGCAATCCCTTCGCCGGAATGCTGGAACTCGCGAAACGTGCGGTATCCGCGCACCATCAGGTCGCGCACGATCAGCAGCGACCAGCGATCGCCCACGAGGTCGAGCGACATGCTGACCGGGCATCCGGAACGCGACTTCGCTTTGGATGGTCGGACCACGAATGCATCCTACTCAAGTAACTTGCAATTTGCAACCTAAAAATGTTAAGAATGTTCTGGCCGCTTCCCCGTCCGCGCGGCTAAACTTTCAACCCACGGAGATCCCATGACCGTTGCAGGCCAATCCTCGCATATCACGCCCTTTCTCTGGTTCGACTCGAACGCCGAAGACGCTGTCGCTTTCTATCTCGACATTTTCCCCAACTCGCGCCGCTTGAGCGAGCTGCGCAATCCCGGCGATGCACCGGGCCCAAAAGACGGCATCCTCACCATTTCTTTCGAGTTGGACGGCCTCCGCTTCACCGCGCTCAACGGCGGTCCGCACAACAAGTTCACAGACGCCGTCTCGTTCGTGGTGAGTTGCGCAACGCAACAGGAGATCGACCATTACTGGTCGCGGCTCACCGAGGGCGGCACAGAAGTCGCCTGCGGCTGGCTCAGGGACAAGTTCGGTCTGGCTTGGCAGATCGTCCCCGCGCGCATAGGCGAGCTCGTGAAGCACTCGAAGGCAATGCAGGCCATGATGAAAATGAAGAAACTCGACATCGCGGAGCTCGAGCGCGCCGCCGAAAGCTGAAGACGCGAACCGGCCGCGTGCTTGAAACCCGCACAGAGTCGCGGAGCAATTACTGACTTCAGCAAGGAGTTGTTTTGTATGGAGAGTCTGTTTGAGAGTGGATGTGTCGATGAAGTGCAACAGCGTTTGTCCCTGCTGCAGCCCGATCAGCCGCGGCAGTGGGGCACAATGAGTCCTGCGCAGATGCTGGCGCATTGTTCGTTGGGATTGGAGATGGCGGCAGGAGAAATCCGTCCTCGGCGCGTGCTGATTGGGCGCATCCTGGGGCCATTCGTCAAGCCGATGGCCCTGCGCGAGGGAGAACCGATACGCCGGAATTCTCCCACGTCGAAAGAACTCGTAATCAAAGACGACAGGGCTTTTGAAACCGAGCGCAAACGGCTAAGCGGGCGAATCGATCGTTTTGCCGCCACAGGGCCAGCCGGCTGCACGGCGCATCCACATGCATTCTTTGGTTCCCTTACCCCTGACCAATGGGCGGTCCTGATGTACAAGCATCTCGACCATCATCTGCGGCAGTTCGGCGCGTAACATTGCGCGAGTCTAACCCGGCTCGTTCGCTCCTCAGCCCGGGATTTTGCTGCAAGTGGCCCGAAATTACCCAGCGTGGTTCAATGGTTGGGTTATGGGAGATCTTTTCCCAGGCTCGCACCTGTGCAATTACCCACAACTTGGCGCCAGCATGGTTTTTCGCGTGCAGGTTCGCCTCTGCTATCCTGAATGGTTTACCTGCTAAAGAACTGGCCGAAAATGAGCGGCCCCAGTTCGCAGGATGGAGGAAGCCATGCCGGAGCATAGAGCGCGCAAGCATCATCAGGATCGCGTTGCAGAAACATTGCGTCTAGAGATCGGCGCCATGATCGAGGGCGAACTCTCCGACCCGCGCATCGATTTCTGCTACGTCAGCGAAGTCGCGCTCAATCCCGGTGGAAAATCGGCGCGGGTTTATGTTGCCATCGACAGCGCGGTGAAGGACGTCGCCAAAGCCGAAGCTGATACCATCGCCGGACTCGAAGCGGCCAAGGGTTACATCCGCCATGGACTGCAGGAACGCATGGGCGTTCGGCGCGTGCCCGACTTGAGCTTTCTCGCCGATCGCTCAGGCCGCTTCCAGGCGCGCATTGATGAGCTGATGAACCGGTCGCGCAAAACTGGCGCAGCTTCCCGTCGCGGCGCCAACCTTGCTGTATCGCAACCAGAAAAGGGCCCCGTTGACGCAAAGCCTTCGAAGGAACAGGAAGCTTTGCAAAACTAGGCACATGAATTCTCTTCCACGAAAATCCGGTCCGAAAGTCACTACCGCCCCGCCTGTACTTGCGCCGCAATCGGGTTCTCGACGAATCGCGGGCCTTTCAACAGATCATCCCCTCACCGCAATCCTCGCGGTTCTCGATCGCGGCGAACGATTTCTCGTCTGCTCGCATACGCGGCCCGACGGCGATTCAGTGGGCTCCATGCTGGCGCTGGGCATGATCCTCGAACAGATGGGCAAACACGCCGACCTGGCGACCGCGGAACTAATTCCGCTGCAGTACCGGCAGTTGCCCGGCGCCGGCGCCATTTTGAGGACATCGCGCGTCCATGGTCCCTACGATGCCGCGATACTGCTGGAGTGCGACAGCATCGACCGGACTCGGCTGCACGGGCTCGAAAAGCTCTACCTCATCAATATCGACCACCACATTACGGGCCTCGAGTTCGCGCGCCTCAACTGGATCGATCAAGACGCAGCCAGCGTGGGCGAGATGGTGTATCAACTGGCGCGGGCTGCGGGAGTTACCATCACGCCGCAAATCTCGGAATGCATCTACGCTACCTTGCTGACCGACACGGGGGGATTCTGTTACGGCAATGTGCGCGAGTCGACCTTTGCACTGGCTCGCGAACTGATCGAGGCCGGCGCCGATCCCCTCGCGGTCGCGCGGCAGGTCTATTACTCTGCGCCTGTTTCAAAACTGCTCCTGCTGGGCGCCGCGCTGCGCAGGCTCAAACGCGAGCGCCGCCTAGCCTGGCTTTGGGTAACGTACCAGGATATGCAGCGCACCCACGCCACTGAGGAAGATTGCGAAGGCATCGTCAACGTTGCACTGAGCATGGCGAGCATCGATACCGTGATCTTCCTGCGCGAATTGCCCAGCGGGCGCGTCCGTCTGAGCCTGCGCAGCAAAAGCGGATTGAATGTTGCGGCGATTGCCGCGCGGCTGGGAGGCGGCGGCCACCAAAACGCCGCCGGTTGTACGCTCAAAGGATCGCTGCTGCGCGCCCGCAAGCAGATCGTGGCGGAGTTGCGCAGCGCCATGTCCCAAGAGAAGGGAAGGCTGTCCCGTCGCGTCTGATTGCAATTCGCACTTGGGTACACCTCGAACCCCGGGGAAATCTGTTAGCCTTGTGCCTGTCGCAATATTGCATCGTGTCCGAGCCAGGACTTAATCCCCATCCGTCCTGCGTCAATACGGAGACCAAGTCTCAATGAAGTGCGCGGCTGCGCACTCCTGGAGCAATGGCAGAGATGGGAAATTCCGTGGAACTCCCGGTTCCCAACCAACCCGCAGGCTGGCTCAAGCGCATGCCGCGCTGGTGCATACTCTGTGAAGCGGCGATCTTTCTTGCCTTCACCATCTTTTTCCTCGTCTACGGACTTACTCCCTTGCTGGGCGGCGACGGTCTGGGCCTGGTGGGAGCCGACGAGCCGCGTTACGCCCAAATCGCGCATGAGATGCTGGTGCGCTTCGATTCCGCACCCACGCTCAAGGAGCGCCTGAGCGCCTGCGTCACGCCTTATCTCTACGGACGTCCCTGGCTGGAAAAACCGGCTCTCTATTATTGGCGCGCCATGTTTCTCTTTCAAGACTTCGGCGTGCACGACTGGAGCGCCCGCCTTCCCTCCACCACCTTCGCCTTCATCATGGCGGCGCTCATCTACCTGCACATGCGGCGATTTCGGCCTGGCGGGCATCTCGATGCCGCGCTCATTACGGTTGCCTGCGCCGGCATCATGGGCTTCGCGCGGGGCGCTTCCACCGACATGCAGATGGCCGCTCCTCTAGCCATTGGGCTGCTGGGCTGGTATGCGTGGTACGAAACCGGCTCCAAATTCTGGCTCTACGATATTTACTTTTTCACCGGTCTCGCCACGCTGGCCAAAGGGCCCGTTGCGCCGTTTCTCGCTCTGCTCATCATCGCCGCCTTTGCCTTTCTGCGTAAGGAGTGGAACATTCTCTATCGCTCGCTCTGGTGGCCGGGCGTAGCGCTCTATTTCGCCATGGTGTTGCCTTGGTTCATCGCCGTGCAGCATCAGAACCCGACCTTCTTCCGCGAGTTCTTCCTCGAGCACAATCTGCAGCGCTTCGCCACCGACCGCTATCAGCACAGCCAACCGTTCTATTACTACCTCGTGGTGATGTTGCTGGCGCTCATGCCATGGACCGTCATCGCCGTACGCGCATTGATCGATGGCATTCTCACTTCGGTCGCGGAGTGGAGGCTGCGTTACTCCCGCCCCAGCAAGCCTTTGCCCGCGCGCCCCGGCGATGCCTTTCCTGAGTTTCTCGTCCTGTGGGCCCTCATCCCCGTGATCTTTTTCTCCTTCTCTCGATCCAAACTCCCCGGCTACGTTCTTCCCTCCATACCGCCTATCACCATCCTCACCGGAGATTACCTGTTCCGCCGCCGCAAGCCGGGCCTCAACCGTTGGATCCTTCTCGGGCACGCCGCGGTTTGCGGCACCATGACGATTGCTGTCCTGCTCCTGCCCTGGTTCGTAGCTCATAGTTTTGCCATGCCGCCCTTGCGCGCGATCTTCGCAACTCCCAATCTCGCCATCCCGCCCTTGCACGCGATCATTGCTGCCGTCCTGGCCGCCATCGGGGCGGGCCTGCTGATCCTCATCGTGACCAAGGGTTTTGGCGTAGCTTGGCTGCGCCCCGCCACCTGCTGGATTCTCGTGGTATTGGTGCTGTTCATATACGGCGTGGGGCCGTTCTTCGGCATTCCCCAGGTCTCTGCCACCAAGCGCGTCATTCAGCTGCTCGACCGCACGTATTCGGCGCGGCCTTTGGCTGAAAAGCTGGCTGAAGCAGCGCCCGCCGGCGAGACTGTGGCCGTATTTCACGTGCGCCGCGACATAGAATTCGGCCTCGCGTTTTATCGCGATCACGAGGTGGTGAACTACGATGAAAGCGGTGTTCCCGACGAGCAGCATCTGCTGGTGGCACGCGTTCAGGGCCGTCACGGCGTCGACCTGGATACGCAACTGGCGCTCCAGGAGCTGCTCGAGGGCCGCCAGTACCAGCAGCTTTTCAGTTGGCCGGAGCAGGGGCTGGAAGTTTATTACGTTGGCGCGCTAGTTCGCTGAGCGTAGGAAGAGGAACCTTCCGTGCCCGACCCTTTCGCCTGCTTTTGGGCGAAAGGGTCGGATAACCCGCGAAGCGGGCAAAAGACGATACAACCGGTCTCATAAATGCATCTATGGCTCGTTGGGCAAGTATGGGATCCGACAACAAGACGGGGCCCAGGCATTCGGTTTGTTGATGTCCCTGATTTATGAGACCGGTTCTAGCCCCAGGCGCAAGCCTGGAGAGAAGGATCAAGTTCCTGAGGCCCAGCCCCCACAAGGGGCGTAAGAACATGGAGCGAGACATCTCATTGTCGAAGAATACCGCGCACAGATCATCATGCGGACCACATGAACGCGCTCCTTCACTTGCGGCTTAACGCGCAATCGTGGCAAAGTGGCCAGAAGGGAAAATGGGCGTCGCATCGCTCCGGCGCCACTACGCAGCAGCCCGGCCGGCAAGAGATCGGAGAAGAATGCACGCACAGGACGCGAACGTCGAAATTCTCGATCTGCGGCACTTTGCGGCGCCCGTGATACGGCCCCTGCTCGATGCGGAGAGCGAGATGTGGATCAAGCGTCTGCACTGGGACTATCGCGCCTCATCCCGGCTGTTGATGCAGTACCTTGACAACCGTATGCTCCCCGGCTATGCCGCCATAGAGGCCGGCAACGTGACGGGCTACGTGTTCTGCGTCTATGAGGAAACCAAGGCGGTGATTGGCGACGTCTTCGCTCTCCCCGGCGCACAAGAAAGCGGCAATGGAGCGTCCAGCTCAGCCTACGCCCGCGAAGAAATCCTGTTGCGGCACCTTTTCGAACTGCTGCTCAACTCCCCGCATGTCGACCGCATCGAGTCGCAGTTGCTTCTCCATCCCTCCGGCCGGTTCGCTGCGGCTTTTCGCGCCGTCGGATTTGAAGTCTATCGCCGCCTCTTCCTGGTGCAGTCTTTGGCAGGACGCTGGAACCAGCCGCACATCGATCTGCCCGGGAATCTCGAGTTCCGCTCCTGGCGCGAAGCCGATCTAGCCCCGGCCGCGCGGCTCATCTGCGAGGCCTATCGCGACCACCCCGACAGCGCCATCAACGATCAGTACCGCACCGTGCACGGCTCCATGCGCTTCCTCAACAACATCGTGCGCTACGCCGGCTGCGGCACATTTGCTACGCAGGCGTCGTATGTTATTGCCGAGCGCGCTAGCCGCGAGCTCGCCGGCCTGGTGCTGGGCTCGCGCGTCAGCGAACAGAGCGGGCACCTCACCCAGGTTTGTATTCATCCTGCATATCGCCGCCGCGGACTGGCCCGCTTCATGCTCGATCAGGCAGCCTTCAGCTTTATGCGCCTCGGCGCCTCGGAAATCTCTCTCACCGTCACCGAGGCCAACGCCGAAGCCATCCAGCTCTACAACAACGAAGGCTACCAATGCGCCCACAGCTTCGATGCCGCCGTTTGGCATCGCCCCTCGGTCGCTTAGCATCCTGTCTCTAAAGTTCGCAACAAAAACACGCCCGTCATCCTGCGCGACGTTTAGCCCGAATTAGGGCCAAGCGGAGTCGAAGGACCTGCATTTCGCGGCTTCGGGGTACAGTCACTCTGGTCTCGCTATAGAGGATCAAAGAGCAACACCGTTCTTCATCGCGTCCAGGCCGGTATAAATATAGTCCGTGTACAGATCCAAAAATAAGGCGCGAACCGTGCCGTTTTGCACTCCGTTTTTGTTGAGGAGTTGGTTAAGGTCTTCGACGGTTTTCCGATAGAGATTCTGGATCTCTTCAGGACTCCAATCGCCGCTAAGTATCGCGGTGGAACGAACCGGGAAATCCTCATCCTGATCGATCCAATCATCGATCATCTGCGTGAGAAGGGAAGTATCGGCCATCCATTTCTGCTCGGCATTCCAATTCTGGCGGCGAACGGCCTCGCGGTCGTCTTCAAGACCAATATACGAGCCAACCACATACCACATGCAGTTGATTGCGGCTTCAATTCCGGCCCAGCGAAATCCCATTCCGCTTGGATCCCTTTTTCCCGCCGCAGCCAGCGCTTCTTCCTGACAATATTTCTCGGTCGCGGGGAGGAGTACGGTCGTCCAGTAATTCGTTTGCCAGATGCTTTCGTCCGCTCTCAGGCTGCGTACGAGAGTTTGCAACGCGGCTTGAAGAGGCGAGTGCGGCTTAGGTCGGGCCGTGAGAAGCACTGCGACCTGTGAAGCCTCATCCTGGCCATTTGCCGTGGCTTCGTCCAGTAACTCGTCGATCAGGCCAATCGTCGTAGCCATCAGCGCCATTTGCCGATGAACGCGTGGAGGAAGCAGCCAATCCAGGGATGAAAAGATTTTCGGGCCTGCCCATAATACAACCGAGCGCGGCAAGGCCAGCCGACGTGGGCAGCGGATCTGCATGCGCAACACCAGCGGGCAGCGATCGCTCACGACAATCATCGAATAGCAGGCTCGCAAATACATCTCTGCCAGAAATCGAATCTTGGCGGCTTTGGCTGTGCTAGCTTCCAAGGGGCTTACGTTCAGCGCCGGCGGTACGTACCGCTGCCACTGCGCTCGAACCACCTTTTGAATCGATTGACGAAGGCGGATTACGTCGTCCGGAGGGCTGGCAATCAGCTCTTCGATGGTACGCACGCGAAGAGCTGCCGGGCTTTCAGGTGCCGGTCTTACGCAAGTCGCCGCGTAATCCTTCCTGCTTACCATCCTCCAATTGTAGTTTCACAGCAATCTTCGCTGGTTCGCGTCCTGCGTTCATAGTGCGGCAGCGACGATTACGCCGCTTGACGGTGCACGACAGGCGGCCGTTTTCCTTGCCGCCACGTCTCTTGAGGGCCGGCTTGGGAGGCGCGTGTCTCGTCGGCCACGCAGAACTCGCCCACCAGCCGGTGAAGGTCCGACGCAAGCACGGAAAGCTGCGAGCTGGCCTCGGTCGTCTGGTCGGCGTGGGCCGATGACCTCTGCGTCAGGTCCGAGATCCTCGATATATTCGATGAAATCTCATCTGAAGTCGTGCGCTGTTGCGTTGCGGCGCCTGCAATATGCGAGACCATTTGGCCCAGTTCCTCTGACATGCGAATAATCGACTGCAGCGCGTCGCCCGTCTCGTTGGTCTTTGCAACGCCCTGTTCAACCTGGCGCTTGCCCTCTTCGATCGCCTCGATAGCGGTCTTGATTCCGTTCTGGATCTGCTGGATCATCTGCGAAATCTCGCCCGTAGCCGCGCCGGTGCGCTCTGCCAGACGCCTAACCTCCCCGGCAACCACGGCGAATCCCCGGCCCTGCTCTCCGGCGCGTGCCGCTTCAATCGCTGCGTTCAACGCCAGCAGGTTGGTCTGATCGGCAATCTCCGAAATCACAGCGATTATGCTCCCAATCCGCTCCGAACTCTTGCCCAGCTCGAGAATGCGGGCCGCTGCATGGTTGGTTGTGGTCGCGATCTTGTCCATCATGCTCAATGTCTGGCCCGCAACCTCGCCTCCCTGGCGTGCCGCCAATGCGGATTTCTCAGAAGATTGCGAGGCGTTTTGCGCAAAATCGGCCACTTCGCGTACCGAAGCCGACATCTCCTGCATAGCTGAAGCTACTTGCACCGCCTCCTGTGCCTCGCCGTGTGCGCTCGTCGAGTTCTCCTTTGCGCTGGCGGCAATCTCCTCGGTGGCTTGCGCAAGCTGCTCGGCAAATCGCGTAATGGAACCGACCATCCGCGTCAGATTGCCTTTCATCGCATTCAGTGCGTTGCCTGCGTTGCCCAGCTCGTCTTTCGTAAAGACTTCCACGTCGGGAATGCAGAGATTGTGATTCGAAATCTGCTGCATGGTCGAGACAATAGGAGCGATCCCCGCAATCAGCGAGCGAATGCCCACGACCGCAACCACAGTGCCTACGATCAGGCCAACCAGGCCTAAGACCAGAATCAGAATTGTCGTTTGGTTCGCCAATACGGCCTGCTCCGACTCGGCATCTGAAGCCAGCTTGCTGTACCAGTCCACCAGGCCGGCGGTGCTCTGCTTCAGATCGGCGCGGGCTTTCTGTGCGTCCTGGCCGTAGAAGATTGCCAGCGCCTTTTCCTGGTCTCCGGCGCTGTGAGCTTCGATCGACTGATCGACCAGAGCACCGTAAGCCGCATTTGAGTCTTGGATCGAGGCAAACAGCTGGTGGCTGGTCGGAGTCGAGAGCAACGGCTGCAAAGTCGATGACTGCGCCCGAAAATCCTCGCGTGCCGCGGTCAGATACGACGCATCGCTGTGAAGCAGAGCATCCCGGCCGCCCACCTTTTCCTTTTCCACAGCAAGCTCAATGGCCGCCGATAACCCCTGCTTCTGATTGTTGAATTGAACCGTGTGCACCAGGGTACGGGTCTTTTGGGCCGACCAGAATCCGACCGCGCCAATGGCCAGAACAATCGCAAGCAGGCTTCCGCAGCAAAGCCAGAAGCGTGCCTGTAAACTCAAATACTTCATCGCAAATACCCGACTTTCCGCGTAAACGCGCACAGGGATCGCACCCGCAGGCGCTTGGCCTGGTCCCCACCATGGCCACTGCAATAACATCCCTATGCGCCCTATCGGCATGCACACCCAGGCCTTTAAGGGCAACGAGGGATTCCCGTGCCGGCTGTTCCACATCGGTCGCGCCGCCGCGCCACGATTAATACCGCCCGGAACTCTGTGCGGGAGCAATTCCGGCCCAAAGCAAAGGCCCGGAGCATCCGCCCCGGGCCTTCCGTCGAACCTGATTGAAAAAGCTTACTCCGCCGCTGCTTCCGCGGCCTTGGTCTGCGCCACGGTCCAGTCCGGCGCGCCCACCTTGAAGCGCGCAAAACGCCGCACCGTGATGTTCTCGCCCAGCTTGCCCACCTTTTGCGCAATCAGTTCTTTGATGCTGATGGCCTGGTCCTTGATGAACGGCTGCTCCAGCAGGCAAACCTCTTCGTAGAACTTCGCCATCTTGCCGTCCACGATCTTCTCGATCACCGGAGCCGGCTTGCCCGTCGCCGCGGCCTGTGCGCGATAGACATCCTTCTCGCGCTCCAGATCCTCCACGGTCACGTCCTCGGGCTTCACGTAGCGCGGATCGCTGGCCGCGATGTGCATCGAGATCTCTTTCAGCAGTTCCTGAAAGTCGTCGGTCCGAGCCACAAAGTCGCTCTCGCAGTTGAGCTCCAGCAGCACGCCGATCTTGCCGCCGGCATGAATATACGTGCCCACTGCGCCCTCGTTCGTGGTGCGCGCGGCCTTCTTCTGCGCGGACGCCATGCCGCGCTTGCGCAACACGATGACCGCGGCTTCCTTGTCGCCCTTGCTCTCTTGCAGGGCCTTCAAGCAGTCGCCCATGGGCGCACCGGTCATCTCGCGCAACTCTTTCACCTGTTTGGCATCAATTTTTTCGCTCACTGTAGTCATCTCTCTTTGGTCTTCCCTTCTACCCCGGTTTGTCCGCAACCGGCCCCGCGAACGCATCGCGGATATCGATTCACAATCCAACTTTACGCCGCGAATGTTTCCGGCATAAGAAAAGCGTGGCGCTTGACGTAAGGCCTGCTCTCGGCAGACCGCAAAGGGCCACGCTGATCTCAGGATGCGCGTGGTTCCGCGCCGATAAAACTAAAATCCGCCCTCGGCAGCTTCGTCCTCTTCCGCCACAGCCACAACGCCGGCAGGCGCCTTGCGAATGCCGCCGCCCAGCGCCGCTTCCAAATCGACCACTTCGACGGGAGCAACTTCCAGCGCTTCGCCAACTTCTTCCATGGCGACTGCTTCGATAGGCTCTTCATGGAAGGCCTTGTCACTCAGCAGATTCACGCCCTCGGCAGCCGAGTCGGCAATCTTCGAGGTGAACAGGCGAATGGCACGCAATGCATCGTCGTTGCCCGGAATCACGTAATCCACCACCGTGGGATCGCAGTTCGTATCCACCACCGCCACCACGGGTATGCCCAGCTTGCGCGCTTCCTTCACCGCAATCGTCTCGTTGTTCGAGTCCACAATGAACAGCGCGTCGGGAAGCCGCTTCATCGACTTGATGCCGGCCAGGTTCGCCTGCAAATGCTTCCGCTCCCGCTCCAGGCGAATCACTTCTTTCTTCGTCAGCAGGTCGTAGCGGCCATCGGTCGCCATCTCATCCAGTTCCTGAAGGCGCTTCACACTCTTCTGCACCGTCACCCAGTTGGTAAGCAAGCCGCCCAGCCAGCGCTGGTTGATGTACGGCATCCCTGCGCGCGTGGCTTCTTCTGAAATCGCATCCTGCGCCTGGCGCTTGGTGCCGACAAACAGGATCGTCTTGCCACTGCCGCACAGCTCGGTTACAAACTTCGACGCATCCTTGAACAGCTTGAGCGTCTTCTGCAGATCGATGATGTAAATTCCGTTGCGCTCCCCAAAGATGTATTCCTTCATCTTGGGATTCCAGCGCTTCGTCTGATGCCCGAAGTGAACACCCGCTTCGAGCAGCTCCTTCATTGTGATGGTCGCCAATGTCCCTCCTATGTGGACTGCATCCGGGCAGGTCCAACCGTGGCCCGGATTTATTCCCCTCGCGGGGAGATTTGTGAAACCAGCCGGCAACCTGTAGCCATTAGCCCTTAGCTTCTTCGTGCCCCTCTGCCGCATCGGGAACCTGATGCATCCAACAGGACGGAAAAAACTACCGGCTACAGGCTACGAGCCACAGGCTCGCAAACGCTTTAGCGCTTGCTAAACTGGAACCGCTTGCGTGCGCCCTTCTGGCCGTACTTCTTGCGTTCCTTCTGGCGCGCATCGCGAGTCATCAGTCCTTCGGCCTTGAGCAGCTTGCGCAGCTCAGGGTTGAACACGACCAATGCCCGGGCAATGCCCATCTTCACCGCGTCGGCCTGGGCCGCAACGCCGCCGCCGTTCACCGTGGTCAGCACGTCGAAGCTCGCAGACAGTTCCGCCACCAGCAGCGTCTTCTTGGCGGCTACGCGCTGCTGCTCGGTCACAAAGTGCTCTTCGAACTTCTTGCCGTTGACCTTCCACTCGCCCGTGCCGGGACGCAGAAAGACGCGCGCAATCGCTCTCTTGCGCCGTCCCGTCCCGTAATACTGCACCAAATCTGCCATTTTCCCTCTTAACTCTCAGCCGTCAGCTGTGTCTTCCCGAGTCCCTAAGTCCCTAGTCCCTGCTCTACTTCATCGCCACCGGCATCTGCGCCCCATGGGGGTGCTTGTCGCCGCGGTACACCTTCAACTTCGAAACCATCGCCCGGCCCATCTTGGTCTTGGGAAGCATGCCCTTCACTGCTTCCTCGATCACCTTCTCCGGCTTGCGGTTAATCAGCCGCGAAAACGACTCTTCGCGCAGACCGCCCGGAAAGCCCGTGTAGCGCCGGTAGACCTTCTTCTGGTCCTTCAGCCCCGTCAACCGGATCTTCTCCGCGTTGATCACGATCACATGGTCGCCCATGTCGATGTAAGGCACGTATTGGGGATTCAGTTTGCCGCTCAGCACACTGGCAGTCTTGGTGGCTAGCCGGCCCAGTGTCTGGCCGCTCGCATCCACCACATACCATTTGCGGGCAATGTCCTTGCCGCTCGGAATAAAAGTCGACATGTCTTTTCAATCCTTAAAAACTTCGGATACTCAAACTTTGGGCGCCCCAGGTCCCGATTTTGGGACCCGGGACACCGTAAATCTCAATTCCCCTCTCTCGACTCAGCAAGAAAGAGGGTGCCCCAGGTCCCGATTTTGGGACCCGGGATACCGCAAATCTAAGTTCCCCTCTCTCAACTCAGCAAGAGAGAGGGTGCCCCACCCTCGCCGCGCTTTTGTTTTTGCGGCTAGGGTGGGATACCGCAAACCTTAATTCCCATCTCTCAACCCAACACGAAAGAGGGCCGAAAAGCACAAACCCGCGCAAACCACATTCGCCCATGCCAAAAAACGCACGGGCCTTTCAAAATCTGCCCACTGCCAAACAAATCTGTTCGGGTGAGAAGTTGCCGGAGCCAGCCCCCCTCGGGAGCTCTAGCTGCAACGGACCACGTACTCCGGGTCCAGCAGCCGGTTGCCTGTTCCGTCGGAGCCCCTCAAATCCACTTCGGGGCATCCCTCAGACCGGTCCGGGTGAGCACACACAGACCCCAGGCGCAACACCGCGCAAGGACTCTAGAATACTGAAAATCCAGCCCCAAGTCAACGGAAGATGAACATGGTAGTGGTGCCGTTCTAAATCCATAGGATGCTAGGGAGCGCTATAATTGCGCACACGTTTCATTCGTAACGCCGCCACTCCGCGAAGATTCGCCGCACAACGATGGCGATAAACAGTGATGTCAATATGCACATCTGCCTGTTAAACGACTTCATCAGCCGATCATTTCTTCTGATCTCGTCGGTTGTTCCGCCGTCTCCAGATGCCATTGCCAAACTTGAAGCGTCGAGGGACATTTGGCAGAGTTCGCGCACCCACCATTTTTCCGAACTTTTGTTGATGACGAAATTGGTCGCCGTGGGCGTCCTTCTCGAAGGCCCGGAACTTATATACGAAATATGCAAGCTGATTAGGCTTTGGCGCACAAAGGGCGTACGCGACCATTCACCGGGATGGATTACGGTCATTGGCCTCGTTGGCTGGATTCTCGTCTTCATCGGCGTCGCTGGAGAATTTTGGGTCGATTCATGGGTAAACACTGATGATGACAACATCCAGTCAATCAATATAACGCTTTTGAGGGATGCGAATTCTTCCGCGGCCCAGGCGAAGAAAGACGCGGGCGAGGCCCAAACTCTTGCACATGGGGCGCGTACAGAAGCAGACTCATTCGCACGCGACATCGCGGACGCAAAGCGGGAGGCGGCTGACGCAGTGTCGCGTTTGGCAGACGCAGAGCAGCGGCTGGCAGACGCAACGCAGCGAGAAGCCAACGCCGAAGAAGAAATAAATCGACTCAAATCGCCCCGGACTCTAACAAACGCTTCGGTATTCTCGTCTGACCTCAACCAATTTGCAGGAACTGAGTACACATTCTCGCTAGTCTTTTCAGACCTTGAGTCCGTAACTCTGCTTAAGCAGATCGACAGCGCATTGCAACTTGCCGGGTGGAAGCGGGTAAATCCTTCTCCCACTCCAACAGTTAACGTCAAACCGTATCCAGACCAAGACCTAATAGTTGGTATAGGGGATACTGAAGGCGTTGAGATAGATGTAGATTCCACTGCATCATTTGACTTCCTAAATAAAAATCCCCAATCGACTTGGCCGCGTCTCGTCCTTGCGGCGGCATTGTTGCGAAACGAACTTGCTCTCCACATCACTCCAATGGATGGGAACGTAAACAAACAGCTAGTCATTAGTCCCGGCGGCTCTTCCACGGCCATTCGGATTAACGTCGGGAAAAAGCGTCCATAGCCTCGAACAGAGACGACGCCAAGTAGCAAGACAATTGCCACTCGTTTCACAGTGGAAACCAAACGACACCACTACCCAAAATGATGACCCCATCTGCGTTGGAGGAAGGGACGGTGCGCCCGGAGAGATTCGAACTCCCGACCTTCATTGCCCAAGAAGCGTCGGCTCATACCGCTTCACCGATGCCCGTACCCCGTAAAAACATAATCTTTCGCCTTCACTGCCGAGTGGCACGCATACCCGCACTTGGCGTCGCTCCCTTGCGGTGGCTTGTCTTGCAAGTTGCCGAGCCTAAACGTATCGGTCGCCGCGTCATACTCAAACACGCCGTAACCCCATCCGCCGCTGTCCGCGAACCGCTTGCTGTCCTTCACCATGAAATCAACGTCATGCTGGGGGCCTGGCACCGTCGGCCCACCGGGTTCACTGGGATTCACGACCGCGTTCCAATGCACCTTCGCCATCTTGGCGCCATCCGGAAACGGCTTGCCGTTACCGGGAATGCCCGCCTTGAATGCGTCGATCATCGCCGGATTCCCGAGGATCGCAGCGATCGCACTCCGGTTATGGCTCACGGCGATCACCTGCCAGCTTTCGTATCCCCTGAACTCACTGAACGCCAGGCCATTCGGTATCTTCAAGGTGTACTTGTCCTGCGAGGAAATGACGGCCTGTGCCGGTGAACCGACTCCCGTCGAAGCAGAGGCAGCGCCGAGGCTGGGAAGCTTGTGGATGAAACGCGCCAGTTTCCAAGTGTCGTCATCCGAAATGCTCGAGTGCCACGCAGGCATGCCAGTCAGGCTAACTCCGTTCTGTACGATCCAAAATAGTTCCGCATCGCTCCAGTGCTGCACATGCACCGAGCTCAGATCCATGGCAGGCGGGTTCATGCTGTGCCCCAGGGCAGAGTCTCCGCGCCCATCCGCACCGTGGCATTGCGCGCAAGACCCAAGAAACACCTCCTGGCCCTGGCTCACCACCTCACTCGTCTCAGGCAGCGGGTTTTGTTTCTTTCCTGCCTCCAGCGGAATGGTCACGTCTTTAGCCGCATTGGCCAGGCTGGTTTCGTCCTGCGAAGGCTGTTTGTTCGCTGAGCAACCTTGAAGCAAAGCGCCCAGCATCGCCCCCATCACGCTCAGCATCAACTTATGTTTCAGTGCCCCGCGGCCATCGCCTCCGCCCAGCCCCCCAATCCATCGCAGACCCACAGATTCCCTTACAAGTTCAGGCATCGTGTCTTCTCCTCCACAAAGAAAGCTTTCTAATCCCGATCTGACCTGCGTCTGGAACCATCGCAATTAGGCCAGAGCTGTGAGGAGTTAAACAATTCGACCATGGTATCGACCGATACCTTCGTACCAGGTGTGCGGGAGGGACGCCTCAGCCCGCTTCAGCGGGCGTTTGACACTGCAGCCGGGCGTCCCATCCTTCTGCCATTCTTATCTGTCTGAATCATTGAAATTCTCGAAGATCCCGGCCCGCAGGCAACGCTTCCAGAATTCTGAGCATCGCACTTTAGGTCAGGGTCCCCGCATACCAACTTAAGTAGAGTTTGAAATAACTCCGGTCGAGGAATCGGACCTGCTCGCGGTGCGTAAGGCGAACTTCGCAGCAGGATCGCGCTCATTGTTCTTGGGAGATATGTTCGATGCAGCAAGAGAGGGCCCCAAGCATTAGCTTCAATGCTACCGGCATTGAACTGTCCACCCCCCAGGAGATGCACCGGCTCGTCGAAGGTTTCGACTGGGCCGCCACTCCCTTGGGACCCGCCGCCGCATGGCCTGACAGCCTCAAGGCCGTGGTTCGGATTCTTCTCACATCGCGCTTTCCCATGTGGATGGCATGGGGACCCGACCTCACATTCCTCTACAACGACGCCTACCGCCGCACTACCCTCGGCAAGAAGCATCCATGGGCGCTGGGCAAGCCCGCGGCGCAAGTCTGGCACGAGATCTGGAAGGATATCGGTCCGCTCATCCACCAGGTGATGGAGACAGGTGAAGCTACGTGGCAAGAGACCCTTTTGCTCATCCTTGAGCGCAGCGGATATCCTGAGGAGTCTTACCACACCTTTTCATATAGCCCGCTCTCCGATTCCGACGGCCGGATTGTTGGCATGTTATGCGTAGTAATGGAAGATACTGTGCGCGTGATTGGCGAACGGCAGCTTGCCTCTCTCGGCATGCTGGCCGAGGCTCTGGCTGGCGCCATTTCCAAGCAGGATGTGTTTGCCGCCATCGAGCACGGGCTTGCCCATCAGAAAGATATGCCCTGCACCCTCACTTACTTGCTCGATGAGGATGGCAGCCGTCTCAAACTCGTCTCCAGAACGGGCATGGATGCCGGTCATCCTGCTGCTTCGCTCGTCATCGACCCAACCGACTCGCTTGCCCCATGGCCAATCCACCGGATTCTGAGCAGCAACCAAGGCCTCACAGTTGAAAATCTCCTCGAGCTCTTTCCCCATCTTCCGCACGGATGCTGGGACAGACCGCCGGCTCGAGCACGGCTGGTTCCGATTGCCCGGCAAGGGCAGGACAAGCCGGTCGGTGTCTTCATTGCAGCTCTCAACCCCTATCGGCAATTCGATGCTTTTTACGCGGGGTTTCTCGATCTCGTCGTCGGCCAGATTGCCGCCAGCATTACCAACGCCAACGCCTATGAGCAGGAAAGAAAGCGCGCTGAAGAGCTCGCCGAATTGGACCACGCCAAGACCGCATTCTTCAGCAACGTGAGCCACGAGCTGCGTACTCCGCTTACCCTCATTCTGGGCCCTATTGAGGATGCCCTTACCAGCCAGTCGCCGCCCTCACCCAAAAATCTTGAGATGCTCCACCGCAATGCTTTGCGGCTGCTCAAACTCGTGAATGGATTGCTGGACTTCGTCCGCATTGAAGTTGGAAAGGTGCACGCGAGTTTTGAGGCCACCGATCTTTCCCTGTTCACGGCGCAGCTTGCCAGCGTCTTCCGTTCCGCGGTCGAACGGGCCGGGTTGCAGCTCGTGGTGGACTGCGCGCCCCTGCCGGAGCCCGTCTATGTTGACCGCGAGATGTGGGAGAAGATCATTCTCAATCTCATCTCGAATGCGCTCAAATCTACATTCGAGGGAGAGATCCGTGTAACTGTGCGACCCGTCGGGAAACAAGTCCAGGTTTCGGTTAGTGACACCGGAACGGGCATATCGGAAAGAGATCTGCCCAATCTCTTTCAGCGTTTCCGACGTATCGACGGTGCACGCCGGCGCAGCCACGAGGGCAGCGGGATTGGCCTCGCGTTGGTGCAGGAGCTGGTGGAGATGCACGGCAGTTCAATCCATGTAAAAAGCACGGTCGACGTGGGAACTGAGTTCATTCTTACCCTTCCATTCGGCAGAGAGCACTTGTCGTCTGAACGCGTGGTCAGCAATGCCGCGGGGGAGTCTTCTCTTCAAGATTCGGAACTGAGTCAGGGTTCGGCAGTTGCCTACGTGCAGGAGGCAATGGGCTGGCTTAGTGACGAGGACCGGCTAAAAGGTGAGGTTGCTGCCGCCGCTGTTGGCGATGAGTCACGTAAAATCGCCGCAAACTCCGCCGGCCATAAGCCCGTAATTCTGCTGGCAGACGACAACGCCGACATGCGGCAGTATGTGTCTAGCCTGCTTCAAGGACGCTTCCAGCTGGTCCAGGCGGGAACCGGCAAATCCGCTCTTGCCCAGGCGGAACAATTGATTCCCGACCTGGTCCTGACCGACATCATGATGCCGGAGATGGATGGCTTCGCCCTGCTCGCAGCCTTGCGCCAGAATCCCGCCACTCGCAACGTCCCCGTCATCATGCTCTCGGCGCGCGCCGGTGAAGAAGCCCGCATCGACGGCATCGACGCCGGCGCCGACGACTATCTCACCAAACCCTTCAGCGCCAGGGAACTGTTGGCCCGCGTCGATGCCCAGCTAAAGCTGGCCCGCTTGCGCAAAGAGGCCGTCGAACAGCAGGCCGCGCTCAATCTTGAAATCTTCAAAGCAAAACGCTTCGCCTGGGAGGCCCTGGAACACATCCCCGAAGTCTTCTACACCTTCGATCGTGATTTTTGTTTTACCTATGTAAATGCCGCCGGCAACGAGATCTCCCGGCGCATGGGAAAAGAATTTCTCGGACTGTGTCTCTGGGACCTTCTTCCGGAACTCCGCGGCACCATTGTCGAGTCAAGCTTCCGGCGCGCCATGGAGCAGCGGATTGCAGTGGAATTTGAATACTTCTATGAGCCTCTTGCCAACTGGTTTCATTATCACGTCTATCCACTGCCCGATAACGGCATCATCATGTATGCGCGCGATATCACCGAGACGCGGAAGACAGAAGAAGCACTCAGAAAGTCAGAACAGCTCGCGGCCGCAGGCCGGCTGGCCGCAAGCATCGCCCACGAGATCAACAATCCCCTTGAAGCCGTCACCAATCTGCTCTATCTCGCAAGTATGGACAACAACGTAACCGGTAATTCGCGGCGCTTGCTTCAAGAAGCCGACCAGGAACTGCGCCGTCTTTCCCACATAGCCGCGCGAAGCCTTAAATTCTACCGGCAGGACACTGCGCCCGCCCTGTGCTCGCTTGAAGAACTTATCGAATCGGTTCTCTTCTTTTACGAGACAGAAATCAATATGCGCCAAATCAGCCTGGAGCGTCGCTACCACCCAGCTCCACAGGTGCTTTATCGTCCAGGCGAATTTCGGCAGGTAATTACCAACCTGATCGGCAATGCGCTGCACGCACTGTCGCGCCATGGTCGTCTTGCGGTCGCGGTGCGGTCTTTCAGCAGCGCAGCCGGACGCCATGGTGTGGCTGTCACCGTAGCTGACAGCGGTTCCGGCATGGACCGCGAAATGCTCGATCGCCTCTTCCAGCCCTTCGCCACCACCAAGGGTGATGCTGGAACCGGGCTCGGGTTATGGGTATCGAAGGGCATCCTCGACAAGCACCAATCCAAGATTGCCGTCCGCAGCAAACGCGGGTGCGGCACAGTGTTCCGGCTTTTCGTACCAGTGGAAGCAATGGCGAGCGAAAACCAACTGCTATGAATTGCAACCTCCCTGCCAAGGCTGTATCGACATATAGCATTCAGTTAAGCGATTGAATCCGAATTGTCATCCTGAGCGGAGTGCGTTTGGGTCATCCCGAGCGATCATAAATAGGATGTCATTCTGAGCGAGTCCCGCCGTGCCGGGACGAGTCGAAGAACCTGCGGTTGCTTTTCAATCACCCTGCGCTATCCTCAAAAAACAGGACTTGGCGCTACACGTATATGTCGATACAGCCTAGGGTCCTGTCTCTGAAGTTCGCATCATATTTGCGCTGTCATCCCGAGCGGAGTTTGGCCGTTTTCTGGCCAAACGGAGTCGAAAGATCTGCGGTTGCTCTTTGCCACTTATGCGACGAACTTCAGAGACACCACACTAGATGTAGATGATCAAGACCTTGTGCCAGCCTCGGAACGGTCACTGCGCGCACGATCAATTGAGCCGCTTCTCAGCTCCACTCTTTTCCCTCATCCGGAATGCGTTTCCACACGGCGCCCTTCAGCTTTTCCCGCATAAACTTCAAGGGCACGAAGACTCGGTATCGACAAAGTCGAACCGTGCTGTTCTACCAGTTCGTTGTGCTTCAAGTCGGCAAAATTGCGAGTGACAGTCTCGCGGGACACGCCGATGCACTCGCCGATTTCTTCGTGTGTGAGTGAGCAATGGATGCGTGCGCCGAGCTCGGTCCGCTGGCCCTCTGCGCTCCATAGAAGCAATAGCCTTGCCAACTTTATCGATGCGGTGAGGGTAAGACCGAGGATGCGCAACTGTTCGGAGCTTCGTTTGCACTCAACGCACAATAAGTGAGCCGAGTTATGGTAGGCAACCGGGTACCGCAGCAAAAAATCGAGAAAGATGGCTCGCGGCAGTGATGTGATTCTGCAAGGGAAATGAGCCACTGCCGTAACCTGCTGTGAAGAGCCGGTAATGACGGCGGCAAGACCCAACATATCTCCGGGGCGGGCGATTCCCAGTGTAAGGCGCTTACCCTCGCTCGAGTTCATCGTGAGTTTCACCCGCCCCTCCAGCAGAAAAAGGACGCTGCAAGCCTCCTGCTCCTCAGTGAAAACCACTGCAGTTGCCTCGCAGCAAAACGGGGCTGCATGGGACTCGAACTCGCTCATCGCCTTAGGCGGCAGGTCTTTGAAGAAATCACCCGCTCTCCACTCCGCGCTGGCGTCATTCCACTCACGTCTGGGGCGTAGGGGCATCTGTGTCGTGGTTAGGTCGCCCCCTGAGTCGCCTACGGTGTTTGCATCGCAGACACCTAGGCCGGCGCAACAGCCTTCAGCGTGCCTCTGGTACCGATTGTCGAGATTTTCCATGACCCCCTTCTTCCTCATCGTCCTGTTTTACTTCCGGTGCCACAACCTTTCAGAGCGCAGCGCCATACTGCATCGCCGAAGCCGTCCGCATCTTCGTCTTGCTCCTCAGTAAGTCGCCTATGCCGCTCAATAGGTTGGTTGAATCGTGATCGAAAGTCGCATCCGCAAAAGAGTCGTGATGTTCGGATGAGCCCGCGATGGAAACCACGGGCACACGGGAGCCAGTGGCGCGAATCAGGAAGGTGAGTTTCTCCCTGGAGTCTGCTGGAATGGAATCTCCCACGAGCACCAGATCGAAATCTCCGGCCTTGAAGTGATTGATTGCCTCCTTGATTGAGTTTGCCGCTAGGAAGACATATCCAGCCGAACTCCAGACGGCGCGTTGAGTCCCTTGAAGCAATGGGTCAAGACAGACTGCAAGAACCAAAGTAGTCGACATAAGCACCTCCACTCGCCGGAAAAACGGCAATGCTGATCGCCACTATTTTCGGCCTCAAATTGTTTAGTTTTGGTGCGACACCACGCTTCTGACTGCAAGCTGTGATTCCTCGTCGCGCCAGCCTCTCGCACATTGATCGCTTACACGGCTATCGCATTTTCGGAAATGGAGTAGACCGAATCCGCAACCGCTGAGTAGATGTTTTCTCAAAAAAATCCCCATCCGAGGCTCTCAAGAGTTCGCAGTATCTCCGGGAGATGAATATCGAGTTTGCTCAGGTTCATCCGCTGAAACAAGCTATGTGCTGCTGTTTTGTAACAGGGCACGACTTCAGTCGTGCCGCAAAGGTCGCAAAAGGAGCGTGGGCTTTAGCCCCTGCTGCATCTCGAGTTTGTTCCACCCCCCTTTCGCACGCGGCGTATCTTTGCCGGAGCAAGATTGATAATCATCTTCCGAAAATGCCGTGACGGAGGACAAATTGACGATCGAGAACGTGCAACCAAGAACCTCGCCGCCGGCTTTCAGCAATCGCTGCTAGGGAAATCCGGTCAAATCATTCGAGCGGGTTTTCAGCAAATAAAAGGAAGTACTCCGGGCAAGGATTAACACGACTACCAGGGGCCCGCTCTTGCCCTCTTCAGGCAAGAGTTGATGCGACTATCTGGGGCCCGCTCCTGCCCTCTTCAGGCAAGAGGTCGTGCGATTACCAGGCCCCCCCTGCCCGGAGATTCACCAATTACCAAGTGATGTGAGCAATCTTCACTAACTTTTGCACACCAGTCCATCGTTTATCGAATGTATGAGGCACAAATTTTAACTCAGGAGAAATAAATCGACTAACCAACGTAGCGTCCTAACACTGCGTTGCTCAGCAAACACGCCGGGATTCCTCCCGGCTTTTGCCAGCTTTTGGGGAACCGCTCTGATTTGTAGGCAGGGATTATTTCGGTGGGATTGGTGATACGCAGCGTGAACGAAAGGAACTGGCGATAGGAGCGATCATACCCGCATCCGGCCAACGATTCCGATCAATTTTGACCATCTTTAGTTGGCAGATGGGGCGCACCATCCACACTCCCGGCATCGCCGGCAGCGGACAAAATAAGGGCGTATGATCGATCCGCATCCCAATACGCAACCCAGCCTGCCTTTTGGTTCAAAGGTCACGGTGTAGGTTCCTTTGCGCATTCTGGTGTTGGCCTTCGGCCCGCCCGCAGCAAAGGAGCATTCGCATGCAAACGACTCCCTCCCAGAAGACCTTTAAAAACAAGCTTTTGGCCTCGCTTCCCGCAAACGCGTTCAAGCAGATTGTCACGCATCTCGTGCCCGTCACTTTGCCAAAAGATCAAACCCTGCACCATCCAGGCCGCGCTGTCGATAACGTCTATTTCCTTGAAGAAGGTATTTGCTCGACGGTTGTGACCCTGGAAAGCGGAGCCACCGTCGAGGTGGGCAGAATCGGGAGAGACGGATTCGTGGGGATGGCCGCCATATTGGGGGCCGGGCACTCGCCCTATCGCTTTTTCATGGCAATACCTGGGCACGGTTACACCATAAAAGCCAATACACTGCTCTTGCACACTGAGGCATCTTCCCAGTTGCGCAACTGTCTTCTGCGCAGCGTCCAGTCGCTGCTGGTACAGACCGCCCAAACCGCCGCTTGTAACCGGATGCATGGGCTCCCCGAGCGCCTGGCTCGTTGGTTGCTCATGTGCGACGACAGAATGCAGACACAGAATGCTCCCGTAACCCAGGAACTTCTGGCCATGATGCTGGGCACGCGCCCCAGCTCCATCAGCGTTGCCGCCAGCGCCTTGCAGAAAGGCGGACTTATCTCCTACAGTCGCGGCTCCATGAAGATTCAGAATCGCGTCGGACTGGTAGAGGCCGCGTGCGAGTGCTATCAAGTTGT
>JBEKPD010000051.1:0-43984 GCA_049521075.1 Occallatibacter sp.
TTCCTCGGCCACAACCACGCGTAGACAACGTAGTTATGACACAGAAAAAGCGGCCTTTCCAGAAATAGTTATCCCGTCAGACTCACTCAATCAACAATCGGCGTGTGAGATATCGCGGCTAGGGCCTAATAGATGCTGCAATTCGAGGCTCATCGAGTCCGGAATTTCGCTCTTGCGTCGAGTAAGATCTGCCAAATGAAAACTGCCGGATTTCCATCTAAGTGCTTAACCAAAACCGGACTAGATGCCGTCCGTCCAGAATCACACACCTGCTGATGCTACGCGAGAGTGGCGCGTTGAGTGATTTTCAAAGTTAGTTGCACGTTATCCCGAATGCGGAGACTGTCGGGCCTCTCCCCCGAGGACACGATAGGGCTTCGGGAACCATGTCCAATGGTCGTCGCACCAAACCAATCCATCGTAGGCCATCCCGCTCGTTTTGCAGGGCTCAACGTACTTCCACGCGGCCCATACACGACTGGGCTTGAGCCACTTAGCGATGGCCCGATATCCGCCAGGAAATGGTCGGGAGAGATCGTTGTCGCCGCCAAGCATGCCCGCGGGAGCAACCGCCACGCGCGTTTCAGTCTGCGTTAAACTGCTTTCGACGGTAATGCCCTGATTCCAGATCGACTCGTACGCTGTGCGCGCTCGGTCCACGATCTCCGCTTCAAACACCGACTCGTAGTCTTCCGGCCGCGGGCGGAGACGCTCAACGATGCGGCCCTCGGGGTCCTTGCGCATGGCATCGAGCAGAGGCAGAATGTTCTGCTTCACAAACTCCGCGGCGGCCAGTGCCTCCCGATACTGCTCGAATTGGACAAGGATGGATGGAGGGCTCGAGCTTTCCGATTCTGGGGAGCTGGGTAATCGACTTGCGAGCGCGCCGCGATAAGCTGACAGCCGATTGCGGTGGAAGCGTCCCGGCTCTCTGCGGTATGTCTCAAGTCCGCGTGGATTTACGAAGGCGGATTCAGGAACAGCGTCGGCGTCAGGTGGAATTGCCGCAAGAACTGCGTCCACCTGATCGACCGCATCGCGCAGATTCGCGTGGCCGATACGATCTGCGTAGATCCCAGCAAGGAGCAAACGTTCGCCGGGATCGAGCGCAGGTGGCACATCACCCGGTCGCTGGCGGTCTTCCTGAGGCAGGACGAACTCGATTGCGGCATGAGGCAGTCCGTTGCGGCTGAGTTCGTATCTCGCTACGAGTTCGCCGTCCTCCCGAGTGCCGAGCACATGCCGCCGATCGGTGGCCGAGAAGTCTTCAAGATCGAGAAATCCCGCGGGGTCGTCCACTCGTTCCGCAAATCGCCGATGGTACTCAAACGCGACGCGAACCTGAGCCCGCGTGAACTCTCCGCGTATGAGTTCGCCGGGAATTCCATATGAGCTCACACCGCGATCGAAGGCGAGAGCTGCGAGGCCCACGACCGGAATGGCCAGCAAGCGAAGAGGATCTCCCGGCATCCCTTCCGCTTCGTAGTGGCGCTGGTAAGCGGCGATAGCACCATTCAAAGTAGCTTGCCATTCAATTCCAGTGGAAAGAGCGCGCATGAGAGGGATCAAGGATCCCGCGATCGCTTCAATGGCAAGCGGGTCGCCGTTGGTGATCTCTTCCTCACCGAGAACTGCGTCGGCATCGTGCGGCAGCGCGTGTGGACTTCCGGAATCTCCGATCAACTTGGCCATCGCAGCGCAGAAGGGCGGCCAGAACGAGTCCGTTACCTCGGGGCGTTCGCTCACTATTGAAATATGCTTCGGTTCGCAAAGCACTGCGATTGCCTCGTTGTCGCGTGCAATCAAGGCGCATGCTACGCTCAAAAGCCACTCCATCGGGCTAGGTGGCGCTGATCCGGCTGGCACCCGGCGTTGAATCGCGCCGGGCAACTCGATCACCACGTCTCCACCGGAAAGCGAAGCAGCAAGCAGTGCGGCAGCCCCAGCAGCCGCGGCCTCGCAGGCCGCAGCGCCTGCCTCGGCCAGATCGTCTGCTACGGTGGCCGCGATCGCGAGTCTTTGGCAATCGATCATGACGAGTTCGCGTGAATCGTGGACCGATGCCGGACGGGACAACATTGTCGCGCGCATGTGCTGCATAAACGCCAGCCGGTCGAGCCATTGCTCGCGAGACAGCGGTGAATTGGCCAGATGTCGCGATGAGTTCATTTTTTCGACTCGTTCTCTTTTTCCGGCTCAGCCTGCTTGCCGGTTTGGGCAGGGTCCGTCGGCTCAACTATCGCAGGCTTATTCGGCTTCATGTCGAATTCGCCGACAACTGGCGGTGTTGGCCGTCCCATGGCATCGAACCCTTGTCGCACTTCATAATACTTCGGCCTGTAGTCTGGATTTTTCATGAGATTGTCGAACAAATGGCGGCCAATCTCTTCGAATTGCGGATTGCCGGAGTTGATGTAGTCGTTGGCCACGGCCATGACATACTCGCGCGTTCCCTGTTGCACCTTGATCGACTTATCCCAGCTTAAGCGGGATTTGAGCGGGCTGTCTCCGCCCTTGCACTCGATGATGACGTATTCCCCGTTCACCTTCAGAACGAGGTCGAAGACGCGGGCGCCGCTGCTTTCGAACACTTCGGCGTTTGGGAAGTCTTTAGCCGCCAAAGCACGGCCGGCGGCCATGCCGAAGGCCTCCGATATGTTCTTGGCTGGATCCATCAATTCCTCGATTTTGGCGCGCGCCGCACGGGCCGCTTCTTCATCGCCTACGAGTTCGGCCTTTTTGAGGGCAGTCCGCTGTGTGGAGGCTTCATCGAGCAGTCTGAACCTTTCTTTGGCTGCGTCATTCAGGGCTATCTTGTTTTGCTGAGGCCTGACCTCGAGTTCCTTGGCAAGTTCCAGCCCCAACAATGCAGTGGGCTTTTTCGCATAGGTTGGCTCATAGCCTTTGGTCGGGCCGGTTTCATCGGAGAGCAGCGAGCGTACTTTGCCGGTGTCCTCGTCAATTTGGCTTCCGGATGCCCAATCATCGAAGAGAGTGCGCGCGCGGAGCGGATCCTTGAATCGCATCTCGCCGCGATTCGCAGGATCCGGTTCCACGACACCTGGATTCCTCTCGATGTACTTTCCCTTGAAGTCCTGCCAGTCGAGGAAACGCTCATGTTTGCCAAAGGCCGCGCGGGTCGCTTCAGCCGTGCTTGGGTCCAGGTTGTGTGGATCGGGCACCGCCCGCTTGTGCGCGCTGGGTTGTTTCGCCTCCTCGAACGCATCTTCGAAGACGAGCCGTTCCACACTATCTACCGGTCCAAGCCTCTGGCGTATCCGACTCACCAGGATGGGATCGACGTAGCCGGGCTTTCCGTAGCGCAGTTCCACGACCCCATCGCGAATGAGCGACTCGCGCATGATTTCAACCGCATCGCGAACGATTGGGTTGGGAGTACTCTTTGTCCAGCGGTCGCGGTCCGAAGGAAGATCGCCGAATTCCTGCGACAGTTCGATGCGCTTTGCCAGCGTACCGAGATCTCTACGTAGATTGCCCTGCAACCGCTGCCGGAAAGGGTTCTCCTCAGGGAGCGCGATTGCGATCTTGAGCCATTTTTGCGCCGCGCCGTCGCCCAGGTGCTCAAAGGCCAGAGCTCTTCTGGCATCTGCACCTTTTCCGTTGCCGGTGAGACCGAGATGCTCGGCGAGTTTCTGCGCGTCGTCGAGCAGCGCTACGCGATCTGCTCCCTTTGCCTTTGACAGTTGATTTGCGAGCACGCCCACTTCGGCCAGCCGGCCTTCATCGTGGGGCGTTAGCCTGGTTGTGTTGCTTTCAGGCGTGAGTGCGTGTACCTCGGGAACGTCAACGGCGCCGTGCACGGCTCGGATTTCGGTCAGCTCATGCGCGATGGCGCGTTCGAGCACGGCTTCCGGAGCGCCTTTTGAAATACGCACAACGTACGTGTTTTCTCCAGTGGGGTCGTATTTGGCGACGGGCATGATCCCGTCTTCGCGCGGGAGACTGTCCACCATCTCAAAGCGAACGTTGACCTTTGCGGGTTTTCCGGTGCTCCTATCCGCGCTCTTGGTTTCGAGTTCGACATGGGTGAACTGGCCGTCCTCCCGTACTAACTTTGCAAATCTACTTACCGGCGATTTAACTTCCACAACGTTCTCGATCGCCGCGTCCGGAGATTTGGCTGCAGGCAAATTGAATCTCTCTGCGGCGTCGCCGGCGAATCGCGAGTCTGCGATACCGGCTGCGGCCTTGTCGTAGAGCCCGGACCTCTGCGGTTCGCCGGTCTCCGCCTCCGGAGCCAGTTTTTGCGGAGTCGGCTCGGGTTGAGCCTGTTCCCCTACGCCTCCTGTGCGCGGAGCAGGCGGCGGTGTGGGAAGCGCAGAAGGTGGAGTGGGCTCGGGATGCGCCTCTGGGAACAGCGGAATATGACTGGAAGCCATTTTGTGGTCCCAGTCATCGAGTGCTGCCCGATGGTCCGCGTCGGTGACGGGCCTACCTGTGGAAGATTCAACCCAATCCCCGGCGGGCCCTCGCCGATATGGACGGACGTCAAGCTGCGATCCATCGGGCATGGAGCCGTAACGCCTGTCGAACCACACGCCGTCAGCAGTCATGCGCAGATGCTCGCCCTGCTCGAAGCTCATGGTCCAGCCTTCATGAGAGGCCGAACCGATGGGCGCGGTCGGATCCGGTGAATGGATCCGCATCTTTGTCATCTTGTTGCCGCGTGGACCAGGGATCGGGTCGCCCTTGCTGTCGACGGCCGGCAAGCCGCGCTCGGAGAGGAACCGGTACTCCTGAACTGTCATCCCGGTGGCGGGATCAAGACCCCAGTAGGTGCCGCCCTGAGCCGCCGGCAGCCGTAGCCCGAGACTTTCGTCGAGCGTCTTTGCGCCACGCACCTCAACCATGGGTCCGCTGGTGGCCTGGCCAAAGAGCGCATCGATCTCCGCGTCGGTGAGATTGGGGAAGAGCGGTTCTCCGCCGGACGATGGCGGAGGCGTGCCGCCGCCGGGCGGATGCATTCCGCCCTCGCCTCCGCCCGCCGCTTCAACCGGTTCCTTCGGCATGGAGACGGTTTCGCTTTCCGGCGGTATCGGTATCGCAGGAACCCCTGTCCCGGCAGACAATGCTCCGAGAGCAGCAGCGTTTTCAAACCCGGGATGCGCGGGCGGAGTCTCGTGTTCGAGAGCGGGCGGACCCTGCAGCTCTTCTTCGGGTCGACGCGAGGAACCGGATTCAGGCTCGTGCAACTGCCTGCCGTCCTCGCGATTTCCGGGCTCGGCCTGTGCAGCTCGCATCGCCTGTTTGCGGTCGGCCCATGACTTGGCGACGGGGTGCGCCGCGCCTTCCAGAAATCCCTGCAGCAGCGGCTGTTCGCCAGCCTCTGCGAGCGAGACGAGGGCATCCTTCATCGTGCCGTGGTACTGTCCTGTCGCTTCGTCAAACAGCAGTTCGCCGGCGCGGCCGCCCACGCCTCCCGCACTCGACACCAGGCTGCGCCCGAGGCCGCCGAGCAGCATGCGCTTTCCGCCCTCCAGCAGGCCGGCCCCTTCAAGCGTATTTTCGTGCAGGAGATTTCCGAGTGTGTTTCCTCCCAGCGGAATGTGCTCCAGCGCACCCGAAACTCCAGCCCCAACGGCCCCGCCAAAGGCTCCGCGTGCGCCGCCCAGGAAAACCCTGCCAAAACCCGCGCCGATGCCATCCTTCCATGTTCGTTCGTCAAGCGCAGCGCTGCCCATGCCGCCGATGCCGCCGGTGATTGCGCCGGTCTTGACCATCTGCCCGAAGCCCGGCGCCTTGGATGCGGTCTTCGCGGCCGCAGTGCCGGCCTCTTCGGCAACTTCAACGGCTTCGGCTGCTTCGGTAACCGCTTCTGCTCCTTTGGCGGCAGCGCCAAGGCTCGCTCCCACGCCCGCGGTCAGCATCTGAACGCCGGTCATGCCGAGATCGGTGAGCGCCTGCTCCCATCCGTAACGGCCGCCCTTGATGGCGTAGCTTGCGCCCATTGACGCAAGGCCCGTAGCGCCTGCGATCAGCACGGCGGCAAGCAACGGAGCACCGGCACCTAAAGTGACAACGGTAGCGACTACCGCACCGATGATGGCGATGGCCGTCGTAATCGCCGTGGTCAGCTGGTCGATGGAAGCCTGGTAGTTCTCGGCGGTAATCTGCGCCATGGTGAGCTCGCGAGAGAACTCGTGGGAGTCGCCGCCAATGTATTTGCCCTTCTCGTCGAAGTTCTTGCTGTTTTCCGGAATCGCGGGGCGGCCCAAGTCGTCTTGCCCCACGTCGCCTCCGGCCATCTGTCGCAGCCGCTGCTCGTTTCGTTCGAGGGCGGCCGCTTCGCCTCCTCCGACCAGATGCTTTCCGACCCAGCCAGTCTCTTTTTCCTGCTGCAGGTTGGTGAAGAGAGCCACTTCGGCCGCTTCACGATCGTTCTGCGGGACACCCATCGCCTCTCGTTCCGCTTGCAGGCGATCATCTCCAGAAAGCTCCCCGAAAGTGCCCTTTCCGTACAGCCCGAGATCGGCATAGAGATCCGTACCATAGGCTTTTTGGTACTTCACCCTGGCTTCGTCGATGTCGGCGCGCGACATGCGCTGAAGCGTGCGATGAATCAGGTCCTCATCGGTGCCCCAGCCGAGCTGTGCGTAACGCAGAGCGGCCACTGTGTCGGGCACATCTTGGGTGACGAGGGAGGCGGCATACTGCGCGCCGATCGCTTCCTTGGTATCTTTCAGGTCGAAGTGCGAACTCAAATGCTCGGCGGCCATCTCGCGCGCCTTCTTCGGGTCGGTGATCTCCTGGGTGGTGGCGTTGTTATCTTTCAGGAGCTTGGCATAGGCGAGGAAGATCTGATCCTGTTCCGCGCGCACCTGCTTGCGCTGATCCTCGTTGAGGTCGCGTCCCTGAGGCAGAGCCTTGTTGAGCCGCGGATCGACAACCGCGTTCTCCAATTGCTCGAAGTCGGGCTTTTCTCCCTTCCTCTCCGATTCGCGATAGAGCCGCGCGGCCTTTGAGTTGACGGTTCCGGGGCCTTCCATGGCGAGCGTTCTGGCCAGCACTGCATCCGGTCCCTCGACCGTGTACGTGACCGTCGTGGATGGTCCGTCGTCGTTTGGGATCTCCACTTTGACCGGCTTGAGTACATAAGCAGCCAGAACTTCGGCCGGCGTCTTTGCAGTTTCGCCCGGTGCAGGAGCCGCCGGGGGTTCGATCTTTGCAAACTCCTGCTGCACGTCAGCAAAGGAAACCTGATCGGTCTTTCCAATTGCAGTCTGCCGCTGCTCCGGAGTCGCCGGAAGTCCCCCCTGCTGAAGTTGTGCAGCCTGCGCTGCCTGCTGATTGGCTTGGACGTCGGAGCGCACCGTGGCAAGAAATTCGGGGTCGCCGCCGGGATGATAATTCTCGAGCGCCTTGAACAACGCGTCCTTGTCGTTGTTCTCCTTGGCCTCCTTAACATGCTGGCGAAGCCGGATGGCATCGGCGAGGGCGACTTCGCTTGTGGCAAGCGCGTCGAAGACTTTGAGGTCATCCCCCGACAGCCCGTCGCGCACCTTGGTTGCTACCGAACCCCACTCCGGCGACGCTTCCGCGTCGGCCCGCTCCGATGGGGTCAGAGCGCGCATTACATCCTCTGCCTTCTTGGAGTCTGAGCTGAACCATCCTTTTGCGGTCTTCAGCTCGTTGAGCGCGCCCTTGGCGGTGTTTCCGTTCAGATAGTCGATGCAGGCGTTGTACTGGTCCTTATTTAGTCCGCCTGGCCAGTCGTCGTATTCATATTTAAGCCTGGCGCGCAGGGATCTGGCTGACTGATCCAGGAAACTCTGTTCCAGCGCCGCGCCCTGCTTGGCGGTCACTCCACGCATCGAAGCCATCAGGGCATCTTGATCCAGAAAGACGATCCCCCACGCATGCATTGCCTTCTGGGCGCGCTCCGCCAGGCTTTTGCTGAGCGTCTCGGATACGTTTTTCAGCCGGTCTTGAATGGTCTCGATCGGATTATGGGATTGGTTCTCGAATTTGGTGCACGCCTCCTTCGCGGCCGCTTCAACGCTCTTCGTCTCGCCCTCGAGAATGGGCTTGAAGGTCTTCTCCCTGGCGTCGTCGATCGCTTTCTTAAAGAGCTTGTCGAGCGGCTGGGTGAATTGCGCCGAGGCAGCGGCGATTCCGGCAGAAAGGCCTTTGAACCCCTGTACCTGCTTGATCACCGAGTCCGACATGCTCTTCGATGTGGAGAACGCGATCAGATTGAGCGTGTTGGTGAAGCTGTCTTTGATTGCGGACGAGGCTTCGCCCGCCTGTGCGCCCTGCTGTGCCAGCGCCCCGCGCGCGTCGTCGCCCACCTGCTCAAGGCGCTTGATCCGGATGGAATGCGCCGCTTCGAGGGACTGCCGCGCGTCTGCCACGCCGCTTCGCGCCGTTTGCTCCAGCTCCCTCGGGCCTTTCTGCGCTGCACCCTGCAACGATCGGGCGACGCTTCGACACGACTCGGGATACATCGCCAGTGCGGAGCGGGCGCCATCTTCGACCGTGTTGATGGCATTCGCCGTCGCGTGCTGAAGATTGGTGACGTGCGCCTGGCGCACATTTGTCAGTTGCGCAAAAACCGCAGTTCGCTGCGCCGAGAATTGCTCCTGCGCGCTGCGCCGGGCGGCCTCAATGGATTTGCGCGCAGCCGCAACCTGGCTTCGCAGAGATTGAATTGCCTGCGAGTAAGCGTGGTCCACTGCATGATTGGCCTGGGCGTAGAGCGGCTCGCCCTTGCTCCTGGCGGGCGCGCTATCAGCAGGGCCGGTGCCACGGGATGCATCGGCCGGAGCGTCGGACTTTGCGGTCACGCCCTTTTGGGGCGCGCCGCCCGGACCGTCGCCAATCGCCGCCGTCTTGATCTTTTCGCCGAACTCCGTGATTGCGTCGTCCACCGAGTGACCCTTGGGCGTCGAGATCCGCGTGTTCAGCCAATCGACCTGCGCTTTGCAAGAGTCTGTGATGGCTTTGGCGACATCGACAAGGTAACGCGGAACCGAAGCGCGCTCTGCCTCCACCTCGGCGGCGCGCTTCGCCTCGGCGCTGTCTTGAATGCTTTGCTGGACCTCGCTATGCACCGCCGGAGAGTTCAAGCGCTCGGCGGCGGATTTTCCTGATTCTCCGATGGCCTTGGCGTTGCTGGAGTAAAGTTTCTCAAAATCGCTGCGAAGGTCGGCCTCGATCTTCTCGATCGTTTCTCCGGTTTTTAGCTTCACTTGTGCAATGCGCTGGTGAGCCCCGGCGGATGCGCCCCAAAGTTGCACGCGCGCGGCTGCCTCGCCATGATCGAGTGCTTCCAGCGCAGAATGCGCGCCGTCGTCGATCATCAATCGGCCGGCTGCCAGCGCCGATGCTGCGCCGTCGAGCGCAATATTCAATACCTGGTCTACGTGGTGCAGAGTGTCGCGGCCTTTTTCGACTATTCCGCGCCGGATATCGTTGCTTTTGGCAGCTACTTCGGAGTGGGCGGACCCGGCCTGGCGATGAAAACCCGAATACTCCTCGACGGCATCGCGCACGATCCTGTTCTGGTCTGCCTGCGATGTTGCCCCCGGTGTTCCGGGCGGCGCGGGCTTCGGATAAAGCTCCAGCGAGCTAGTTGCGTCGAAAGCGATCGTGAGCGAACTGGCTGTCGCGATCTCCAGCGGCAGCGCAGCCCAGTTTCCGCGCAACTGGGCGATCGCATCGTTGTCGGGTATCTCCTTCTCTTTCTTCTCAGCCGCTTCGCCGTGTCTTTCGGCCGTTCCTCTGTTGCTTTGTCCTTCAGCGAGCGCAGCCCCACCTTTTCGCTCCACGACCCGGATCGCAGCGCCCTGTCCCGGCTTTGCCTTGGCGTCGTGCGCGCCGGGTTGGCCCTCAATGTGGGCATCGGCGGAGCCAACATTCTTCGGTTCACCGTTCTCGGACAAGACGCGTTGCTTGACTAGAAACCCCTGCTGGTTCTCGGCTGCAATTGCTGCCTGGTCTGCCTCTTGCTCCATGCTGTTGTCGCGAACTGCGGACTTGGTCTGAATGCGCGGCTTCGACTGCTGTTGGAGAACATGCGCGGTCTCATGCGCGAGAAGCGCCAAGTTGGCGGGATTCTCGCCAGGACCGATAAAGATGTCGGGACCAAAGGTGAATGCGCGAGCATTCAACAACCACGTCCTTTTTTGCCACGCCGTTCCAGTGTGAAGCCTAATCGGGCTGAGATCGACGCCCAGGCTATTTTGCAGGGCGTCGAGAATGTGTGCCGGCAGCGGCTGCCCGCCTCCTGGCCTGGGAATGGCTGGCGAGCGAAGCGGCGCGAGTGGGGCTGCAGCGGCTGCGAATGCAGGCAGCGGCCGCACCGAATCGGTGGATCTGCCCGAATCCGCGCGAGTCTGCGCTGGGCGCGAGACGTTCTTGCTCTCGGCGGCACCGGGCCCCTTGAACCGCGCCGTCGCGGAAGAAGGACTGACCGCAGCTTTCAGGGAAGATGGCATCCGGGTACCAG
The DNA here is from genome assembly GCA_049521075.1 of Occallatibacter sp. Classification (GTDB taxonomy): domain Bacteria; phylum Acidobacteriota; class Terriglobia; order Terriglobales; family Acidobacteriaceae; genus Telmatobacter. The sequence goes on from JBEKPD010000051.1 coordinate 10,469, forward strand.
GGCCTCTCAGCGGAGACGTGTGCCGCCAGCTTCGCTCTGGATCAGCCTCAGGTCATTGGGAAGCTGCCGGTTGAGCTTGCGATATTCGGCAGCCACTCCGTTAATCAGATCGCTGCAGTCAATGTCCCTTTTCAGCGAGGCTGCGTCGACCGCTGCACGCAATACGGCATTGCGGATTTGACCGCCTGTCAGCTCAACCACCGCCGACAGAAGGTTCAACTGCGCCGACGGCACAGAGTGGCGGGCCCCGAGGTGTGCCTGCCACAGTCTTCTCCGGACCTCGGGGTCGGGCAAGGGAAAGGTGAGAATGGCGTCGAACCGCCGCGAAAACGCATCGTCGAAACGGCTCCGCCCATTGCTGGTGAGGACGGTAATGCCGTCATAACTTTCCATCCTCTGCAGCAGATAGTTAGTCTGCGCATTGGCAAATCGATCGTTGGCCTCGTGAATGTCGGTGCGCTTTCCAAAGAGCGAATCGGCTTCATCGAATAGGAGCAGCACCTCGTTTTGTTCAGCGCGTGCAAGCAGCTGGCTCAGGTTCTTTTCCGTTTCTCCGATGTACTTTGAGGTAACCGCGGCCAGATCGACCCTGAACAGCGGTAATCCGAGCCGGCTCGCCAGCCAGCTCACGGCAAGCGTCTTCCCGGTGCCGGATGGGCCGACGAAAAGTGCACGCACTGAGGGCCGATACCGGGCAAGAATGGAGGGGCCCAGAGAGTTGGTGAACTGTTCGCGGAGCCGGCAGCGGGCAACCAGCGACTCGAGTTCGAGGCGTAGCGCGCCGGTAACGACCAGTGCGTCGTCGCCGACCTCGTCGGGGATGAGCTCGGCGAGCGCGTCCAGTCCGGTCGCGTCTCCGCGGCGAGAGACCGCGCGAATGTGTGCGAACGTGATGGTGGCTTCATTGCCGCCCTCGTTGGACAAAGCCCACTCTTCGCGGGCCTTGGCTGACAACAGGGCGATTCGGCCGGCGGAATGGCGATGGTCTGCGGCGAGGCGATGGGCCAGCGCCGGCTCGCCGATAGCGGCAGTCCAAAGTTCGGCGCGCTCGGCGACCGGCGGCGTTTCGATCTTCCATTCGAGAAGGCCGCGGTCGTCGGAGGTGAAGTCGCCCTCCGGGCCGGCGAGCAGCACGATAGGACCGGCGTGCAGCGGAATCGAGGGAACGGACTTTAGCTCGCCGGGCGCAAGCCAATGCGAAAAGACGGGGATGGAACCGGTGAGCGCGAGCCAGGGCGCCATTCCGGCGAGCTGCTCGGTCTGGATCAGGATGGGCGTTGCGCGCGCGAGCGCAGCTACTTTGGCGGCAGCGGCGCGCGCTGCGATGGTCTCGCCGCAGCGAATGACCAGTGCGGGTGCGATGGCGCCGGATGCGCGCAGGCGCCGGGCGATGGCAGCGGCCCTGGTGTCGGCGGTCTGGCCGAGGGGAATGGCTGCCTGGTCGCGCGCGATGGTTGAGGTTCCGGGCCAGGAGCTCTCCTGTCCCTCGATAGCGAGAGCGGTGGCAAGCGGAACGCGAACCTGTCGCTCGGGGAGGGGATTCTCTTCGCCGCATAGCTCGAGGAGGCCGCAACGGATGGCGTTCCCCTGGCCAAGCAATTGCACGGCGCGAGGAGGATCGTCGGGTGCGAAGGCCTGAGCGAGCAGGCCGATGGTGGGACGGCTGCGCGCCAGGGGCTGCTGAAGACTGGCGAGCAGATGGCCGGTGAGGAGGTCCTGCTCGGCGGCGATGGCCAAGCGGACGGCGAGGGTTTCGACGGTTTCGAGGTGGAACTTGCGCGCCGTCTTGAGCAGCGGGCCGTCCACCTTGTGCGGCCGCTTCATGTATGCCGCAAAGGCTTCAGGGAGACTGGTTTCTTCGCTGAGGCAGCGCGCTGCGACGGTTTGGAGGCGCTTGCGGATGTTGTCATCGAGGGTTTCGCAGGAGTGCGCAAGACGCGCCAGGCCGGCGAGCACGAAGGCGAACGCGTTCAACGGCTCTTCAGGAGAGTTGCCGTGCAGGAAGCTCAACATGGCTGCGCCTCGCCTTCCTGGTCTCGGTAGTGGAAGCGCACCACGCGGCCCCAGGGTCCAAACCACGGAACGTAACCTGGATCAATGTCGAGTCCGGCGCGGCGGATGCGGAGGTCGGTTTGCTCGAGCGGGAGAGTCACGTCGAGGTCTGCGCGCGTAAGCCACACGCGGCCGGGGCGATTGACGATCTCACCTACGGAGAGACGGGCGACGCGCCAGCACCACCAGCGCACGGCGACGCTCCACAAGCGGAGTAGGAAGTCGCTATCAAAGCGCGCAGCGGAGATTCCCGCGAACACGCGCGGGCGGCACTCCGGTGTGGTCTGGATGGCGCTCAGCGTCTTGATCGGCAGGGTGAATTCCTGGCCGAGTGCGGGCAGACAGCAGAGACTGGGGTCGCCTTCAGGAATCTGTGCGTGTGCGGCAAACCGCCTGAGAACGTGGAGAGCGAAATCGGCCTCGTGCAGCGCTGGGCAAGCTTTGACGGACGCAGCCATTCCAAGATGGTGGAGGGCGTTAAGCAGGAAGTAGAGTCCGGCGAATGTGGTAAATTCGCCGCGCAACGGGACCGGCGCAATGACTTCGTCCGAGATCAGAATCTTGCTGCGTATCTGCTGCGGAAGAGCTGGCTCCTTGAGCGGCGGTGCCGGTAGAGACGTATCTCGATCGGCGAGGCGTGAATAATCGCCATTCACACTTTGTGCCGCCAGCGGCCGTGCGGCGGTTGCTGCGCCGAGACCTTTCACCGTTGGCTCTTCCTCATCAAAGACGATTGATCTCCATTTGGGATCGTGTCTTCGGCTGAGTCTGTGATCAAGGGATTCGCCGCGTTGTTCGGACTCGAGAACACGAAGCACGGTGCGAGCGCAGCGGATCGCGGTAGATGAATAGAGTGCGGAGGGCATGACACATAGCACCGCCTGCGCGGCAAGCCAGACCGCGGCCGGATCCTTCCAGCCGAAAACGGCCACGGCCTGGAGCAAAATAGTTTTCAGCTTTGGCGGCAGGGACAGTGCGGGCAGTTCGGTGGAAGTCGTCGGCGCGCCGTCGAGTCGGCGAATCCACTCGCGGATGGCCTCGGGTGAAATGGCGGAGAGCAGCGGCTCCGGATCATTGTCTTCGAGTGCGGCAAAGAGAATGGCCGGCGCGCCCGGCGCCGTGACGAAGCCGCTCGGGCCGAGGTCTAGAAGTTGTTCCACAATGAGCGAAACCTGGTCCTTCTCACTCAGTTCCTCGGACCGACCGAGCAGGGAAGCGGAATACCATGCGGGAGCGGCCGTGGCTTTGGAGGAACGCGCGCTGAGAGCACGGCGCAGCAGGTATTCGAGGGCTTCTTCGCGATTGTGGAAGTAGACGGCATTGCTCGCGCCGGCGTTGGGATCGGAGGCGTGCACAGCCTGCGAGGCAACGCTGGCAAGAACGCGCTGCACGGATTGGATTAAGAAGCGGCGATTAGCTTCAGCGGGGATAGCTGAGAAGTTGATGCGGCGGAAGCAGTAGATGCGGCCTTCGTTCTCGCCCGGGAACTCGGCCAGACGCAGCGCTTCTTCGATGGCGTAAGCGATGCGATGGCGAGAGTCACCCTCATTGAGGCGCAGGTAGCTTCGCCTCACATATCGGTCAAGCCGGCCGGATTGGCGCGCGATCATCGATTCCATGGCTTCAGCTCTGCATGAAGAGCGGGCGCAGGGCGACGGCCTGCGGAGCGAGTGTGGTGAAATGCGCGACGTCGCTGGTGTTGAGATAGGTTCCGGGCGCGAAGACGTCGGTGACGGTGGCCTTGACGGTGCTGGTGTCGAGATCGCTGACCACGGCGCGGGCAGCAAGCGTGGCGCCGGAGTAGAGATTGACGTACATTCCCGAAGCGATGCGGTCCGAAGGCAGATTGAGCGTTACGGTGCCTCCGACCGCGGGCTGAACGCGGGCGATGATGTTGCCGGGGATAATGTTGTCAACGGGCACATCGCTGGCGAGCAGGATGGCCGTGCGCACCACATCGCTCATGAATGCAATCGCGGCCGAGACACTGGCATCGATCTGCAGGAACAGCCAGTCGACGAGCATCTGCATCTGCTGTCGGTCCGTGTATGCAAGTTCGTTCCATCCCGGCAGCACAGCGAGGCTCTGCAACTGAACGGACAGGCCGGGACCGGTGAGGAAGTTGGCCCAAGTAAGGCGGTCGACGGGCTGCTCGATACTGACGCGCGTATAAAGACAAGTGGCAACGCTCGAAATTTGCTGGATGAGGCGGGCGACGGCGTTCGAGACCTCGGTGTGCACTGCATCCGACGAGATCAGGTCGTTGACGACTGCCACGGACTGCAGGCTCGCGACCTGCTGGCTCCAACTCAGCCCGGAGATTGCGGCAGGCTGAATGGCGGCGCGCTGCACGGTGTAGTTGCGGAAGACCTGCAGGTTTGAGGTGAATAGGTTGGCGATGGTGGGCGCATAGGCTCCGCCTTCTCCGGCCGCCGATGAGGGCAACTGCGGCATCTGCAGCATAAGACTTGCGCGCGCCTGCGTGGCGATGGCGAGCTGTTGCAGAAGCACCGGACGCTCGAGGTTCGACACTTGCGAGTTGACCGAGGGCAGCCAGCTGACTGGCGCTTCGCGGAGCTGGCCGACGATTTCACGCAGCTCGGGTGGAATAGCCACGGACTGCTGCAAGCAGGCGGGTACCGGATTGGTGACGTTGGCCGGGACGAGTTGCCGGCTGGGGACGGTGTCGGTGATCTCGAGAGTACGCGCGCGTGTGTAGACGATGAGCTGCACCGCGGTCGAGAGCACCTGCTGGCGCTGGGCGTTGGTGCTTTGGACCAGCTGGATTTCGTCCTGCAGCAAAGCGTTCGTGAAGGCTACGTTCTGGCGGTCCTGGAGGAGATTGTTGGTGAGCTGCGCAATGTATGCAGTGCCGCTCTGGATGTTGTTCTGCATATTCTGGAGGGCGTTCTGGCACACGTTGACAAAGTCGGAATACTGCTGGACACGCGCTTCAAGGGCGCGAAGCAGCATGCTGTGCTGCTCGATGACGCGCACGCCGACGGAAAACAGCGTGGCCTCGGAAGCGTCGCTGACAAAATAGGGGGCCTGAATCTGCGACACGAGGCTGGAGCCGGAAGGGCCCAGATACTCCGAGAAGTAGCGCGTGACCGGAGGGATACCGGATGGCGTCGTAATAGAGGCGCTGGGCAAATCGTCGACCAGGATGGGCAGATCGTCGGCCACCAGGTTGAGGTCGTTCTCCAGCGTCTCGAGCGATTGCAGAAAGTTGAGGCGGTTGGCGATGGCGTAGAACATCCCTTCCTGAGAGGGAGAGAGTTGCAGGCGTTCGGCAATGGTGAGGGTGCGGACGTTGACCTGCGCGCCGGCTAGCGGCGACTGACTGGTGATGTCGGTGGAAGTGGCGGGAGCATTCTGCCCGGGAATGACGATTTGTGCCGGCCCCGTGATAGGTGATCTGGCGATCGTGATGCCTTTGCCCGCAACAATGTCGGTGAAGGCGCTGCTGGCGGCGGTGACTCCGGACTGGGCCTGGAAAGCGACGGTCTTGTTGATCTCGGAGACCGGCCGGCTCTCGATGAGGTTGCGGCTGATCGACGGGGCTGCGGCAGATAAAGCAATGGACGACGCCTTAACTTCGCCCAGAGCCGAGGCCACCGCCCGGCTGCGTACACTGAAGGATGTTGCGGCCAGGTTGAGGTTCAGCTTGGTGCCGATCACATTATTCAGGGACACGACTGGCACCTTGAACCCGCCTAGAACGGGACGGTTGTACACGGGAAGCGGTGTGTTCGTGGTAGAGGTGGTCGTGGTCTGGCCGCCTTGACCGCTGGTCGTGGTACTGGTGGTGGTGGTCGGCGACGTGGGAAGAATGCCGCTGATGTAGCTTTGCAGGTTTTCAGCCGTGGCAGCAGCGGTTTCGCCGGTGGCGATGTTGGCCAGCACCGGAGAAGTCGCCAGCGTGGTCGCCGCTGTAGCTCCCAGCACGAAGTTCCGCAGGCGGTATATGTCGGTCTGCGCAGTCAGAAACCCGGTGTCGAGCAGATCGTTTGCCTGCGAGATTCGCGCGTTGAGGCTGGTGATGAGTGCCTGCAGGCCGTTGGTTTGGAGATTGGTCAGATCGCTCTGGCTGAGCAATGAGATGGTGTGCGGATTGCCGTTGGAATCGGTGTAAGAAAAGGTGTAAGGCGCCGCGGCAGCTGTGCTTTCGACCTGCAGCAGATCGGTGGAGTAATAGGACATCAGCTCCCAGGTGATCGCGTTGTCTAAAGTGGCATCGCCGGGAGTGGTATTCCACACCGGCTCCGTAGCGCCGGAGACGCCGCGGGTGCCGATGCTCTGCGCATTGCCGTTGGCGTCGAGAACGGTAGCGTATTGCAGGCCGCCGTTGGAGTCGATGATGATCTGGCCGGCGGCGTAGTTTGTATTCGCCGTCCAGGTCATGGGTCCGTCGTTTCTCCAGGTAACGGAGACATCGAGAGTCGTGGATGTGCCGCCCTCGCTCCATTTGGGTGGGATGGCGCCCGAAGTGCCGCCGATCGTCGCGAGCTGAATGTCGCCGTTGGCGTCGACAATGGCCTGGCCCGCTGCATAGGGCGTGTTTGCCTGCCAAACCGATTGTCCGAGGTTGGTCCAGACCACGCCGCTGTCCTGCGTGTTCTGGCCTTGATTCAAGTTCCAGGTGGGTTCGTTGTCGCCCGAGATTCCGCCCGTCTGCACGATCTGGATGCTCTGGTTGGCGAAGATGAGCTGACCGGCCGCGTAGAGGTAGTCGGCCTGCCATCCGGCGCTTCCACCAGATTGCCAGAGGATGCCGTCTTGCGTATTCTGACCGGCGGCCTCGGGGTTGAGCCAGTTGGGTTCGGTCGCGCCGGACGTGCCCGCCTGCTGGACCGCCTGGATGCTGCCCGTGCTGTCGATGAGGGCCTGGCCGGCTGCGTAGGCAAAGGCCGCAGTCCAAGTGGAGTGGCCAAGGTTCTGCCATTTGACGGTGTTGTCTTCGATGACCTGATTGAAGTTGGGATCCCAGAACGGTACCTTGGCGCCCGATGCGCCGGCCTCTTGCGCGGTTTGAATGTTTCCGTTGGCATCTAGGATCATTGCGCCGGCGGCATATTGCGTGCTGGGCTGCCAGAAGGACTTCCCCTTGGCGACCCAGGCCATGCCGCCATCGCTGGTCACGGTGCCCGTAGGTTTGGGCTGAAGCCAGACCGGCTGCTCGGAGGCAGATGTGCCGGCGGCGGCGACTGTCTGCCGAAAGCCCTGGGGATCGACAACGAACTGGCCGGCCACATACGCAGTGTTCGGTTGCCAGGCCCACGGACCGTTATTCAGCCAGGTAATGGATGCGTCGAATGTAGTGACGCCAGGCGTCTCGTTCCATGTGGGCGCCGTGGCGCCGGAAGTACCGCCGTCCTGAACCTGCTGAACGGTGCCGGTGGGATCGAGAATGACCTGATTCGCCGTGAAGCGGGTCAGGGCCTGCCACTGCGGCGCGCCAAGGCTGCTCCATTGCAGGCCGTCGGTGGTGGTGGCGCCCGGAGTGGTGTTCCAGGAAGGCGCCGAGGTGCCCGAGGTCCCGGCAGTGGTCAACTTCTGAATGGTTCCCGTCGCGTCCACGATGACGTAGCCCGCGGAGTAAACATAGTTCGCCTGCCAGTTGCTGTAGCCGTGATTGATCCAGGTGACCTGGTTGTCCGTCGTATTCTGGCCCGGGATCTTGTTCCAGGTAGGCGCGCTGCTGCCGGATTCGCCGCCTGTGACCACGACCTGGATGTTGCCGTTCGGGTCGATGATGGCCTGGCCCACGCTATAGGTGGTCGATTGCTGCCATGGCGTATTGCCGGCCGAGGTCCACGTGACGGCATTGTCGATCGTAGTGGTCGAGTTCCAGCCCGGCGCAGCGCTCCCGGAGGTGCCGCCAGTGAGGGCAGTTTCGATCTGGCCGGCGGCATTGAGAACGAGCTGTCCCGCCGTGAACTGCGTATTCGCCTGCCAGGCAGTCTTTCCGCGGCTGATCCAGGCCACGCCGTCGGAAGTGGTCTCACCGATTGTGGTCGTCCAATCCGGCGCGGAAGGCGCCGAAGTACCCGAGTTCTGCGCGACTTGGATCGCGCCGTTGCTGTCGATGACGAACTGCGCAGGAATGGTGGCGTCAAAGGATGAGGACGGCTCCCAGGTGCCCTGAAGCACCGTGGCGAAGGTCTCGGAAGGCAACGGCGTATAAGGCGGCGGAGTGTCGCGGCTGGCGAGTTCGTCAGGAGTCAAACCGGCGTCGGGATCGATCAGGTTGGAGTTGGAAGGAACATTGGGCCCGATTGCGGCATAAATCGTGTTGAGCTCTTCCTGCACTGTCTGAATCTTCTGCAGTGTCAAATTGCGCGCCTCGGTTGCCTCATCGAGCTCGTCATAGAAGGCCTGGGGCACGGTGTCGGTTACGAGGATATTCGGGTCGTAGAGAGTGTCGGGAAGCGGAACGAGGACTTCTACCGGCTCGAGATAATCGGAATCTTCCGGCGCGCTGGTGAGAGCCTGGATGGGATCCATCAGCATGCCTGTTTCGAGCACCGTTTCGAGTTCCTCGTAGAAAACGGGCGCGGCGGAGATGGTCCAGTTCGCCGGGAACCAGGGTGCAGTCTGGTTGGAAAAGTCAAGTGCGGCGACAGGCAGGATGCCGCTGGGCGGCAGGGTCGCGAAGTAGTCGGCGAGAGTTTTCTGGGCCAATCCTCCGGAGGTCATGATCTGGCTGAGTTGCTCGGAGAGCTGGTTGATTCTGGCCTGCGCCATGGCCGGCTGGGCCACGGGCGGGTTTCCCGTCCCGTTGTTGATCCAGACCACGGCTCCATCCTGCGTGGGAAGGTAAATGCCGTTCCAGTCGGGCTCGACGGTTCCTGTAACGCCCGCAGTAAAGACCACCTGCTGGTTGCCGAGTTCGTCGAAGACGTACTGGCCGGCATTGAAGTTGGTGTTGGCCTGCCAGGCGGCGGGGCCGTTGTTCGTCCAGGTTTCGCTTCCGTCGGTCGTGGTCTGGCCGTATTTCAATTGCCATTGCGGCGGGACGGAGCCGGTTTGCGCTTTGACGGAGGCGATCTGGACGTTGCCGTTGGAATCGATGATGAATGCGCCCTGCGCAAATGTCGTCGCCGGCTGCCACAGCTGGACGGGCGGAGGCTGCGCGGGAAGCATGTAGCGATTGCGCGGAAGCCCGCCGGCTCGGACCACGGCGTTGCAATCGACAAAGAGCGGCTTCCAGGCCAGGCCGCTATTGACCCATGTGACCGAGCCGTCCGTGGTCGGCCCGCCCCAAACTTTGCTCCACGCCGTTGCAGCCGGCACGGTTGCCCCGGACGTTCCTGCGGTCTGAACGGTCTGGATGTTGTAGTTGGAGTCGGTGATGAATTGGCCTGCCGTGTAAGCGGTGTCTGCCTGCCATGCGATGCCTGGATCGAATCCGATGAGCGCAACAGGAAGGCCGAGCATGGCCCAGGGAAGCTGGTCGTCGGGGCCGAGATAGGCTTCGGCGTTGAAGATGGCGTAGGCGAGGCGGTTGCGCCATGTGGCCTCGGGCTGCATGGGCGGAAGCTCGAGGTTGGTGCCCCCCTGAACGCCCGCCGGCCAGGGAAGGTAGACCAGGCGCACGGCGTCGGCGATCTGCCAGTCTTCGAAAGCGTACTCCTGGGGATCCTGGGCGCAGGACGCGCCGAGGTTGCCACTGACGATGGTGGGAAGGCTGCCCGTGTCGAGCTGCTGGCCGCTTACCTGTGCGATGACGGGCTGGAGAAGCAGGATGCCAGCGTAGGTGGAGTTGAGAGGGTTGCCGACTAACTGACGAAAAGTGAGGACATCCGTGCCGGTGACCGGGTCGATGACCGTGAGCGAGCTGAGGTGCGTCTTGAGCGTGGTGTTGAGGACCACGTCTTGGCCGTTGGCCATGATGCCGTAACCGGGGCTGATCGTGAGCAGGGGATCGGGGCCGGAGGTGTCCATGGTTAAGGCGAAACCAGAGACGGTGCCCGCGGTGACGGCCTGACCCAGCGTGGCCAGCAGTCCGGCGCGGTAGAACTGCTCGCTGTCGAGCGCGTCGACGGTAAGCGTGCGGCCGGTGTAGAGGTTGAGCCGCTGCCGCCACCAGCCGGGATCCACCTGCTGCTGTAGCTGCGGTTCGATGCCGACCAGCGATTCGCTGGTTGCCGGATCGGTGATGGGTGTGGCGGGCATATTGTCTCTCCCGATCAGGAATTAATGCCGGTGGCGAAGCTAACGTAAGCTGGCGAACTGCGAGCGCGGATGTAGAAGCCGTAGGTCTGATTGCCGATCGCAGTCTGCCAGGTGGAGTTCTGGTTTTGCGTAGGCGGGACCACAGAGATGGCCCCTCGATAGAGCTGAAGCAAATTGCTGGGCGTGCGAAAGCTGAGGATCTGCGGCACGGTAGGGTTGGGCGCGAGCGTGGGCAGGTTGGCCTTGAGCGCGGCAAACCCCGATCGCGCTACGGGGATGAGCGCGAAGACGGTGAGGTCGGCGTAAGCGTTGGCCGGCAGAGTCAGGTCGATGGGCGGCAGCGCCATGCTGTCTTCGACCAGGGCCGGGATCTCGTCCACAGGAATGATGCTCAGGCGCACATCGAGTTGCTGGGGAAAGAACGCCTGCGTAAAGTTGCCGGAGTTGGGCGAGGTCAGTGTGATTCCGATGCTGGCCAGGGGGAAGCGGCCGCCGGGCGGGAGCGCGTCAAAGTAGTTGGCGGCGGCAAAGCTTGTCGATGAGCCCGCGGCGGTGCGTGTCGCGACAGTTTCCTGCAGCATTGAGTCGTATTGCATCAGGAACGCGCGCTGCGTGGCAGGATCGGCGAGACCGAGGCGCAGGCCGCTGTACTCCGGCCCACTGTCCCGGCGCACCATGTAGGGATCGAGCCAGACGATCACGTTCCGGGTGAGATAGATCATGCCCAGCGGGAGCAGCTCATTCGAAAGCTGGGTGGCGTTGGCGCTGAGGAAGATCTGCCGCGCCAGGGCGGCGCGAAGCGCGGAGGCGTCCTGGCTACTGCCGCCGGACCAATTCGCGGGCGCCGGATAGGGCACGAGCGAAACGGCGGTTGCTTCAATGATGCTGCCATCGTGGGTAGTGCGTGTGCCCTGAATGCTAGTGGGGTACGACGTGATGGGATTGGCGGTGAACTCGACTGGGCGTAGAGCGAGAACATACGCGCCGCTGCGTGTACGCGCCGGCGTCGAGGGAGCGCCGGACACGTTGAACTGCACGTCGAGATTCTGCTCGTCGGGCAGATCGGAGAGATCGATGGTGATGTCGTTGGGCAGCAGCACCAGTTCGCCCGCCGGCGTGAGGCCCTGGCCGGCGCGGATGATCACCGTATCGCCGTCGGCATCCGGATCGTTGGCTGCAGGCAGCTCCACCCACAAGCCGTGAATGACGCTGAATCCGGCGGCCTGGCCAAGGTCGGCTTGGCGCTCAAGAAAGTAATCCTGCTCGCGCTGGAGATCGCGCGCGGCAAGAAAGCGGCCGTCGAACCAGTAGGGGCGTGTGGCCTGGCTGTCGATAACCAGCGATCCGTTGTTTTGCCCCGCAGTGACCTGGGCCTGGGTAAGGGTGAGGCGCGTGTCGCCTTGCGTGTAGTTGGCCATGATGGACTCCTAGGACTCCGCTCCGGTGGTGAAACCGAGCGAGCGGGCTACGAGGGATGGTGGATAAACGAAAAGCCGGACGCCATTGTTAATGGAGATTCCATTGAGATTGACCGCGGGCGCTGCCCCGTCGGCGCCGGGCGTGGCGGGAATCGAGATGCGCGCCAGCAGGATCGAACTGGTGTCAACGCCGGATGGGATCTCGCGCGGCACGGTCCCGCCGGATGTGAAAGGAAGAAAGGCTGCGGGCCCGGAGTTGGCGTTCAGCAGGTTGTTTTGGATCGATTGCAGCGCTCCGGAGATGCTGGCGGGCACGGCGCCCATGGGAGCCCAGGGATCGATGGGCACGGGGATGTCGGACGCTGAAGCATAGTTGCTGGCATCGGTGCGCAGGACGAGCTGCATGGCGAAGGAGTCGAGGACGCGATTGGCGGAGAAGGCATCGGTGGCGCTGTAATCGTCCTGCGTGGCGAAGCAGGGAGTGACACCTTGGGTGCAGGAGGCGAAGGTGGCGAAGACGTCGATAAAGAGATTGCCGCCCACGATGGAATCGTTCTGGTCCATAGCTGACTGGCCGTTGAGCCACGGCTGAAGACGGATGCAAACTGTGGTCGGCACTTCAATCAGGCGCCCCACGCGGTCGATGGCCAAGCCTGGGGTGACCTGGATCTCCGATTGGCTCTCGCCTACGCACGTCCACGCGGATATCGGAGGCGAGCCGTCGAGCGTGGTGCTGCCGACAGCCGTGCTCCAGACGGGTGAGATCGGACCGGCGGTGAAGACCGTGGTTCCGCTGTCCACGATGTCGGGATTGACCGCGGGTCCGGCGCAGGTCCAGGCAGGGATCGCGGGGTTGCCGTCGCTGGTAACGCTGCCGACAGCCGAGTTCCACACCGGGACCGCTTGACCCGAGGTAACGTTGGCCGTGAGGATCTGGATATTTGAGTTGGAGTCGATGATGGCGGTGGAAATGGCGAACGCGGTGTTAGGCCGCCAACCGTTGTTGTTGACGGGGCCTTCAGAGGTCCACACGATGCTTGTCCCGTCGTTGACGGTGTCGTTCGGCGTGGTGGCGAAAGCGGGCTGCGTAGCGCCGCTAACGCCCGCAGCGCCGGTATTCACCTGCACATTGCCATTGCCATCGTAGACGAAAGCCCACTTTGCAAAGGATGTGTCCGGCTGCCAGACCGGCGGGCCGTTGAGGATCTGAACGTTGTTGTTGGAGTCGACGATCGCGGAGGGCACCGGAAATGGCGAATTGGGAATCCAGCCGTTGGCATTGATCGGACCTTCGCATGTCCAGACCACTCCCTGGGCGCCGTCAACGACCGTGGCTCCCGGTGTGGTGGCGAAGGCCGGGGCGCTGGCGCCGCTCATTCCAGCAACGCCGGTGTTCACCTGCACATTGCCGGCGGAGTCGAGTACATAGTTCATGGCGGGATAGTATGTGCCCGCCTGCCAGATGGCCGTGACCACGACCTTCATGCCCGAAACTGTGCCCGTTCCGCAGAGCTCGAGGAGCGCGCGCGCCAGGCAACTGCGGTGGTAGTCCTGGTCGGCCTGGAAGTCGTCGACGCCGAGCATGCGGCCGAGGGAATAGTAGACGCGCGAGGGCGTCGGCGGCGGATTCAGATCGTCGGTCGGTGGTGATATCGGGGACGTTGCCATGGTGTCCTCTCGTCGATTTCAGGTGAATGCGTGTAGGCAAGTTGCCGCGGAGCCTTTTCGTCGTAGCGCCACGCGCCCAGAGCGGGAATGCGCAACGGCTTCATCGCTTCGGCTAGGTGACCGGAACGTACGAGAAGTCGTAACTCGCAATGCTCCCGCTCGAGGTCGAGGTTGCTCCGGAGAGCGTGATTGTGCCGTTCTCAGCCACCACGGCCGGCGTGGCAGAGAGCACCGCAGTGGGCGGAGCCTGAATGGTGACCTCGGCAACAGCGGCGGCGCTCTTCTGGCCGAGATTGTCGGTGACCACGAGCGAGAATTTAACCGATCCCGCGACATTGGGTACCGTCACTTCAACGCTCGAAGTCGGCGCGGTGGTGGTGGTGCTGGGACTGGATGCGGACAGCGTGACGACAGAAGTTGCCATTGGTTTCTCCGTGACTGGACCGTGTTTCAGCTCGGCGGCTGCAGCAGGGTCCACTGGTATTGAGTGATGAATGTCCCCTGGGGCGAAGTGGAACCTTCGCCTTCGAGCACGATCGTTCCTCCGGCCTTGACGACGGCCGGAGCTTTGATGCTGGCGATGGGTTGAGCGTATTCTGCGGTGTTCCAGCCGTTGATCATGCGTGGATCGAGGGTCGGCATCTCGTTGACAACGTCGTAGCGGCCCACATCGCTGACCCCGACGGTGACCGGGTTGCGTGGCGGCTCGGGGCCAAGGTAGGTGTTGACGCCGACCAGCGACGCCAGGCCGATCATGAACGGCTCGGTGGCGATCTTGACGAAAGCCTGCACGTGCGCGGGCTTCTCCGCTGCGACAATGCGCTCAACCATCTTCAGATTGATATCTTCGACCTGATTGTGGACGAAGACGGTCATGCGGTAGGCGAGCGCGTCGTAAAAAGCCTGGACGGCCTGGGCGCTGCCGGGAATGTTCAGGTTGGTTTCATAGAGCGCCTGCAATTCCGCCTGGATGCGCGGGTCACCGAGGAAAAGCGTGTCGCCGACAAAGGAGTTGCTGGCGGGCTGATAGCCGGGAAGCAGCGGGTTGTTCTGGACGGCGAGGTTGGCGCCGAGGATGGTCGCGAAGATGTGGCGCAGCCGGAAATCCTCAATCACGATGATCGCGCCCCGGGAGCAGGCGCCGCTGGTGGCCACATCGAGGGCCTGCGTGACGCCCTTCGCGGTGCCGCGCCATCGATAGAGGCTGGGTGTGGCTTCCAGACGCGCGCGGCGGCGATGATGCGGGTAGTTGGGGCTGGGACGCACGCCGATCCATGAGCCGAGCCAATCGAGCGCGCCGTCGGGTGTGCTCTCGGGGCGCATGAGCAAATAGGCGTTGGCGATGCGGTCTTCGATTCGCGTGAACTGGGACTCGAACAGATCGACGAAGCGCTCGAGGAAGTCACGCCGCGTGCTCTGGCCGGGGACTTCAGAGGCTGGCGGGAACTTGGCCTCGCGATAGATCTCGGGCAGATATTTCTGCACGTAGGAGAACCGCGGGCCGTAGATGCGCATGCCCGCGATCTGGGGCGAGTTGCGGCCGTCGCCGTTGAGCTGGATACGCACGCCGAGAAAACGGCCAGCGAGGTTGCGCACGGCTTTGTTGGCGCGCTGCACGAGGACCATGAAGAGTCCCTGCGTGTCTTCGACCGGCTGCCCTTTGAGGAGTGTGGGTGCGAAGGCAACCTCGGTGGGAATGCTCTGCCAGACCGCGGCCGGCGTTCCCGGCACGAGTGCCGGCGGGATGGAAGAGATGTTGACGTCGCCGAGGATGTGCGGATACCACGGGAATGCAGGGTCGACAAGATCGCTTTGGCTGTCGGAGGCCGTGAGCCAGAGAATGGCGCCGCAGCGCGGAGGCACGACGGCCTCGATAAACATGCGATGCCAGACGCATTGCGCGATGCCGCTGTCGACGATCGCAGGACTCGCGGGATTGGTGGCGCCGCCGGGTGCGAGGTTGTTGAGCGAGATCGGCACCAGCGGCAGCATGAGTGGTGTCATGCCCGGAGCATTGGCGTAACTGGGCGGCAGTGTGAAGCCCTTCACCATGGGGCCAACATTGTTGGCGGGCAGCACGTATGTGTCACCTGCGGGGATGAGCGTGTCGCCTGCGTCTGCAAGGTTGAAGATCAGCGCCTCATTGGTGATGGAGAGAACGGATTCGACGTTGCCGTTCGCGTCCTGGACGATTTGGCCAACGGTGTAATTCGTATTGGCCTTCCAGGAAACCAGCCCCGCCGAGATCTCGGCCGCGGTCGGCGGACCTGCGCATGTCCAGGTGATGCTGCCGTCGACGACGGTTTGATTCGTGGTGCTGGGCCAGCGAGGCGGCGTGGCGCCGCTCAATCCCTCATTGGTAGCGAAGACGGCGAACTTCTGGTTGCCGAGCCAGGCGATGGTGTAGGGAAAGCAGACGCCGCCGAGACGAAGCGGGCCGCTCGAGAGCGTGGTCTCGCTGAAGATGCGGATGTTGGCGACCTGGTTGGTGGCACTGTTTGCGCCCCAGGACATGACGACAAACTGCGGCGGCTGTTGGGTCATATCCATCGTGGCGATGGCGACCCAGGTCTCCGATGCGGGCAAGGTGTAGCGCGCTACGATGCGCGGCGGGTCCTGATTGGCCTGGCAGGGGCGCAGGATGCCGGGATTGGGGGTGTCGACGGGGCCGGTTTGGAGAGGCTGGCCAGCCACTTTCCCGAGCTGCGGCGCGGTGCGATCGAGCGCAAGCACTCCGCCTTCGGGCAGCGGGACCAGCCGCCAGAATTTGAAATCCGGCACCGTGAGCGTGAAGTTAGGCCAGCGATTGCGGCGGTCGATCATGACCAGCGAGCCGCTGATGGCCAGGTAGAGAATGCCGTCGTAACCCATCGCGAGGTCGGTAACGCCAGGATCGCCCGGCGCGTAGATCACGACCTCGTCAGGCGGCGGAGCGTCGGTGGGTCCGCTGCCTCCCGCCATCACCAGGCCGCTCGATGCATCCCAGCGCGCGTAGTTGCCGTACGGGTCGAGCGTCATGGGCGTGGTGTTGACCAGAGCCGTGGCCTGGTTGAAGTTTTCAAGGAATGGCGTGCCCGCGCGGACGCTGCGGAGCTCGAGAGTGTTGTTCGTGCCGCAGTAATACAGACCGCTCTGCGCGGGACCGGCGCAGAGCCAGGTCACCTTACCGTCGATTTGCATCTGGCCGATGCCGGTCGGCCAGGTGGGCTGAAGCGCACCCGTGGGACCGTTGCTGGGGGCCGAGATGACGGTCTCGATGTTTCCATTCGAGTCAACGATCGTCTGTCCAACGGTAAACGCCGTGCTCGACTGCCAAGATTGCGATCCGGAACTCGCGATCGATGAGCCCGATGGTCCGCCGCATTCCCAGATAAGGCCGCCGTCGATTGCGATCTGTCCAATAGCGGTGGGCCACTGCGGCGGCGCGATACCGCTCATGGCCGCCACGGAACACTGCAGGTTCCCGTTGGGATCCAGGATGTACTGGCCGGCGGGGATGATCGAGTTAGGTTGCCAGGTTCCCGGGCCGGCGTTGATCCACGTCACCTGGCCGTCGCCGGTTGTGGCGCCGATGGTAGAGTTCCACGATACCGGCGGCGTGCCGGCGGTCGTTCCGACGCGGGTGGAGAGAACGCGCTGCACGTTGTTGTGGTTATCGAGCACGAACTGGCCGACGCTGTAGACCTGATCAGGAGCCCACGGCAAGGGATCGATGCGAACCCAAACGACCTGGCCATCGGCGACGGGCTGGATGCTGCTGGTGCTCCAGGCCGGCGGGGTACTTCCGGTGCGACCCATGCCGGTAATGGAGGCGACGGCCTGCAGGTAGCCGTCGGGATTGAGGATGCACTGGCCCACGGTGAACTGCGTGTTGGCCTGCCACGGAACGGGGCCAGCATTGATCCAGGTGACAAGGGCTTCCGGCGTGACCTGGAACGGAATGGTCGCCCACGAAGGTTGCGTTGAACCGGAGGAACCTGAGGGCTGAACGCTCTCAACGACCTGGATGAAGCCATTGGGATCGACCACGCTCTGGCCCACTAAATAGGCGGTGATGGCGCGCCACGGCTGCAGCCAGTCGTTGAGCTGACTCAACATCCAGAACTGGAGACCGTTCGAATCCATCTCAATCCTTCCTGTAGTCCATCAACACACGTTGGGCACGACTGGAACCGCGACTGTGGGGTCCGTTTCCGTTGGAGGCGTCAGCGTGGCGGGAACCGACGCCGGCGATCCATCGGGGCTGGTTTCGACAATGACTTGAAGCAACTCAGGGAGCTGCCAGTTGCTCAGCAGAATCTCGGGTGAACCGCTGGAATCGGCATTGACGAGCTGATACGCGCCGGTCGAGAGCAGCGAAAAGAGGTTGAGGCCGTTGACTTCCGTTACGCCCGCCACCTTGCTGACAACCACCTCCAGCTCCAACTGCCGCACCGTGCGGCCAAGCGGCCAACCGGTTCCGTCCATGCCGCCCGGAGCGAGAGGCCACAGGTAGCTGCGTACAGCGGTTTCGACGGCCTGCGCGACCTCGATCGACTGATAACCGCTCTTGTACTCGACGGCAACGCCGATACCGAGCTGCACATATTCGCTGGCGATGACGTACATCTCCGCGGCGACAGGACGGCAAGGATTGAGATACTGATAGACCGTTTGCAGCGTAGGCATGTCGGCGCGCGGGTTTGGATACATCACGCCGGCCTTGTTGGGAATTACCATGACCGAGACCACACCCGGCACATTGCTGGTCTGGGTCTGAGGCATGAAAAGCGGCAGCACCTCGGCGCGCGCGACGTTGGCTCCGGGAGTCTGCGAGGCCAGATTCTGGTAATCGGAGGCAGTGACGGCGCGGCTCTGGTTCTGGAGCAGGGAGGGAATGCGCTGCTGGGCCGACTGCAGGGTCTCCGCATCTGCGCCGCCGGATGTAGGGGTTGGCTGCAGCACGGTGATGGTCTGCGTGATCTGGTTGCCGGAGGCGTCGAACGCCTGGATGGAGGTGAGCGAGCCTGGCTGAAGGTTACCCGCCGAGCCGCCTCCGGCGCGCATGGTCTGCGCCATGATGCGGCGTCCGGCGGGAGGAATCATTCCCTGAAGTTGATTGCCGAAGGTCACGGTGCCGGCTTCGGGATCGAGCGCATAGGCCTGCACCGGTCCCTCAAGGATGGCGAGGTCGTCCACCTCGGTCCATGTCTGGAAGCCGAGGCCGGGCATATCAACCTGGAGGACAAACGTAGCTGGATCGACCTGCGCCTGCGGCAGGGCGAACTGTTGGCTGATGCTGCCGTCGCTGACGCCGATCACGACCGCGCTGTAGGTGGTGCGCTGATCGATCTGCACGGCGTTTACGCCCAGCCAGCTCACGCTCAAGGCGCTGCTGGCGGCAAGACGAATCCAGGTGACGAGGCGCGCGGCCATGGTGGTGTCGTCGATGCGCGGAGGCTTCATACCCACGCCGGCCTGCGGATCGGAGAGAACGTTATTGGGCGGTGCGCCGATGGGGCCGGTGGGGATCTGCAACTGCACGACGCCGGGCTGAGTCAGACCCTGTGTGCTGTCGCTGATGACCTTCATCGCGGCGTATTGATAGGGCAGACCCTGGAGCGACATGGTCCATGAAGCCGTCACCGGAGCGGGTGTGCCGGCGCCGGTGTAACCCTGCGGCACGGAGAAAAGGCCGGGAACCGCCATCAGCGGCACGAAGCCCATGTTCACGGTGAGCTGGCCGGGCTGGCTGGTTAGCGCTGCCAGCGCTGCAGACTGATTCTGCGGCGTGGAGGCGAGGAGTGCAAGCCAGATACTGCTGTCTGTGGTTCCGTTGAGGATGTCGTGACCGCTAGGGTCGTACTGTCCACTGGTGAACAGAGGAGTGGTGGTATAGCCGCTGGGGATCGACCCCAGATTGTAGAGGGTCATCAATCCGGTGCGCAGCGCGAGCGAGCTCGATTGCTGCGCCGGCGAAAGAGGCACTTTGATATAGGCCTGCCCGGTGACAGGCAGCAGATCAATCTCATTCAGCGTTTCGAAGTTGACGGGGCCCGAGACCGAAGCCGGAGCGACGATGCCGATTGGAGACAGGGACGACGCGCCGAGCGAGAGCGAGAGAAGACCAGTGGCCGCCGCCGCTGGTTGCATCGGCTGGCCCAGAAGCCTGAGAAACGCGATGCGCTGCTTTTCGGGGATGAGATTGGCGCGATAGAGGATGGTATCGGCCAGCCAGGCGAAGAGTTCGAGCAGGGTGCGGCCGGGATCGCCCGGCTGCGGATTGGTCCACTCCGGGGTGTGGGCCGGGATGTTGGCGAGCAGATCCTGTACGAGATCATCGTAGGACCGGTCGTCGAGTGCTGGTGGTATCAAGGGCATAGTGTCAACCGACTTGCATGGTTACGCCGAGCTGCTGTTGCGTGTTGGTGCGCAGGACGCGGTAGTAAATCTGGACCTGGACCTCGCCGGGCGAACCGGCGACGGGGTCCACGTCGACGGCATCGACAGTAATGCGGTTTTCATAGTTCTGCAGGCTTTGCAGAATCATGGTTTGAATCTGCGCACGCAGGGCCACGGTGTTGCCTTCGTCAAGAAAGTTCTGCAGGCCCGCGCCGAAGGTGGGGCGCATGAGTTGCTCGCCGGGCCGCGTCATCAGAATCACGCGGATGGAGTCGCGCACACTCTGTTCGAGTGTGGGAAATGAAATCGCGCCGCCCTGCGGATAAGGCAGGTACGGCCAGCCCAGAGGATCCTGATACGCAGTGGCCATGGTTAATCATCCGAAGGCGATGGAAATGGGATGCAGATCTTAATGAACGGCAGCCAGAAGAAGATGATGTTGAGCAGGCTGAGAAAAAGGTTGAGCACGAAGAACGCGCAGATGGTGATGAGCGGAATGTTGAAGCCGCAGAGCCATCCCAGACTGAGCGACGGACCGCCCCCGCTGCCATTCATCAGGCCCGACATGGTCGCTCCCTGCATGGCGCCCATCAGGCTGCCCGGAACCTGAAAGCTGCAGTTGGGCTTGGCGCCGGCGAGGAATGCACTGTTGGGATCGGGCAGCGGAATGGGCGCGTGGGGACGCTGACCGGATGTGTGCCACGGAGCGATCGTGAACGGAATGCTGTACCGGCTCCAAACCAGTTTGGGCGAGCACGTGCCGGACTCGGACTTGACGCGGAAAAACATGCGCAGTTTGTAGTAGCGTGTCGAGTCCTGATAGCGGCCCAGAGGCGCGACCTGGGCTTGCGCGGTCGGCGTGATCGCGTTGACGAGGGCCTGGATGAGATGCTTTTCGTGCTTCTCGCTGATCGCGTCCCAGGAGTCAGGCATCGTGAATTGAGTCGACGCGGGCGTCAATGGTAACGACTGTATGGAGAGCAGCGTGGTGTACGCGTTCTGATAGAACGTGCCCATCGGCGTGGGGACGCCGGCATAGTACACGTTGACGCAGTCGAGGGCGCTCAGCACGGCCGCGCCTGTCGAGGAACTGGGATCGAAGGCATCGAAGACGGAGTTGAGCATGCGCAGAGCGGTGGCGAAGTCGTGAAAGAAGGTAAATTGCGCGCTCTCGGTGTAGGTTGGCGGCATGGAGGAGGATTTGGACGGCGGATACTCCGCCGCGAGGAAGTCGTCGGACAACCAGCGATAGTCGATCGCGCCGCCGCTGGGGAAGGTAAGTTTCGACGAATATTTCTTGCAGCGCAGGATGGTCGGCAGGCTGGAAACCAGTCCCTGCCGGCTGAACGTGGGCGGTGAAGCTGGTGCTACGTCGCTCATCTCACTGCTGGCAGTGGGAATGACGCCGTAGACGACAGTGCTGTGCAATGCTGCGCAGGTTTGGGGTGGCGCGGCGAATGCGGGCGTCGTGCTCTCGGTCAGTGCGGTCGAGAGAGCCAGCGCCGCGAGCTGCTGGTCGACATCCTGCTGGCCCGATTTGAGCTGCGGGCGTTGCGTGGGATCGGGATCGAGGTCTTCCTGATCGGCGGAGAGTAGCTTCCAGGAGAACTGGCCCTGCGGATTCTTCATCCAGGCTGAATGCATGTGGAAGTTGTCGGTCGAGTTGCCGTTGACGTCGGTGGTTCGGTAGACGCGGCGCACAACAATGCCGGCGGAGAGGATGCGCCGGGGATCGACCGGCGGAGTCGCGAGCGTGTTGCAGTTCAGCTGAACCATGGCCGCGTTCAGATAGCGCTGCACTGGCTGATACAACATAATCGCCGGCGGCGCGTTGACAACCGAGGCGTGCGAAATCTGCGGCTGAGCGCCGGTCGAGAGATCCTGCAGGAAGCGAGCAGGGAAGTCGTCGTCATACATCTGGAGGATCACGGGCCGGTTCTGTTCTGTGCCCTCGAGATTGACACCCTTCACGAGAATTTCGCAGTGGTTGCCTACCATACGTTTCCCGCTCCCGGCGTGTAGGTGGTTGCGACGACAGTGGTGGCCTGCATCACCTGGCACTGCACGATGCCGCTGAAAGTGGACATGGCCGAGTTCACGGTGAGTTGCGGCGCCGTAATCGTCATGCTGGAGGCAGCGGTGACCTGGACCTGCGCGGTCGGCGCGTTGATGGTGACGCCGCTCGCGTCGATGCGGATCGAGGTCTGGTTGGCGTCGCTGAACTCGATGGAGCCGTCAGAGTCGGTCATCTTGCCCGTCAGTTGGCCGGGGGTGGTGAACTGAACAGTGGGGCCGGTCGAGTCCTCAATGATTGCGATCTTGGTGCCGGCTTTGCCGGTGATGGTCCAGCGATCGACGCTCGATCCATCGCCGCCGATTTTGTCGGGTGCGGAGTCGGCGCCGTTCCACAGGCCGCCGATGACGACGGGAAAACGCGAGTCTCCGGAGAGAAACACGACCAGGACCTCGTCGCCGACATTGGGAATAAAGAACGCGCCGCGATTGTCGCCGGCGAAAGGCACCGCGACCCGCGCCCACATGGGGCCGTTCTGATCGTCGATCCCATCAACATTGAAAACGCGCACCTGGATGCGATTCATGTTGCCGGGATCCTGCACGCTGACCACGGTCGCCAGGAAGGCTCCGCTTCCCAACATCGGCAGTGTGTCTTCCATCAGCAGGCGGCTCATGATCCACTCCCCAGGTAGGCACACTCGGCGCAAAAGTGCGTCTCATAGCCGCCGTCGGTGTCGAAGTGATGCGTAGTGGCGGTGGTGTAGTAGGTGTTTGAGAAGCGGGGACCGAGGCCGGCGAGTTCGAGATACGTGCCGACACGCAGGTTCGGGTTGCCCTCGGAAACGCCGTGCGCCACGACGAAAGTGCGGGCGCGCTGTGCAAATTCGGCGTTGACGAGCGCCTGGGCGTCCTGCGAGTTCAGGTTGGAGAAGTATCCGAGCTGCTCGGAACGAGTAGAAAGCGCCTGCTCGATCCAGGTTGCGCCGGTTTGCCCGGTACCGGGTCCAAGAGAGGTGGTCTGGCTGGTGACATTGATACGCTGGCCCTGGGTGTAGTCCCACCCCGTGGCGGTGATCTCGGTGACCTGGTGCGAGAGGTCTGCGAGAACACGCACCTGCTTGAGCTGGCTGTTGAGGTCGATTTCGATGGAGTTGCGCTGGGCCTGGCCGCGCGGCGAGGCGTGAAGCTCCGTGCCAACCACCTGGACATCGGCGTCGTAGCGTGCCAGCAGCCGGCGCAGGAAGCGCAGGTCGCTCTCGTTGTACTGGAACTGATCGGAGATGTTGGTATCGAGGCCGGCTAGCACTGGCGTGAGGCCGAGGTTGGTGGCAACCTGACTGGCGATATCCGAAAGCGTCGTGGAATCCCAGTTTTTAGTGCGGCGTGCCATGCGCGCACCCTGCAGCGAGTCTTCGGCGAGGACGATGAGATCGGGAGGCCCGCTCGAGGGAAAACTGCCTTCGAGCGCCGTGATCTTGCCGCGGAAGATTTCGGTAGGCGAACTGGCATCGCCGGCGTAGACCAGCACCGCCGCGCCTAGCTTTAGGATCTGGCCGTCTTCGAAGACCAGGTCGGCCAGACCGGTGGAAAACGAACCGAAGTTACTTAGGCGCATCTCCAGCGACGACATGCCGCCCTCCTGCTCGCGCATCTCGAGCGAGAGCAACTGAGCCGTGACCTTGTCGTTGGCCTGGCCGTCGATCTGCACGGTCGGAATGGCCGTGTAGACCGCATTCTGCGTAAGTGGTTGCTCGGGCATGTTCAGTCGGCTCGCAGTCGTTGTTTGCGTTCATTCATCACTTCCAGTGCCTCGCGCATATCCATGTCCTTCTTGGGTCCGGCGTCGGACGTGGGAGCGCTGGCCGCGGCTGGTGGCTTCTGCACATCCACGTGCATCTCGTCGATCGTCACGGCCATAGTGATCCTCTTACTTTTAGTCGTCGCTGCTGAAGGTCAGCCGCGAAGCGAAGCTGAATTGCGTTCCAACATCGGCGGACAATCCGGCCGATCCGGAGTTGTTGGCGGCGCCGCCGAGACTGAAGCTGGCGCCGTCGAAGGTGGCTACCCCGACGCCCGATGTAGCAGGAAGCATGGCGAGGGGATTGAGGTTGGCGGTGCTGCTGGATGTGGCGACGCCGACTTGCAGGCCCGCGAACGCGCCCGAGGTGGCCAGAACTCCCGCTGACGCTGAGGCCCCGAATGCCGGCGCCAGTCCGCTGATCGTCGCCCCGCCGGACACGCTTGCGGAGATTCCGGCCGAGCCGCCGAGAGAGATTCCCGCCGATGCACCGACGGAAACACCAGCAGAAATGCCGATGTTCAAGCCCGCGCCGGCGGAAGCCGAGGCGCTCGTGACGAAGGCCGCGGGGGCATTGAGCTGGACGCCGATTCCGCCGCCAACCTGCATAGAGGCCCCGGCGGTGAAGCGCAGGCTTTCGAGGCCGTTCGCCGCGCCGAGCTGTCGCATGGCCGTGGGATCGCCGCCGCGCGTGGCCATGGAGAGCGCGCTGTCGGAGCCGGAACTCGGCACCAGGCTGCCGGCTGTCGACGCCTGGGAGAATTGCGCGGTCTGGTCGAAGACGTTGTCCTGGCGCGAGAGCTGGATACTGACCAGTGCGCGGAGAGCGACGCCGTCGTTCGAGAAGAAGTCGATGGTCTCCTTGAACGAGTCCATAATGCCCTGGAACTGATAGGTGCCCCACTGAAACAGAATCACCGGCGGCGCCTTGGGCGGCGGACCGGGTGTGTTGCCGTTGGAGTTAGGCGGTGCGTTGTTTTGGGCGGTCGCTGAAGCGTTGGCCGAGGCCTGCATGAAGAGCGCGACCTTGTTGGTTACAGTGCGCACGTCGGTGCCCGAATCGGTGGTGTCGAACTGCAGGTCCATCGTCAGCTTGCCGGAAAACTGTGCGACATACTGAGCCTTCTTGGGACCGGCCGACTGCTGCACGATGGAGTTTTCAACGGTGTATACCAGCGAGGCGGGATTGAAGTGCACAGGGGTCCCCTGGTCACCGGCCTTCTTAGGCAGCGCGGTCAGCGTGGCTTTGGCGATAACTGGCGGAGTCGCGGGCATATTTAGATCTGTTGCGTTGTGGGCGTGACCGACCACAGTCCTTCGTGAACCAAGTGCAGTTCCTCGATGCCGATCTCACCGTTGCGAGAATTGAGATCGGCAAACTTGTACTTGATGGGCATGGCGCGGTCGAGCTGCCAGGCAAAGACGGCCAAGCCGTTGATGTCGTAAACGTTGATGGTGACCTGCATACGCGGGGCGAATTTACCGATCGCCTCCTTGTTGAAGATCTGGTAGAGGTTCTGGTTAAGGCTAATGCCGCGCTTGAGCACCACGGTGGCGAAAGTGATTCCTCCGGCGCGCTGCGCGGCTCCGTAGTTGCGTCCGCCCTCCCTTATCGTCTTCGGTTCCATCGTGGCTTCGAGCCCGGTGCATTCGGCGAAGGAGCCGGAGCAAACCTGGAACTGCGAGTGGCTGGCACCGTCCGACAGCGAGTCGGTGAAGAAGTCCACATGGAACTTGAAGACATGCAGCGGAGTCAGTGCGTTGGACGCCATCAGAATGCCCCCAACAGATTGGCTGCGATCTCCTGTGTGCTGGTCCCGCTAGTTTCCATGGCCAGCTTCACGGTGATCTGTTCGATCATGGAGGCCGGATTGAACGTGACGTACGCGATCACCCGGCCGTTGTCGAGGTCGTTCTGGGTCATGGTGCTGGAGTCGCAGCGCACCGTGAAGGCGTCGCTCGAGGTGGCGCCGTCCAGGGCGTTCAGGTTCCAAAGGCGAGTCATCAGATTCTGCAGGAAGCGCTGCACGCTCCCCCACAATGCAGGACCATTGTTCTGGAACACCGCCGTCTCGCCCATCTGCCGCGCGGCGCGGCAGATGACCTGGCACAGGCGCGCTACCGGGCCGGCGCGATACGACTCGCCGGGATAGGCGGTCACGTCGGAGAGCAGGCGCAGGCCGTCGGGAGTGAATCCGAAAAGGCTCAGGCGTTCGATGAGCGCCTTGGGCTGCATGGGTTGACCATTGGGAAGATCTCCCCAGATCAGCGGCTCTTCATTGGTCTCGATCTCCTGCGCCGGCAGAGCGGGATAGATGTCGTAGACTTCGCTGGGCGTGATCTTGGTCGCGCTGGTGAAGGTTCCACGGGTGAGCGCGTTGCGCGCCAGGAGGCCGGCGAGCACGCCATCGGGAGCTTCCAGAGACTCCAGCAGGATGCCGGAGTTTGAGGTTTTGACCCATGGATAGGCGAGTTGCAGGAACGAGCTCGAGATGTTCCCCGGCGAGACCGCATCCTGAGGCGGCGGGGTCTCCGGCATCTGCGCCTGAATTACGGCATGGATGTCCTGGGCGATTTCGGCGGCCGAGGGATTGGCGGCAACCGCCGCGGGATCGTTGTCCTGCGGGATGGGGAACGAAGTGACGAACTGGATCTCGCGCAGATGCAGTTGATGAGTGAGATAGCCGCCCGAAAGATAGTTGAGAATGGAGGCCACGCTGGCCGCCCACCTGGTGTAATCGGCGAGTGCGAGGCGCGGCGCGGGTGAGCTAAACGTGGAGGCTTGGCGCGGCGAGATGTCGCCCTTGGCGCATACAACGAACTCCTCAGGCCCCGCGGCCGTGCTGGGAGCCTGGCCGCCGGCCGCAAAGGGCTGCGATGCCGAGAGGATGGGCAGATCGGGCGTGACCAGGATGGAGACCTCTTCAAGCGGTGCGAGGCTTCCTACTCCGGTCCAGCTCTGGGGCTGGTCCGGTGCGAAGGTGGTGTTGGGAAGCACCTTCATCAGCTTGTTGGCCCGGTTCAGGGCGGCATCGTTGGGCGTAACCGGGTCGTCGACACGCACGACGTAGCAGCGCTTCCCGCCCTGGGCAAAGAAGCTGCGCACTCCAGCTGCGAGGTAGTCGGTGCCGAAGCCGGTGCCGGCGCTGCCGTCGTCGAAGATTGAAGTGAAGCGCAGATAGCCTTCGACCATCACCGGAATATTGGTCAAAGACGCGATTTGCGCCGCAGAGTATCCCAGTGCAGAGAGCCAGGTAACCGTTGTCGCGGGCAATGACGCGCCGGGCAGCAAACGCACCAGGCCTACGAAACACGCGACGTCGGCGCGCGTCGTGTTGAACGTCGGTGCGGTGGGCGTGTTGTCGAAGATCACGCGGCTCATTGCACTCTCTTTGCCGGCTTCGACCGGCGCGGGTCCGGAACCAGAGCGATCGCTCTATCGTGATGTGCGTTGAGCCCCCGAT
This sequence comes from Occallatibacter sp., assembly GCA_049521075.1. Taxonomy (GTDB): domain Bacteria; phylum Acidobacteriota; class Terriglobia; order Terriglobales; family Acidobacteriaceae; genus Telmatobacter. Next base: position 37,444 of record JBEKPD010000051.1, read on the forward strand.
CCACAACTCCTAACGCTGCGGCAGCCGCAATCATGACAGTCGCAAGGACGGGGGCCCAATTCAGCACCGCGAATTCGCTCGGACACGGCCCTTCTTTCATCGTTAGCCGACCTGCGAAACCTCGACCGTCTCCGGAGCCAGCACCAGTTCCTCGATGGCCATGTCGCCGGTGCCTTTGCCATTCAACGCCGGACTGGTATATCCCTTGGGCGTAACGCGGTGGAGCTTGAAGACCTCAACCGAGTTGCCGGCTTCGTCCTGGAGCGTGATCGTCACATCGCGCTGTGCACTGGCGCCATTCTTGCGGGCAGCAACGATCCAAGACCACAGATCAGACGTGTCCACGACGCCGCGCTTCAGCGTGACATCCGCGGTGGTGTGCATCCCGCTGTACTTGTGGACGTGGTTTGCCGGGTCGTTGCCGTCGCGGTACTCCGAGATATGAAGCTCGGTCTTGATCCCCGTGACCTCGGAGAATCCGCCCAGTGGCTTGCTCGGGTCTCGGCCGCTCTTCAGGTCAACCAGGTATCGATATTGCGGATACGGATTTACGCGGTTCGCCATGGAAATCCCTCTCGTTCAGCTTGTGTCGAATGAATGCCTGTTCGGTTTGTCAATGGACTTGCTGGCTCCGGTTACTTCGCCGGTCTTTAACTCGGCGCGCTGGCCGTCATTTGGCCAATGCGGAAAATGACGAACTCGGCCGGCTTCAGCAGCGCCACGCCGATGATGCAGATCATGCGCCCGTTGTCGAGGTCGTTCTGAGTCATGGTCGTGCGGTCGCAGCGCACGAAGTAGGCGTCGGAGGGCGACGAGCCTTGCAGGTTGCCTGAAGCGAACTCGTTGTTGAGGAACGAGTCGATCGAATCGGCTACGCGCGCCCAAAGTGCCGGGCCGTTGTTCTCGAAGACCGCCCACTGCGTGCCGTCGTCGATGGAGTGCTCGAGATAGATCAGGTAGCGGCGCACGTTGATATACATCAGCGAAGTGTCGGAACTGACGGTGCGCGCTCCCCAGACCAGGTAGCCGCGGTCGGGGAAGTAGCGCAGGCAGTTGATGCCCAGCGGATTAAGGATGGTCTGCTCGGCGAAGTTAATGTGGCGCTCGAAATCGACCGCGCCGAGCACGGGCTCGTTGGCGGGCGCCTTGGCCACGCTGTTCTGGATATCATTGCGCGCATAGATACCGGCCAGAAAACCCGTGGGGGGAACTAAAATCTGCGCCGGCGCAGACGTGCCCGCAACGTAGAGCGGACTCGGCGTCGAGACCCATGGCACGTAAAGCGCGGCGTAGCTGGAGTCGATCTGGGCGCGGACATTCTCATAGTCGGAGTCGAGCAGGCCCTGATTGGCCTCAAGAATCGCAACGCGATAGGCACGCTGCGCTTCGACGTGGGGAATGATGGCGCCAATCGTGATGTTGGTGCTGTCGCCGTAGGCTGAGGAGCCGGGAGCGCCCACGATGGCGATGTCTTCGAGCGATTTCAGATACTGGAATGCGTTGACGTAATCGTTCTCCGAGGGTTCAGCGCCGTCGTCGCCGTTGACTCCTGGTCCTTTGCCGGCGGAACCCGCGCCGAGAAGGAACGAAACTACGGGAACCAGCGGCCCGAGGTTCATCCACGTCACGTTGTTGTCGGTGGTGTTCTGGCCTGGGGTTGCATTCCAGGCGGGAGCCGTCGCGCCGGACGTGCCCGCGGTGGTCACGATCTCGATGTTTCCGTTGGGATCGGTGATGGTTTGGCTCGCGGTGTATGCGGTGCCCTTCTTCCAAACCGGGACTGAAGTTGCCGGGTCAAGCCAGGTGGGGAACAGATTGGCGAATAGCTGTGCGGCGGTGTTGAGGCCGCTGCCGATCTCGAAGTAGATCTGATTCTGCAACTGATCGATAGGCCGCGGAGGATTCGCTCCCAGAACGCTGCCGATATAGTTCGGATGCAGGGGATCGAGACCCAGCCCGGAGAAGACCATCAGCGTTCCGTTGGCGGCCGGCGCGCTCACCTGCAAGGTGAGCAAATAGAGGTTTTGCGGTGCCGTCTGCGTCGGAGGGAAGTTGGACGCGGTCAAGGCAGCGCTGGTCGTGGTATTCGAAAACGTGGTTGTGCTTCCATTGGCGTAGAGGGTAGGCGTTCCACCCCCGGACCCGGCCACGCCGAGCAGCGACCCCGTGGGAAGATTGGCCAGATTATTGAAGTTCTGCAATTTGGTGCCGGTGAGCGTGACCGTCACCGTCTGGCCGTTGAGGAACGCGCCGGGGAACCTGCCCGCTACGACGACATTGGTGGCCGCAGCCGCAGCCGAAGTGGCCACGCCGGGGTCGATGGCGGCGCCGCCGCTGCCGGGATTGTTGGAGTAGACGCGCGAGACATAGAGCTGCGACCCACCGTTGGTAAAGAACGCCTGCACGGCCATGGCCATGTAGTTGACGCTGTTGCCCGTGTTCGATGGGTTCAGCGTCAGGTTCTGGTAACCGCCGTAGATGTTCTGGAAGTCGCCGAAACTGGTCAGCAGTTGAGGAACACCGGCCGCGGGAGCATTGGCTGCGGGCTCATCGTTGGGCGGAAGCCCGCCATACGGCATCCCGCAGACCGGGCCGGTGAGCGTAGGTCCGACAAAGCCGGTGGTGGTGGTTCCTACACCTTCGATGGTCGGTGCGCTGAAGCTGACTTCTTCGACGTATACGCCTGGCGCTAAATACTCTGGCACGCTGATCCTCCTCGGTGCTTTTCCTGGCTGCGGCGCCAGGGATTCAAACATTCAGTGAGAAACTCATCGACAACTCCATGCCGGAACCGAGCTGTACCGGCTGGCTGCTGGACACTAGAGCGGGATTGGTCAGGTTATTCAAGATGTCATCGGGGTTGGGTATCCAATCCGATGGCTGGGTGAGATTGCCGGGATCGAAGTAGGCGGTCACCGTGGCATCGACCGTGGACACGGTGACCGACCCTCCGCTGCTGGGGTTCGGGGTAACGGTGAGGCCGATGACGGCGAGCAGGGCTTCGCCGTTGGGCGCCGTGACGCCCGTGGCCAACACAGCGTTGTTGCTCTGCTCGACCACCTGTAATATCGCCCAGGGCAGTCCCTGCGCTGGGCTGGATCCGGCCTTGGTCACCGAAGCATGGATCGTTGCCCAGTTGGGACCATAGGGCGCAGCAGGCGAAGGGTAAAGCGTGACCGGCTGCGCGACAAAAACATTCGGTGGCGCCGGGATGGGGGGGATCGCGGGTACCGGCAATGGTGCGCTCACCTGGGCTCGCCGCGGAAGATAGCGGAGGGACGGATCCTGGAGCGAGACTTCGAACTGAACCGCCGGAGGCCAGACGGTGGAAAGAGAAAAGTCGTCGGTCTGTGGTTCGAATCCCGGCCCATCGAAGATGACATACGTGCCGCTGCGGTTGGCTTTGACCGTCCACTGCGTCGGTGGCGTCACCGGGACGGCAGGAACGACTGAGCTCCCAGTGATGGCATCAACGCAGACAAACCCACCCAGAACGCGGCGGTCGACATTTTCAACAAACGTCAATTGAGACCTCCGGGCTGAATGGAGAATCGCGTCGCGACCACGGGCGGTCCGGGCGTAACGGTCGTGTCCACGCGCACCACGCGCGCAATATAGCCGACGGTGAGCCGGTAATTCGGGCCCAGCCCATCCCAGATGTCAAGGATGTCCTGCAGGCTCAGATCGGCGGGGATCATCTGGATGGAGTCGGTCGAATTCCATCCCGGAGCCGTTGTTGAAAGCGAGAGGATCGACGTGTCAAGGATGGGATTGGATTGCAACTGCTGCATGGTCCATACCAGGATTTTTTGTTCCGCCTCGGCGCCTTGCGCGGTTGCGTCCCAGTACGAGAAAAGATAGTGCAGGTCGAGGTACATCACCGGTTTATCCGTGGGCAGATCCCGCAGTTGCGTCACGTTGCGGAAGTTCTCGTTGATGGTAATGCGATGCAGATAAATGGCGAGCGTCTTGTCGAAAGGCGTGGTGTCCTCATTGGCAATCTCTTCGCTGGAGACGAGCTGGAACGTGCAGGGGAACCCGACCGTCGTCGGGTCGTAGTTGTTGGTCAGGAACTTCGAGATTGCGTCTCCGACCGCAAACACGGACTGATAATCTGCCACGCTTTCCTCCCGCCGGTTTCCAGTCCGGTGCTTCTATTGCCTTTCGCTTACAAACTCCGCTGCTTCGTTAAGCCGCGCGCGATTGAGCTGAAAGAGGCTCTCCGTTCCCGCGCGCTTCTCTTCGCGAAGGTAGCCCTCTTCGGTTAGCCAAGTGAGCGCTTCACGAGTTTCCTCCACGCTCCGCTGCACCATCTCCTGCATAAGCCGCCATCGTGCGATCTCGGTGAGGCTGTCGACCGCCTCGGGATTGCGAAGAAAATAACGCAGGATGTCTTTCGCAACGGCCACGTTCGCAGCCTTCCCGTTTGCCACGAGTACTGTCCTTCGCCGGCAGTTGATGCATTCCGCGTTCCATCGCAATTCGGATTTCCACACGCAGAAAACGCTGGAGTTGGGCGTGCGCGAGAGATGAAGAACCGATGCGAGGGGGAGGATTTGGTCCCGGACACGAGTTGGCGAAGAGTAGGTGCAGCGCGGTTTCGCCGCGTGGATCGTGAGGATGGAAGGAGTGGGTCTTTTTTGACCCGGTGCGTGACGCGAATGACCCGCTACTCGGCGATGGACGGGAAGCCGTATTTCTTGGCGAGGCGGCCGAAGGCGCGGCGATCTTTGCCGGCTTCTCGCGCGGCGTGAGTGACGTTGCCGGCGTGCTTGTCCATCATGCGGCGCACGTATTCGCGCTCAAAGCACTCGATGGCGCGAAGCTTGGCGCTGCGGAACGCTTCGCAGTCGGTTTCGTGCATCGGGTCTCGGAAGCCATAGGAAGAGCCGTTGATGTCGATGAGAGAAGCGGCGATCTGGGCGCCGGGGGAGCACAGCACGGCACGCTGGAGAGTGTTGTAGAGCTCGCGCACGTTGCCGGGCCAGTCATATTGGCCGAGCTTGCGCGCGGCGGCCTGGGAGAGGACCTTGCGCGAAATGTTGGAGGCGCGGCAGATCTCTTCGATAAAGTGACGGCTGAGCAGCTCGATGTCGGAAGAGCGCTCGCGAAGCGATGGCAGATGGATGTGTAGCACATGAATGCGAAAGAAGAGGTCCGAGCGAAATACCTTCTGCTCGACGAGTTGCTGCAGGTTGCGATTGGTGGCGGCGATGATGCGGACATCGGCCTGCTTGAAGACTTCCGAGCCTAGCGGGCGGTAGGTGTGCTCCTGGAGCAGGCGAAGCACCTTGCCCTGTGCCATGAGGGAGAGGCTGTCGATTTCGTCGAGAAAGAGCGTGCCGCCCTGGGCCAGAGCGATCAGGCCCTTTTGGTCTGTGCGCGCGTCAGTGAATGCTCCGCGAGCATGGCCGAAGAGCTCGTTTTCTAACAGGTGGTCGGGGATGGCGCCGCAGTCGACAGGGATGAACGGCCCACGCCGGCGCTGGCTCAGCAAATGAGTGACGCGCGCACAGAGTTCCTTGCCGGTTCCAGTTTCCCCGGTAAGCAGGACGGGCGCGTCGTTGGCGCCGAACAGGGCAATCTGCTCCACGACCTTGAGGAATGCGGGGTCGTGGCCCACAAGTTGGTTAAGTCCGATCTCAGCGGCGAGGGCGGTCTGGATTTCGTCGAGGTTCCGCGACCTGGGTCCAAGAAAACGTGCAATGCGGCGCCGCAGTTCCTCAGGCCGGACTGGCGAGAGAAGGAAGTCGTCCACGGCGTCGACTGCGGCGTGCAGCAGCGAGCTATCCTCCGCGGGAAGGATGGCAAAAATGGGGACGGGGAGCAAGTTTTCGCGGAGCCAATGAAAGAAGGTTGAGGCTTTCTCGTCGCCGCGCGCGGCGTGGGCGATGATGAGGTGTTCCGTCGCGCTGCGCGCCTGCGCCGGGGCAAAGGCGTCCCACGTGATGCGCCGGGCATCGCCCCACTCTGGATAGAGAGCTGTGAGCCTTTCCCCATCGGCCGCCGATGACCTGGATGACTCGACGATGAGTATTCCATGAGACATCGAACACTCCTGAAAGATGCAATCGTCCCGAGCGGGAAAACCAGGCAACGACCTAGGCGAACGAGAGGTGCAGAGAACATGCTTTCGAAACGGAGATCAAAGCGGTCACAGTCGGAAATCAAAAGAAGTGCGTAAGAAAAGTCGGAGTTCTAGTTATTTGTTCTTGGCAGAATTCGAATGGGGAAGTCAGGGATTATTCCTGGAACTATGTTGTGCTGATCGGGAGATTAATGAAGTCACGCCCTGGGGTGAAGCCGCGTTCCGGACAGGCTCCAGCCCTTCTGCACGAGCGGGTTATGCCTCCAGGTTCAACAGGAGCCAGGAGGGATTGTTTTGGCTTTTCAAGAGCCCGAAACGAAGGACAACTACCCCAGGGCAAACGCATCTTAATTTTCCGCGTACAAAGATTACTACCTTGGCCCATTTCGACGAGTTTGGCGATCCAATTCAACGTCACCCGGACCTGAAGTTGTGTCGCAAACATCCCTTCCA
>JBEKPD010000052.1:0-56582 GCA_049521075.1 Occallatibacter sp.
GGCTGGGCGGCTACCTGGCGCGCAACTCGGACCATCCACCTGGCAACGAAACGATCTGGAGAGGACTAACCCGCCCGGTCGACATACAACTCGGCGTCATGATGGGAGCACAACTTGTGGGTGAGTGAAAGCGCTTTAGCGTGGGGCTAACAAACACTGCGCCTCCGGCGCGGCTGCAATCGAGGCCAGGTCCATCGGCAAAATCAATTTGTAGGGTTGCACTGGGACCGAAATCGGGCCATGCAAGGATCGGTCTCTACGTTGGGAAATTCATTTTCATAAGAAAAATGAACGGAGTATACTTCGGTTGCTGAATTGGGCCAATTGGGCAAGCCAAAGACTTCAATAGCACTGAAGAGGCTCGGGGACCGGTTCAGAATCGAGGAGTAACGGTGCATCTTCGGCTTGTGTCTTACTGTTCGTCCTGCCTACTGAAGCGAATCTGGATTTGTGGCGCTCTCGTGTTGGCTGTCCTCTGTCCGCTGCGGAGCCAGACCCGCACATGCACCAGTCAGGTGGTTCCTCTCGACCGCGACTGGGAGTTTTACCTCGCCGATTCGATGTCCGATACGCCTGCGGCCGATGCTAAGTGGATCGCCGTCGAACTTCCGCATGACTGGGCCATTCACGGGCCGCGTGCAGCGACGAATCCCTCGGGCGGCGCGGGGGGATTTGCGCCGATGGGCATTGGCTGGTATCGGCGCACGATCGAAACGCCTGCAGCAGCGTGCGCGCGCAAGGCGATGGTGCAGTTCGACGGAGTGATGGCGCACAGCGATGTGTGGCTCAACGGACATCATCTTGGCTCGCGGCCCTATGGCTACGTGAGCTTTCAATACGACCTGACGCCGTATCTCGCACCGCAACCCGGATCGAAAAACGTTCTTCTGGTGCGTGCCGATAACAGCGAGCAGCCCTCGTCGCGTTTCTACCAGGGATCCGGCATCTACCGCCACGCACGCTTGCTGCTGCTGCCGCCGGTGCACACGGCGACGTGGAGCACGTTTATTACGACGCCGGAGATCAAGCCCGACGATGCACTTGTGCAGGTGGCCACTGTGCTGGAGAACGATGGGCCGTCAGCCGCGGCAACCGTGGTGCATGTGTCGATACAGGAAGAACCCAGCGGAAGAACTGTCGCAGAGGCAACAGCGAAGGCACCGTCGATCGCGCCGGGCGGGGCGACTCCCGTCACGGTCAAGCTTCATGTTCGCGCACCGCGCCTTTGGGACATTGGTGCTCCATATATGTACCGGGCGCACATCGAGATTGTGGACCAGACGTACGGCAGAGATTCGGAACAGGTTCCCTTCGGCATTCGCGAAGCGCACTTCGACGCGGCAACGGGATTTTGGCTGAACGGCAAAAATATCAAGATCAAGGGCGTCGCGCTGCACAGCGACATGGGCGCGCTAGGCATGGCGGCTCCGGTCTCGCTGGTGGTGCATCGCCTGAAGGCCATGCAGGGCATGGGCGCAAATGCCATTCGCACGGCTCACAATCCAGTGGACTCTGAGTTTCTGGATGCGTGCGACCGGTTGGGACTGCTGGTGCTCGATGAGTTTTTCGACGTGTGGACGGTAGGCAAGAATGCTTACGATTACCACCGCGATTTTCGCGATTGGTATCTGCGCGATCTCAAAGATATGGTGCAGCGCGATCGTAATCATCCCAGCGTCATCGCGTGGAGCGCGGGCAATGAGATCCGCGACACGCCGCACCCGGAGATTGCCAAGCCCATTTTGGCGTCGATGATCGACGCGTATCATGCGCTGGATCCGACGAGGCCAGTGACGCAAGCCTTGTTCCGTCCCAACGCATCGCACGATTACGACGATGGCCTGGCGGACATGCTCGATGTGATCGGACAGAACTACAGGCCGAATGAGATTCTGGCGGCGCACGATGCCAAGCCTACACGCAAGATCCTGGGCACGGAGAACATCCACGACCGCGAAACATGGCTGGCGGTGCGGGACCATCCGGCGTACTCGGGAATGTTTATTTGGGCGGGCACAGACTACCTGGGAGAAAGCCGAAAATGGCCGTTGATTGGAAACTCCGAAGGGCTGTTCGACCGGACCGCATTTCCGAAACCAGATGCGTTGGAGCATGAAAGCTGGTGGCAGTCGCGGCCAGTGATCTTTGCGATCCGCCGAACCGCGTTGACGCCCAAGGCTCCGACCGATCCCGGTTATGAACTGGAGCAATATCGGCCGCGACGAACGACATTTCATGACTGGACGCCGGCAGACCAATCGCCTCACGTGGAGCACGTGGAGGTGTACAGCAACTGCAAGGAGGTTCGTCTCTCTCTGAATGGCAAAGATCTCGGCGTCAAGATTTTGCCCGACGATCTTGCACCGCGAGCCTGGGAGGTCCCGTACGCAGCGGGCAAATTGATAGCATCCTGCGTCGATCATCCGGAAGTTCAGGACGAATTGCTTTCAGCGGGAGCGGCAGCGGCGATTCATCTTGCGTTGGAGACTCCTGGAGCGGGCATGGGTTATGACGCCATAGCCCCGGTGCGGGCGACCGTTGTGGATGCGAAGGGGACGCCGGTTCCTGGCGCGGAGATTCCGCTAAGCTTTTCCGTTGAAGGCGCGGGCAAGTTGGTGGCTACTGATGATGCGGACGCCGAGTATCACGAACCCTTCGAAAGCTCAAACCGCGCTACGCACGATGGCCGCGCCGTGGCGTATGTGGAGCGTACTGCGCACGGCCCGCTGTCGTTGAAGGTGGAGGGACCGGATCTGCGTCCGGCGTCGCTGTCTATTCCGGAGCCTGCAGAAAAGAGGTAATTCGTCTTGTATGACGCAACTCTTCCATATCCAGTCGTGCAACGAGAACCAAGGGCATGTGTGATGCACAACGTTTAGCTCCGGTGATTCGCCGGTTCGTTGCCCCGTTTGCGGATTCCACACAGTGAAACGTGCACTGGTGATTACCTGCTGGCCACTCCCATGGTTGCAGGATTTGCATTGGTGCGATTTTCCTGTGTAGGCCAGCATGGTGCGTCCGTCTGCCGATATCCCACGAAGGCCGAAGTCTTGATGGTCAGGATCGGAGATCGTCCGCACTTCGGAACCCGTGCCAATGTCGACGAAGTGGACGCTCACGGAATAGCGATATGAAAATGGCTCCTGAGATCCTTCGAAACCTGTCTGTTTGACGGGTTCCATGGAAGTCAGTTCCGTCGCAACCGTCGTTTCTCCCGCATACGCAATTGGATTTGCATTGGTGGGTATCGCACTTTTCACCCAGATGGTCTTTCCGATTTTCTTGTTACGCAAATCGACAACCGTGAGGCAGTGGTCGGGAGAATCAAAGTTCTTCCAGTCCGGATACTTCTCCAATCTGAAGAGTGTGAGACTCGATCCTTCGGGCGAAACCGCGAGGCCCAGAACGTTAGTTTGTAACGGTATACCGATAAATCCTGGAACCTCGGCTCCAGTATCCAGATTCAAGACCTTGACCGTGCTCATCTCATTGCCGTAGTCGATCACGATCGCTGCAATCGGCGCATTTGCGGCGCAGGCTACAAACGAAACCCCGTGATGCCACTCTTTGTCGGCGTGCCATTCGCTATTTATCTGCTTGTAGCGAGCCACGACTTTGGGGGCTAGTAATGCTCTGCCGCGCTGAGAGAGATTTCCGCGTACAACTTCCTGTCTTTCAGGTCCAGAATCTCAACGAAGTCCTCCGACTCTGCCGTGATCAGGTCACTTGCCGTCGATGTTCGATCCTGGCCGGGAAGAATCGTTGCCTCTGGTCCAACCGCAAAGAGAGAACGCCCCTGGTCGCAGAATTCAATGTGAATGAATTGGAAGCCAGTGTTCGGTTCAACGGGGAGTCTGATCGCCGCAACTTGACTCGACTTCTTGACATCCTCAACATCGAAGATGCCTTCGTAGACATGCTCCCCCGATTGATTCCGGTGGGGGTATGAACCACAAGTGAGCCATCCGGCGAAATCGCAAGCGGTTCATAGGGATTGACACGAGGAACTATCGCAACTCCTCCATTTTGACTTGCATCGATCTTGCGGCCCGCCTTGGAGCAGACACAGAGAAGAGAGCAGGCAGCGACGCAATAAAACGCGGAAAGGCGAGCTATTGCAGGTGAAAAAACCATCATGGTTCTTCCATCATAGGGGCGCCCCTTGGCTTTCGGTCGCAGCTAGTTTTTGGGCCGAATCACCGTCCAACCGGAGATTGCACCACCAAGCAGCGACTGCGGACTACCTCATCACGTTTACGGCACTGCGGGCAGGCCCGCAAGCGCCATGGCGATCTCCTCCTCGGGATACTCGAAGTTTTCGAGCTTGCCGGCGTGGTAGTCGATGTAGGACTGCATGTCGAAGTGACCGTGGCCGCTGAGGCTGAAGAGAATCACGCGTGGCTTGCCTTCGGCCTTGGCTTCGCGAGCCTGGCGAATGGCTTCGGCGACGGCGTGATTGGCTTCGGGCGCGGGCACGATTCCCTCGGCGCGCGCAAATTCAACACCGGCAGCAAAGGCATCGAGCTGCTGCACCGTGGTCGCTTCCGCCAGGCCGAGATTGATGACGTGCGAAACCAGCGGCGCCATGCCGTGATAACGGAGGCCGCCCGCGTGAATGCCCGGAGGTACGAAGGTGCTGCCCAGGGTATGCATCTTGACCAACGGAGTGAGATGGCCGGTGTCGCCGAAGTCATAAGTGAAGCGGCCCTTGGTGAGGCTGGGACAGGCGGCTGGTTCCACGGCCAAGATACGCGCATGGCCTTTGCCCTTGAGCTTGCGGCCCAGGAAGGGCATCACGAGTCCGGCAAAGTTCGAACCGCCGCCGGTACAGCCGATGAGGACGTCGGGCTCGTCGCCGGCGAGAGCCATCTGTTCGATAGCCTCCTGGCCGATGACGGTTTGGTGGAGCAGTACATGATTCAGAACGCTGCCCAGCGCATAATTGGTTTTCGGGTCCTTGGCCGCGACTTCAACGGCCTCGGAGATGGCGATGCCCAGCGAGCCTCTCGAGTCAGGATGCTGGGCAAGAATGGCGCGGCCCGACTCGGTCTCAACGCTTGGGCTGGCGATCACCGAGGCTCCAAAGGTCTCGATCAAAGCGCGGCGATAGGGTTTCTGATCGTAGCTGACGCGCACCATGAAGACTTTGCAATCGAGGCCGAGAAACGCGCACGCCATGGCGAGCGCCGAGCCCCATTGGCCAGCGCCGGTTTCGGTCGAGAGATGCTTGACGCCTTCCTGCTTGTTGTACCAGGCCTGCGCGACGGCGGTATTCAGCTTGTGTGAGCCGGCGGGGCTGACGCCCTCGTACTTGTAATAAATGCGTGCGGGCGTATCGAGCGCCCTTTCCAGGCGTCGTGCGCGCATCAGCGGCGCGGGGCGCCACTGCGCGTAGATCTGCCGCACTTCTCCGGGGATCTCGATCTCGCGCTCGGTGCTGACCTCCTGCATGATCAGCGCCATGGGAAACAGCGGCGTAAGATCATCGGGGCCGAGCGGCTTAAGAGTGCCGGGATGCAGCGGCGGCGCCATGGGCGCGGGCAGATCGGGAAGAATGTTGTACCAGGTTTGCGGAATACGGCTTTGCGGCAGGTTGTATTGGATTGTTTCCATGCCCAACATTTTACATAAGGCTGTGGAAACGCGATGGTGCGCGGCGCCACGGACCAGAGTCGCTAACCGAGCGCAGGACCCAGCTCACGGCTCGTCGTTATAAATGTGCACTTCGATCTTTCCGCCTTCTGACAGCCGCGCGCGGAACATGCCCGGCGTGTTGAAACTCCAGGCCATCTGTCCGTCGGGAGCGACAGCGATCACGCCGCCATCGCCATGAATGGGTGCGAGTTTCTTTTGGATGACTTCGTCCGTGGCCTGCTGCAAGGTGTAGCCCCTGTATTGGACCAGCGCGCAGACGTCGCGGGCGACGGTGTAACGAATGAAGTATTCACCAACGCCGGTGCCAGAGACGGCGCAGGATTGATTGGACGCGTAGGTGCCCGCCCCGATGACCGGCGAGTCGCCGACGCGGCCAGGCATCTTTCCCTGCAGGCCGCCGGTGGAAGTGCCGGCAGCGACGTTGCCTTGGCGGTCGACTGCAACCACGCCGACTGTGCCATAACGGCGCGTGCCCGCCACTTCCTGCCATTGGGTAATGGGCGCGGCGGTGCCTTGCGGCGGAGCTCCTTCTGGGCGTTGCGGAATCGGACGGCCTTCCTTTTCGAGTTGCTTGACGAGGGACTGCCAGCGGCTCTCGGTGAAAAAGTAGCTGGGTTCAACTTGCTCCATTCCCGCCTGCTTGGAATACGCATCGGCGCCGGGACCGACGAGGAGCACGTAGGGCGTCTTCTCCATGACCGCGCGGGCGAGGGTGATGGGATAACGGGTGTGCGTGACGTCGGCGACCGTGCCCGCGTGCATGTTTGCGCCGTCCATGATGGCGGCGTCGAGCTCCGTCTTGCCTTCCGCGGTGAAGACGGCTCCGCGAGCGGCGTTGAAGAGCGGGTCGTCCTCGAGCACGCGAATGGCAGCCTCGACGGCGTCGAGCGAAGAGCCTCCGCGATCGAGAACCGCGGCTCCGGCCTCGATTGCCTTGGTGAGAGCCGCGCGATACGCCTTGTCGCCCTCGGGGCCGAGTTTGGAGCGTTCGATGTCGCCCGCGCCGCCGTGGATGACGATGGCCCAGTGACCTGGAGGCTTGGGTTGCACCGATTGCGCTGCGCCCGTCAAATCTGCGCACTCCAGGGCGATCCACGCCATGGCCGCGCCCAAGAAAATTGCTGTTGCTCTATGCACACGCGTGACCTCCTAATTATCGTAGCGCCGATTTCCGTTTTCTACCGACCCTCAGCGACGCGGGAAGGTGAGGTGGCGAGTGGATGCTTCATCCATTCTCTGGTTCCGGCGTAGCGGCAAGATTCCGACGCAACCTTCGCCGCCTCGGTCAACGCGTCAATGAAGTCCAGGCCCCCGTCGCGCCTTATCGATGCGAAATAACAGTACGCGCCGTGCAGAATGTCTCCGGCTCCCATGGTGTCGACCACGTTGACTTGCGGGACGCGCACGCTCGCCAAGGATTGGCCGGAGAGGATCTGAATCGGCTCAGAGCCATTGCTGATGGCGATGTTTGTAACACCACGGCTGCGTAGAAATTCGAAGATATCACTCACGGAGGCGCAGCCAGGAGGCATGAAGTCGGCCGAACAGATTGCCGTGTCAACGCTTCGGAGTAGTTCTTCGGTTCTGTCCTTCCAGCCTCCTCCATCGAGCACTACCGGAGTTCCGCAGGCCCGCGCCGCCGCGGCCCACGCCTGGCACGCCTGCATGTGGTGGCCGTCGATCATAAGAATGTTCGCCTGTCGGCAAAGTTCGTCGTCAACTTTGGTGGACGATATTGGAATGCGCACCGCATTCGCCGAGACAACATTTCGACTACCGCATTTGTCGACGGAGACCGAAGAGATGGCCGGCACGCCGTCAAAGTCGGAGTTCAGGTCAATTAGTTGGACAGAGTGTCTCGCCAATTCCTCGCGGATGACGCCGGCCAGCGCATTACGCCCTACGACCGTCGCAAGAGTCGCTTCGCCGCCCATGTGCGCGCACGCGATGGCCGCGTTCGTCGCGGGCCCTCCGGCATAGACGCTCTGGCTTTGCGCGGCGACTTTTGTGTCGGCAGCGGGAAACTCATCGACTCGGTAGACGATGTCGATGGTCGAGAGGCCGACGAAGATGGACCGGCACATTATCATTTTTGCGGTCGATCTTCGCGCACTCGCGACCTCCTGATTCCTTCTCATCGTAACGCGGGCGGTGCGGTAAGCCATTTACGCGCTGCAGTGCAAACCTGGCGCCGCCGAATCTTCATAGCCGTGGAATGCGATCTCGGATAGCATGGCTGTAGATGGCTTCCCAGCTGCGCTTTTTCTTTCTGCTTACTCTCGCGGTATCTCTGGCGGCAGCCGCCGGCGCCGAAGTGCGGCCGATTGCGGTGAAGGTCGTAGTGGTGTCGATGTTCGAGCCAGGCGCTGACACCGGCGACAAGCCGGGCGAGCTGCAGTACTGGGTGGAACGCGACCATCTGGATCGCGTGTTTCCGCTGGCCGATGGCTACCACCCGGTGCGCATGAACGACGCCGGAGAGATGGCGGTGTTGACCGGACCTGGAACGGCGCACGCCGCGGCGACGATCATGGCCGTGGGGCTGGACCCGCGCTTCGACTTCAGCCGCGCGTATTGGATCGTCGCCGGTATCGCGGGCGGATGCCCGGACCGCGTCTCGCTGGGCTCGGCGGCGTGGGCGCGATGGGTGGTGGACGGCGATCTGGGCTACGAGATCGACGCGAGAGAGATTCCCGCCGACTGGACGACGGGCATGGTGCCGATGCGCAAGACGAAACCTTTCGCCGAGCCGGCCGATCCTGAACCGGGCCAGATGTATGAGCTGAACGAAAGACTGGTGGAGTGGGCCTACGGGCTGACGCGCAGCGTGAAGCTGGACGACACGGAGGAATTGCGCGAGAGGCGCAGCCACTTCGACGGCGTGGCAGCGGGGAGGCCGCCATTTGTCACGCTGGGCGACGAGATTTCTTCCTCGACCTTCTGGCACGGCAAGCTGATGGATGCGTGGGCCGCACAGTGGGTGCCGTACTTCACCGGCGGCAAAGGCGTGTTTGCCACCACGGCGATGGAGGACACGGGGACGCTGCAGTCGCTTACCTTCCTGGCTAACGCGGGGCGCGTGGACCTGAGCCGCGTGTTGGTGCTGCGCGCAGTGAGCAACTACGACCGCCAGCCGCGCGAGCTGAGCGCGACCGAAAGCCTGGCCGATCAGCACGGGCGCGCATACGCCGCTTATCTGCCGTCGCTCGAGGCTGCCTATCGCGTGGGGCACACGGTGGTGGCCGAGTTGCTTGCGCATTGGGCGCAGTACGAGCGCGCAACGCCGGACTCAGCGGGGTATTGACTAGCGCGAAACCAGAGTAAGCGTGCCCTGTTGAGCCTTGTGCAGGGTCGCCGCTCTTTGGGGTCGCGTCGACTAGAGCGCCGAGGATTCGGGTACAGTCACTCTGGTTTCGCTATAGGCTCTTGGCGGCGACAGCCCTGGCAGTAGACAATGCATTCGTTCCGCAATTCCTACCTACGACCGCGCGGCAACCGATTCTGGCGGGCCGGCGCGACGGCAAGGACGTTCGATGCACTCTGTTTGGTTCGGCGAGTTTATGGGTACGCTGGTTCTGGTGCTGCTGGGCGAGGGCGTGAACGCGGGCGTGACGTTGCGCAAGTCGTATGCGGCGGATTCCGGCTGGATGGTGATCACCACCGGATGGGCGCTGGCCGTGCTCTGCGGCGTGATCGTAGCGCAAGCGTTCGGCAGTCCCGGAGCGCACCTGAATCCGGCGATTACGCTGGCGGCGGCCGTGGCAAGCGGAAGTTACGGGGAGGTTTTGGTCTATTGGTCGGCACAGTTACTGGGCGCTATGAGCGGCGCCGCGCTCATGACGCTGCACTACGCGCCGCATTGGAAGCTGACTCCCGATCCCGCGGCTAAGCTCGGCGTCTTTGCGACCAACGCGGCAGTCGACAGCCCGCTGGCGAATCTCTTCAGCGAAATATTGGGGACGGTGGTGCTGGTCCTGGTGGCCGGCGCAATCTTTTCGCACGGCGTGGCCATGAGCGGACCAGCGGCCGGACTGGGACCGTGGCTTGTGGGCAGCTTGGTGTGGGGCATTGGACTCTCGCTCGGCGGAACAACGGGATATGCCATCAATCCGGCGCGCGACTTGGGGCCGCGCATCGTTCATGCGCTCGCGCCGATTCCCGGCAAGGGAGGATCGAACTGGCGCTATGCGCCGATCCCTGTCATCGGTCCACTCGCTGGCGGGGCGCTCGCGGGATTGCTGGTGCACTACGCGCGTTTTTAGAAAGAAGTAAGCCGAGTTAGCGGGGTTAGCAGAGTTAGCGGAGCTGGCCCAATTTGGTCCAACGCTCTAGAAGTTCTCAGTCTCAATCGTGGCCGGCATCTCCAGTGGGAGACTAAACAGCGCAGAGCGGATGAAGTTTCCCCCGTTTTTTCCACAGAGAACGCCTAAGCAGCATCGAATTTCTGTTTCGTTGGACTGTGAAGCGACTACTCGAGACACGACGCAACGACAGCGAGCGCGGCGATAGCTGCCGTCTCAGCGCGCATGATGCGAGGACCGAGGGACGCCGCGCACCAGCCATTGACGTCGAAGAGCGTTTCTTCTTGAGAGGCCCATCCACCTTCAGGACCGATGGCGATCTCGAGCTGAGGCATCTCGTCCTTCGCTGCCACCGTCGCTTCATCAAGCGCATGACGCAGAGTGGTGGTGCGCTCCTGCTCGGCAAGCACGATGCGCGTGGCCGAAGAAGCAGCGCGAATGCGCTCTGCGAGCGAAACCGGATCGTGAATCAAGGGCACGTCCGAGCGCCGCGCCTGCTGGGAGGCCTCGTGGACGATGCGACGCCATCGCTCGGCGCGCTTCTCCGCCGCCTGGGCCAGATGCTTCTCCGTTCGTTGCGCCACAACGGGCGCGATCGCTGCGACGCCGAGCTCCGTGGCCTTCTCGATGGCCCACTCCATGCGGTCGAACTTGTAGACAGCGAGCACTAAGGTAACGGGCAGCGCGGGATCAGCCTCAAGCTCGGCGACGAGGTTGAAGCGAACTTCATTCGGGGTGACTGCGGCCACCTGGGCATGAAAGACGCGGCCGCCGGCCACCACGTCGGCCTGCATACCAGGTTGCGCACGCAACACACGCGTCAGATGTTCGGCTTGCGCGCCCTCGATGGTAGCGGTGGCTTCGTCCCAATGTTCGGCGATCCAGCGGCGGCGGGTCACAGGTCCTCTCCTCATCTGCAGTGTACGGCGTTTTAATTGTGAGTGGTGATTTTACCCGCATAAACACTAAGGGGAACGCTTTGAGCGTCCCCCTTGAGTGTTGCCTTTTTCGGTTGTTCGATCCGCTACTTTTTCTTCGCGGTCTTTTTTACGGCCTTCTTGGCCGCCTTCTTCGCGGGTGCCTTCTTGGCTGCTTTCTTGGTTGCCATTTGCCTATTCTCCCTTTTCGATGGGTTGCATCGATTCTGCAATTAAAAAATTGCAGTTGAAGAATGTATAGATTCATGAATCATCGATGTCAAGAAAAAAACGACATAAGAGTGAAAAAAAGATCAACATCGTTCCGCGAAAAATTCTGTTCGAAGAAGAAACCGGAGACAAGTTTCGATGCGCGGAGGGAAATTTTCGAGCGCGCGCATCGCATTCACTCCATGCGCGCATCCGTTTTCCAATCTGCGAAGGCGTTCCCTCACAAGCTTTGCGCGCATTCCGCGGCGCCGCTATCAGCACTCGATGACATTCAATGCGAGACCCGCGAGACTTGTCTCCTTGTAGCGCGATTGCATGTCGAGACCGGTGAGATACATGGTGCGGATGACCTGATCGAGCGAGACCTTGTGTGCCGGCGGCTCATTCATCGCCAGGCGCGCAGCCTGCACGGCTTTGGCGGCGCCCATGGCGTTGCGCTCGATGCAGGGAATCTGCACCAGTCCGCCGATGGGGTCGCAGGTCATGCCCAGGTTGTGCTCCATGGCGATCTCGGCGGCGTGCTCGATCTGGCCGTCGTTGCCGCCAAGAGCCGCGGTGAGCCCCGCCGCAGCCATGGAGCAGGCTACGCCCACTTCGCCCTGGCATCCCACCTCTGCGCCGCTGATGGACGCATTCTCCTTGTAGAGAACGCCGATGGCTGCCGAAGCTAGAAAGAAGCGCACGATGCCTTCAGCGTCCGATCCGGGAACGAAGTGTTTATAAAAGAGCGCGACGGCAGGAACTACGCCGGCAGCGCCGTTGGTGGGCGCTGTCACCACGCGGCTGCCGGCAGCGTTCTCCTCATTCACGGCCATGGCGTAGACGGTGATCCAGTCGAGAGGCGCCAGCGGGTCGCCGCTTTGCCCGCCGCCGTCGCGTGCACGGAGACGCTCGGCAAGACGGTGCGCGCGTCGGCGCACCTCGAGGCCTCCGGGCAGGATGCCCTCGGCAGCCATGCCGCGCTCCACACAGGCTTGCATGGTTTGCCAGAGTCTTTCGATGCCGGCCCGAACGCGCGCTTCGACATGCGCTTCGACGTGCACATCGAGAGACGCTTCGCTCGCGTTGGGGTCGATGCCGAAGCCGGGCGCTCGCAGACGCGCGCATTCGTTGGCCAGCATCACGCGGTCGATGGAGAGCTCGTGAGCGTGGGCTGTCTCAATGAGTTCGGCAGCGCTGTGAAATGGAAAAGGCAGGAGCGCCTCGGGTTCGCGCGATGGGCGATCGGCCGCGCCTTCTTCGGTGATGAATCCGCCGCCTATGGAAAAGTAGATACGCTGGGCAAGGATCGCACCATCAGAGTCAAACGCTGTGAAGCGGAGTCCGTTGGGGTGCTGGGTCCGTGCGCCGGGAGGAAACATCTGGTCGCGGTGGAAGAGGAGGTCGCGCGGCTCGTCGAAGGCGATGGCACGCTTTCCTGCGAGAGCGATGCGCTGTGAGGAGCGCATCGATGCGATTGTGGACTCAATGGCGGCAGGATCGATGGCCGCCGGCTCGTTTCCTTCGAGACCGAGGAGAACGGCGCGATCCGTAGCGTGACCCATGCCGGTAAGGGCCAGCGAACCGTAGAGATCCGTTGCGACGCGGTTGACGCGATCGAGAAGCCCGCTGCGATCCAGCTCCTGCGCAAAGCGGCAGGCCGCACGCATCGGCCCCATGGTGTGCGAACTGGAGGGACCCACACCGATCTTGTAGAGGTCGAAGAGGCTTGTCGTCACAGATCGGATTGTAGCGAAAAAACAGGACGGAGGGAGTAGGTCCTACTCCAGGAACTCTCGGACGAAGGCATCTTGGGAATGCACCAGCTCGTGGAGAGAGCCGTCGAAGATGAGATGGCCCTCGTTGAGCATTAGAAAAGTGGTGTTGCGGATGGTTTGGCCCTCGGGAAGTGGGACCATGCGCCCCTGTTCGCTGTCGAAGCGATGGGTACAGAGGGTGAAGGCGTCCTGCAGGCGGTGGGTGACCAGCAGAGAGGGGGTGGCGCGCACGTCGCGTTGCTTCACGATGAGTTCGATGATGGTGTCGCAGGTAACCGGATCGAGGCCGCCGGTGGGCGAGTCGTAGAGGATCAGCTCTGGTTGATGGATGAGAGCGCGGGCAATGGCGACGCGCCGCCTCATGCCGCCGGAAAGGCTGGCGGGATAGAGTGCGAAGGTCTCCTCGAGGCCGACGAAGCGCAGGGCCTCATGAACGCGATGGTCGATCTCATCATCGGGAACTTGTTCCTGGATCAACTGGTAGGCGACGTTGTCGCGGACGGTAAGCGAGTCAAAGAGAGCGCCCTCCTGGAAGACCATTCCGGCGCGCGCCCGCAAAGCAAAGAGATCTTGCTCGGGCATGTGTGAGATGTCTTCGCCGAAGAGGTATACGCTGCCTTCGAGCGGAGGAGCCAGACCGAGGATGAGCTTGAGCAGGACGCTTTTGCCCACGCCGGCAGGCCCCAGAAGGATGCGCGTCTCCGCGGGCGCCACGTCGAAGCTCACATCCTCAAACACCGGGGGCCCGTCGAAGGCAACGGTGACGTTGCGCAAGGCGACAACGGGGCTACCTTGCGGAGCCGGGGACGGAAGTTCGGTCGCGGGAGTGGTGGCGTGGCTCATGAGGGAAACAGGGAAAGCAGAATGTGCGTAATGAGAAAGTCAACAAAGATGATCAGAACGGAAGAGTTGACCACAGCCGCAATCGTAGAGCGGCCCACGCCCTCCGTGCCGCCGGTGGTCCTCATTCCGTAGAAGCAGCCGATGGAAGCGATGAGGTAGCCGAAGAAGAGCGGCTTGAAGAGGCCCTGGAGAATGTCGGGATAACGAAGGCTTTCATATGCCGTGGAAAAGTACTGCGTCCCGTTCTGATGGTTGAGCACGATGGTGACCGCGGCGCCGCCCATGATGCCGAATGCGTTGGCCACGATGGTGAGGCAAAGCAGCATGAAAATCGTGGCGAAGAGGCGCGGAGTGACCAGCTTGCGCATGGGATCGACGCCCAGGGCGCGCATGGCGTCGATCTGCTCTGTGACCACCATGGAGCCAAGTTCGCTGGCCATCGACGATGCGTTGCGGCCTGAGACCATGATGCCGGTGAGCACCGCGCCGAGTTCACGGATCATGGTGAGAGAGACAAAGCGGCCGGTGACGGCCGTTGCGCCAAAGGAAGAAAGTGTGGCTGAGGACTGGAGCGCGAGCACGCCTCCGGTAAAAAATCCAGAGAGGATGACGATAGGAATCGAACCGAACCCGATGACATCGCACTGAATGAGGAAATCCGTCCAGTAAATGGGGGGACGGAAAAGATTCAGCAGGGCGCTCCCGGCAAATAGGGAATATTCCTGGAGCGTGAGCACGATTTGTTTGACGGTACGGTCGATTGTGTTGAACGCTATCATTTGCCGGCCTTGAGATGGAGAGGGTTACGCCGCTTCCCAGCACAGGATAGCGCATGACGGAGACGGTGATGTGCGCTGGCGAGGCCGAAATGCGGATTGAATCATGAAAAAAAGGGACGTATAGATCGAGCGAAGGCCGCGCAACGGCGCAAAGTGCGGAGCTTTTTGTGCGGAATTCGACGGGAGGCCGCGCCCGATTTGCAGGCCACGCACATTTACAATGGAATCTATATGATCCGCTTCTCC
Organism: Occallatibacter sp.; assembly: GCA_049521075.1. Classification (GTDB taxonomy): domain Bacteria; phylum Acidobacteriota; class Terriglobia; order Terriglobales; family Acidobacteriaceae; genus Telmatobacter. The sequence continues at coordinate 14,730 of JBEKPD010000052.1, forward strand.
ACAGCAGGGGAATCCCACGGCGAGGCACTGATGGCGCTGGTTTCCGGGCTTCCCGCCGGCGTCCCCGTCAACCTTGAGTTTGTGAACCGCGAGTTGTGGCGCAGGCAGCAGGGCTACGGGCGCGGCGGCCGCATGAAGATTGAAACCGACCAGGCACACGTGCTCTCGGGTGTGCGCCACGGCAAGACCATTGGTTCTCCCGTGGCCATCGAAATCATCAACCGCGACTGGAAGAACTGGCAGGAGAAGCTGCCGGTGGAGACGGGCGACCCGGCGAAGCATCGCGCGGTGGCCTCACCGCGGCCTGGCCACGCCGACTTGGCAGGCGCGCTCAAGTACAACTTTCCCGATGCGCGCTACGTGCTGGAACGCGCATCGGCGCGCGAGTCCGCGGCCCGCGTGGCCGCCGGCGCCTTCGCCAAGCTCATGCTCCGCCAACTCGACATCGAAGTCGCGAGCCACGTCGTTCGCGTGGGACGCGTGGACCTCGATCGCGACGCAGCTTGGGAGGAAATCGCCGCGCTCGCCGGCAAAGAGGAAGTGGTGCTGGCTTGCGTGGACGACGCCACCGAAGCGCGCATGAAAGAGGAAGTGGAAGCGGCGACGCGCGCCGACGACACCGTGAACGGCGTCTTTGAAGTGGTGGCGCACGGCGTTCCCGCGGGCCTGGGGTCTTACACCAATTGGGACGAACGCCTGGACGGCCAGCTTGCCTGGGCGGTGATGAGCCTGCAGGCGGTGAAGGCCGTCGAGATCGGGCGCGGCGTGGAGGCCGCGGCGGCTTTCGGCTCGCGGGTGCACGATCCCATTCATTACGCGGCCGAGAACCCTCCCGGCCGGCCCACGCGCTTTACGCGTCCGCACAACAATGCCGGCGGTATCGAGGGCGGGGTTTCAAACGGCGAGGACATCGTGGTCCGCGGATATCTGAAGCCCATCTCGACTCTGCGCCAGCCGCTTGAGTCGGTGCGCTTCGACACGCGTGAGCCTTCCAGCGCGAGTTACGAGCGCAGCGATATCTGCGTGGTTCCTGCGGCGGGAGTGGCGGCCGAATCCATGGTAGCCCTGGTGCTGGCCAACCTGGCGCACGAAAAATTCGGCGGCGACTCGCTGGCGGAACTGAAACGAAATTTCGATGGCTACATCGAACAGATACGGAGATTTTGACAGGCCGATGATTCTGAAGATTGTTAAATATCCCGAGCCGGTTCTGGAGCAGCCCGGCGAACCGGTGACCGAATTCGATGCCGAACTACGGAAGCTGGCGGCCGACATGTTCGAGACCACGTACGCCTCGCAGGGCATCGGGCTAGCCGCGCCGCAAGTGGGCGTGTCGAAGCGCGTCACCGTGATTGACCTGAGCATGGGCAAGGATCCTGCGCAGAAACTCGTCCTCGTCAATCCTGAGATTATTGTCAGCGAAGGCAAGCAATACGAGGAGGAGGGCTGCCTGAGCTTTCCTGAGATTCGCGAGAAGGTGGTGCGCGCGGCGAAGGTCCGCATACGCGCGCAGGACGAAACGGGCAAGTGGTTTGAGATGGATGGCGACGAGCTGCTGGCACGCGCCTTTCAGCATGAGATCGATCATCTTGACGGCGTCCTTTTCCTTTTCCGCATGAGCGCGCTCAAACGCAGCCTGAATCTCCGCAAGATTCGCAAGATGCAGGGCGAAGGCACCTGGTAAGGCAGCCATGACAGATGCGACGCGCTCCCTCAAGCTGGTCTTCTGCGGAACGCCACAGTTTGCCGTTCCAACTCTTGAAGCGCTCGTCGCCGCGGGACACAGCGTCGCTCTCGCGGTTTCGCAGCCGGACCGTCCCGTGGGCCGCCAGCAGCAAATTGTTCCAACTCCGGTAAAGCAGTCCGCTCTCGCCGCGGGAATCCCTATCACGCAACCGGAAAAAATCCGCAACAACCAGGAGTTTCGCGAGCAACTCGAAGCCATCGCGCCGGATGCGATTGTCGTGGTGGCCTATGGGCGCATCATTCCGCCATGGATGCTTGCGCTGCCCCGGCTGGGCTGCATCAATCTGCACGCGTCGCTGCTGCCCAAGTATCGCGGCGCCGCTCCCATCCAATGGGCCATCGCCATGGGTGACGCTTTTACTGGGAACACCACGATGCTTCTGGAAGAGGGGCTCGACACCGGACCGATTCTGCTGCAACGGCCCCTTGAGATCGGACCCGAACAAACCGCCGCCGATCTGTTTCCTGCGCTGGCGCGCGAAGGAGCGCCGCTGGTCGTCGAGACTCTGGCCGGGCTGGCCGATCGAACCATCGAGCCGCAGCCTCAGAATCATGAGGGCGCAACATATGCGCCGCTGCTCGACCGCGAAGACGGCCGCATGAACTTTACAGCGCGCTCCGCGACCGAGCTCTTCAACCGCTGGCGCGGCTTTCAGCCCTGGCCCGGCGCCTTTACCGCACTCCATGGCAAAAAGCTGATCGTGCATCGCATGAAGCCCGTACATGAGAGCGATGCGGAGCGGCTGGGCGTCGCCGCGCCGGGTTCGGTGCGCATAGAGAACCATGGCTTGTTTGCGAGCTGCGCGGGCGATACCTGGCTCGAGTTCAAAGAAGTGCAACTCGAAGGCAAGAAGCGCATGGATGCCGTCGAGTTCCTGCGCGGGAATCCGCTCGCGGCGGACGCGCGCCTCGAGCGGTTCCAGAGTTAACGTGATATTGTTAGCTCGGTAAAAGGTGGCATTTTCTTGAGGAAAATGCCACTCCGCATCCCGGTTCCTGGATATATCAACTCTGGAACCGCTGTAGGTTGAGCGCGATGGCAGCCATCTCTCCCGCCCGTAAGGCAGCCTTCCGCATTCTTCTGGCGGTTGAGCGCGGCAAAGCCCACTCCGACGATTTGCTGCGAGCCGAGGACGTCGACGCACTCGCGCCTGCCGACCGCAATTTGGCGACAGCCCTGGTGCTGGGCGTGCTTCGTTGGCAGATCTGGCTGGACGCGCAGATTCGCCCGCTGCTCAAACGTCCCAATGCCAAGCTCGATGTGGAGGTTCTGATCGCTCTCCGCCTCGGCGCTTTTCAATTGCAATTTCTCGACCGCATTCCTGCTCATGCCGCCATCGATGAAAGCGTGGAACTGACAAAACAGTCGGGCCATCGCTTTGCCGCCGGAATGGTCAACGCCGTCCTCCGCAGCGTTACACACAGCAGACCTTTGGACGAGGGCATTGGTCAGTCGGCGGTCCAGGCGCATCCCGCGTGGCTGGTTGAGCGCTGGTCAGAGTTCTATGGCGAAGAAGCTCTGCAGGCGATCTGCGGCCAGGGCCAGGGCCAGCCACGCCGGGCGGTACGGCTCAGAGATGAAGCTGTTGAAGAGGAACTGAGGAAGGCAGGAGTCGGGCTTGCGCCTGGCGCACTGCTTACAGTGGCGCGCACCGTGGTCTCCGGCGACGTGACGGCAACGCCGGCCTTTCGCGAAGGCCGTGTGCGCGTGCAGGACGAGGGCTCGCAGTTGATTGGTGAGCTTGCTGCCTGCGCGGATCTCGTCCAAGATCAGGGAAAAATTCTGGATGCTTGTGCGGCGCCTGGGGGCAAGACGCTCGTTCTTGCCGAACGCAATCCTAAAACGCGCATCGTGGCCTGCGAGTCGAGCCAGCGACGGCTTGTTGAGTTGCGCAAGCGGCTCGCCGCGTATGCCGATCGCGTGGAGTGCCGGCTTGCCGACGCGGCTGAGCTCGAAGAAGACTCGGCATTCGATGTTGCGCTGGCGGATGTGCCCTGCAGCGGCACGGGTACGCTGTGCCGCAACCCCGAGGTTCGCCATCGGCTGCAGTTGGAGGATTTGCCGCGTCTTGCCGAGCGCGAGATCGCAATTCTTCGCGCGGTATTGCGCGCTGGCAGGCCCGGCGGGCGCGTGGTGTACTCCACCTGTTCGCTGGAACCCGAGGAAAACGAGCAGGTAGTTGCGGCTGTGCTTGAGGGGAATACGAGTGCGCGACAGATTCCGCTCGCAGCGGCCATTGAGACTCTGCAGCACAATGAAATTCTTCTACCCGGCGGCGCGGATCGGCTGAAACAATGTCTCACGCCGGAGGGCGCACTGCGCTTATTGCCCGGCGCGTTGCCGACCGATGGTTTTTTTGTTGCGCTGATCGAGAGGCATGCCTGAGCGAAGCGCCAATGCGCCGCTATGCGCTCTCCGGCCCCAGGCGTAAAGCCGCGAAATCGCGCCCTGTGAGCGCGCACAGCGCTTCTGTCACCAGGTTGTGGTCCTCGCGCTGCGGCAGGCCGGACACGGTCGCGCTGCCGACGATGCCGGCGCTCTCCGAGATCAGCGGAAAGGAACCGCCGTCGGCCGCATAGTCCGCGACGGGCAGCCCGTAGCGCTCGAGAAGCGTTGTGCCTTTCACTTTGAGCGTCAGTCCCATGGCGTAGGAACTGCGATGGAAGCGCGCCACCACGTTGCTCTTGCGGCGCACCCACTCGACGTTGTCAGGAGTGGTGCCGTCGAGAGCCGCATAAAACAGCGGCTGCCCAAAACGCCTCACGTCGATGACCAGAGTGAGGCCGCGCTCGACGGCCAGGGCTCGTATGCGCGTGCCCAGCTCCCACGCGACCTGCGCATCGAGGCGCGCCAGCCGCAACTCACTTTCCTGACTCCGAATCTTTTCCAAATCCTCGTTCAGTGCCATGCCGCTTAGTCTCCCGTGATCTCTATTTCACCACTGTGAATTGAACGATCGTGTTCTCGTCGATACGCGAGCCGGCGGCGGGCGACTCAGTCAGCACCGCGCCCGGCTTTGCCGGCGGACGAATGGGCGCGTCACCACTGCCTACGGGAGCCACCGGCACATCGATGAGAGTGGGCGGCCCGGTGCGAATGCCGGCCTTCGCCAGAGCCGCGTTGGCGCTTGCAATCGGCCATCCAGTAAAGTCTGGCATCACGTATTCGTCGGGCGTCTCCTCATCGGGCGCGGCGACGAGCAGATTGACGCTGGGCTGCTCGATGCCCTGCGCGTGCGCCGGTGGATCCTGCGCCAGCACCGTTCCCTCGGCGGCGCTCGAGGGAAGGCGCGCGATCTCTCCAACCGCGAGACCGGCGCGGCGCAGCTCCAGCGAGGCCACGCGCTCATCCACGCCTACCGCGTCGGGAACATCGACCTTTTGCGGCCCCAGACTTTCGGCCACGCGCACATGCCACTCGCGGCGCACCACTGTGCCAGCAGCGGGCGACTGCGACAGGATATGGCCGGCGGCCACGTCGCCCGAATAGTAACGGTTGTCGACGTCGAGGTTCAGGCCGAGGCCGGCGGTTTCGCTCAGGGCGTCGGCTACCGTCATGTCCTTCAGCGCGGGCACCTCAACCTCCGCGCCGTGAATAGCAAACTGCATGGTCACAATGGCAGCCATTAGCGCCACGGCCACGAGGAGCAGGAGCAGCAAGCCCACTTGAAAGAAGTTCGAGATGGCACGAGTGTTCATGGATTCGAATCGATGCCGCAAAATTGGGGCACAAGCTGCGCCGCGCGCCCTAACGGGTATTATCTGTCACCGGCTCGGGGTGGATGGTGACGCGGTACACCTCGGGGCACTCCAGCTTGAAGCGGTCTTCGAGCGCGGTGATGGCTTCGTGGACGCGATGCATGGTTAGATCGTCGGGCAAAGTGCAGTGGCAGGTGACGGAGATGTGCTCGCGGGTGCGGCCCACGGCGATGGCGTGCACGTCAATAATCTCCTGAATCCCGGCCGCAGCGGCTTGCAGCGCGTTTTCGATCCTGCGGTCCTCGACAGCAGTTTCGACGGGCTGCTCGATGGTTGCCGGCTCGCTCTCGATGTGCGTCAGGATGGAGTCGATCTCGGGAACATTGCGCAAAATCTCCGCTTCCATTGCGGTGACGAAACTGTGCGCCTCACGGAGCTTTTTCTTCTCGTCGATTTCGACGTGCAGTTCGATCTGCAGGCGTCCATGGTGCGATTGGGCACTGAGCTCGTGCACCGAGACGTTGTTGCGTGCGGCTACGGCGCGCACGCGATCGAAGATGCTTTCAGTCCGGGTTTCGCGCGGAATGGTGTGGATGATGACGTCGGCCGCGGGCAGCACACGATGCGCGGCGGCCGTAGCGGCGTTGACCAGCTCGCCGGTGTGCTCAAAGGTAAAGCGCCGCGGCAGGGCCAACGTGAGGTCGACAAAATGGCCGGCGCCGGCGCGGCGCACGCGCGCGCGTTCCACGGCCAGCACGCCATCGACGCGCTCCACTTCGCGCATCAAACGGCGGCGAGTCTCTTTGGGGATTTCATCCAGTAACGCGCCCACGGCCTCGTAGCCCAGGCGGATGGCCATGCGCAGAATGAGGAGCGAGACCAGGATCGCCGCGCACGGGTCGGCATAGTGGAGGGCGGCGATGCCGTAGTGCACTCCGAGCCACGTAACGCCCAATCCGGCGAGCACCGCAAACGTGGCCCAGATGTCGGAGGCAAAGTGGAACGCATCGGTCGCCAGAGCCGGAGAGCCGGTGCGCAGAGCTACCGCTCGCAACTGCCGCGACCGCCAGCGATCCACGGCGATGGAGGCGACAAGCACCAGTACCGGCCAGAGGGAGTGGTGCAGGTTCACAGTGTGGGAGGCCATGCGCGAGACGGCTTCCCAAACGATCCACGCGCAGGAGAGTGCCATGAGGCCGGCCTCGGAAAATGCCGACAGGTTTTCGATCTTGCCGTGGCCGTAAGTGTGGTCTTCGTCGGCCGGCTTGTCGCTCACGTTTACCGAGAAGAAGGTGAGCGCCGCGCCCGCGAGGTCGAGGCCGGAGTGGGCCGCGTCCGACAGCACGCCCAAGGAGCCCGAGAGCAGGCCGGCGCCGAGCTTGAGCAGCGTCATCACCGCTGCGGCCGCCATGGAGAGCAAGGCCACGCTCCGCTTTTCAGCGCTGAATGCGGCGAGGCTCGGGCTGAGAGGCTCGGTTACTCGCGAATTGGGGACGGAGGAGGTCATTCTGTTTTTATTCGTCCGGTCCTTAAGCAGTGGAACATTTCCCCACCCTTTTCCGCAAAAAACACGGAAAAGGATGGGGCACGGTTACCGTATTGGCACGGTTACAGCACGATGGGCCGAATCAGTCGGGTACTGAGGATCGCGTGGCCGTGTACAACCCGGCAATACCGAAGGTGTAAGGTTGCCAGGCGCAGTCCACAAAACCCGCCTGCCGCAGCATCGCGAGCATCTCCTGGGGCGGCGGAAATGCGCCGACCGAGCTGGGCAGGTAGTTGTAGGGGCCATCCTTGCCGCAAATGAGCCGGCCGATAGCCGGCAACACGCGCCGGAAGTAGAGCGCATAGGCCTTGCCCACGAGTCCGCCCGGCTCGCTGAACTCTAGAATTCCTAACTGCCCGCCGGGCTTGAGGGTGCGATGAAATTCCGCGAGGCCGACCTCGTAGTTGGCGAGATTGCGGAAGCCAAAGGCGGTCACGATCAGGTCGAGCGACGCGGAACGGAGCGGGAGATGGAGGGCATCAGCCTCGATGGGGATCGCGTACGGGGCTACGGCGGAGTTTTTGCCGTTGCCGGGCAACTGGCGCGCTTGCCGGCTAAACTTTTGCGCTCCGCGGCACAGCATGGCACGCGCAAAATCGCCGGCGAGGATGGGCCGCGCTCCCGCTGGACGCAGCTTGAGCAGCGCCATAGTCAGATCGCCGGTGCCGCAACAGATGTCGAGAATCTCCGCTTCGGGCCGGGCTAGAATTTCGCGGAAGCGCCGCGCCGTCATGCGCCACCACAGGCGGTCGACGTTGGCCGAGAGCACGTGATTCAGCAGGTCGTAACGGGGAGCAATCGCGTCGAACATCTGCCGCACGGCCTCGGCCGCGTGTGCCTCGTCGGTGGTGCCGATGGGTCTGGCTCCTGTGGCCGGCATTTTCTCCTGGTTCCCCTGCTAGGATTTCGATTCTGCAAGCTGAAGCGCGACAGTTTGCTTCCTTTATGCTATCGCCCCGAACGACAGTAGCGCCGCTGCTTCTTATCTCTTCTTGCTGCATCCAAAAGGGGTATAGTGTTGAGTTAGCCGATGGCAGCAGCTTCCCTGTCCGTATCTTCATCCCTGACGCCACACCCGCCGCTTACCGACAGCCACGGGCGCGTGATTCACGATCTGCGCGTCTCCATTACCGACCGCTGCAATTACAAATGTGTGTATTGCCGCACCGGCGAAGTGGGGGCGCAATATCCGGAGTTGGCCAGCGAAGAGTACCTGCGGCTAATCCGGATTTTTGTCGGCCTGGGAATTACCAAGGTTCGGCTGACTGGTGGAGAGCCGCTTTTGCGACGCGGGGTTGTCGAGCTAGTGGAAGAGCTAGCGCGGATGCGCACGCCTTCGAGCGAACCGCTCGACCTCGCCATCACGACGAATGGCCATCTGTTGGAGTCGCTCGCCCGGCCGCTGAAGGCGGCGGGGCTGAACCGCGCAACGGTGAGCATGGACGCCGTCGATGCGGCGGCTTTTGAGCGGATCACACGCGTCCCCGGCAGCTTTCCGGTAGTCCTCAAAGGCATTCGCGCTGCGCGAGCCCAGGGGCTGACGCCGCTCAAGATCAATTGCGTGCTTCTGCGCGGCTTTAACGACGATCAGATCGAGGGCTTCGCACGGTTTGCGCGCGAAGAAGATGTTGTCGTCCGCTTCATCGAGTTCATGCCGCTCGAAGAAGGCCGCCTGTGGTCGCCGCAGATTGTGGTAACGCTCAAAGAAATCGTGGAACGCATTGGCCGGACGCTGCCTCTGGTGGAATTACCCCCGCGCGAGGCCAGTGAAACGGCGCGGCGCTATACTTTCGCCGATGGAGTGGGCGAGATCGGCATTATTGCGCCGGTAAGCCAGGCCTTTTGCGGCGCGTGCAGCCGGGTGCGGCTCACCTCAGACGGAAAGATCCGCACCTGTCTGTTTTCGCAGGTCGAGCACGATCTTTACGGGCGGATGCGGGCCGGGGTTGACGACGATGAACTTCGCGCTTACATTGTGCGTACTGTCGAAGGGAAGGAAGCTCGGCACCACATTGGAGAACCCGGGTTCCTTAAGCCGTCGCGCTCGATGGTGCATATCGGCGGTTGATCGGAACGTCTGCCGATTTTGAGTGGGCGCGGAATGACAAAAGTGCGGCGAAACCAAGAACCCCCACATGCGTGACTTGCTTGTGGGGCAGAATGGTGGAAAGATTCCCCCAGGGCCAAACCATGCCAATCGAGACGGAAGGACGCATCCCGCTCGCCGATCTGCTTGTATTTCATCAACTGGCAAGATCGCTCACCTCCAGTTTCGATCTGGACACAATTCTGCGCACCATCCTGGAACACATGGAGCGGATGGTGGAGGCGGAGTTGTGGACGCTGCTGATGCTCGACGAATCCAGCCAGGAGCTCTATTACGCCATTGCCGCGGGCGATGAGCAGGAGACCTTGAAGGGCCTGCGCGTGAAAGTGGGCGAAGGTCTGGCGGGATGGGTGCTCGAACATGGCGAGACCGTGATTGTTCCCGAGGCGCACGAGGACGCCCGTGCGCCACTGCCCGGCGCCAGTGGCTTACGTGCCATACGTGCGGCCATTGCATTGCCGTTGCGCGGCCGCAAGGGAACGCAGGGAGTCATTGAGATATTGAATCCCCGCGCCGAGATGTCGGACTACACGATTGCCTTTCTGCACATCCTGGCCGACCACGCCGCCATCGCCATCGAGAATGCGCGCGACGTGGCGCGCATTCAGCAACTGACTATTACAGACGACACCACCGGCCTCTATAACGTGCGGCATCTCTACGACGTGCTCGACCGGCAATTGAGGCGGTGCAAAAAATCGAAGATACCGCTGGGTCTTGCATTTCTCGACCTGGACCGCTTCAAGCTGGTGAACGATGCGCACGGCCATCTGATCGGCAGTGAGTTGCTGGCGCTTACAGGGCGCAGGCTGCAGGAGCTGAGCCGCAAACAGGATCTGTGCTTCCGCTATGGCGGCGACGAATTCGTGATCCTGATGCCGGGAACTGATGCCGGCGAAGCCCTGGAGCGGACAAGGGCTATGCATCGTGGTCTGATGGAAACAGAATTCGGGATGAAGAATGGGCTGAAGCTGAACGTGAGCGCCAGCGTGGGCGTGGCCAATGCGCCGGGCGACGGCATCCAGGTGCATGCCATCATCGGTACGGCGGACGCGCGCATGTATGAGGTGAAGAGCAACGGGCGTGGACAGGTGCGCGGGGCGTAGGGCGTCGAGATCGCGAAAAGGCGCCGCCATTCCGAGGGAATGGCGGCGCCCTTTCAATTCAAAGACAAGAAGCAATCGGAATCAGATGGTGGACGCGGTGTGCGTGTAGTAGAACAGCACGTACGCCTTGATGCTGTGATCGACCTGGGGAACGCCGAAGACCTTCACGGGGACTCCGGAAACCAGGCTGTTGCCGACAGTAGTCAACGTGGTGGGGTTGCTGATGTCCTCCTGCGTGACGGTGATGACGCTGCCCTGGCGATCGACATCGTAGACCAGGGTTGCGCTGCCGCTGGCCGTCATCAGGTCAACAGTTACCGGGTTTGCCGCCGGAGTGCTGGAAGGCGCAGCGGTGGGCAATGGCACCTTATATTGAAAACTGTTCGTCGTTGACGAGAATGCCGAGGAGACAGTGCCAAGCGGCGCGGCGCCGGGGACGAGATCCGTCCAAAGCGCCGACCAGGTGTTCGGTGCGGCAGGATCGTTCCAGGTCGCGTTGCTGAAGCCGGTAGGCTGCAGCGCACCCAGCGCTCCGCCAAAGTTCGTGGAGCCGCCGGTAGCGCTCACGAAGTCACTCACCGCAGTTGTGCCGGTGTCGGGCAGGGTCGGGAAACCGAAGTTCCACCAATAGAACCCTTCGACGGCGACGTCCGCAGGGGTGGTATTGGCGCTGGTGGACTCGATATATCCGATGGTGCCCGTGTAATTGTCCTTGCCGCCCCGCGTATCTGTCATCGCAAAGACGCGGTTGTATTCAAAGTCGGAGGCGGTCGACTGGGCAATGGTCCCGTCGTAACGCGCCACGTCGATTTCGACCGATAGCGCCGTGGGAGGCGTGGCCGCGGAGAGCGGATCGATGGTGACATTTACCTTGAATCCGCGCGCCAAGTTGGGCAGGCCGCCGGGAGTCTTCGCGTCGAAGAACCCTGTGCCCGTGCCGATGACCGTGTTATCGGACCGGTAGTAGAAGTTGCTGTTGGGACCGATAGCGATCTCCTTGGCGTTGCCGTCTTCGGTCGTCACCCAGATGTTGTTGGTCGTCGTATTCACATGCAGCACGTGGCCCTCGGGGTTCTCCCAGATCTTGTCGAAGGTTTTGCTGAGCAGGATGCGAGTGGCCACCAGAGTGCCGTCACTTTGGTAGCGCGCGGCAATGCGTACGTAGGGAGAGTTCGTAAAGTCCGAAGAGACGGTGGAGAAGCTGGTGAGCGTTTGCGGCGCCGTCATATTGTCGAGATCGAGAAAGATGGTGCCATTGGTCGCATCGATCTGGATGGGCAGCGTGTCGCTGGCGATTGTGGTCGCGGTTTCAGGCGTGACCACAGGATGATCCGGGAACGACCGCTCGATGGTGATTGAAGTATTAGTCGACGCGGTGACCTCTCCGTAGACATGCCGCAGGAGAAGTTTGGTGAGATCGGGACGCGGATGATGGCGCACCGGACCGCTAAAATTAATCGCCCACGTAGGAGTGGTGGCGCTGGCGGGCTCATGCTCCACGATCAACGCGGGATGCCGCAAATCGAATTCCAGATCGAGGGCATTGTTGCTGTTTGAAGTAACGGTAAGCGGCGCAACCAGGTTGATGTTGAGCGTAACCGTCGTATTGGGCGACGTGCCTTGCGCGCCCATGATTTGAATCTGGCTGCACGGCACGGTCGACCCGGCTGGGAGCGGAAACCCAGTCGAAGGATCGCCCGAAGCCACCAAAAGAACGTCGCATGCGCTTCCACTATTGTTGGCGGCGAGCTTTACAGTCGCCGAAGTGTAGGTGCCCACGGGAATCGTGGCGTTGGCAAGAATCTCGCCCAGCTGATCAAGTTGCACGAGGTTGATGATCGGCGGCGTGGAGGATGCGGTAAGAACTGTTACCGGCGTGCCGCCGCCCTGCGGATTGAGCGCAATGCTTTCGACCCTCACACCAATGGTCGCCCAGTCCTCCGTGGGGTCGTCGCTCAATACGACATTCACGTTGCCGGTCTGCGCTTGAGTCGTGGTCAGTGGAGAAATGAGGCTGCCGTTGCAGCCAGTCATCCACAAGAAGGCCGCAACTGCTGCGGCCATAAGAAGAACTCGTCCTTTGCCGATCATGTTCGTGCTCCTTGCCTTGGCGATTTTGCTGCCTCCAGGCTGTGTTTCCCATCGCGCCATGCCACTAGCCATGTGTGTTCGCCCGCGCCGACGCGACCGCCGGCGAAGCCAATGCGTCTCACGGCAGGCAGTGGAACCGCATGCATGCGGCGCTTGCGAGGCTGCCGCTGGCACGATTCCGCGCCTGATTGGGTGCCGCTGTGGCCCGGCCAAAAGCACCGGGAGAGCAGCCATAACCTGGGGGATACTACGGGTGTGGAAACCCAGCCCTCCAATGAAAGTTGCGTGAGCTAGTCAGGAAAAGTAGTTGGATAGAGCATTGGGGCCAGCCTCGGGTGCTGCACCACTGCCAGAATTCCGCTCGACTATAATCGCCCTTTGATTGCGAAAGGGCCACGGAAGCCATGAAAAATATCACGCGCCGCCAGTTTGGTAAGGTTGCGGCTGGCGCTGCCGCATTGGCCGGGGTTTCACTGCCGGAGTTTTCGCCAGCGCAACCAACGCCGGGCAGCCGGCAGTTTCCGCCGGATTTTGTGTGGGGATGCGCCACGGCGGCGTACCAGATTGAAGGCGGAGTGCACGAGGGCGGGCGCGGACCTTCGGTCTGGGACGTTTTCTCGCACACGCCGGGCAAGACCTCCAACGGCGACACGGGCGACGTGGCCGACGATTCCTATCACTTGTATAAGGAAGACGCGCGGCTGCTCAAGAACCTTGGCGTGGGTGCGTACCGGATGTCGATCGCGTGGCCGCGGATTTTTCCCAACGGGACCGGCCAGCCGAACCAGGCGGGCCTCGACTACTACAAGCGCGTGTTGGACGAAGTCCTGGCGAACGGCATTACGCCCTATGTCACGCTTTTCCACTGGGACCTGCCTGCGGCGCTCAAGGGCGGGTGGCAGTCGCGCGCGACAGCGCTGGCCTTTGCCGATTACGCAGCGTATGTGGCGCGGCAGTTGTCCGATCGCGTGCACCACTTCATGACCACAAATGAGTTCTCGTGCTTTACCGACCTTGGCTATCGAGAGGGGCATTTTGCGCCAGGATTGAAGCTGCCGCCTGGGGAGGTGAACCAGATACGGCATCATGCCATTCTTGCGCATGGGCTCGGCGTCGAGGCGATTCGCGCCAACGCACCCAAGGCGGAGGTAGGCCTGGCAGAAAACGCCAAGATCTGCGTGCCGGTGATCGAAGATCGCGCCAACATGGAAGCGGCGCGGCGCGCGATGCGCGAGGAGAATGCGCCGTTCCTGACCACGCTGCTCGAAGGCCGCTACCCCGGCTCGTATTTAGAGCGCGAAGGAGCCAATGCGCCGCACGTGGAACCGGGCGACATGAAGGCCATCGGCAGTCCGCTGGATTTTGTGGGGGTGAATGTGTATACGCCCCTTTATATCCGTGCCGGCGAGTCTGTACGGGCTGACGGCTCTGTACGCGGCTATACGGTCGAGCCGTATCAGGCTTCGTATCCACACATGGACTCGCCCTGGCTCTATGTTGGGCCCGAGTGCATCTACTGGGCGGTGCGCAACGTGTGCGAGATCTGGAAACCGAAAGGCGTCTTTATCACAGAAAACGGCTGCTCGGCTGTCGACGTGGTGACGCCGGAAGGACGCATCGACGACACCGAACGCGTGATGTACCTGCGCAACCATCTCACGAACTTGCAACGCGCCGCGGCGGAGGGGTTTCCCGTAAAGGGCTACTTCCTGTGGAGCCTGATGGACAACTTCGAGTGGGCGGATGGATACAGCAAGCGCTTCGGGATTCACTACGTGGATTTCAAAACCGAACGCAGAATTCCCAAGCTGAGCGCGGAGTGGTACCGGACGTTGATTGCACGCAATGCAGTCGTATAAGGTCGAAGCATCGTGGGCAGAGTATGGCATTGACCGAACTTAACGAAAGAGAACGCGGAATCGTGCGAGAGTGTCTTCGTGCCGCTGTGGAGGGTCCATTCTTTCCGGAATGGGAGTTTCCAACGATCTTCGGGCTTGAGCGGAACGAGGTCCGAAACGTATTAGATTCTTGGCCACAACTGGATGAAAGTGACGAGAAGGTTGCGATAGCAATCAATAACACCCTCAACAACTTTCTCAGCTATCCTCTCGGCGAGGATCAAGCAGCTTGGCCGCAATTCATTTCAGTGAGTCGCTCGGAGCTGAAGGCGATATTCGAGAAATGGATGCAACGGACGCCCCGAACTGCTCGGAAGCCCAGAGATTACTTTGAAGATGCGCTTTAATTCGCCAGCTTGACCATCCATCGCAAGGCTGCGTCATCCAAGCCCTGAACTCGTGATGACGTTCACGCCTTTCCTGCCCATGAATGTCTCATTTCCGTACACAGGTAATTAGAAAACGACAATCCATCGCTCTCGAATCGGGCCAGGGGGTTGCACTTGCCCATGCATTCCCTCCGCGATTCGAGACGGAGCACCCTGCTTCCGGTTCTTTGCGATTCGACCGCTGGAGGTGCGCCGAGCCACGATCTCGCGCGGAATGACGTGAACGGAGTTCAACATGATTTGTCTCACCCGTTCGAAGTCGCTCCTTAAGGACGGCAAGGTCGACACATTCCCCTGCCATGCGCCATCGGTATGTGCCGCGTGGAACTCGATCCCGCTGCGCACTGCGTGCCTGGCGCCGTTCCTGCTAATGGCAGCTCATGCGCAGGCGCAATTTGGCGCGCAACCGGTGGGCGCCTTCTCGAACAATCAAGGGATTCAGGTCACAGCTACGGTCCCGGGCACGGTAACGAGCGTGGAAGTGCTCACGCTAGGGTCGGCAAATAGAGACTTCGCTGCCAGCGCCGTCTCGTCGAACTGCGCCTCTGCCAACTTGGTGGTGGGCGGCAACTGCACGCAGTCGGTCAGTTTCACGCCCGCCGCGGCCGGCTTGCGCCTGGGAGCGGTGGTGCTCGTGGGCACGGTCAACGGCGCGAACACCGTTCTGGGCATGACGTACCTTTCCGGAACGGGCACGGGTGGATTGGGCGTTCTGGTCACCGGGAATATGACTCCGGTGGCCGGACAGCTGGGATTCTTTACTGGCGTCGCGGACGGTCAGCCGGCCACGCAGGCGGTGCTTGACCAGCCCGGCAGTGTGGTGCTCGATGGCGCCGGCAACATGTACATTGCCGACACAGGTCACAACCGCGTGCGCATAGTGTGCGGCGCCGCGGCCACACCCACCATTCAGGGAACCACCTGCGCCGGTGCGGGCATCATCTCCACCATCGCCGGCGACGGCAACGCCGCGTACACGGGCGACGACGGGCCCGCCGCTAACGCCACTCTCAACAGTCCGGGTTACGTGGCCTTCGACGGCGCGGGCAATCTCTACATTGCCGACACCGGCAACAATGTGATCCGCAAGATGAACGCGGTCACGGGCGCGATCGCTACAGTCGCGGGTAACGGCTCCATCGGCAACAGCAACCTCAACCAGGTGGGAGACGGCGGCCTGGCCACGTCGGCGAACCTGAACCAGCCCCAGGGCGTCAGCCTCGACGCCAGCGGAAACCTCTATATCGCAGACACCAACGACCACCGCATTCGCGAGGTGAACGCGGCCACCGGCATCATTACCACGGTTGCGGGCAGCGGTTATACCAGCTCCAACGGCACTGGCGGCTACAACGGCGACAACATTGCGGCCGGGACCGCGCAACTCAACTTCCCCTACGCGGTGGCCTTCGATCCTGCCGGCAATATGTACATTCCCGACTCTCAAAACAACCGCATCCGCGAGGTGCTGGCAACGGGCGGCGTGGTCACCGCGAACAGCCACATCGTTACCTATGCGGGAACCGGCAACACGGGCGCGACGGCCTGTGTGGCGAATCCTTTCGCGGCGACGCAGGCCGTTGTGTGGTCGCCCTCCGGTGTCGCGGTGGACGCGGCCGGCAATGTGTTCATCGCCGAGACGCAGAATGCTGCCATCCGCAAGGTGAACGCGATCACGGGCCTCATCTCCACACTTGTCCAGACCGGCTGCGGCAATTCGTATGCCGGCAGCAAGTTCGTGAACTGGACGCTCTATGCGCCGGCGGGGCTTTTTCTTGACGGCAGCGGCAACCTCTACATCGCCGACACCCTGGACATGGTAATCGAGAAGGTGCAGGGCAACTTTGCGGCCATCAACGTCGGCGCACCGGTCCGCCAGACCGAAACCTCTCAGCCGCTGTCGCAAACGGTGGAGAACGATGGCAATGCCGCGCTTGAGCTGACGGCCATCACCGCTACCACCAACGCCGAGATCGATGCAGCGGTCGCCAACTCATGCAGTAACGGCCAGACCCTGGCTGTCGGTGCGCAATGCGAAGTGGGCGCTATCTTTGCGCCTGTTGGCACGCCCGCGCTCTCGATCGACACCGTAGAGACACCCAATATCGACGTGGGAGAGGATACGGAGTCCACGGTCGCGGCGCCAGGCTCGCCTCTTGTCATCGAAGTGGTCGGCACGGCCGCGCCGATCGCATCCACCGTCACCACCGTCGCCTCAAGTCTGAACCCCTCGGGCTTCGGGCAGAAGGTCACCTTTACCGTGACAGTGAACGCGGCCGCGGGCACGGGCAGCCTGACGGGAACGATAAGCATCTCCGACACTGTTGCGGGAAACACGGCCACGCTCGCTTCCGGCCTGTCGCCGAATGCATCGGGGGTGGTGACCTTCTCCATTTCGACACTCGCGGTCGGGCAGCACTCCATCTCCGCTTCCTACGACAACACTCACGATCCGGTCCACATGGCCAGCACGTCGTCGCCGGCGCTCATCGAGACCGTGCTCGAAGGCACAGCCGTCAGCCTGACCTCGAGCGCGAATCCCTCCGCGGTCGGCCAGAGCGTCACCGTCACGGCGACGGTCACCAGTTTGGGAGGCGGCGTCAATCCCACCGGCACCGTGACCTTCTTCGACGGCTCCATGCCTCTCAGCACGCCCACCATCAACGGGAACGATGTGGTTACTTACACCACGCCGGCACTCACGAACGGCACGCACCAGATCACGGCGGTGTACAACGGCAGTTCCAGCACCCAAGTGCAGGGCAGCACCTCGCCGGCTCTCAACCAGGATGTGCAGGCGGCTTCGACGATTGCCGTCTCCTCCAGCCTGAATCCGTCCACCTACGGTGTTGCGGTGACATTTACGGTAACGGTCACGTCGGGCGCCACATTTCCCGCCACAGGCATAGTGAACTTCCTCGATAGCGGCGTATCCATCGGCACCGCAACGCTCCGCGGCAACCCCGGCGTGACGACCTTCACCACTACCACCCTGGCCGCCGGCACGCACCCGATCACGGTCAGCTACGCCGGCGATAACTACAACCAGAGCGGCTCCAGCGCGCCTCTCAATCAAGTGGTCGAGCAGGGGCAGACCGTGACTACGGTCTCGGCAACGCCCATTCCAGGCATCGCCGGAACTTCGGAGACGCTTTCGGCGACAGTGATACTGGCCTCAGGCTCGGCGCCGCTCGCAGGTACCGTCACCTTCACGTCGGGAACCACGCAACTGGGCAGCGCCCTGCTCAACGGTTCGGGAGTGGCCACCATCACTCCCACGCTAGCTGCTGGAGCGTACGAGGTCATCGCCACCTACGGGGGCAACGCCAACGCCACCGGCAGCGGATCGGCGGCGTTGGCGTGCTCCGGTTCGCCGTTGCTGACCTGCTCCGGTGGAGCGCCGTTGTTCTACGCTGTCGTGCTGGCAACCACGCAAACCGCGCTCACCGTCTCGCCCAACCCCGCAATTGTCTTCGGCGCCATCACGTTTTCCGCCACTGTAACGGGCAATGGCGCCACACCCGCCGGCAGCGTGAACTTTCTGGCCGATGGCGTAGTGATCGGGACCTCGCCCCTGAGCGGCGGTAGCGCGACGTTTACTGACTCGGCGCTTCCGGCCGGCAGCCACACCATGACTGCCGAGTATCTGGGCAATGCCAATGACGCCGTCAGCACCTCGGCAAACGTCAGCGAGACCGTGGACGCGATTTCCACCACTACCTCGCTCGGCACCGCCGCCACGACGGGAGTGGATCCGCAGGTGGTTCTGGTGGCTACGGTGGTCAACAACGGCACCGGGCCTGCGGCGACCGGCACCGTCACCTTCTACAACGACACCACGTCTTCGGGCACGGGCACGTCCGGCAACGGCGCCACATCGCTGGGCAAAGTCACGCTCGATAAAAGCGGTGTTGCCACGCTCACGCCGAATCTGGTCAGCGGCGCCAGTTACAGCATCTATGCCGTGTACGGCGGCGACTCCGACCACGGTTCTTCCACGTCGCAGACAGCCAGCATCTCGGGCACTTCGTCGGGGTTCACGGTCACCGTCACCCCTTCAACTGTCACCATACCTACTTCGCAGAACGCTACGGTCACGGTGACCCTCACCTCGACCGCCGGCTTTACCGACACCGTTGGACTGGGTTGCGCATCGCTCCCGGCGGTGGTCAACTGCCACTTCGCCTCCGCCAGTGTCAACCTCCCGGCGGGAGGAACGGTGAGCACCGAACTCACCATCGACACCAATAATCCTTTGGGCGGGGGAGCCAGTGCGATGAACCGGCGCGGGGGCAGCGGAAGATTCTCGCTCGCCGGATTCTTTCTGCCCTTCAGTCTCGCCTTCGGATGCTTATTCCGGCGGCTGCGCCGACGCAACGTACACTTTCTTACCATGGCGCTGAGCATGATCGTCGCCGTGATTCTCACCACGGCCGCATGTGTCGCCACCGGCTGCAGCAGCTTCAGCCAGGTGGCCGCTGCGCCTGGCAACTATGTCATTCAGGTCACGGGCACCGGTGCAGCCACCAACGTGATCGAGTTTCAAAATGTCAATCTTAGCATTACCAATTAGACGGGGAAGCAAGAGATGGACTGTGGGCAGAGCATGGGTCGAGATTCTGAGAACGCAATGATACGTCTCTACGATTTCCAGGCCCAGCGTCGTCAAAAAACGGGATTCGAACTTCGCCTGAGTATCTTTCTTGCGCTGCTCTTGCTTCTTCTCAGCTTCCGAAATCCCGTCAGCGCTCAGGTAGTTCCGGCGGGCTATCAGGGTGTGACGCGGCTGTCAGCGGGTGTCCTCGGCTCTGGCGATACCTTTCAGTACGGCTCGCGCAAGATGCTCGGCGTCGGCGTCTTTGTCGATGCCGAGACCACAAGCCACTTCGGCATTGAGGCTGAAGGGCGCTGGGTCGAGCTCCACCAGACGGCAAATGTGCACGCCGAAACCTATTCGATTGGCGGTCGCTATCACTTTGTCCGCGGCCGCTTCCAACCCTACGTCAAGGGCCTGATCGGATTTGCGAATTTTAATTTTCCTTATAACTACGCCCAAGGGCGCTACACGGTCGTGACCGTGGGCGGCGGTGTGGACTTCCACTGGAAACACAGGATCATCTTCCGCGGCGACCTTGAATATCAGGATTGGCCCCAGTTTACCTACGGCTCCATGACTTCGCTGAATGCAAGCGTGGGCTTGAAGGTGCGCATCTTTTGAGAAGCCAGTGGTTAGTGATTAGCGGTCAGTGATTAGCCCCGCTAACCACGCTAGCTTCACTAACACCGCTAACTCCGCTGCCTCTAGGCCGCTTCCGACTCGGCGGCGCGTGCGACGCGGCCCGTGAGGGCGATCGCGAAGGTGTACGGCGCAATCACAAATCCAGCCACAAGCCGCGGAATGCGCCGAAAATCGTCAGCCAGTGAACGGCCTTGGTCGGTAAGGAAGACGCCGCGGCGCATCACAAACAGGTGGAAGAGCGCGGAGACACCGGTGAAGATGCTGACGGCTACGATGGCGCTGAAAGGAACGGCGGCGCCGGCGGCGCGATGCGCGAGCCAGTCGATCATTTGAGATAGTGCCGGGACGCCGCCAGCCACGATCAGGTTGCCGAGCAGCCGGGAACGGAGCCGGAGGGCACGCTGCTGCATCCCGGCGTAGATTCCGGCCGTCATGGTGACATAGGCAATTTCAACCGTGACGATGGAGAACCGGCCGTGAGGCCCGGAGCGCGCCAGCGCCGCAAGATACACGATCGAGCGGGCAGCAGCGCTCAGTAGCGCACACTTCCAGTTCCAGCAAGAGAACACTTGCGCGAAAAAAGAGGACCGTTTGGCTGGGAGCATGGTTCCATAGTGACGTACCGGCGCAAATGAAGCGTCAACGGCTGGTTAAATCGGAATGGAGATTGCCTTCTGTACCATAATCGGAAAGGTTTTCCTTCTTCCGCGAGGGCATCGTGACTGGGATCACGGTGCGGCCTGGGGCTCGACGGCTAACCTCAAACCGAGGGCGCGGGTTTAGATCGTGCCCCGACAGCGTTTTCGATTCTGGTGTTCGCGGAATGCAAAGTGCCGAGCGGCAATTTCCTCAAGAAATTGCCACATTGGACGATGTCAAAGATGTGAACATGTGAATCGACAACGGACTAATTGAGGAGCAAATTAGCCATGGCTTTTGTCGTGACCGATGCCTGCACCAAGGACTTTGTTTGTGTTGCGGAGTGTTCCACTGCCGCCATTGCCCCTGCACAGAGCGATCCTGCCGCTGCCACCGTATCGCAGGTCTATATCAATCCCGATGAGTGCATCGATTGCGGCAACTGCGCCTCCATCTGCGCGCAAAATGCGATCTTCGCACTGGAAGAGCTGCCCGCCGACAAGGCAGCATTTGCAGAAGAGAACCGGGCATACTTCAACTAACTCAATACTCCGGGAATTTGACTTCGCGGCCCATTACTGAGGCTGCGCCGCGGGCGGTTGAGTTTGTGTGCCGGGGCTTGTCTTTTCCTGCGATGAATCCGCCGGCATGATAGCTGGCGGTGCAGGCGGATTCCTTGGTTCTGCCGCTGGTGTCACCGATGCGGGCGGCAGTGTTGCCGCCTGCAGCGGCGTCACGGCAAGCGTGAGCGTTTGCACCGTCGCGGGATCGTCGCGCAACTTGAGATAGAGAACGCCGTTTACGGGATGCGGAACGGTGATTTCTGTTCCGGTGAATTGAGGCGGCACGTCGGTTGGATCGCCGAAATCCGGCGTCGCAGCAAATGAAGTGGCCAGGAAGAGATCGGTTCCGCTCAATAGGCACGGCTTGGCAGCCGAACGGGGGCAGTGCAGTGCATTGAAGCCGGGAAGGCGTACCAGCGTACCCAGCGGTTGCCAGTTGCCGGCCGTGCCGTCCGCGGAGATGGCGCGCACCCGCACTGGACCGAAGGCCGAAGAACCGAACCGGGCGAGCGGCTGCAGGCTGCCCATCGCGGTGTGCGCATCTTCGAGCATCAGGCTGCCGTCGGTGAGCGTCAGCAAGGTGTGGAAACTCGAGTCGTTCGCGGCCACCTCTACCTTTTCGTCGCGCGGAAAAGACTCCGGCACGACCGATTTGAGGAAGAACACCAGCCGTTCCTCGATGGGAAGATCGTCCGCACTGCCGAGCTGCACTGGTGACTGCGTCGCAGAGGCGTCGTTTTGCACGCCTTTGCTCAGCAGCAGTACCTGCGGCCGCGGCGGATCGACCGCGACCGGCGCAGTGAGCGAGCGGCCGTCCTTTAGATCCACGCGCGCCACATACGTTTTGCCGGGAACCAGGCTTGCCGTCGATCCACCGGCTGTCATCATCAATTCATCGAGGTTTCCGGCGCGGTTCAAAACCGAAGGTGTGAACGCAATGCCATCAATCTGCGCCTTCGAAACTTCATCGAGCCGTGTGCCCTTCAGGAGCGCAGTCTCGTCGCCTGCGCTTAGCGCCAGTCCCTCGAGAGAAGCTGCCGCGTCGTAAGCCTGCATCGTCAGCCGGTCAGGCTTGGCCAGCCCAAACTGGTAGACGATCACGCCGACCGGCCCCGGCGCAGCGTCTTTCAGCGGCACCGTCACCTCCAGCGCGCCTGGCTTGGGCGACTTCCACGGTAGCGTCAGGGTGTGACCGCCGGCCGTCTGCGCTTCCACCTTCTCAACACAAACTGTGGACGACCCGTTGATGCGGAGCATGTCGTCCCTGCCCACCACCAGCGCGGACTGATCGGAGGCGGACAGCGTCCAACCATCCGGCACCGCAGCCAGCAACTGATAATGCGGACCCTCCCAATTGTCGAATCCCCACTGGCCGCGAACAACGGCGATGAATTCCCCGCCCGGCAGCGCGGAAATAGGCTGCGCAAGCACCAGCCCGCCCCGCGCCGGATCGGCGATCACCGGCACGTCAATTGATTTCGTGGCGTCTGATTGGATGTGCAGAAACAGATCGTGCGCCATCCCGGTGGCAAACACTAACGGCGCCCCCTCGGCTGGCAGCACAAGCCCCGGCTTGGTGGCGCAAAAACTGTCGCTCGGATTCACCGGATGCAGTGGCTCCGGCCGCGAAGAGCCGATGGGTGGCAGCGCCACCACGACCACCGATTTGGGATTGATGAAGGAGGGAGGCATATTCAACCGCAGATTCAGACTGTCGGCCGTCGGCAGCGCCAGCGCTGGAATGTACTGGAAGTGCGCGGTGTGCAGAGAGCTTAAAATCCTGGCCGTATCCACGATAGCGCCGACGTACGGGCTATAGACGCCGCCACCGCCAAGTGTCGTCGAGCTGATAGCGTTCATCAGGTTAAGCGTGTTGCCATTGGTGAGTTGATCCACCAGCGATTGCGCATTTGCGTCGTCAAGCACGAGGCCTTCGGAGTTTTGCGAAAGACAAGATGCCTGCTGATCGGCCGGCTTTAGAAAGCAGCTCTCGTTGAACTTGATTCCGAGGCTCCGCGCCGCCATCTCGGTGCGCGTTTTCAGCGCCGTTGGATCGTACTGCGACGTCACCTTCACGTCATCCAGATAGGCTTCAAGGCGCATTCTCTCCCAACTCGCCGCCTGCAGATCCTGAGCCGCACGCACAAACAACCCTGGCCGCCCCCGCACCGCATTTCGCAGCGTATTGAAGTCTCCTCCCGTCTCCGGGGCTAGAAACATGAGCGCCTGCTGCGCCTCCGGGGGAACCTTCACGAAAACACCCTCATCGCGGGCGTTGCGCGTCCACGTTTCCACGCGCGTAAACCACTCCGGCGGCGGAGGATTGGTCGATCCTCGCAGGAACGCCACCACCAGTACGAAATGCGTGGCCTGGCTTTCGGGCAGATCGGGATGAATCCATAAGCGGTCGCCGGGAAGCAGGTTGGGGATCTCGGATATGGGCAGAGTCACGTCGCCCCGCTTCACGTGCACATCGACTTTTGGGCCGGAAAGATCAAAGGGAGGGCCATCGGCGTAAAGGATCGAGGAAAGCAGAAAAAAAACCACCAAATACTGCAAAGAACTGCGCATATACCCATTCTACGAATTGCAACGCCTATGGTAAGCGAGCCTTCCCGGCTCAGATCCCTTCCATAGGCGAAGATTTCTGTGATTTGATGGCATGAACGACTTTTTTTGCGCTAGAATCGTCTCACATATCAGGAAAGCTGGTTCAATTGCTGTGGAATTGCTGGAAGCCGGCCCATAGGATCAAGGCTATCTGTAGCTCGAAAAGGGGACATTAACTCCTTTTATTTCCCGGCTGGATAGATGTACAGACATAGAGAACCAGCCGATGCGGCGCTTATCACGCACTCTTATTTTGAATGATCGGACGAGCAAAAGCCCGTCTTCTTCACTCCAGAGAGATGTTTGGGGAAAATTACAGATCGAGGATTGCTGTCTGAAGTCTGCTGCGCGGCTCTGAGCCGGATTGACCGGCCGGGGAACGTGCGGCTTTGCAGATCAAGGCGGTATGGGAGAGAACGAGATGAAATCGAGCAGGAGTTTGCAGAATCAAAATGACAGCCTCAGCGTCCCCGCCGCTGAAGAGATGATCGAAGAAGCTCTGAACGAATTGGCATTTGCGCAGGATCCGGGCCTGGCGCGCGTCTTGCGCTTTCTGGCGCCTGCCGGCTACCAGGCCATCGTGGAGCTGTGCAGCGAAAACGGCCGCAGCAAACGGCGCGATGCTTTGGCGGACACGTGGTCGCCGGAGTACGACGAAGTGCGCATCTATTTCGAGCGCATCGATGGCGACGAGGCGGCTCCGCGAGTTGCTCGCGCGCAGCGCACTTCCGCTCAAGTCTCTGAAGAAGGAGACGAAGAGCTGGAGCCAGTACTTTCCGCCGATATGGATGTGCGCGTGAAAGAGTTGTGCGCAGCACTGGCTGAAGCCGAGCGCGGCGGACACGCCTTTATCGCGCTCAAGTGGTTCCGCGATTCTTTCCTGCCGCGCAAGGCCTTCCGCTGGAACCAGCACCCTGAATCCCGGCAGTCGGTTCTGGCTGAGGCCATTCAGCGCGGTGTGGTGCTCACCAGCAAGATCGCCAACCCCAAAACGCCTGCGTATCCCACCACCACCATTCGGCTCAACCGTGCCGAGGCGGGTATTCCCGATGAGGCACAGCGCTTCCAGCCGGTCGACGTGCAGGGCGAGCCGGTTGCGGTCACCATCGAAGAGGAACGGGGGATCTAGTGAGTTTCTATTTCCTTGAGGCCACGGCCTTCGCCATGTTGTTTGTGCGCGAGCCGGGCACCAACCTGCTCATCCGGCTGATGGAAAGCGTAGAGGACAACAGCAAATTGATCTCGGCGGCCACGCCACTTGAGGTCTATGCGGCTATCCGTCGCCGCGAGCGCACCGGTCAAATCGCGCCCGATGCTGCCATCACCGCCCTGGAACTGCTGCGCGTTGAAGCCGCGCGCATGGTGCAGCAGCCGTTGAATCCGGGCGTGCTCGAGGCGGCGCGGCAGCTCCTCGACCGCACCGCGTTGCGCTGGCCCGAGGCTCTGCAACTGGGTGCCGCGCTGGCAGCGCGCGACATGTTTCCCGGCACGCACATCACCTTTGTCTCCGCCTCGACTTCGCTGCTTGAAGCGGCCCAGGCTGAAGGCCTGGATGCGATCGATCCCGCCAAGCTGCCCCCGCCCGAGGAGGATCTCCTCAAAGAAACGGAGTAGGCGTTGCGTTAATGCGCCGTCTGCCCGACCACCACAATCATGAACGTATCCGGCTTGGGTCGCGGCCGGCGCGGTGCAACACCCGGCGCAGGCGCCTCAAGCTCTGCGGTCGGCAGATAGATCGTGTGCGTCATGGGATCTACGCCCATGGTTCGCGCGCCGGCGGGCGTCTTCACAACCTGCACCACCTCGTACTTCCCATCCTTCACGTCAATCACAACCAGCGATCCGTCTCCACAACTCGCGAATGCCTGCGCGCCATCGATTTTAGTTGCGTCCACACCCGCGCCAATGGGAAGATCCGCAACCACCTTGCCATTCACGGTACTCATCACGATCAGCTTCTGCGGATTCCGGCAGCCGATAAATAGCAGGTGATTCTTCTCGTCGAGCGCCAGGCCCACCGGATGTCCTCCAGGCGCCACCGGCCACCGTGCGGCCACCTTGCGCGTCTTCAAGTCGACCACCGCGACTACATCCTTGTCTTCGAGATTGACATACGCCTTTCCGTCGCTATCTGCCGCCAGGAACTCCGGCGCTCCACCCAGTTCGATGGGCGGGTCGATCTTGCCATTCACAGGATCGATATCCGGCTTGAAGGTCATCAGTTTGTTTCCGTCGCCCGAGACGGCCAGAATCAGGTCCATCGGCCGGTCATAAATGATGCCGTCGGAATCGGGCATAGTCGCCAGCTTGCCCAGCACTGCGTAGGTCTTCAGGTCGAAGACGAGAATCGCGCCGCTTCCACCGCCGTCGGTGATAAAGCCCCGATTCAACGACCCGACAATCACTGTGCCATGCGATCTCGCCTGTCCCGGAATATCGCCGAGCACCTTGCCAGTTTCGGTGTCGATCGCCTGTGTGTGCGTGCTGCGCGTAACAAACAACCGGTGCATCTCGGCATCTACGGTGACGTAGTCCCAGCCGCCTTCCCCGCCGATATGCATAGTTTTAGTCACGTCCCATTTGCCCTGCGCCAAAATCGGCAGTGTGCCCGCCAGCACGAGTGCAGGCAGCACGAAACGAAGCATACGCGTGGTTCGCATGGAATTCCTCCAGAACGGATTCCAATGTCCCTCTTACGGCGGCAATTCCTGGACATTGGGTTGCCAGCGTAAAGTTAGCATAGTGGACTGAAACGAATCTGAATTCGATGACAAAATTGTCACCTTTTTGTTCGAGCGGTCGTGTTTGTGAAACGTTCACGAGGTGCTGGCTGTCTAATTGACGACAACCAGTTTCATCCAACTTGGCAAGTTGGCAAAGTTGCTTGTTGAGACCGGCTCCAGTAGTTAAGAGATGACGAGGTTCTTCCCCATTCCCCGCGCCATCACCGCCGTGCCGGCATTCGTTTTGCTGGCCATCCTCCTCGCTCCGGGCGCAATACGTGCACAGACCGATGCTGCCTCTTCGCCAGTCGGCCGATGGAAAACGATTGACGACCACACCGGGAAACCAAAATCGATTGTCGAAATCCGCGAGCAGAACGGAACCCTCACCGGAACCATCGAGACGCTCCTCAATCCACCCACTCCGCATCCCACCTGCAACCTCTGCAGCGGCGCAAAAAAAGACCAGCCGTTCCTAGGGCTCGAAATTCTGTGGGGATTTCATTTGGACGGCGGGCAGTGGTCTGGCGGCCAGGTACTCGATCCGGAAACCGGCAAGGTCTATAGCGCGACGATCACGCTCCAAGATGGCGGCAACAAACTACGGCTGCGCGGGTACATTGGGATATCGCTGCTGGGCCGTACTCAATACTGGCTGCGTGAGCACTGAAGAAGGGAACTGTGGGAACTCTGGTTTTGCCGTCGCAGCTTGAGGCTGCGTTATGATGGCCGGATGCAGTTCTCACTCCGAACATTGCGAATACCGGTGACTGAATGACCATCCCCGCGCATCCGCCGCGCGATCCTAAATCGCAATTGCGCAGAAGCATGGGCTTCTGGGACGTTCTTCTCTTCAACATTGCCGCCGTGCTCGGTCCTCGCTGGATCGCCGCCGCCGGCCACAACGGCCCCTCCTCCATCAGCCTCTGGGTGCTCGCCGCGATCTTTTTCTTCGTGCCCGGAGCGCTCGTCATCAACGAACTCTCCTCGCGCTTCCCTGAGGAGGGCGGCCTCTACGCCTGGGCGCGCGATGCCTTCGGTCCCTTTCACGGTTTCGTCGCCGGATGGACTTATTGGATCTACACGGTCTTTTATTTCCCTGGTCTTTTGCTGGCCAGCGCTTCCATGTCTGCCTACATCTCATCGAGCCACGGTGCCGCGCTCGCCGAGGACCGCTCCTTCCTGCTCTGGGTTTCGCTCGGGCTGCTCCTGGTCGCTGTAGTGCTCAACATCATCGGCCTCAACATCGGCAAATGGCTGCAGAACGCAGGCGGCGTGGGCACTTACCTGCCGCTGCTGATCCTCGCGGGCGTGGCGGCACTCGTCTGCCTGCGCCACGGATCAGTTACGCATTTCACTATCGCCAGCATGCGCCCCACGTGGAACTGGGACACGGTCAACTTCTGGTCGCAGATCGCCTTCGCGTTTACCGGCCTCGAGTTGGTTTCCTGCATGGCCGAAGAAGTGCGTGACCCGCGCCGCACTCTCCCGCGCGCCGTCTTCGCATCGGGCGCGCTCATTGCTCTCATGTATATCGTCGGAACCTTCGCCGTGCTCGCGCTCGCGCCCGCTGCAGATCTCGATCCCCAAAGCGGCGTCTTTCACGCCATCGCCATCGGCTCGGCTACGTTGCGCATCGGCTTCATCGGCGTGATTGCCGCGGTGCTCGTCACTGCTGGGAATGCGGGCGGCGTGGGATCGACCGTGGCCGGGGTGGCGCGCATACCGTTCCAAGTGGGCATCGATCGCTATCTTCCCGCAGCCTTCGGCAAAATCCATCCCCGCTGGAAGACGCCGTATATTTCGATTCTGGTGCAGGCCGTGCTCTCCGGCGCCATCCTGCTTGCAAGCCAGATCAACGAAACCACGCGCGGCGCCTATCAAATCCTCATCGACGCGGCCATTATTCTCTACTTCATTCCATTTCTCTACATGTTTGCCGCGGTCATCAAACTCGCTGGCCGCAAAGATCGCGCCGAGAATCCCCACGCCGTGCTGGTTCCCGGCGGAAAACTCGGCGTCTGGCTCTGCGGCGGCCTTGGCATCCTCATTGTGTTATTGGGAATCTTCGTTTCGCTCGTCCCGCCCGGAGACACCGCCAACAAGCTCGGCTTCGAACTCAAACTAGTCTGTGGGACGGTGATTTCGATCCTCATCGGCCTCGCCCTCTACTGGCGCGGCGCAAGGGCGAAAGAAAACGAAGCATGATTGCAGTAGCCTGATTTCGTTCTGGTCCGCGCCTACTCCCGCCGGAACTTGTTCGCCTGTTCAAATTCATCGCGTAGCACCGGCGTGCGCAGGTTTTCGCGCAAATTGGCGAGACGCTGCTCGAGCGCTAGCAAAGCGCGCTCCACCGCTTCGGTATTCGTGTGCGCAATGTCGCGCCACATCGAAAACGGGCTCGCGCCGAGCCGCGTCATCTCGCGCAGCGCGCGCCCACCCACGTCCTTAAGCTCAGGTGCGCCGCCCACTTCCTCTTCGAGAAGCGCGCTCAGCGCCGTGGCAGTGAACTGCGGCAGATGGCTTACCCACGCAACCAACTCGTCGTGGCGCGTGGCATCGAGATCGCGCGTCTTCGAACCCATTTTCGCGACCCACTCGCGCCAGTCCTTCACCAACTCGGCCGACTGTGGGGAACGTTTTGCCGCGGGATCGTCCGTGAAAAGCCACACTGCGCCGCGAAAGAGATTGGCATCGCCCAGAGCCGCGCCGCCTTCCGGGGTGTTGTAGAGCCGCGTGCCGGTCTCGGTTATGATTCGCTTGGTGCTGCCCACGTCAGTCACAAGCTGCTCCGGCCCGAGCACGTCGGCAAGCTTCTCCATAAAGTCGAGCGTCGCGTAGATGGGCACAGCCAGCAGCGTCACCTGGTTCACCCGCGCAGCTTCAATCGCATCATCGGCAAGCGAATCGACGGCGCCCATCTTCAGCGCCAGTTGCCCTTGCTCTGGGCTGCGATTCCAGCCGGTGATTGTGCCTTTGAACTCTGCCTCACGCAGCGCGAGACCGACGGATGTGCCGAGAAGCCCGGTACCGAGAATGGCGATGCGCGAGATCATGGAAGTCCTTCGGCAGCGGCGTTAGCGAAGCTAGAAAATCTAACTCCGCTAACTACGCTAACACCGCTAGCTCCGCGATTCTTCACAGTGTTCGCCCGACAGCCTGTGCAATCACCCTCAGCTCCGCCACCAACTTGGTGAAGTCCTCGAGAAAGAGCGTCTGCGCCGCGTCGGAGACGGCCTTATCGGCGTTGGGGTGAATCTCCACAAGAATTGCATCGGCGCCCGCGGCCAATGCCGCCTTGGCCATCGCGGGAACCATGTCGCGCCGCCCGGTGCCGTGCGAGGGATCGCCGACCACCGGCAAGTGCGAGAGCTTCTTCAGCACCGGAATGGCCGCGATGTCCATGGTGTTGCGCGTAGCGGTTTCGTAGGTGCGGATGCCGCGCTCGCAGAGAATCACCTCATAATTTCCACCCGACAGGATGTACTCGCTCGATAGCAGCAGCTCTTCCACAGTGGCCGCAATGCCGCGCTTGAGCAGGATCGGCTTGCGCACCTGCCCGAGTTCGCGCAGCAGGTTGAAGTTCTGCATGTTGCGTGCGCCCACCTGGAAGCAGTCCACCAGTGGCAGCATGGGCTCGATCTGCGCGATCTCCATTACCTCGCTAACCACGCAAAGGCCGTTCGCCTCGGCCGCCTCGCGCATTAGTTCGAGACCCGGAATGCCCAGCCCCTGGAACGAATACGGCGAGCTGCGCGGCTTGAAAGCACCGCCGCGCAAAAATCCCCCGCCCGCGGCCTTCACGCATGCGGCAATCGCGAAGATCTGGTCACGGTTTTCGACCGCACACGGCCCGGCAATCACGGCCACCTGTTGGCCGCCGATGGTTGCGCCGTTCCTGAACTCGACAACCGTGCCCTCTGGCCGCCACGCGCGCCCGGCCAGTTTGTAGGGAGCGCTGATGCGGTGCACATGCAGCACGCCCGGCAACATTTCAAACTTCGTCAAGTCGAGACCGGCTGTGGGACCTACGCCAGCCAGAATGGTTTGGAACTCACCCGTGGTGCGATGCACGTCCACGCCGGCCTCTCCCATGGCGCTGATCACGGCATCGATCTGTTCTTCAGTAGCTTTTTCCTGCATTGCGACAATCATGATTTCTTCCCTGTCTCGGGTGTCGTCTCACCCGCGGCGTGGCCCGGCGCTCCGCCTTCCTGTGCGGCGGCCTGGGCGTGTCTCTGGCTGGCCAGCTCGTTGCGCTGCAATGCCCGCATCACGTCGATGATGCGCTCGTAGATATGCGTCAGCTCGATGTCGGGCAGCGGGCCCTTATTGACCGCGCGCACATTCGCGTAGACGATCCTTTCGCGATCCGGTTCGTACACCGGAAGCGAAGTGGCCGCCTTCATGCGGCCGATCATCTGGGCAGCGCGCGCCCGCTCACTGAGCAGTTCGACCAACTGGCGGTCCAACTCGTCGATGCGGATTCGCAATTCTTCGATAGTCATTGCATCCTCGGAAAAGCTAGCTTTCAGCTCTCAGCCATCAACCTTCAGCCGTTTGGTGCCGATGCGAGCCGTAGCGGCTCGGGTGGCAAGAACGGAGCTGATAGCTAATAGCTGAAAGCTGACGGCTGATCTGTTCACCGGGCCAGCGCCGCGTGGGGCAGGCGCAGGCCCTTGATAAATCGAGCCACCGCGTCGGGCGCCAATTCCGGCCCCTCGGTGGAGCATGTACGCTCAATCAGCTCGACAATCGCGCTGCCGATTACCGCGGCATCCGCGAACTCCGTCACCTGGGCGACGTGTTCCGCATTGCTGATGCCGAACCCCACGGCTACCGGCAGCGGGGTCCATCGCCGGATGCGTGCAACCAGCGCCGTCGCATCGGTGGCCACGGCGGCTTGAGTGCCCGTAATGCCGGTGCGCGAGATGGCGTAAACAAAACCTTTGCTGTGCGTGGCGATAGCTTCAAGCCGCGCGTCGGGACTGGTGGGCGCGGCAAGAAAAATCGGCGCGAGACCCACGCGATCCAATTCCTTTAGGTACTCGGCGGCCTCTTCCACGATCATGTCGGTGGCCAGCACGCCGTCCACGCCGGCAGCTTTTGCGTCGTCGGCAAATTTCGCCAGACTGTAACGCAAAATCGGATTGAGATAGCTGAAAATGACGAGGCCTGCCGCGGGACACGCGGCGCGAATCTCGCGTGCGACGCCAAGCACGTCTTTGAGCCGTGTTCCGTGGGCGAGGGCACGCTCACTCGCACGTTGAATGATGGGGCCGTCTGCCAGCGGATCGCTGAACGGCACGCCAAGTTCGATCACATCCGCACCCGCCTCGATCGCCGCAAGGGCAATGGCGCGCGTCGCGTCCAGGGACGGATCGCCGGCCGTCAAATAAACCACCAGCCCCGGTTTGTGATCGAAACGAATCGGCATTAAGAAACTCTTGAATTTCTACAACTTCAACTCGTGCGCAAGAATCCCCATGTCCTTGTCGCCGCGGCCTGAGAGGTTCACCACCAGTATGTCACGCGCCGAAAACGTGGGTGCGATGCGGATGGCCTCAGCCACCGCGTGCGCGCTCTCAAGCGCGGGCAGAATGCCTTCGGTCCTCGCTAGCTTGACCACCGCATCGAGCGCCGCGGCATCGTCGCACGAAACATACTCCGCGCGACCCGTGTCGTGGAGCATCGCGTGCTCGGGACCGATCGATGCGTAATCGAGGCCCGCGGAAACCGAATGCGTGAGCGCGATTTGCCCATCGTCATCCTGCAGCACATAGGAAAAAGTTCCCTGCAATACACCCGGCGCACCACCCTGGAAACGGGCCGCATGCTCGCCCAGCGCGGTGCCGCGCCCGCCCGCCTCGACGCCGATCAGCCGTACTTGCCGATCGCCGATGAACTCGTAAAACGCGCCAATGGCATTCGACCCGCCGCCTACGCACGCAACCACCGCAGTCGGCAGCCGGCCCTCTTTTTCGAGAATCTGCGCTTTCATCTCGATGCTGATGCAACGGTGAAAGTCGCGAACCATCGTGGGATAGGGATGCGCGCCGAGTGCGCTGCCCAGCAAGTAGTAAGTCGTGCGCACATTCGTGACCCAGTCGCGCATGGCCTCGCTGATGGCGTCTTTGAGGGTCTTCGATCCGGACGAAACGCCTCGCACCTCCGCGCCCAGCAGCCGCATGCGCTTCACGTTCAGATCCTGGCGCTCCATGTCCACGTTGCCCATGTAGACCACGCATTCCAAGCCCAGCAGCGCGCAGACCGTCGCCGTCGCCACGCCGTGCTGCCCTGCGCCGGTCTCGGCGATCACGCGCTTTTTGCCCATGCGTTTGGCCAGCAGTCCCTGGCCGAGCGCGTTATTGATCTTGTGTGCCCCAGTGTGCAGCAGGTCTTCGCGCTTCAGGTAAATCTTTGCCCCGCCCAGCGATTCCGTAAGCCGCTTCGCGAAGTAGAGCGGCGTCGGCCGTCCCGCGTAGTCGGTCAGCAGCGTGCTGAGCTCAGCCTCAAACCCCGCGTCTGCCCTGGCCTCTGCGTAGGCGTGCTCCAACTCGTCAAGCGCCGCAACCAGCGTCTCGGGCACGTAACGCCCGCCGTAGACGCCGAAACGCCCCGGCCGCGACTCGGAGGGACTTGCCGGAAGAATGATGGACGCCATGACCAACTCCTGTATGTTTACCCAGGAAAATGGGGAACTTTCCAGTGTACTAGTAGCGAGCCCGGCGTATCAGAAACTGCGTAGCTTCAGTTCTTTTTTGTAAGATCGCACAGCATATCGGAGTGGATATTCAGACCGATATTCGTCATGTTGTAGAAGTGCTCGCTGGCTACTAGCCACACGATCTCGCAGATAGCGCGCTCGGAGTAATGTTTCCTGAGCCGCGCGAACGTCTCCTGCTTCACGTTCTTGTCTCGGGTCAGCATGGTCACGTAGTCGAGCAACGCTCGTTCGGCGTCGGAGAACAGCGGGCTTGTAGCGTAGTCATTGAGCGCATCGAACTTGGCCTCGTTCATTCCCGACTTAATGGTGAAGTACCGGCCGATATCGATGCAGAAGAGGCATACATTGAGACGAGCGACGCACTCACGGACGAGCATAGCCGTCTCGGGGGCAAGCTCGAGTTTCCTGTCGAGCTTGGCGATCTTCGAGACAAAAAGGCCGAACGCGGCAGGCATGCGTGAATAGACCACTTTCACCGGCGTGAGCACTTTGCCGAATTGCCGGCCCGTTCCAGCGTACGCCAATTTCGTGAGCAAGCCTTGCGGTTTCTCGATAGGGGTAAGAAATGTGTCCATGGGTAAACCTCCGGGGACTCTATCTAAAAATAGAGATGTTCGAGGAAACGAATTCGACGCACTCGTTTTCCTCTATCAATTACGGCTATTTGGGCCGGAAGGTTACATCTCTGCCGCACGCGCATTGGCGATAAACGCCCGCACCTTCGCGGGATCCTTGCGCCCCGGTGCCAATTCCACACCGCTCACCACGTCCGCACCCCAGGGGCGCAATATCGCAATTGCTTCCGCCACATTTTCAGGGGTCAATCCGCCTGCTGCGATTTTGTTCTTGCTTGTGACTTTGAAGAGCGTCACGGCCGCCAGACCCCAGTCGAACTTATTGCCTGTCCCACCGCGGGTGATGAGAGAATACGAATCAACCAGAATTGCGTCTATGCGCTGGTCGAGGAACGGCGCAGCAAATCCAATACCTTCCTCCGCTATCCGCATTGCCGCTTCGCGGTCGAAGTTATCTCCCGACCGCAGGATTGGCAATTGGGGCTGAGCGCCAAATCGCACCACGCCCAGAATGCGCAGCTTCGGCCCGAATCTCTCGCGCAGTTGCGTCGACAGTGCCGCAGGCGCGTCAAAATGCAGTTGCACGCCGGTGAGTCCCGCCGCTTCAATCGTTGCTGCAATCTCTTCGAAGCCCGCATCCACAAACACGCCGATTTTTTCGAGAGCGGCTGGTAGATGCGGAGCAATCTTTGCAACCTGCTCCGGCGTCACGCGGCGCGGGCTGGGTGCAAACACGAATCCCACCGCATCGGCCCCGGCTTCCGCGGCCAGTTGTGCATCGGCAAGCGAAGTGTTGGCGCAAATTTTGATCCAAAGGCTCATATTTTGATCAACGCGGCCAACGCCTCGCCGGGATCTTCCTGGCGCATCAAGCTCTCGCCGACGAGGAACGCATCGAATCCGGCCTTGCGCAGGCGGGCGATGTCTTCGCGGGTCGAAATACCGCTTTCCGTCACGCGTATCACGCTCGAAGGGATGCGCTCGATGAGCGAAAGCGAAGTCTCCTGGCTCACTGCGAATGTTTTCAAATCGCGGTTATTCACGCCGATGGCGTCAGCGCCGGTCTCGCCCAGCGCGACGAGCACTTCTGCCAGTTCGTCAGCGGTGTGTACCTCTACGAGCACGTCGAGCGCAAGAGCGTGCGCCGCCTCGGCGAATCGCTTCAACTCCGCGGCGCTCAGCGCGGCTGCGATGAGCAGAATTGCGTCGGCGCGATGCGCGCGGGCTTCAAGGATCTGATATCCGTCGACGATGAAATCCTTGCGCAGGCAGGGAAGTGGCGCGGCGGTTGAGGCCATCTCCAGGTTGCGCAAGCTCCCCTGAAAGTACGGCTCGTCGGTGAGCACCGATAGCGCTGCGGCGCCCCCGGCACGGTAGCGCCTAGCCAGCCATGCAGCGTCGAAGTCTGCGCGAATCAAGCCCTTCGAGGGCGATGCTTTCTTAATCTCGGCGATCACCGCGGGACCATGCTCGGCCTGGCGGCGCAACGCCGCGACCCATCCGCGCGGGTGGTGCTCGGCCGCCTTGCGTTCGAGTTCGGCCCGAGGCACGGCTTTCTTCGATGCATCCACTGTGGCGTGCGTCGTGGCCAGAATCGTCGCGAGAAAAGTGTCGGTGCGGACGGTCATGTTCTCAGGTCAAGTATACGGGGAGTGAAGTTAGAGCTTCGAAGTCTGCGCCGGCACTTGGACCCCCGCCAGTTCCCGCGCTGCCCTGCGCCCCAGGCGAATGCAATCGGGCACGCCGATGCCTTCGTACGCATTACCCGCAAGGCGCAGTCCGGGCAACGCGGCCAGGCGCGCGTTCACGCGTTGCATGCGGTCCTTATGGCCCACCGCGTACTGGGCCATGGCGCGACGCCATCGCGTCACCTGAGCAAACTCCGGGTCAACCTCCGCGCCAATTGTCTTCGCGCCCAGAATCTCGTGCATCTCGCGGCGCACCACTGCGATCAGTGCTTCGTCGCTCTCGGCCAGCAGATCGGTGCGCTTCATGCCACCGAGAAATGCGCGAAAAACCGCCCTCCCGGGAGGCGTGCGCCCCAGGAACTTGCGATGCGCAAAGGTGCAGGCCAGCATGGCACGGCCTTCGACGACCGGAACCAGAAATCCGAAACCCTCCGGCAAAGTGCCGATCTTGGAATCGTCGTAAATTATATTCACGGTAATTGACGAAGAGTACGGAATGCCGCTGAGCTCGTTGCCGAGTGCGGCATCCGCCGAAGCCAACAGCTCTCCGGCGGTCCACGCGGGCGTTGCCATGATCACTGCATCAAATGCCTCGCTTGCTCCGCCCGCCTTCACTATCCAACCCTGCGCTGTCTTCTCGATGCCGTTGACCGGAGTTGCCGTACGCACGCTGCCGGCGTCGAGGCGCGCCGCGATCGCGTCGACCAACTGCTGCATGCCTCCGCGCAAGGCCGTAAAAATCGCCGCGCCGCGGTTTTGCGTCTTGGACGACGTTTTCGCGATCGCGCGCATCTTGCGATGCGCGGCCAACATGCCGCGCGTCAACGAACCATACTTCGCCTCCATCTCCACCAACCGCGGCAGTACGGTTTGCGCACTTAGCTGCGTGGCGTCGCCGCCATAGATGCCGCTCAATAGCGGATCGGCGAGCCGGTCCACGGCTTCCTGGCCAAAGTGCCGCTCCACCAGCGCGGCCACCGACTCATCGCCGTCGCTGGGCCGGGGAGGTAATAGCAGCTCCAGCGCCATCCTCATCTTGGTACGAACGCCGAAGAGTCGCGTCATTGCCGTCGGCATCAGTTTGGTCGGGATCAGGAACATGAGACCATCGGGCAGTGCTACCAGCCGATTGCGCGTGACAATATACGTTTTGCGCGCGGCGTCGTTCGATGGGATCAGTTCGCTGCCCAAACCCAATTCGCGGCAAAGCTCGGCCGCCGCGGGTTTTTCTGTGAGGAACGAATCGGGGCCGCGCTCCAGTACTGCGCCGCCCACGATCTCCGAGGCCAGCGAACCGCCCAGCTGCGGCCGCTCCTCAAAGAGTGTGTATTCTACTGTCGCACCAGCAGCGCGCGCCTTTTCGAGTTCATAGGCCGCTGCCAAACCTGCAATGCCGCCGCCAATGATTGCAATCCGCATTCGTAGACCCCACTCCATCTTTACAGAAATGTCATGAACGTCACAGTCTCACAATTTCTGCGATGCTGCGGCCCGCTGGAACTTAACTTGTGTTTGGTTTATGCCACGTCGCAGTTTCACGGTCCATTTTCGCCTCTGGTCTCGCAGTGGACGGGAGCGCAGTGGTCTGGGGTGCGTTTTCGGCGGCTTTACATCGAATGGAGAAGAGGGAGGGATTCGAACCCTGGTCATTTTTGAACCCAATGAATCAGAACACTTAGATCCATAAGCCATTGACTGACTTATGGTCGCCTCTGCTTTCCATTTCAGTCGTTGCCAGAGGCTTCCAGTTGCTGGCAACCTCAAAACTCACCAAGAATAGTAACAAACGAGGGAGCTGTTTACGCGGAGTCTGTCCTTGAGCAATTCTGACAGGCGATGGCGCGACCTGCACACTGACCTACTCGACCGTTTTTAATGTCCTGTTCCCCTCATTTTCTTGGCACACTTCCGCACACTGACCGGCCTATGAAGTCGCAAAACTCGCCATCAAACCGCCCACGTTGGCAGATGTCGGATCAGCATAGCTCCACAACTTTGGGAGTGCGCGCGGCTCCTACTATTTATTCCCGAAAAGGGCACTATCGTGTCTCCTTCCAGTTTCTCTTTCCCGACAGACTCACGCGTGCTCACTTTCCACCGGAGTGGGCCTTCCCGCAAGGCCCTATTGCGAGGTTTCGGTAAAGCTTATTTCGGTGGCGCCCAGAGCGATGGGCGCCTGTGCCTGCACGGTCACTTTGCCTGTCGAAGCTGGCAGTGTCAAAGTCACCGAAGCGACACCAGAACTGTTCGTCACCGCAATAACACTTGTTCCGCTGGTGGTCCCATTTGAGAGCGATCCGGCGCTGGTTGTGAAGAGAATACTGGCTCCCGTTGAGGCGCCGCCCGATTGTCCGGGAAGTAGCGTGACTGTGAGCGGATCAGTTAGCGCCTGGCCGTGTGCTCCACTCTGCCCGTCTCCTGTCTGGCTGAGTGTCGCTGGCGGGTTGCCCACCACAATCCATCCGCCTTCGGTCTGCGTGGCGGTCCCGTCACTTCCGGTGACGGTGAAGTGGCAGAATCCCGGTGTGGTGCCTGCATTCACCGTGATAGCGCCGGGTTGGGCCGGCGTGAGCGTGGCCGCGGTTATGACAGGAGTTCCACCGCAAGCAGAAACGCTTTCATAACTATCTAAGACCGCGGAAGAGAGAGTGACGTTGGCGGTTCCGCCGGTGATCTTCGGCTGGAGTGTTACGGTTCCTCCGGCGGGAACCATGATCGCGTCGGGATTCAGGTCCCAATCGGAAACGGGAGTAGTAGCTAGAGCGCCTGTAATCACGAGCAGGGTGGCTGTGTATGGAGCGAAGCTTTGCGAAGACGTCCACGCCTGCGAAGTGGAGGCCTTGATGGAATTCGAAGCAGTGGACGCCAGCGTATAACTGACAAACGACGTTGCGTTAAATCCGGAGAGATCGAACTCGACCTGTGCCGTATTGTTCGGATCCTTGTTGAGCACCATCACAGTGAGGACTTTGCCGGTCGAGTCGAGCGCGGCGTAACTGGAGAACAGAGCAGGATTGCCGGTATTTACCGCCGACACCGAGGTAGTGCCAAAGCCGTGATGGCCGCCGTCGTAGTTTGTATAGAGCTTGAGCGCCAGATAGTTCGGATTGGTGGGAAGAGGCGCCTCCCAGCGTGATGCAAAAGTAAGTCGCTCGCGACCGAAGATGCCGTAGGCATCGGCATCGCCCATCGCCGTAGAAAAGTCAGACTCGCCGGCGAAGGCTGCACTCCACTCCGTGAAGCTCATCGGAGTGCCGGGATAGATCATGTTGACGATGGCCCGCATACGTGGAATGCGGAAAGGAATCGTCCTGTTGGGCTGAATGTTCGTGGTCCATACTTGGTCGATCGAGCTTGATGGGCTCACGAAGGTTGGATCCCAGTAATCGCGATAGATATTGGCGGCCAACGCCTGCAGCTGCGTCTGGCTCAGGCCGCTGGTGTTAGCATCCGGGTAGGCATGCAGGTCGAAGACATCGAGTGTGCGTGTGCCGTTGATCTGATCATTCCAGTACACCTGATTGAGCCACCACGGTACAAAGTCCACGCCCCCATGAGCAGCCTTATCGCTGCCGTTGGCGCCGTTCCAATAGAACCACCAGCAGCAGGTAATGGGCCCAAAGCGAACCGCCTGTGGATCCCACGTTTTAAGCTTGGCAGCCTCGGCGAGATACACATTGGCCAACTCATCATAGCCCGAGGGGGTCGGATGGATGTCGCGGTGCGTGGTGCCCCAGATCTCGATCTCGTTGTCCATGTCATAGAAGTGACAGGACGTGATGGTCGAATACGGAATTGAGCAGGTCTCGCTGCCAAACGCGGTGGCCAATGCCGCGGCCCATGCGTTGCGATAGACACATGTGGAGGCATTGCAAGTCTGAGTCGAGTCATCGAGCAGGGGGTAGTAAGCGGTGGTGGCGGCATTGGTCGTCACTGGCGTCTGGCAATCTGTTTCGAGACCATCGCCCGCGTCGCTGTTCCAATAGTCGGTGCTGCACTGCTTACCGAATTGAGCGACGGAGAAACTCCAATGATAGTTGTCCGTTCCACCCTGCGTAACTGAGGTTTCGGGACTTTGTGCCACCCAGGGCAGCATCACCATGGTCATAAGTGGATGACTTCCGGCGTTCTCCACATCGGTGATGAACTGCGTCGAACTCGCATCATCGCCGTTGCTGAACCCCGCGGATGTGTAGTCCTCGTAGTAGTAATCGTTGGCGGCATTATTGGTTCCAAGCTGCCAATTGTACGTTGACGTAGCGTCACCGCCCCAGCGCACAAACGTTGTGCCGCTGTCGGTCACATGGTTAGCATCCTGAGGATACGCGCCACCGTAAATAAATGAGCTAATGACGTGGCGATTGGCCAAGGTATTGATGCTGACCGTAATGCCGCTAGAGGCCGCGGTCACAGTTACGGAGCTTGTGCCTGAGGCGCTGCTGTAGATGGCGGAACTCGCCGCGTCCGGTGTATAGACCGCAGTGAGTTCGTCGGTTCCCACAGCCAGCGACCCCGCGGGCACAACGATCGTCGCACTGCCGCTGGTTAGTGTCGTCGGCGAGGAAGCATAGGTTCCACTGGAAAGAACGATGGAGCCAGTCGGCGTGGGATTGCCGCTGCCTCCGCTTACACTGATGGTTACGCTGAGGGATTGTCCAAAGGGAATGGTAGTGGACACAGGTGTGACCGTCACAGCAGGTGTAATCAAGGCGGAAGCGGACACCGTAACTATTGCAGAGGCGTTGGCTGTTCCCCCAGTTCCCATGCAGGTCAGCGCGTAGGTGGTCGTACTGGTTGGCTTCACTGTGGATGTGCCGCTGGTAGTTTCCGCGCCCGTCCAGCCGCCACTTGCTGCGCACGATGTTGCATTGGTGCTCGACCAGCTGAGCGTTGAACTGCTGCCCGATGTAATGCTCGTCGGACTAGCGGTTAACGTCACGGTCGGCGCCGGAGTACCGCCGGTCCCCGCCCCACTTGTCGTCCAACCGATATTATTAAAGTACATCTGCGTCTGATTGACGCTCGGGAAAATACCGAACTTATACAGAGAAGTCCGCTGATAGGTCATCGTCGTAGTAGGAACGCTGGAGCTGCTGGAAATTCCTGGACCTGCAACAGTAAATGTCCCAATCGCACTATTTTGCGCAGATGCAACGATGTACGTACCTGATGGCACTCCGGGTCCGGTGACAAAGCCGGCGTTATCTACGAGCGGTTGACCCTGTGTAATGCCAGTGACCGTCAGCGTGGTTCCTGATATCGAGCCGGTGAACTGGCATATTCCCATTCCCAGATCTGTCAACGGAATCCTATATGTCGCCCAGGTGTTTGCCATTGGAGCGGGGCCATAGTTAAACACATTTACCGCTGGATGCCATCCAAAGACATCTCCGGGAGGCACTCGTGAGACAGTGCCCAAGTTGAGCACATAGTCCATTATGGGTCCGGGGTTGACGTCGATAGTGAAGTAGTTGAACGCGCCAATCTCAAGATCCCATAGCGGGGATTGCGGCGCATTCGCCGTTGGCTGAAAGCCGCCAGCAATAAAGTCTACGGAGATATCAAATGGACCACCCTGAGGATTGCCCGCCGTGGAAGCGTAGTTCTCGTCGATGGTGCCCCAGGAAAGATCGCTGTTGCCCCAGTTTGACTTTCCATTCTGATACGAATACACGCTCATCTGGGCGGCCTGCGGTCCAACATTCCCTTGAGTATCTACCGCTGCTACCTGGTAGCTGTAAATTGTCGCTCCTGTCGACCAGGTTGGATCATTACTCCGTGATGCGTTGGTATCTGTATAGCTAGTGCCGGTGGTCGTGTCGTACGCTACGCCGTTACGATATATCTGGTAGTAGGTGATCGGAAAAGAACCCACTGTTGCAGCAGTCCAGCTGATCTCTTGATAGTTTGTCAACGGGCTTGAGCCGTTTTGTGGACCACCTTGGTTGATCAACTGCAAATTAGTGGGCGCACTCGGCCCTCCGCTCCCGGAACCTCCGCTGCCAGAAACGGTAACTGTCGCACTGGCCGGCGCGGATGTGCCGCCAGCTCCGGTGCAAGTTAGGGTATAAGTCGTCGTAGTCGTTGGATTCACGGTGAAAGTGCCGCTGGTTGTCTCTGCGCCAGTCCAGCCGCCGCTCGCCGTGCAGGTGTTAGCGTTCGTGCTTGACCAGGTCAAAGTCGAACTTGCGCCGCTCTGAATCGATGTCGGCGTTGCACTAAGAGTTACAGTCGGCGCGGTAACTGTGGGAGTTACTGTTACAGTGTTCTTGCCTGTGGCGCTCGCGTAGGTGGAGGAACTCGCTGAGTCGGGAGTGTAGGTCGCTGTCAGCGTGTCGGTGCCGGTGGCCAGGGAGTTAGGTGGGACAGTAATGATCACATTGCCACCGGAGAGAGTTGTTGCGGCCGATGCATAACTTCCGCTGGCCAAAACGACCGATCCGGTGGGCATAGAATTGCCGGTGCCTCCATCCACATCGATCGTCACGCTAAGGGATTGCGCAGAGG
>JBEKPD010000053.1:0-39221 GCA_049521075.1 Occallatibacter sp.
GGCGGCCGATGCGGTTGCCGATGCGGCGATCATGCCCTACAGCGAGATTCCGCATTTTCCGCAATCGACGGTTGAAGGGCATTCGGGACGGATCGTGGCCGGACTGCTTGGCGGAGCGCCGGTGGTCATCATGCAAGGGCGCGTGCATTCCTACGAAGGCTACTCCCCGCGCGAAGTTACCTTCCCTATGCGCGTGCTGGGAGCGCTGGGAATTCGCGCTGTGGTGCTGACCAATGCGGCGGGCGGGATTGCCGAGGGGCTCCATGTCGGACAGTTGGTTCTGCTGGCCGATCACATTAATATGATGGGCTGGAATCCGCTGACTGGGACGAATGAACCGAGGTTCGCAGTGAGGCCGGGCGCGGGGCTGCGCTTCTTCGACATGACGGAGGCGTACTCGAAGGGGTTACGCGAGCTGGCGCAGAAGGCGGCGGGCGAGGAAAGAATTGCTGGCGCGGAAGGATTTGCCGGCGAAGACGGAATGGTTCTCGCCGAGGGCGTCTATCTCGCCACGCCAGGGCCGAGCTTCGAAACGCCGGCGGAGATTCGCGCCTTTCGCGCGCTGGGGGCGACGCTGGTGGGCATGTCGACTGTGCCGGAGACGATTGTGGCGCGGCACATGGGGATTGAGGTGCTGGGCATTTCGTGCGTTACCAACTTGGCCGCGGGACTGGGCGCAACACACTTGAGCCATGTGGAAGTGAATGAGACCGGCCGCATGGTGGAAGCTCGGCTGGCGGGATTGCTCAAAGGCATTGCTCCGAGAATTGCAGCGCGCATCGCCGGCGAGGTGGATCAGGAACTGTGAGCGCACCAGTTGCACGCGAAGTTGCTGACGAGATTCCGCGGCTGCCCTTTCCGCCTACTGTGCTGGGCATTGCCGGCTGCTCGGGGTCGGGCAAGACCACACTGGCCAACGAAATGGCGCGCATGTTGCGCGGCCTGCGCTTCCATCTCGACGACTACTATCTCGACCTCGGGCATTTGCCGCTCGAGGAGCGCACCCAGAAAAACTTCGACGACCCGGCGATGATCGAGGTTCCGCTGCTTGCCGAGCACATTGCCGCACTGGCGCGCGGAGATTCGATCGACCGGCCGGTTTATGATTTTGCCACCTACACACGCATGCCGGGGCGCACCGAGCGCGTCACCTCCGGTCCGTTCCTGATTGTCGAAGGCATCTTTGCACTCTATTTCCCGGAATTGCTTCCGCTCTACCAGCTGCGCATCTACGTCGACGCGCCGGACGAGTTGTGTTTCGAACGCAGAATGAAACGCGATTTGGACGAGCGTGGAAGAAGCGAGGAGTCGGTGCTGTATCAATGGGAGCATCGCGTGCGGCCGTCGAGCATGAGGTTTGTAAGGCCCTCGGCGGAAAATGCCGATCTCGTCGTCGACGGCTCCGGTGCGCTGGACTGGAAGGTGGAACGCGCGATGGCGGAGATGCGTAAGCGCGGGCTGCTGACGGGAGCGGGATGAAGGCAGGGAGCTATGGAGCAAGAAGGCAGAGACCGCGGGACTACGTGGTTACGGGACTGCACTCGACCTGATGCAAGGGCTGCTCGTTCTTCCCGTTGAAGCGCGCCAGATCCGGGCGGAAGACCTGGAATCGGTTCTTGCCTTTTTGCTTTGCCGCATACATCGCCTCGTCGGCGCAGCGCATGAGTGTTTCCGAGTCGCTGCTCCCCTCCGTGTGAGTGACGACGCCGACGCTGATGGAGATGCTTGTGAGCGTGTGGTCGATGGCGAACGGGTGAGTCGCGGCGAGAACAATTTTTCGCGCAAGGGTTTCCGCCTCGGCGGGCACGCGAAGATCGGGGAGCAGGACGACGAATT
The DNA here is from genome assembly GCA_049521075.1 of Occallatibacter sp. Lineage (GTDB taxonomy): Bacteria > Acidobacteriota > Terriglobia > Terriglobales > Acidobacteriaceae > Telmatobacter. Next base: position 1,837 of record JBEKPD010000053.1, read on the forward strand.
CGTCGCCGCCGATGCGGGCCACAGTATCCGTGGCGCGCACGCAGGTGCGAAGCCTCTCGGTCAGTTCGCACAGAAGCTTGTCGCCGGCCTGATGTCCCAGCGCGTCGTTCACTCCCTTGAATTCGTCAACATCCACCATGAGCACGCCGAGACAGGTCTCAAATCGCTTGGCGCGTTCGAGCGCGGTACGCAATCGGTCGTCGAGCAAGAGACGGTTGGGCAATCCGGTGAGCACGTCGTGTTCAGACAGGTGGCGCAGCCGTTCTTCACTGGTGCGCAGTGCCCGGGTTTGCATTTCCACGCGGTGTTTGAGCACGACGATCCATGCGAAGGCGGCGAAAATCAGCAACCCGACCGCGGAGAAAATGTTCAGGGTATGTTGGGGGGTCCACCACGATGGCGCACGCAGGACAGCGATGTCGGCGACGGAGCGCAGCAGAATGTGCGCCGATTCCGGCCGCACCACGCCTGTTCCGAGACCGACGCTCAAGCTGTCGAATTGCACGTTGTACACGCCAGTGACGCGCAGGCGGCTTCCATCCTTCCAGGGAAGCGCATTGCCGTTCGCAGAGTCCTGAGGAAGGATCACGGGGAATAGCAGGCTACCGGCACGCAGCAGCAGAGTAGGGCTCGCACCGGGAGAGTCGCGTCCGATGAGTTCGCCATCTATTTGGACGAGCTTGCCGTCGAGATTGCCTTGGAGTGTCTTGCCGGGGGCGAACAGGACCGGAGCGGTAGGCGCAGCGGGTGCGGCGGCGCGAAATTCTGCGTCCTCCAGCGTGGGCTTGAACAGGTCGATAGCCGGAAAGCCGACTACATCAACCAACGTGCCCACGGCAATACTGGTGGTCTGCGCGGTTTGCATGCAGATGCCGTCCTGGCCATCGAGAATGCAGAGCAAATGTCCGGGCCAGTCGAGCGTGACCCGGCCCTGCACGTGGACACGGCGCAAAATGCCGGGATCCAGAGAGAAGCGGAACAAATCCGGGACCGGAACTGTCGGCACTGCAAATGGGTCGTGCGGCGCCGTCTGGATGACGCTGAGTTCATGCAGCGACGGAAAGAAGACCATCACACCGAGCAGTTGGCGGTTGTCGTTGTAGAGAGGCGCTGCATTGCCCCGAATACGCACCAGAGAGTCGATGAGCGCTTTGTAATCTGCGCCGGGCTCGCGAACAGTGATTACCGGAAAGGAGCCACCCTCGGTCGCGATGTCGAGAGTCACGTTATTAGGCCTGAGGTGCACGTTACGGACGCGGCCCTCGATCTCAACCCACTGCCCGTCCAAAACTCCGGTGAGCATGCGTATCAGGGTGACTCGGGGGGCACTCTGGGGCAGATGAGACTTGGCTATGAAAGTCACGCGACGGCCAGCGATGATTGGAGCGTAGTGGCCTGGACCGGAGAGTCCCACAATGTCCACTGCATCGCCGGCGTGGATGGACAGAATGCGATTCCGGGGGATAGACACGAAGATGCAACCGGAGCGGTCACAGACAAAAAGGGATTGGATAACGGGGTCGATATACGAAATCACTGCCCGCAAATGTACGGGATAGCGGCGGGCAGCCTGGTCGATGGGAAGGCTATGGACTTCCCGCGCCGTGGTGATGGTGCGCAGTTGGTTTTTCGGTTGGGACGGGCTCTGGCCGCCGGCCGAACAACAGACCGCAGCCGCCAGGACGAAAACGCCCAGCAGGCTCCGGCTACGCATTCGATCCCTCCGCAGAAACCGGTTCATTGGCTTGGTACAAACCCCATGCCAGCCTGCTCATAGAACCGAACACACTGACCATCTGCTGGATTTCATCGGCAATTAGGGCTTGAGGTTTAGCAAAAGGCGCCTAAAGGTACTGTGTCCAAGATCAAGCAACAGAAAAGGTGTATTTCCCCGGAAACCACCTGGGGCAAACGATTTTCTGGGAGAAAAGGCTGCAGAGAGCGGGATCTGGCGTGGTGTCCGCGAAGTTCGTAGCGTAAGCCGAGGTCGCGAAATGCAGGTTCTTCGACTCGCCCCGGCACGCCGGGACTCGCTCAGAAGGACCTCCGATTTTTGATCGCGCAGTCAGGATGACGGCGGTGTTTTTGTTGCGAACTTTAGGGACGGAACACAGGCGCGGAGGGCCCGGTAAACACAGTTCAACTCGCTGAGAATTTCCGGTGATTTGGCTCCGGCTGCCGGCCTGCATCACATGGCCAATACCCGGAAGGTGTCGCGGCGGTCGAAAAAATCTCTCTTCACACGCTTGTTCTGCATGGTGCGAAAGATATATCCGGCCTCCTCAAGATACTGCGCAATGGCAAGCGGAGAGATGCGCTTGTGAGAGAGCGCCCCGGGATGCACTTCGAGCGATAGAAGAGGCTTGTTCGAAAGCAGCAACTTTCTTGCCCCCTGCAATACTTCAAACTCGTGCCCTTCAACGTCGATCTTGATCATGTCCGGCGGGTCGAATTTCCTCTCGATCAGTTGGTCGATGGAAGCGGTCTCAATTTGCGTCAGGTCGCTCCCGGGTTGAACTTCCAATCCGGCGGCGGCGATGAAATGAAACCCGCCTTGAAATGCAACCACTTCGCCGGGCAAACCCAGGGCGAATTCGAAGACCTCGACATGCGCATTTGCATTGAGGCTGAGGCACTCCTTGAGTTTCTTGCACGAATCCGGATTCGGCTCGAAGGCCAATGCCCGGCGTCCAGTATCCGCGAGGGTGAAGGCGAGGGAAAAGAAACCAAACAACGCACCCACGTCCCACAATGTCTTTCGGCCGGCAGCCGCACGCATAAAGCCTGCGAATTCGTCCACCGCATCTGGATCCTTCCAGCCAAAATATTCAAAGGCGTCGCGGACATCGCCGACGTGGGAAGGAACGCGGATCGAACAGTTGGCCGGCAATACGATGGTCGAATCCGGCGCGGTGGCATTGGCCTTTGCATAACGCTGGCGATAGATTTTGAACTTTAGAAGATATTTGACGTGCGCCAGGTAGCCTCTATATCTGCAATTACGAATAAAACTCACCAGGCTCTTGGGCAAAGCCGCGATGGCGATGGCTCTTGCCTTAGACCGCAGTTCAGGCATATGCGTTTCCTCTGCAGGCTGAATGCTAGATGCTACCACAGGATTTTCTGGCTAGCCGGCCAGGAGAGACTGCTGAAAAAGACAGCTTCGCGAGGGAAGAATCATACAGGGGCTGTAGCCCGAGTTAATTTAGCAGCTTACGGCACGACTGAAGTCGTGCCCTGACACTTCGTGCTCCAGATATAGAGTTTTTCCGCAGCCTGTAAAGAACAAACTACTTCGCCGTGAGCGCCGCTGCGGGCACGAGCATATCTTCTTTGCGCATGACCATGTTGGTGGCGTTGAGCGAGGCGAGTTCGAAGCCGTGGCCGTGCGTGATGGCATCGGTAGGGCAGGCTTCGACGCAGTAGCCGCAGAAGATGCAGCGGTTGTAGTCGATGTTGTAGACCTTGGCGTAGCGCTCCGACGAGGAGATGCGGGTTTCGGCGGTGTTATCGGCGGCTTCAATATGGATGCAGTTCGCGGGACAGGCCGCGGCGCAGAGGAAACACGCCACGCACTTTTCCATGCCGTTCTCGTCGCGCTGCAACTGGTGCGCGCCGCGGAAGCGCGACTCGAAGACGGCTCCGCGCAAGGGACCGGGGCCGTCGGGGTAGTTTTCCACCTCAGTGGGCGCAAAGGCCTCGCGCGCGGTGATGCTCATGCCCTTGGCGATGCCGGCAATGTTGCGCACGATCGACATGGCATCAGTATACGATGGAATCGGGAGAAAATCATGAAGACCTGGAGCCTTACCAGAGCCATCATTTTTGGATCGTTGAGCTTAGGAGTTTTTGCCGCGCAGGCGCAAAACCCGCAGCCGCAAATGCCGATGGGGCAGATGGGCGAGATGCACAAACCTGCGCCGCCTGCCGGGCCGCTGAAGATCACCTTCGGCGACAAATCGGCCACGTGGACCGTGACGACTCTGGCTGGCCTGCCGCACGTGACGGTCAATGTCTACAACGAGCACACCAAGGCCAACGAGACCTACTCCGGCGTGCCGCTGATTGCGCTGCTTACGCCGCTGGGCGTGAGCGACAAGCCGCACGGCAAGGATCTGCGGCTGTATGTGGTGGCCGTGGGATCGGACGGTTACGAAGCGGTGTACGCGAGCGGCGAGGTAACTCCCGATGTGCACGACGCCACGGTGATCGTAGCCGATTTGGAAAATGGCAAACCTCTTGCGGACGACGGGCCTTTGAAGTTGATTGCTACGGGAGAAAAGCGCCCGGCGCGGTGGGTGCGGAATCTGGTGGCGATCAAGGTGTTGGCGGCGGAGTAAGCGAGGGAGAGGTCAGGCTTCAGGTGATTACCCGCGCCGTAGACTGTGTCGACATATAGGCACAGGACCAAGGGTTGCTTTTGAGGAGAACTCGGGGCAATTGAAAGACAACCGTAGATCCTTCGGCTCCGCTCAGGACGACAATTTGCATTCAATTGGTTAACTCGCTGCTATATGTCGATATAGCCTAGCGGAGTTACTCACGTGGCCCCAAAGTTCGTAACATAAGCCGAAGCCGCGAAATGCAGGTTCTTCGACTCGCCCGGCACGGCGGGACTCGCTCAGAATGACATCCGATTTTTAATTGCTCAGGATGACAGCGAGTTTTTGTTGCAAACTTTTGAGGCGCAGCACCGGGAGGGGGACACCCGATTCGTAGTGGAATAAGAGAAGGGCCGCACGCTTGACCGTGCGGCCCTTTGTGTCTGTTCGATTTTCGCAACTGCTTAGCGATGGCCCTCGGAGTGGCCTCCTCCGCCTCCGCTGCGCTGCTGCGGCTGGACGTGGGGGTCGGCATGGAGCGGGCGCGATTCCGCTGGCGTGGCTGGCCTGCCGTGATTCTCGGTAGCATATTGCCCGCGCACCTGACCGTAATTCTGCTCGTGCTGCGCCTGCGTGTTCATGCGCGGTGCAGTCGGCTCGCGATACGCGGAGCGCTCCGAAGCCTCAGAGTGAGATTGCTCGCCGTTCGGCCCGCCGCGATAGCTGGGGCGCGCCATACCATTGAAGTTCCCATTGTTGTTCACGTGGATATCGTTGCGCATGTGCATATCGTTGGCACGCACATTGGCGTGGTAGCTGTATACGTTGTGCACTCGCGCGATGTCGATATGGTTGTAGACGCGGTTATAGAAGAAGTGGCCGCCATTCCAGTAGCCGCCCTCATAACCGAATCCCACGTAGCCGAAGCCGTAGTGGATGCCGCCATACCAGCCGATGTGCATGCCCCAGTGGCCGGGGTACCACATGTAACGGCCACTGTAGAAGCCCCAGTAGCCGGGAGTCCAGAGGCCGCCGGCATACGGTGGTTCGACCCAAACGCCGGGCACCCAGTAATAGCCGTACGCGCCATAGGCCCAGTAGCCGGGAGTCCAGATATATCCATCGCCCGGCGCGACCGGTTGTGCGTAGTCGGGCAGAGCCGGCGGAGGCTGGGTCGCTTCCTGAGTGGGCTGCTCGGCGTAGTTGGAATCGTCGGGATCCTGGCCGTCAGGAGGCGGCGCAGTCTCGGTAGTGTAGGACTGGCCCGCGGGTCCAGCGTCAGCTCCCGACGCCTGATTGACGGCTGCGGGATCGGGTCCCTGGTCAGGAGGCGCCTGGTCGGGCTGGTTTTGGCCGGCGGCCTGGACTGCTGTGAGGCCCGGTAGGAACTTCGGGTGCGATGGATTCACATTCGATCCAGCGAGGAAAAAAACGGCCACGAAGGCCAGCGGTAAGCAAAGTGCGAGTCGAGAAATACTTTTCATCTCAACCTCCATTCGGTTGAACACGGTGCGTGGTACAGAAGTCTCGGAATTTTAGGAAATTCTTCCTGGGGACGTCAATGGTTTACGCGGCCGGCCGTGGACTGGCCATGATTGTTGGCCAGCGGAGTAAAGCCGCCCATTCAGGCGGCATCCGCGGAATCTTCCGCGGATGCTTTGCGAAACGCGACTACTTGGGTTTTTCCTCTTGGCGTTGCGGAGCCGCCTGATGCTGCTGCGGAGCCGCCTGATGCTGCTGCGGAGCTGCCTGATGCTGCTGCGGAGCCGCCTGATGCTGCTGCGGAGCTGCCTGGTGTTGTTGCGGAGTTGCTTGGTGTTGTTGTGGAGCCGCCTGATGTTGCTGTTGCGGAGCCACCTGGCGTTGTTGCGGTTGCAAAGCCGCCTGATGTTGCTGCTGTTGCGGGGCTGTCTGGTGTGGTTGCTGCGGAGCCGCCTGGTGTTGTTGTGGTTGCGGAGCCGGTTGGCGTTGTTGTTGCTGCGGCGCTGCCGCGCGTTGTTGCGGTTGCAAAGCCGGCTGATGTTGTTGCTGTTGCGGGGCTGCCTGGCGCTGTTGCTGTGGAGCCGCTTGGTGTTGTTGCGGTTGCGTGGTTGCCTGGTGTTGCTGCTGCGGAGACGCCTCGTGTTGTTGCAGCTGCGGAGTTGCCTCGCGCTGCTGCGGAGCGGTCAGGTGTTGTTGCTGCTCGGGAACCACTTGGCGTTGTTGCTGCTGCGCTACTGCTCGATTGGTTGTCTGCAATGCCGGTGGAGTCCTCACGTTGCGATCGGCGGCAAGAGGCTGGCTGACAGCCACATTGGCCGGGCGGCCACGATTGGCACTGGCAAACTGGGCCCGGTTAGTGCTGGCAGCACGCTCGTTCTGCACTTGTGCCCTCATGGGCGCAGTGTGCTGCTGATGCATCGCGGCCAGCTCCGCAGGCCGCGCCCGCACTTGGAGACCACCCGATCCGCCGTTGAAACTCACGTGGGAGTTGTTGGTGTTGCCGGCCACCGAGCGGCTATAGACGTTATGCACCACAGAGATGTTGACGTTGTTGACCGAGCGGTTGTAGTTGAAGTGGCCTCCGCCCCAGTACCCGCCCTGGTAGCCGTATCCAATGTAGCCATAGCCGTAGTTGACGCCGCCATAATAGCCGATGTATTGGCCCCAGTAGCCGGGGTAAAACCCGTAGGAGTTATGCCTGTAGCCCCAGTAGCCAGGGGTCCAGAGTGCGCCCTCGTAGGGAGCTTCAACCCATGCGCCGGGCACCCAGTAGTAGCCATCCTGAGACCAGGCCCAGTAGCCGGGCGTCCAGATGTAGTTGTCGCCGGGATCCTGCGGCTGTTCGTAGTCGGGCAAGGGCGGAGGCGGCTGGGCAGCGGTGTACTCCGGCTGCTCTCCGTAACCTGAATCGTAAGACGACTGGTCCTGCGACGGAGGATTCTGCTGGTAGCCACTCTGCTGGTAGCTCGGAGCGGCGGTGGATGTGTACTGCGGAACACCTGAGTTGTCTGCAACAGGGGGCAGGTTGGCCGCCGCAGGATCCGAGGCCGGGTCCTGCGTGCCCGCCTGGTTGTTATCCGCCTGGACCTGGCCTGGATCATTGTGGCAACCGGCCGTGCAAAGTGCTATCGCCAGGGGAAACAGAGCAAATCGTGCAAGTCTGAAAAGGTGGCTCATTCATGCCTCCGTTCAGCTTGGATGCTATTCGCGGCGCAGGAGGCAAAACTGCTCTCTATTGACCATTAGCTAAAGCATTTGCGGGATTTTGTAGGTGTCCCACTCATTCCGCAGAAAAGCGCGGAATGGATGGGGCACCAAAGTCTATAGTAGATCCGAAAATGCTCTAAAGACTCATCTCAATGGTTTACGTGGCCCGCTGCGGACTGACCACGATTGTTGGCGGGCGGAGTGGTCACCGGCTTGCGCTCGGGGCGGGTGTTGAGCAGCTGCTGGCAGAGTTCCGAGTCCTGGCCACGCTCGAGACCTTGAATGGCATCCTGCCCGCGGCAGAGGCGCAGCTTCATGGCTTCGGCGTCGTCCCGGGTCAACTCCACGGTGCGATCCAAGCCGGACATCGGGTCGACGTCGTAGCGGAAGATGGTGTCGCTAGGCTGCCGTTTCTTGCCGTAATCGAAGCGGTTCCACGTGCACAGGTAGGCGCGGTTTTCGGCACCCGACATCAGGGCGTACACCTGCGTCCAAGTCACGTCCGGAGCACTGGGCGGAACGGCGTTCCACACCAAAATACCCTGGCCACCGCGGATCCAGCGAGCCGTCCACATGTGGTGCACGACGTCGTAGTGGAAGCTAGTGAAAAATGTGCTGGCGGCGCACTCGTGGCAGTTGTCGTAGAGTACGGTCAGCTCCTGGGGAGCGTCGCCGGCAAAGTGCTCCCAGTCGAACCAGCGCAGATTCACGCCCTTGAGCAGCGGCGCGATCACGTGACTGGTGAGCGACACGTTCCAGACCGTGAAGCTGTCATCGCTGGGCGGGGATTGCGGGCCCAGGCGATCGGTGGTCACGACCAGCGCCGCATCGTAGACCACGCCGATCTCGCGGATGGCGGTCCATTTTTCCACCTGCATGGAGCGCGTAACCCAGGCCACGATGTTCTGGTCTTTGGCATCGCGAAAATCGATCCAGCGGAAAGTGCCGGAGGTTTGTTGAGCGTGAAGTGGAATGGAAAGCGCCAGCGCAGCAATCAGGCCGACGAGGCGGCTGGGAAGGTCAACCCGCATGGGATTAGGTATAACAGAGCCCGGCAGCCGGAGCGCGGCCGCACTTGTGTACGGAGCCAGCGGCCACAGGCAACGGTGATGGCTACGGCCTTTCGTTCGCGAGCATACTTGATCGGAATCCGTCAGCAAGACCTTGTAATAAATTTGTAAAAACTTCTTGACAGTTGCCGATCGCCCGGAGTAATTTGGCTTCCCGTGGCGGTCATACCACTGCTGACCATACTGAAATCCCCGGTATGACCCTGCGTCAGATCCCCTTTTCCCCCAGGTCCTAATTTCAAGGAGAATCCATTGAACAAACAGATACTTTTCAGCGCCATAGGCGGCTGCGCGTTTGCGGCCGTGCTTGCCATTCCCGCCGTCGTGACGGCCCAAACCTACGCCACCGGCGACCCTCGCAACCCTTCCGAGCCGAGCACGCCGTCGGCTTGCCAGACGCTTAACGCGCAGTTCACTTCCTCTTCTGTCGACGTCTCAAGTCCGACCACCAGCGACGACACCTCGCGCATTCAGGCTGCGCTCACCGCCTGCGAAAATACGGGCAACGCCGTGGTCCTGCATATTAACGGCTCAGACAACGCCTTCCTGAGCGGAAAGCTGACCATCGGGACCGACGAAAGCCTGGTCATCGATTCGGGCGTCACGCTCTACGGCAACAACAGTTACAACAGCGAGTCCGAGCTCATCGATGTTACAGGCAGCAACACGGGAATCTTCGGATCGGGCACGATCGACGGCCGCGAAAATGTGCACTCTATGAGCGATGAGCCGCGCCTGGTGCAGACCAATAACGCCAGCAACTTTAACATCGCCAACATCACACTGCAGAACGCCGCAAAGCCCAACCTCTACATCCAGGGCGGCAGCGGCGCCACGGTGTGGAATGTCACGATCAACACTTCGCCCAACCAGGCCAACGCCGACGGCATCGATATCGACAGCATCAGCGACGTAACGGTAGCCAATTCGAATATCACCGCGGGCGACGATGGCATTGCCGTCAAGACCAATGAATCTGCGGCCTCAAACATCACGGTGAAAAACACGAACGTCTACGGCACCCACGGACTGTCAATCGGCAGCCAAACCTTCGACGGCGTGACCAATGTGCTGTTCGAGAACGACTACGTGTACGGCAAGAGTTCCGGCGGGACGGCCTCAACCGACGCCAACGCGATCAACATTAAGACTGACGTGGATTGCGGCGGCACGGTGAAGCAGGTGACCTACGAGAACATCTGCATCAGATACGCCAAGCACCTGATCATCGTAAACGCCAACTACGGAAGCTGCAGCGGCACCTCGGGCACTCCGAAGTTCCAGGAAATCATCGTCAACGGCGTGAAGTCTGAGAATTCGGTGTCCGGCGCTTACGAGACCTTCGCAGGCTATAACTCAAGCAATATCGGGCAGATTTATCTGGGCAACATCGATCTCGACGTCAATACGCAGAGCGGCGACCAGTACTTTAGCACTTTCCTGGACAACGTGAACGGCCTCGATCCATCGGGTACGGACGTGACTGACGGCACTTGGAGCGCGAGCGGCAGCGTGCCGAGTTGCTCCTTCGCATTCTAGAGCGAAACCAGAGTAGGTGTGCCCTGTTGAGTCTTGTGCGGGGTCGCCGCTCCTTGTGGTCGCGTCGACTTGAGCGCTGCGTATTCGGGGTACAGTCACTCTGGTTTCGCTATAACCACCCACAAACTGAGGCCCCGCCGGTTGCGCGGCAGAATCACGCAACGGGCGGGCCTCAACCGTCTCCGGACTAATCAATAGCAAGCTTGGCCCACATCGCGTCTGACTACGGTGGATTTTTTGAGAGCAGGCTGCTCGCCAATGAGGTCATACCTCTCCTAATTTTCAGGAGGGATGGTAGGACCCATATTCTGGGCTATTTCTTTCTCCGAATCTCCAATTCAAGGAGACTCCCCGTGAAAAAACTATTTATCTCAGCATCCTCGGCGGTTGCGCGAACGCATAGCGCAGACGGCGGGCCTCAACTGTCGCCAGACTAATCGAGTCCCAGTTTTACCCACATCGCATCGACCTTCGCCTTGGTCGTACGGTCCATCTCGATCATCGCGGGCCAAGGACGGTCAAAGCCTTCGGCCTTCCATTTGCGCGTGGCGTCGATGCCCATTTTCGATCCGTAGTTGGGCAGGCGCGAGGCGTGATCGAGCGAATCGACGGGGCCGAGCGTGAACTGGATGTCGCGCTCGGGATCGATATTGTTGGCCACGCGCAGGACGACTTCGGGGATGTTCTGCACGTCGCAATCTTCGTCAACCACAATGATGCACTTGGTGAACATGGCCTGGCCTAGCGACCAGATGGCGTTCATCACCTTGCGCGCATGGCCGGGATAGCTCTTTTTGATTGACACGATCATCAGGTTGTGAAAGACGGCTTCGACAGGCAAGTTAATGTCGACCAGCTCAGGGATGGTCATCCGCATCGCGGGCAGAAAGATGCGGGCGACGGCTCGGCCCATCCATGCGTCTTCCATGGGTGGCTTGCCCACGATGGTCGCGGCGTAGATGGGATCTTTGCGGTGCGTGATGCAGGTGAGGTGAAAGACAGGGTATTCGTCCGGCAGCGTGTAGAAGCCGGTGTGGTCGCCGAAGGGGCCTTCGGAGCGCAGTTCGCCCAGCTCGACATAGCCTTCGAGAACGATCTCGGCGTGGGCCGGGACCTCGAGATCGACGGTCTCGCACTTGACGATCTCGACGGGCTTTCCGCGGAGGAACCCGGCGATGAGGAACTCCTCGACCTCGGGCGGCGCGGGCACAATAGCGGAGAAAGTGGTTGCGGGATCGGTGCCGATGGCGACAGCCACTTCAAACCGTGAACCTTTGAGATTGCTGAGGACGATTTGCGGAATACCGCCTGCGGTCTGCTCGGGGATGGTGACCGCGCCTCCGGCGGACTCGGCCATGATGGTGACACGCGAAGCCCCCGGGTCGAGAGCGGGATTTACCCCTACTCCTGCCGCAGCAACTGCCCGCAGGGCTTCGCGATAGTGCTCGGCGGCAACCTTTTGCCGCTGCCAGTGCATGCCGGTCGTCTGACCGTCGTAGACCTGCATGCGGTACATACCGATGTTGCGCCTGCCGTTGCGCGGATCTCGGGTGTGCACACAGGGCAGAGTGATGAAGCGCCCGCCGTCGTACGGCCAGCACTTGAGAATCGGGAAATGATTGAGGTCGAAGTTATCACGCCGAATGACTTCTTTGCAAGGCGCGTCTTTGGCAGAAACTGTTTTGGGAAAGATATTTCCCAGCTCGGCCAGTTGGGGCAGCATCTTTAGCTTGTCAAGAAAGCCGCCCGTCGGCGGCTTCATGTTCATCAGGCCTTGGATGCGTTCGGCAATTTCGTCGATGCGCTCGACGCCCAGCGCGAGAGCCATGCGCCGCTCGCTGCCGAATTGATTGATGAGAACCTTATGACCGGGGTGGCCCGCGACATTATCAAACAACAGCGCCGGACCGCCGGGAGCGGACGTTTCTTTCGTTCTACCGGTTTTTGCTCCGGAGCGCGCGCCGATTTTGCTTACGCGGTCGGTGATCTCGGTGATTTCGAGCTCGGGAGAAACTTCTTCGCGGATGCGGCGGAGCTCGCCGTGCTTTTCAAGAGCTTTGATCCAGTCGCGCAGATCGTCGTATGCCAAGGACGTGCTCCTGACAGCGATTGGGCTACACCTTTCATCGTAATACCTGGAAGCCGCGTTGTCGTGGAGCAATTTGAATGAGGCTGCCACGCAAGGGTTAAAGCCCTCACCTTTTTGTGGCATTTGCGTGGCGGCTGAGATCGCGCCCTGACACTTCGTGCTATCCGATACGAGTGTTTACGCTGCCAGCATTTACGTGCGGGTCGGAAGACCCGCCCTACAGCCGGCCGGGAGGCCGGCGCTACATTTACCTGGCGTCAGTGTGCATCGAGTCCCACTCGCCGCGGGTGCGCAACGCGGCGATCTCATGGTTGGCCATCTCCTGCGCGCGTTGGTGGTCGGGCTTGGCGAGGCGGTTGAGAGGCATCTGGCCGGGCTCGACCACGATCCAATGGCGCGGCCGCATGTAGGTTGCGAGAGAGCGCGTGTGGCGCTCCAATTCCTGCACGGCGAGCTCGACGCCCGGCCGCTTCTCAACGATCGCGACAACGCCCTCGCCGGCGACTTCATGCGTCACGCCGACCACGATGCAATTGGCAACTTTCTCTTGAAGGTCGCCGACGTGCGCCTCCACGTCGCCTGGAAACACCTGGTAGCCGAACGATTTGATGACCCACTTGGCGCGGCCGGAGAGATGAATGCCGGCGGCGCTTTTGTATCCGAGATCGCCGGTGTAGAGGTAGCCGTCGCGCGAGATGGTTCGAGCGGTGGCGTCGGGATCGTTCACGTAGCCCCGGAAGGTCTGGGGGCCAAGAAAACAGATGTGGCCGATATCGCCCTCGGGCAACTCATCGCCGGCGAGGCCGTCGTCGCGCATGGGCTGACGAACGGTACACGCGTAGACGGGCATGTCGTGGCCCAGGCCGTCGAGGATTTTTTCGCGCTCGGCTGCACCGACGCTGACGTAGGTGCAGAAGCCAGCGCACTCTGTGAGGCCGAGACCGGTGCCGACGACCGGCGCCATGGTGGCCAGCTTGTCGACGAATGGCCGCGAGACGGCGTTGCCGCCGTAAGCGGCGAACTTCAGACTTGAGAGATCGTAGCGGTCGTAGTCTTTCAGCATCCATTCGAGTTGAAACATCACCGGAATCTGGCCGAGGAGCTCGACGCGGTGCTGCTCGATGGCGCGCAGGGAGCGAGCGGCGTCGAAGACATCGAGCAGCACAGCCGTCCCGCCGCCGAAGAGCGTCGTCATCAGGATCTCGGTCTGCGCGCCGACGTGCGAGGCCGGCAGATTGACGAGCGAGCGCGTGCCGCTGTCGCCGCCGAAGAACGCGGCACAGAGGCACATATTCTGCGACGTAATGTTGCGATGCGAGAGCAGCGCAGCTTTGGGCGAGCCGGTCGATCCCGTGGTGAAGATGACCAGGGCGCCGTCGTCTTCCGCAATTGCAGGGGCTGCAGCGGCCAGTTGCGACGCGCCTGCATCGGGCGTGCTCGCGGCGGTGCGCACGGCGGCCTCGGTTAACTCGGCATAGGAGCGGAAGCCTTCGGTCGGCTCGGCGGAACTTACGGTGAAGAAGTGCTCGGGCAATGAGTATTTTTCTTGGGAACACTTTGCCTTGATGACGCGGCCCATCTCACGGAAATCGATGGGACCGTAGAGGCCGAGCGAGACGAAGCCGCGCGGGCGCAGCATCTCGACGACGCGAATCACTTCGGCGGCGGGCAGACGCAGGTCGAGGGGTACGACGATGACGCCGATCTTGAACAAACTGTATTCGAGCAGCACGTGATCGGCCGACATGGGCAGCAGCGTGACGAGGTAATCGCCCTTCTTGAAGCCCAGGCGCAGCCATTCGCAAGCCAATGCCGTCGTGAAGCGGTCGAATTCGAGCCATGTAACCGTGCGCCCGCTCTCGGCGCTAATGAGTGCCGCGGCCTCGGGCCTCTCTTTGGCCCACTTGGCCACCACGCCGTGCAGCTGGTGGCGATCAGCGAACTGGTGGTTGTAATCGTCGAGGGTGAGTTGGGGCAGGGTCATGCGATTCGTTGATTCCTCGATCAGTCGAACATGGGAAGCGGGGTGCGTCAAGCGGGATGGAGTGAAGTAGTGTCAGAGTGAAGACGTAGCGTGGGCGAAGACGCCCGCGCTACAGCCGGCCGGGAGGCCGGCGCTACAGATTATGCTGCGAGCTCGACCTGGACGCTGGAGCTTGGCGGGTCGAAGCGTCAGTGTGCGGACTGGACGGTCGTCACCATGGGATTGACGGGGGGAATGGCGTCCAGCGGGAAGCCAAGGCGTTTCCACTCGTCGTAGCCGCCGCGCAGGGGGCGCACGCGCTCGACGCCGAGGTTGTGCAAGGTCATGGCGGTTTTGGCCGCGGTGGCTTCGCTGGGGCAGGTGCAATAGAGCACGATGTCGCGGTCGTGCGGAATCTCGTGGTAACGCGCGGTGAGCGTGTCAGGCGAAAAGTGCTGTGCGCCGGGCAGCGTGAACGGCTCGGGCACCAGTTCCAGGGGATGGCGCAGGTCGACGATGTAGACCGGCTCACCTGCGTCGAGCTGACGCTTAAGCTCGACGGGCTCGAGACGCGCGGCGACCAGGTTCTTCAGTATCACGCGGCGACGATAGATACGCACCAGGAAGAACCCTACGATGCCGAGAACCAGCAATGCGCCGGAGAACCGGCCCGCCCAGTAGAGCAGATGCGCATTGCGTTTGAGCACGTCGCCAAAGAAGCGACCTACGACCAGCAATGTTCCCACCCAAAGCGTTGCGCCAATGCCATCGAAAAACAGAAACCGACGGAACCTCATGCCGTTCTGGCCAGCCACTGGCGGCGCCAGAATCCCCAGGCCAGGAACGAATTTAGCAAACATAAGCAAGGTGCCGCGGTTGCGGCCGAAGGAGTCCTGGGTGCGGCGGACACAGATAGTGGGTTCGAGGGAGAGTTTGCAAAGCAGACGCAGGACGTGATGCCCATGGCTGCGGCCGATGAAGTACCATACCGTATCGGCGATCAGCGCGCCTGGGGCAGCGATCACTAAAGCAAGAAAGAAGTTGATAGGGCCGTCAACCGAAAGAGCCCCCGCCGCAAGAAGCACTGGCGTGGCGGGCAACGGAATGCCCAACTGCTCCACCAAAACCCAGACGAAGAGCAGGAGGTAACCGTATGTCAGCAGAATGCCGGTCGGCAGCGCCATTGAAGGTCCTAGAGATGCGGCGTACGGGGAATCAGGCTACCTAGCTCGACACGTAGGCACACGCGGGAACAGGCGACCTCACATTATGGATGATTCTCGGCGAGAATCGTTGCAGAACTGCGCAAGAAAAATGGCAAGGGGCGAATTCAGGCGGGATTGGATTGCGCACCTACCACCTGGCCGATCACCCAGTCCACCCAGGCGCCTTGCTCGGCAGGGCAGGCCAGGCGGCTCGGATTGTTGGCCAGCATAGCGTCGACAAAGTTTTCGACCACAGGGTAATGCAGGTTGGCATCCGGAGGCAAAATCTCTACGCGTCCCCCTTGGCCGGCATTGACACGCAGCTCCGGACTATTGAGCGGATCGAGATTGATCTCGCCCTCCTCGCCGATGATGCGGAACTGGTCGCGCGGAATGCGCGAGTTCCAGCGCACGTCAATTACACCATGCACCCCGCCGGGGAGTTGCATCAGAGCCGTCGCAGAGTCTTCAACGGCCATGCGATGCACCGCGTTCGACAGCAGACCGCAGGCGCGCTCAGATTTGCCGAAGAGGAAGTGCATGGCGTCGATGCGATGCGAGGCGACGTCGTAAAGCGGGCCGCCGCCGGCCAGGGCCGGATCGCGCAGCCATTCGCGGCCCTCGGTCTCAAGCCAGCCGTGGCAGTTGGCTTCGGCCAGAACGGGACGGCCGATGACGCCTTCGGCAATGAGTTGCTTGGCACGGAGGAGTTTCGGATAGAGTCGACGGTAATACGAGACGCCGAGGAAGCGGCCCGATGCACGCGCTTCAGCTACCATCTGCTCGGCTTGCGCGTAGTTGATGGCCATGGGCTTCTCGCACAACACGTGCTTGCCCGCGCGCAGGGCGGTGATGGCGGCGTGCGCGTGGAGCGCAACTGGCAAGGCGATGTAAACGGCGTCCACTTCCGGATCGGCAACGGCTTCTTCGATCGTGGACCATGATTTTGCGCCGGGAAATTCGCGCGCCTTGGCCGCGTCGCGTGTGACAAAGCCGAGAAGCAGGCTACGCGGGTCTGTTTGAATAGCTGGAATAACTCGCTTGCGCGCAATGTCGCCGATGCCGGCGAGGACCCAACGCAGTTTGCTCATTGTCATTCAGGATAGCTGATTGCCATTCGCAAGCGCTTGGTTTGAGACGATCGCCGGGAATCACAATGAAGAGTGAGGGTGATTTGTGCGGGCCCGGAGGCCGGCACTACAGCCGGTCAGGAGACCGGCTGTACATGTGCTGCGACTACTGCACGGCCGGAGTGGGTGCGGCCGCAGCGGGATAGGGTGCGGGTGCGGTTGCAGGTGCAGACACCGGAGCATTGCCCGCTTCCTGGTTTTTCTCCTCGAAGTAGTCGTGATCCCAGAGATTCTTGTAGAACTCGCCGGTGAGCTCGGCGGCGCGCGGGCCGAAGGTCGGCCGCCCGCCTTCGAGGAAGAAGACCGTCACCAGTGTGCCCATGGGCGACTGGGAGTAAGAAGCAAACCAGCCGAAGCGCGTGCCGTTGTCGGAGCAGGTCCCGGTCTTTCCAAAGACCGGAAACTCGCGGAAGTTGCTGCGCAGGCTGCGCGCGGTTCCATACTCTACCGCACCTGCCATGCCGTCTTCGAGTTCGGGTACAAAACGCGCGATATCGAGAGTGCGCTTCACGCGCGGCTGAAACGCTGCGGCTTCTTGCGGCGTAGTGGGATGTTGCAGGTAGTAGAGCGTTCCGCCGTTGGCGATGGCGGCCACGAAGGCGCCCAGTTGCAGAGGCGTGAGCGAGACGCCCTGGCCGAAGCTGCACATGCGGGCCACGCCGCCCTCGGACTGAGGAATCGCTTGGTCGGGATAGACACCCAGTTGCTCGCCCGCGATATTATAGCCGGCCAGCTCGCCCAGACCGAATTCGTTGGCATAGTGACGAACGCGCTCGAAACCCAGCTCCCTGCCCAGCTCCTCAAAGTAGAGGTTGTTGCTTTTCGCGAGGGCCTGCGTCATGTTCATACGGAAGCCGGCCAACTGCACGGGCGTGTCACGCGTGACAATGCCTTCAGAAAGCGCGGCCATGGCCACGGTGAGCTTGATAGTGGAGCAAGGCTCCGCGCCCGGCGAGAGCGCCAGTTTCTGATTGACCATGGCGAGAATACGGCCGTTCGAGGGATCAATGACCACCGCGGTGCCGTTCATGTCGCCGAGAGCCTCGATTGCGGCCTGGCGCACTACGGGATCCTCGCCGGCCGTCAGGTCTTCAGAGCCCACGCCGCCCACAACAAAGGAGCTGGCCGTGAAGCGCTCGTAATAATGATGGCGATGCGTGATGGAGGCGCGGCGTAAATGCGCACCGGCTGTCGCGGATTTCGCGGGGACGCGGGATGCAGTGTTGCGCGCACTCGCAGAGCGAGTGGCCGTGGAATGCGTTGCCGAGGCGTGCGCGGTACTCGCGTGGCTTGCCGTGGCGCGATGCGCCGGTGCGTGGTGCGTTTCCTTGAGCCTGGAGGCCGGCCTGGGATGATGCATGGAGTTCGGCGGAGCATCCAGCGCCGCTGCGCACGCGACGCTAAGACTGAAACTAAATAGAGTAATTCCAATAGACCTGACGCGAGACAACTTCATCCGCCAACATCCTCTCAATTTTGGATTTCGTGCCGCGCGTTCGCCCGTAGACGACGCACTTCGTGCTTCCTGCTAAGGCCGCGAGCGGTTTCTCTTCTCCGCCGCAGGCATGGCTATTCTTCTCGCCGGCCTCGCCACTGAATTGCCTGAACCGGACATTTCCTTTTGGACCTATCCAATCCATTAACTAGTCCTACATATACAATAACCGAAACTCAAAAAAAACCACTCACACCGCAGCCCTTGCCAGGTACAACTTTCCGGGACGTTTCGCTTACTATACCGTGTTTTCTCCTATTTTGAGACTCAGCCCTAAGACGTGCGGAACCAAGGTAATGTCCCGTCTGCGACACAGATTGCCTAGAGCGTGTTTCAAAATGGGCCGTGGATTTGGCGCAAATTCCTCAGGGGTTAAAACCCCCTCTTTTATAGCCTTTTTCGGCCCGGTTAAAGCCATGCCCTTGTTACAAAACCGATTTTTGAAACACGCTCTAGGAATCGGGGACACGCCCTAAAAATTCAGGCGACGCAAAAATGTGGGGACATCCAGATCGCGTTCGGGTTCCGCGGCGGACTGAGGAAACAGCGATGGCGATGGCAATGGCCCCGGACCCTGCGCCAGCTCCGCCATCTCCTCGTCGAAGGTCTGACGCGGAGTCACGATGAAATCCGCAGCGTAGTCTCTCGGCGGAGTTTTGAATTCGGGCTCACTCTCGATGGCATCGAAGTGCGGCTCCTCCGGAACAGGCGCGCTCGCGCGCTCCATAGCAAGATTCGCCGATGCATCGGAAGTAGCCATGGGTTGCGGCGTCGCCACAGTGACCATGGTCGTCACGTTGGGCGCAGCCGTGGTGAAAAAGAACTCGTCGTCGTGGTTCCCGGCGGTCGCTTCTTCCTCCTCCTCGCTCATAAAGCGGGCAGGGGGCGGCGCAGGCGCCGCTTCGGTCTCGGGCAGCCAGTTGCCCGACGACACCAGGGGCACCGAAACTACCGGCGCTTCTTCGACGTTCAACATGCGTGCGCGGCGCTCCGGCATCTGGTCGCGGAAGCCGGTGGCGATGACGGTGATTTTGACTTCATCGCCCATCTTCTCGTCGAGCACCGCGCCAAAGATAATGTTGGCGTCTTCGTGCGCAGCGGATTGGATAAGCGTGGACGCCTGGTTGACCTCAGAGAGCTTAAGCGAGCTCGATCCAGTGATATTGATGAGGATGCCGCGCGCGCCGTCAATGGCGCCGGCCTCAAGAAGCGGCGACGCCATGGCTGCCTGCGCGGCTTCCACAGCGCGATTGGCGCCAGAGCGAACGGCCGTGGCCATTACCGCCTGGCCCATGCCGGCCATGGTGGTCTTCACGTCGGCGAAGTCGCGGTTGATGATGCCGGGGATGGTGATGATGTCGCTAATGCCCTGGACGCCCTGGCTGAGCACGTCGTCGGCGATGCGGAAACTCTCGAAGAAACCCGCGTCTTTGGCCACGGCCAGCAGCTTTTCGTTGGGAATCACGATCATGGTGTCGACGCTTTCGACCAGCTCCTTGAGGCCGCGCTCGGCCTGCATCAGGCGGCGCTTGCCTTCGAAGGCAAAGGGCTTTGTGACCACGGCGACGGTGAGAATGCCCATTTCGCTGGCCAGCGACGCGATGACCGGCGCGGCCCCGGTGCCCGTGCCCCCACCGAGACCCGCCGTGACGAAGACCATGTCGGCGCCTTCCAGCGCCTCGATAATTTTTTCCGAGTCCTCGAGCGCGGCGTGGCGGCCAACGTCGGGATTGGAGCCCGCGCCGAGGCCTGAGGTAAGGCGCACACCGAGTTGCAACTTAACCGCGGCCTGCGAAAGCTTCAGCGCCTGCACATCGGTGTTGGCGGTGATGAACTCCACGCCCTCCATATGCGCCTGGATCATGCGATTTACTGCATTGCCGCCACCACCACCCACGCCAATCACCTTGATGCGCGCGCCGCGCAGGGGCTCATCGTGAAATTGAATCCGTATCTCTCCGGCTTCACTCTTCTGCTGTTCCATTGGGCTCCGCTCTCTTCTCAGTTCTTAGTTCTCAGTTCGTAGTTCACAGTTCAAAGATCTCTGATCTCTGTTCCCCGATTTTCTGTTCTCTTGTTCCCTGCTTCATCAAAAACTTGCGGCAAACATGGCACGCAACTTCGCGCGCAAACTTCGGTTGTCTTCAGCCGCACGCATGGTTTGCGTGCGATGTGCATAGAGGACCATGCCGATGCTCACGGCCCAGGCCGGATGGTTCAACTCTGCGGGCATCTGCGACAAACGCACCGGCAAGCCCGTGCGCGCCGGCACGTGCAACTGACTTTCGGTCACGTCCAGCATGCCGGGCAGCATGGCTCCGCCGCCGCTGAGAACGCACCCTGCGCCCAACGCGTCGAGTACGCCGCCTTGGCGCAGGCTTTCGCGCACATAGTACAGGAGCTCGCGCGCCCGCGGTTCCAGAATCTCCGCGATGGTGCGCAGCGGCAACACCGCACGCCCGCCCTTCGGCGCGGGAATTTCGATTTGCGCATCCTGCGGCACATCGACGACCACGGCATGGCCATAGTGCTTCTTCAACTCCTCGGCTTGCGCCAGCGGCAGTTGCAGGCCGATCGCCAGGTCATTGGTAAAATGCGCGCCGCCGATGGGCACCGATGCGGTGTAGGCTACGGAGCCCTCTGAGAAAACCGCCAAGTCGCTGGAGTGCGCGCCAATGTCGAGCAGGCAGACGCCCAGCATACGCTCGTCGGTCGAGAGCATGCACTCGGCGGCAGCTACTGACTCAAACACCGCCTCCGTGACCTCGAGCCCGGCGCGATTGGCACAGGTGACAACGCTCTGCAGAGTGCTGCCCGAGCATGTGGCGATGTGCAGCTCGACTTCAAGCCGCGCACCCACCATGCCCACGGGATCGAAAATGGCTGGCTGCTTGTCCAGGATGAACTGGCGCGGCAGCAAGTGCACAATCTCGCGATCGCTGGGGAGATCGATAGCGCGCGCGTGATGGATCACGGCACGCACATCTTCCGGCGTAATCTCGCGCATACCGCGCCCCAATTGCACTCCGCCGCTTGAATTCAGACCGAGTACGTTGGGCCCACCCACTCCCACAACGCATTTATCGATATAGGCACGAGCCGCGCGTTCCGCCTGTTCGCTGGCCCGCCGCACGGACTTGGCCGCGGGCGCCAGCTCGGCGACCAGGCCCTTGCGCATGCCCGCCGACTCCACGATTCCGTGGCCGCGATAGCGCAGTACCTCCTCGTTCACATCGGCCACCAGCAGGCGCGTCCATGCGCTGCCGATGTCGAGCACCACGATCAGGTTGTCTGGCTTCTGCCCCATTGTGCTTACCCGCCTTCAGAGCCGCTCGAAGAACGACCCGAAGTTGTGGCGGGACTCCCCCTGCCCGAGTTTGTCCCTGTGTTCATCCCGGTGTGCTTCGGCGTCGCATGCTTAGCCGCCTGCACCGGCTTTTTCTTCTTTGCCGCAGGCTTGTTTTGAGACGGCTTCGCTGCCGCAATGCTCTGCACCTTTGCGTCAGGCGCAGCACCCGCGGCCGGCGCGGATGAGTTTTGAGCGGCGGCGTCCGATGCCTCGCTGCCCGAAGCCATCTGCAGCACAACCTGGTTTTCTAGGGTCAGATCCACTGACTTGAGATGCGGATACTGCTGACGCCACTCCACGATGTGCGCCCTGTAACGCTGGTAGCGCTCCAGAAAATGATCCTCGCCGAAGTGCGCCAGAATGTCCGATCCCGGCTCGGGTATGAGCACGCGCGCATCTTCGGGATCGGTGAGGTCAATTTCTGAGATCTGCTCGGAGTTGTGCTGGCCGTCCGCGTCCAGTTCCGTCATCAGGCGCAAGTACACGGCCATGCGCTTCTTGCGCGCCTCCGCGGAATCGCGCGGATCGATACCGGTGACCACCGGGAACGAGTAGTGTCGCTCGGTCATGATCTTGGGCGACATACTGAGCAGCACTCCGTTCGCGTCAACGAGTCCAATTTGTTGGCCGCGCCGCGTGAAAGCCACTGGCTGACGCTCCACGATGGCCACGCGAATCTGATCGGGCAGCACGCGCATCACGATCGCGTGCTGGATCCAGGGAATTTTTTCCAGGTCCCTCCGTCTCAGATCCAAAGGAACAAAAAAAGCGTTGCGGCCGATGTCCTCGCCGAAGACCGGCAGCAGGTCGGTGCGGCTCACCTCGGCGAGGCCGGTGGCTTGGATGTTGCTGGAGCCAGAGATGCGGAAGAGCGCGTCGCGCTCGATAGAACGCTTGAGGAGAAGGCCAGCGGTAGCAAATCCGCCCAGCACTAGCAGTGCGGCAAGCGCGAGAGACACACGGCCCACAGCGCTCCTAGGACGCCACCAATGCGTTCTGAGCGACATGCTGGACGCTCCAAAACGGTCCGCGGCCGGGCGCAGCACGCCGTCGTCGTCCGGATCGTCGAACTTGAGTGGCATGCGTGGCGCATTGCTGCGCACACGCCCGTCAGGTACCTGGGCGCGCCGGGGACGCAACTCCGCAGGGGGATCGTCGTCCCACAACAGAGGCCGGTTGGTGGTATTGCTTTGATTCGCCACGCCTGAGCAGGGTCGTGACAATCGCCAGATTTGATTATGACCCGCGGATGGTTGCGAGCCTTCCGCACCATGGATGGGGGAACCTTAACCGTTACGGGGTAAGGATAGGTTTCATTGGTCAGGTGTCAAGAGTCAAGTGTCAGGGGTCAGCGTTAAATGCCTTCGAGCGCGGATAGAATCTGCGGCGCTAGTTGGCTGACACTGCCTGCGCCGAGAGTCATGATGAGGTCGCCGGATTGAGCAGGGGCTGTGACTGCGGCGACGGCGGCGGCAAAGTCGGGCGCGTACCCTACGTGCGGACGGCCGTTTACGGTTTCGATTCGCTCGGCCAGCCGCTCCGCCGTGACGCCGGCAATCGGCTCCTCGCTGGCCGCGTAGATGGGCAGGACAACAACCGTGTCGGCGTCTTTAAATGCACCACCAAACTCGTCCAAAAGATCCAGAGTACGGGAGTACCGGTGCGGCTGGAAGACGACGTGGACCTTTCCGTGTGTCGAAGTTTGTAGCGAGGCGCGCGCGGCCTCGAGTGTGGCGCAAATTTCGGTGGGGTGGTGGCCATAATCGTCCACGACCGTTACGCCGCGCGCCTGGCCGCGCTGCTGAAAGCGCCGGTCGACGCCGCGAAAGTGCGCCAGCCCCTCGGCAATCTTGGCCGGCGAAACCTCAAGCTGCCGCGCAATGGCCACGGCAGCTGTGGCATTGAGTACGTTGTGCCGTCCGGGCACATGCAGCTCAAATGGCCCGAGCGGCCCTGCGACAGTGTGTACCAGGAAGCGCGAGAACGAACTTGCCGGTTCTGTTGCGGGGCCAGTTGCTGTCTCTGGCGCTTGCCCCACGCCGAGAATGGCGTCGAGAATCTCCAGACGGAAATCCGCGTCTGCTGCGACGCCGTAAGTGAAGACGCGCCGCCGCACACGCGGCAAGATGCCTTTGAGCAGCGCATTGTCGATGCAGGCTGTCACGGCGCCGTAAAACGGGACGCGATCGATGAAGTCGACGAAGGCCCGCTCAACGTCGGCCATGTCGTGGTAGCAATCCATGTGCTCGCGGTCGAGATTGGTCACCACGGCCAGAATCGGCGAGAGCTTCAAAAACGAGCGGTCGCTTTCGTCGGCTTCGGCTACGAGATAACGCGAGGCGCCGAGTCTGGCGTTCGAGCCGAGCGCGTCCACGCGGCCGCCGACAACTACGGTGGGATCGAGCCCGCCCGCGCTCAGCACCGCAGCCACCATTGACGTAGTCGTGGTCTTGCCGTGCATGCCGGCGACGGCGATGCCGTATTTGAGCCGCATCAACTCGGCTAGCATCTCCGCG
Organism: Occallatibacter sp.; assembly: GCA_049521075.1. Taxonomy (GTDB): domain Bacteria; phylum Acidobacteriota; class Terriglobia; order Terriglobales; family Acidobacteriaceae; genus Telmatobacter. Next base: position 25,704 of record JBEKPD010000053.1, read on the forward strand.
CGCTGGATCACGGGAATCTTGCACGCGTGCGCCTCGACGACCTCGGGATTCTTCGCGTTCACCGCGGAGCTGGTGACCACCACCGTAGCTCCGGCCAGGTTGGCTGCGTTGTGCCCCTCGTAGATCGTCGCGCCCAGTTGCGCCAACCGATCCGTCACCGCGCTACTCTTCAAATCGGAGCCGGAGACTTTCATGCCCAGATTGAGCAGGATCTCGGCAATGCCGCTCATGCCGATGCCGCCGATGCCGATGAAGTGCGCGTGTTGCGAAGTGGCAAACATAGTGATGAAGGATCAGGGTAGCAGAGGCAGGGGGTAGGTTTCAGGGGTCAGGTGTGAATCTAATTTGGCGCCGGATTCCGATCGATGTGGTCCACGGCGATCACATCAACCGGGCCCTTGGCGGGAACGAGCTTGAATCCGAACTGCTCGCGGATTGCGGTGAAGATGGAGGGGCGCTCGTCGTCGGCCGGCATGTCGTCGGGCGACGCGCCTTCCGGCCGCCACACCAAAGTGAAGTCGAATACGGAATCGAAACCCGTATCGTCTTCCACGAAACGCCCGAGTTGGCCGGACAGGACTTTCGCCAGCATCGCCGCAGTGACGTGCGTGCCCGAGAGTCAACCCAGCACCGTCATGTTGAATGGGTCCTGACTTATCGCCGTTCCTATGGCCTGAAGTTGAACCTTCGGTCCTCCCGCGTCCATTTCAAGGCGGTAAAGCGGGAGCTGCCGTGGCTCGCGACGTATGCACAAATTGAAGCGATCGGCGAGAAGCGACTGCACCATGAGGCGCAGTTGATCGCGGGTCGGGTTGTCATTCGGGGCTTGCGCGGTAACGTCGAATCGCGCAGAATCCACCCATCCGGGCTCGCCCACCAGCCGCTCGTCGGTGATGTCGTAGGCCCACGTGATCAGCAATCTGAGAGAAGCGTTGGTTGCGATCCAGCGTCCCCCCGGTAGACGCTTGATCGTGACCGTTCCATTCGCGTCGTTTGGTTTGATGATCGCGACCTCGAAGGCCAAAGCCGCGCCGGACGCTGGTACCGATGGCTGCGCAAGCGCAAGACTCACGCACATCACCAGAATACTTTCAGCCGCGATGATTCTTGCTATTCGCAGCAGCATGGGTCTTCCTCAGAACTGTCTTTGAGGGCAGTTTACTCGGGCAGCGTGAAATCGAAATCGTAGAAGTGCTTTCCGTCTTCGATGCGAATAACGAACGTCCCTTCGATACCCTTGAGCTCACCGGTTCCCGAGCCCGGCACTACGATCACCTGCATCTTCGGCCCGCTCGCGTCCATGGTGGCAAAGTGCTGCAGGGCAAAACTGCCGTGCTTGCCGGCGAGCGTTCCCGTGACCATCTCAATAGCCACGTAGCCCGCCACGCCCTGCCGTGGATCGCCGCCAGTGAACATCTCGCCGATGGTGGTCGCCTCCAGGTCACCATGGATCGTCTTGTTAATGGTGAAGCGGCTGATGCCGCTGGCGGGCGAGGGCGTGAGGGGATGAACGTCGACAGTAAACGAGCCATGAGCGTGGTGCACGGGAATCTCCTTTGCTGGCGTGGCCAACTGCGGGGTGGCCAGCACCAGCGCGAGCAGAATGGTGGAAGCGAATGGCATCATTCGGTCTTCAGGATAACGCTGCGGCCGTGTGCCATTTTTGCACTCCGGCAAAACTCGCCGAAATTTCCGCGCCATAAACCCCGCTCCCCACCGAAAAGTTGCGCACAACCTTTCGCGCCCATAGTGTTTGAAAAGTCAGAACCGGCAAGCCAAAGGGGGCAGCAAGAACGAAGCCCCAAGGTGGTGGCGAGCCGGGGCGGTCGGCAAAATGTTCCGCCTGGAATGGAGGAAATATGGGCAGCATGAAGAAGTTGATGTTGGGAGCGGCGTTGGCATTGGGAGTGGCGGGTTTGGGCGCAGCACCTGCCCAGGCAGCCCGCGTTGGCATCTATATCGGCGGGCCAGCATACGTGCCGCCATGCCCCGGCGCGGGATATGCGTGGGTCGCCGGCTATTGGAACGCTGGCGTCTGGGTTCCCGGCTATTGGAACTTTGTTGGCGGAGGTCCGGTGATCCGTGGCGGCGTGGTGATTGGCCACGGCCCGTTCTATGGCCTGCACTACGGCCCGCATTTCGGCCCTCGGCCGATTCCTTTCCGCAGGTAGTTTCGCCTTCTGCTGCCTGCACATGCGGCCTCTCCAAACTGGAGAGGCCGCTTTTTGTGCGCCTTTTAGCGTTTTTTTGCGTCTTATTCGGTAGGCGTAACTCTCTTTGGATTGGACGCCGGCAAGGCGAGCACGAAAAGCTCTTGCTCTTTGGTTGGGGTTGGAGGATTCTTTGTTGAGACCGCAACAAAAAAGCGAAAACGTTGTTTAAGAGATTGAGGGCTGGCCGCAAGATGAAAGAGGAAAACGGCTGGCGGGTGCTGAGGCTGGAGGTGACTCCGGTTTCCGGTCTGACAAGGTAAAGACCGGCGGCACAAGGAGGATGTCATGCGGAGATTCCGCTTAGTTCTATTAGCAATGCTTGTGGTTCTTCCCTTCGTCGTTGTTTCGACTGCGAATGCCCAAGCCGCGGTGGGGGTGGGTGTCGGTCCCGCTGTGGTCGATCCCGGATATTACGCCGCTTACGGCCCTCCGGATTGCGAATGGGGCTATTACTCCTATTACCCCTATGCCTGCGCGCCGTACGGCTATTACGGCCCTAACTGGTTTTACGGCGGCGTCTTCATCGGCGTTGGACCGTGGTACCACTGGGGCTGGGGCGGCAGATACGGCTACGGATTCCGTGGCGGATACGGTTATCGCGGCGGATACGGCTATCGCGGTGGTTATGCAGGCCGCGGTTATGTCGGCGCACGCGGATATGCTGGAGGCGGCGTAGCGCGTGGGTACGCTGGCGGCGCACGCGGTGGATTCAGCGGTGGGGGCGGCTTCCATGGTGCAGGAGGCGGAGGCTTCCACGGCGGTGGCGGTGGTGGACACCGGTAAGCCAGGATCGGCGACAATTTAACGTTGATCACCAGAAACGAAAAGCCCGCCCTGCTTCGTCAGGCGGGCTTTTTGCGTGCGCGCGGAGACCGATTATCCGCGAACGGACATCGTGCGTACCCGGGTCTCAAAAGCGAGACCCGGGGCACCCCTGTCGTGGTGAGTTTGCACTCTCAAGATCTGGGCTGTCCGCCGAATCGGACCCGCGAGCTCGCTAACTCGCTGCTTTTTTGGCCAACTCCCCGAGCCGGTCGGCGATGCGTTCAGCGGCGCCGGGGTGGGCCTGGGTGCGAGCTGCTGCGGACATGGCGGCGAGGCGAGCGGGATCGTTGAGGAGGCCGATGAGCGCGGTCAGGAGGCGATCGGGAATTTCGAATTCTTTCTCTTCGAGCATGACGGCGGCTCCGGCCTGAACCATGGCTTCGGCATTGCGGCGCTGGTGCTCGTCGGTGGCGGCGGCAAAGGGAACGAGCAACGCGGGCTTGCCGGCGGCGGCTTCTTCGGCGACTGTGGTGGCTCCGCTGCGCGAGAGAATCAGATGCGCGCGGGCGAACTCGGCGGCCATGTCGGAGAGGAACGGGCGCACCTGCCAGCGCGCGGGATCGGCGCCGGTCGCCGTATACGCATCGAGGGTTACGGCGGCATGGCGCTCGCCAGATTGGTGCAGAACGGTGAGCCCCGGCACGGCGCCAAGCAGTGCCGGCATCAGCGTGGGCAGATGCGTGTTGAGGATGCGCGCGCCCAGCGAGCCGCCAAAGATCAAAAGATGTAGCGGGCCTTGCGGCGCGGGAAGCGAAAAGAACTCCGGACGCACGGGAACGCCGGTGACTTCGGCATTGCGAAACCATCGCGCGGCCGCGGGGAAGTTGATGGCGGCGCGGGCGACGCGTTTGCCGACGATACGGTTGGCGAGACCGGGCATGGCGTTGGGCTCGTAGACCATGGTGGGGACTTTGAGCCAGAGAGCCGCCAGCATCGCCGGGCCGGAAGCGTAGCCGCCCACGCCCAGCACCGCGCCGGGCTGGAACTCGCGCAGGATGCGTTTGCACTCGAAGATGCTCGCGGGCAAACGGACGAGCGTGCGCAGTCTGGTTGCTAGGGAAACGCTTTTGAGCGGGCCTACGTCGATGAGGCGCAGGGGAAAGCCGGCCTCGGGCACCAGGCGCGATTCGAGACCCCGCGCCGTGCCGACCAGCAGGACTTCGGCGCTGTGTCGCTCGACGAGCGCGCGCGCCACGGCGAGGGCCGGGATGATGTGCCCGCCTGTTCCACCGCCGGCGATTACGATACGTAGTTTGGAGTTCATGGTCTGCGTTCACAGTTCACAGTTCGTAGTTCACAGTTGTTAGTAAACTCCCTGATCCGGATTGCAGGACTCGGGACTATTCCCAAATAGGTGCGGGCGTGGACGCCCGCACGACAGCCGGACTGGAGTCCGGCGCTACTCCCTATTCCCTGCTTCTTTCACTCGGCCCTTCGCGAGATGTTGAGCAGAATCCCGATGCTGGCTAACGTGCAGAAGAGTGACGTGCCGCCGTGAGAAATCATGGGCAGCGGGATGCCTTTAGTGGGCACCAGCGACAGCACCACGCTGATATTGAAGAAGGCCTGCAAGAGAATCGTGGTGGTGATACCGAATGCGACCAGCCGCGCGAAGGGGTCGGTGCAGCGGAATGCGGTGCGCAAACCGCGGACGCCTAGGACGACAAACAGAGTCGCAATGAACATGGCGCCGATGAAGCCGAGCTCCTCGGCGATGTTGGCAAAAATAAAATCCGTCGATGCTTCGGGAAGATAGAACAGTTTCTGCATGCCCTCCATGTAGCCGCGGCCGGTCAGCCCGCCGGTCCCTACGGCGATCAGCGACTGGCAGACGTGATAGCTGGCGGCATTGGCGGCGTCGCGGGCGTCGCAATTGGGATGGAGGAAGGCGAGGAGACGCGCAAACCGCCAGGGCACGAGCAGCAGCGCGGCTAGCGGCGGCAGAGCCGCGCAAAACGCGGCCAGCAGAATCTTCCACTCCATACCGGCCAGCACCAGCATCATGGCGGTGACACCGGCCAGCACCATCGCCGTACCCAGGTCGGGCTGGGCGACAATCAAAACGATAAACGCGATGGGGATGAGCGATGCGGGCAGAAGCGTGCGCACCAATTGGTGAATGGCGCCGAGCCGCGTGTGCAGGAACCACGCCAGGAAGAACACCATGACGGGCTTGGCAAGCTCAGAGGGCTGAAGGGTAAAAAAATTGCCGAAGCGGATCCAGCGATGCGTGTGGTGCGAGCCGGGCATGAGAAACACCAGCACCAGCAGCACTGTAGTTACGCACAGAGCAGGGAAAATGAAGCGCGGAGTGTTGTAGTGGCTGATGTCGATGTGCATAAGCACGAAGAGCGCCAGCACTCCGAGCGCAGCCCAGATGGCTTGCGTTAGCACGAAGGTGTAGGCCGAGTGATACTTCTCCTGATCGACCACGGCGGAGGCGGAGAAGACCATGACCAGGCCGGTGACCACCAGCGCCAGTGTGGTGAAGAACAGCCACTTGTCGACTCCGACTCGCTTCGCCATAAATTAGCCGCGCGCCTTCCAGTCGCGCCCGTCAAGTTCACGCAGATCAAGCACCAGTTGCTTGAAGACGCGGCCACGTTGCTCATAATTCTCAAACTGATCGAAGCTGGAGCAGGCCGGCGCCAGCACCACCACGTCGCCTGGCTTGGCTGCGGCGGCCGCAGCGTTGACCGCGTTCGCCAGCGTCTGACACGAATGAATGGGAACCACGCCGCGCAACTCGGACTCGATTTTTGTCGCGGCTGCGCCGATGGTGTAGATGGCGCGCACTCGCTCGCGCACCAGGGCTGCAAGCGGAGAATAGGGCGCGCCCTTGTCTTTGCCGCCGAGAATCAGATGAATGCCGCCGGGAAACGCGGCCACGGCCTTCTCGGTCGCGTCCACATTGGTGGCCTTGGAGTCGTTGTAGTACTCGACGCCGTCGATGGTGGCCACGTACTCCAGGCGATGCTCCACGGCTTTGAAATGCTCGATGGCGCGGGCAATCGCGTCGGGCGCAACGCCGGCCAGACGCGCGGCGCATGCGGCGGCGAGCACGTTCTCCACGTTGTGCTCGCCCTTGAGCGGAATCTTGGCGACCGGAAGAATGCTTTCGGTCGCGGCATCTGGAGCCGAACGATAAACGACGTTGCCGTCCTCCACCCACGCGCCCTGCGCGACGGAGTGCTTGGCCGAGAACCAGAAGACCGGCGCATGCGAGCGAGCCGCGGATTCGGCGGTGCGTGCGTTGCCTGCGTTCAACACCGCAAAGTCGCTCGCGCCCTGCGCGGCAAAGATGCGCTCTTTGGCCAGCGCATAGTTCTCTAGCGTACCGTGCCGGTCGAGGTGATCGGGCGTGATGTTGAGGATCACCGCGATCTTGGGATGGAACTGCTCGGTGCTTTCTAACTGGAAGCTCGAGACTTCGAGCACCGACCATGTGTCGCTGGTGCTTTCGTCGATGAGGCCCACCACCGCCACGCCGATGTTGCCGGCAACCAGCGTGGGCAGGCCCGCTTCTTTCAGGATTTCGCCGGCCAGCGCCGTGGTCGTGGTCTTGCCGTTGGAGCCGGTGATGGCCAGAATCTTGCCTTTCAGGAAACGCGCGGCCAGTTCGAGCTCGCCGATCACCGGGCGGCCGAAGTTGCGCGCCTGCACCAGCTCGGGCGTATCAATCGGCACGCCGGGACTGATCACGATCAGGTCCTGACGGCGGAAGGTCAGCAGGCCGTGGCCGCCGGCTTCCACCGAAATACCTTCCTCAATCAGCGCCGGAATTTCCTTGGCCAGAGCCTCGGCCGAGCGAATGTCGGAGACCGTTACCTGCGCGCCCCGCCTCCGCAAAAACAACGCTGCCGCAAGCCCGGATTTGCCCAAGCCAACTACCAGAACTTTTTTGCCTTTGAGTTCCATCATTTCAACTTATCCTTAGGCTCGCGACTACTTTATTGTGCACTGCATGCAGCGCGTCGCGGTCCATGTTAGCGCAATTTCAATGTGGTGAGTGCAAACAATGCAAACACCAGGGCGCCGATCCAGAAGCGTGTGATGACCTTCGACTCGCTCCATCCCAACTGCTCGAAGTGGTGGTGCAGGGGCGCCATTTTGAAGATGCGTTTTCCATTGCGCAGCTTATAACTGCCCACCTGCAGGATGACCGAGACCGCCTCCAGAACGAAGATGCCGCCGATGAAGGGCAGCAGCAACTCCTGCCGGATGACGATGGCCACGGTGCCGATGGCGCCGCCCAGCGCCAGCGAACCCACGTCGCCCATAAAGATTTCGGCCGGGTGCGCGTTGTACCAGAGAAAGCCGATGGAGGCGCCAACCATGGACCCGCAAAATACTGCCAATTCGCCCACCATAGGCATGCGCTGCAGCTCAAGATAGTCGGCAAAAACCACGTGACCAGTGACGTAAGTGAGCACGGTGAGTGCACCAGCAGCAATGATCGTGCAGCCGATGGCCAGGCCGTCGAGCCCGTCGGTCAGGTTGACCGCATTCGACGAGCCGACCAGCACCAGCACCACCCACAGCACGAAGGGGACGAATGCGAATAGCGCCAGATGCGGAACCGTGCTCGGCCATGCGTGCCACAGCATATCGGGGCGCAGGCTCTTGATGAAGGGCACGGAAACGCGCGTCGAGAACATCTTGAATTGATCGAGAACCACCAGCGCCACAGCCACCAGCACGCCGGCGAGGCACTGCCACAGCATTTTGGCGCGCGCCGTCAGTCCCAGGCTGCGGCGCTGCACAGCTTTGATGTAATCGTCGGCAAAGCCTATAGCGCCGAAGGCCAGCGTGGAGAAGACCGTGATCCACACAAAGGGATTCCCGGGGTCGGACCAGAGTACCGTGGGCAGCAAAATGGCGATCGCGATCAGCACGCCGCCCATGGTGGGCGTGCCGGTTTTTTTCAGATGCGACTGCGGACCGTCGTCGCGCACGTACTGGCCGATCTGGAACTCCCGCAGCTTCTGAATCACCCACGGCCCGATGAAGAGCGCGATCAGCAGCGCCGTGAGCGTCGCAAACGCGGTGCGAAAGGTGAGGTAGCGGAAGATCCGGAACGGGTGAAAAAACGGAAATAGCTTTTCGTAGAGCAGCCAGTAAAGCAAGTTGCCTCCACTGCCGGTTTGAGCTGAGATTCAGGATGATTCTACAGGCTTGGGGGTGACGGGCGGCGGGGTGGCATCCCCCAGTCTATGTTCAGCCATGCACATCGGCGATCTTGGCGATGCGGGTGGGCGCGTCGGCGAAATCCATTGCCTCAAACAACGAGATATGGCATGATATATATCACGAGGTGAGAGATGGCGCAGGCTGAAAAAGCGCGCGTTTTCATGAGTGGACGAAGCCAGGCCGTCCGCATTCCCGCCGAGTACCGCTTCACGTCGAAGGAAGTCTACATTCGCCGCGACGCGCAAAGCGGTGATGTGATCCTGTCGCAGGCGCCAGACCGTTGGGACGATGTGTATGCCGCACTGGACAAGGCCGGGTTTCCGGATGACTTCCTCGCCGACCGCAATCAGGGCCTTCCGCAAAAGCGCGACGAGCTATGAGCCGGCTCTACATGCTCGACACCAACACTGTCAGCTACATTCTCAAAGGCAAGTCTCCCGCAGCCAGGGTCCGCCTTGCGTCGCTGGGGCCCGATAAAGTGGCCTGCATTTCTATCGTCACGGAATTTGAACTGGAGTTTGGTCTGGCCAAAAACCCCAACGCCCAAAACCTTCGCCGCGCAGTCAAATGGTTCCTTGCCCGCATTCAGGTTCTTCCGCTGGGTTCAGTGGAGGCCCGCGCTTACGGGCAATTGCGCGCAAAACAGGAAGCGGCGGGGCGGCCTCTGGAAAGCCCCCTGGCAAACATGGACATGCTGATCGCCGCTCACGCCATCGCCGTAGGCGCGGTTCTTGTTACGGCGGACAATGTCTTCGATTCGGTCGTTGGACTTGCGGGGAAAGAGAATTGGGCGACGGATTTGGTGGTGTGAGGCGTGCTACCCCAGGCCCGGAAATCCGGACGCGGGGCATCCGGCGGTCCCGCGATAGACTTAGCATCGGCAGAATCTAATTGACGGACATGCACGGCGTACTTACCATCTGCTCGCGCACTACGCCGTTTTGCTGGATAAGCACTCTGGCCCCAGCGCATACTTTCTCGGCTGTCAGAATCGGCTCTATCACCGCAAAAAGCAATTCTGCATTTGAGCCGTAGAAAATCAGCGTGACGTGTTCCGGAACTGTCACCGTGCCGCTGAAACGGCCATAGAGGCCTTCGCGGATCTTCGCAGAGAGAGCGCCCACCAAATCTGAAATCTGCTCGCGCAACTTCGGCGTCATCTTCGATGTTCCGAACGGAAGCTCCACATAGACAGCGCCCTCAATAATCCCCGACGATGCCGACGATCCGGTCTCGGTCTTAGGGGTAGATTCAATCGCCGAGCGGAGCTCGGTCAATTTGATGCGAGACTGCTCGGCTTCCTCGTTGCGGCCAAGTTTTTGCAGCGCTTCAATCTCCTTCTCGTAATTCTTGGTCAGTGCTTCCCTGTCCGGCGACGTTTGTTTTTCGCGCATCGAAATCGCTTTGCCGATCCATTCCAACGAGCGCTCAGCCTGGCCTTCATCGAGTAATATCTCTCCGCGCGTTCCGTAATAACTGGGCATCGCAGGCTCATCCGGCTTAATCAGGCGGATGGCTCTGTCGATTGCCGCATGGGCCTCGTCAAAGCGCTGCATCCTGCGATAAACTCCCGCCGTATTATTGAGGACACTGGCAATTCGTGATGCAGGAGTGTTCGGTGTTTTTTCCCGAATACTCAACGCCTTCCGATACAACTCCAGTGCTTCCTCGAAGCGGCCCTGCTCGGAGCAGAGAACGCCAAGGTTTACCCACGAAGATGCCGCAGACGCCAACTTCATTTGCGTCTCATGCAATCCGGCGGCTTCTCGATAAAGGACTTCCGCCTCCATAGGGGCGCTTTTACGCAATGCGTTTCCCAAGTCCAGTAAGACGGCGGGGAAACTGGGCTCCGCGGGCGAAGACCGGTAAATCTTTACAGCAGCGCGTAGCGGAATCACCGCATGATCGTGCAAACCGGCACGGTTATAACACATACCCATGCGCCTCAACAGCGATGCGAGCTTTAGAAGATCTTGGCTATCCGCTCCCGAATCGATGAGGAGCTCAAGGAATTTGACTGCGCGAACCGCGTCAAGCTCTTCCAGTGCGGCGGCCATCAGACGCACAACCTTTACCGGAGCCGCCGAAAAATCCGCCCGGTCGGCGACCGACAGGCCTTTTTCAAGGGCATTGCGGGTTCCATTCCTATCGCCAAGTTTGCTGCAGGCAAGCGATATGTGAACATGCACAAGTGCTTCGAACGAAGCATCGAGCCGGTAAAACTTCACACGCTTCGCGGCTGTGAGAAACCCTTGCAGGCCCTTATTCGCTTGCTTCTCGCGCAGCGCCTCTGCTCCAAATGAGACTAAATCCAGGCATTCTTTTGCATGAGCCGCTGAATCGGTGTCTGACGCCGCCTCTGCGTCTGTCGCATTCTCTTCCACTTCCTCGATTTGCCCAGCATTGCGGCGCGCCACCTCAATCAAGGACTTCGCTTTCTCCATCCGCTCGCGATCGTTTAAGGCCCAAAACCACTGACTAGCAGCCTTTAAATACGTAACGCTCGATCTTCTCGGCACATATCCTGGCCCGGTCCATCTGTCGAATGCCTCGCTCAGTTCGCGACCGACGTCCGGGTTCTTGATATATTTCGCTGCAGCGGCAATATCCTTGTCAAAATACTGCAAATGCCCTTTTACCAAATTGTGTGCGCGAAAAAGCGCACCGGCAACATCGCTTCCCGCAGTCGCTTTGGCAAGCCCCATCCGCGCAACAGCGAGCGATTCTTGGTGACTGCCATGCCAGCGCTGGGACATCGAGTGAACCACAGCATCATGTGCGTCGGCACAATCGGGAACCTGTGCAACAATCTGCTCAAACAACTGCTGCTGCATTGGCCTTAATTCGCCAAAGATTGTCAGTGGCCGCAGAATCACGGCGCGACTGGTTATATCTTCGGGGTCAAGTTTGATCGATGCATGCACGGCGCCAATCGCGGCCCGAACGGCCTCTGCCGCGCCAACCACTTGCATCTCCTCAATCTTGTCGCAGGTGCCGGAACCGCGTCTCTTCCGCGCCAGGTCCGAATAATATGAAGTGCAGATCAACGCGAGATCGGCGGCATCTGGTTCTTTTTCGCAGGCAAAATGAAGCGCCGTCCGCGGCAACTGGTCGATCACGCGGTTGAGTACATAAATGCGGTCCTGCCAATCGCGCGCTTCTCGTGTGCGGCGCAGATACTCTCGCAACCCGTCGAGATTTCCGTGTGCGAGCTGCTCTTTGAGGCTTGCAATCTCTGGATCTTCTTCGCCTGGCTGTTTGGCCGCACGTGGCTTAGAAGACACCGCCCGTGCCAGTTTATCTAGAATGCCCATGATTTTCCGATGCTAACAGCATTCCCCTTCGGCAAACGCAAACAGTACGCAAAAAAAAGCCTCCAGCGATCTCTCACCGAAGGCTTTCATGTTAGTTTGCGAAGCTACCGCGTCTTCGCGACTTCCTCAACCGTCACCGGATCGAGGAACGGCATCTGGGCGCGGAGTTGCTTGCCTACGATCTCTACGGGGTGCTTGGCTTCGGCTTCGCGGAAGGCCAGGAACTCCTTCTTGCCGGAGTTCTGGTCGGCGAGAAACTTCTTGGCGAAGGTGCCGTCCTGAATTTCGGCGAGAATCTGCTTCATGACCTTCTTGGTCTCCGGGCCAACAACGCGCGGGCCCGAAACGTAGTCGCCGTACTCGGCGGTGTCGGAGATGGAATAGCGCATGTAGGCCAGGCCGCCGCGATAGATGAGGTCGACGATGAGCTTGAGCTCGTGGAGGCACTCGAAGTAGGCGCTCTCGGGCTGGTAGCCGGCTTCGACCAGGGTCTCAAAACCGGCCTTAATCAGCGCGCTCACGCCGCCGCACAGTACAGCCTGCTCACCGAAGAGATCGGTTTCGGTTTCTTCCTTGAAGGTCGTTTCGAGCACTCCAGCGCGCGTGCCTCCAATGCCCTTCAGATAGCTGAGGCAGAGAGCATGCGCGTTGCCGGTCGCGTCTTGATGGACCGCGATGAGACAGGGCACGCCGCCGCCTTCGACAAAGACCTCGCGCACGCGATGGCCTGGCGCCTTGGGCGCGGCCATGCCCACATCGATGCCCGCTGCCGGCACAATGGTCTTGAAGTGAATGTTGAAACCGTGCGCAAACATCAGCAGCGTGCCCGGCTTGATATTCGGACCAATCTCGTCCGTATAGAGCTTGGCCGCGGTCTGGTCAGGAACCAGAACCATCACCACATCGGCCCACTTCACTGCGTCTGGAACCGTTGTAACTTCGAGGCCCGCCTTCTGCGCCTTGGCAATCGATTTGGAGTTTGCCGACAGGCCCACCTTCACCTGCACGCCCGAATCCTTGAGGTTGAGAGCATGCGCATGCCCCTGCGAGCCGTAGCCGATGATGGCCACCTTCTTGCCCTGGATCAGGGTAAGGTCGGCGTCGTGATCGTAATAAGTTTTTGCCATGATGTTTTCTGGTTTTCCTTTTTCTGTCGGTTTTTTCCGTGATGCGTTGAAGGGGATGGATTGCAGATTCTAAGCCTTGACGAACGTCGTAAGACCTCGCCGGCTGCGCTCGCGCAGTTGGCATTCACGCAGTGTGTTGGCCAGACTTTCGAGCCCTGGAACGCCGTAGATGGAGAACTTTTCGAGTTCCGCATCGGAAGTGAATATTCGCAACGTGCACTGTCCCATCAGCCGCATGCCCAGCGGCTTGTCCAGCTCAAAATGGTCTATGCGGAACAGCTCCAACGACTCTTGCACCTTCGACAGAACGCCCCGCTCCAGGATGACGCGCTGCGTCGTGATGGTGTAGCGAATGCCGAGCCGCTTGAAGTGAAAAGAGAGCCACACGATGCCGCTGAGAACCAAAAATGCCGCGATCGCGATCAGAATGCCATCCCTGGTTCCTGCAAAATAGCCTCCGGCGATTGCCAGCGCAAGCAACACCAGAAACGGCGCCACTTGCCGCGCACTGTAGAGAGCCGCAGGATGACCAGAGAACAGAGTCTGCTCTGTCTCCTGCTGCTTTTGCGCGACAAATGCCTGCAGGTCGGTATTGCAAAAACGGCACTTGATCGCCGCAGCTTTGATGGTCTCCCCACATACCGGACAGGCTTTTGTGTCTGCGTCCATGAGCGATCTCCCGGTTGGGCTCGTAGCATTCCTGAGAATTCAAACCTGTCACAATCTTACTGCGATGGAGTCGCGACCGTTTCCTCGGTTTCTTCGTCGGTTTCGGCTGCGCCCGCACCCATCGCTTTCATGACGCTGCTCACGTGGTGACCGCGGCGCATGGTCATTTTTCCGCTGCGG
>JBEKPD010000054.1:0-38544 GCA_049521075.1 Occallatibacter sp.
CACGGAGAACCTCCGCCACGCCTCAGAAATGGGTACAAATCTCGTCCAAAAGGCTGCCCCACCCCAAGTGGTGGGTGGCCCGGGTCTCACGCATTTGGAGACCCGGGATACACACTTCGCATTCGCAAAAGACAACGGCTCCCTCGCCCGCGCCACCGAGCGCTGTGTCGGTGTCGGCTCCTGCCGCAACACCGTAGGCGGCGTCATGTGTCCCAGCTACCGCGCCACAGGCGAGGAGCAGCACTCCACCCGCGGCCGCGCGCACCTGCTTTGGGAGATGCTCTCCGGTGCTCTCCGCCACGAAGGCTTTCAGAGCCGCGCCGTCCACGAGGCGCTCGATCTCTGTCTCAGTTGCAAGGCCTGCAAATCCGAGTGTCCGGTGCAGGTCGATATGGCGGCCTATAAATCCGAGTTTCTTGCCCAGCGTTACAAGGGCCGTCTGCACCCGCTTCACCACTACATCTTTGGCTTCGCCGATCGCCTCGCCCGCTACGGTTCACTCGCGCCGTCCCTTACCAACGCCATCCTCACCGGCCCGCTGACGAGCCCTCTAATCAAGCGCATTGCCGGTGTCGCCCGCGAGCGGCAACTGCCGCGTCTCGCGCCCAACAGCTTCCAAAAATCGCGAGGCGCGTCCACAAATCTCAACCAAGGGGCTGCCGCACCGCAGGTGCTGCTCTGGCCCGACACCTGGAACAACTACTACCATCCGCAATCGCTCTCTGCCGCCGAAGCCGTCCTCAGCCTCGCCGGCTTTCGCGTCGAAACCCCGCGCGGGCACATCTGTTGCGGCCGTCCGCTCTACGACTTCGGTCTGCTGTCTGCCGCCCGTTCGTATCTCGCGCAAGTCCTCCGTCACATGGCTCCAAAAATCGACGCCGGCCTTCCCTTCGTCTTTCTTGAGCCCAGTTGTGCCAGCGTCTTCAAGGACGAACTCCTCGAACTCTTTCCCAACGATCCCCGCGCCCGGCGTCTCAGCGAACAAGTCTGGCTTTTCGCCGATTTTCTCGCCGCCCGTGCTCCCGGTTTCGTCGCCAAACGCCTGGACGGCGTGCACATTCTTCTCCACGGCCACTGTCATCACAAGGCGGTTTTCGGCGGTCCAGCCAATGAAATCGCGCTTCTTCGCGCTGCCGGCGCTCAGGCCGAACTGATCCAGGCCGGTTGCTGCGGCATGGCCGGCCCTTTTGGCTTTGAAGCCGATAAATTCGAAGTGTCAAAAATCATCGCCAACCAAGGACTGCTTCCAGCCATCCAATCCGCCAGTCCAACCACGATCGTGGTCGCTGATGGCTTTAGTTGCCGCGAGCAGATCAGCCAGCTCTCTCATGCCAAGGCGCTCCATTTTGCCGAGGTTCTCGCCCCTGACTGCCGTTGCGGCGGATGACGGCTCTCGCGCGGACGGTCGCAAACCGCACTCCCACAACCCCCACTCTTGCCGCGCATCTAACATCGACAGGGTGAATTTGTAGGCATTCCAAGCAGGCCACGGCCGCCCGCCAGTAACTTGCGGTAGACTTAGACTGTTTGGTACCTGCTGGCATCCTTGTTGAGCAGCGAAAGGAGAAGTTTCGTTATGGCAGAGGAAAGTAAATCCTATGGTTTGGCGTGGTTCCTGGCCGGGTTAGGCGCAGGCGCAATTCTGGGCATTCTTTACGCTCCCAAGAGCGGCCGCGAAACCCGCGAGGATCTCGCGCAAGGCGCCCGTGAGGGCACCGAATATTTGCGCGCGCGCACCCGCGAGGCGGCGAAGAATGTCACCGAGTTGGTCGACAAGGGCAGGGAGCGCGTGGGCGCTTTCGTCGACAAGAGTAAAGAGCAGGTGAGCGAATACGTCGAGCACGGCCGTGAAGCCGTCGATCGCGGACGCGCCCAATGGGAAGAGTTTGTCGAGCGCGGCAAGAATCTTGTCGCCGATCAATCCGCCCGCGTGGGCGCGGCTGTTGAGGCGGGCCGCCATGCGTACCAGCAGGCATCCACCATCCCGCCGGAAGGTCCCGAAGACTAACGGCTGGGGCTGTTTCCGGTCCGGATACTTCCGGCCTCATGGAATAGCATCATCTCCTCCGGGCGCGCGCGAGGGCCCAGAAAGGCCCTCGGCTCTGGGCGCAAAGCAGTTCTCCCTCAGATGTGCGCCAAGGCCGCGGTCCTTAAGATCGCAGCACCCCATGCGAGAGCTACGTCATGCCAAAACTCGATAATCAGACGATTCAGCTTGCCCTTGTTGTTGCGGTTGCTTCGGCCATGGTCATCCAGGCCATTGTGCTTCTCGCCGCCCTCATTGCACTGCGTAAGCTGGCCAAGTCAATCCAGGCACAGGTCAAAGACCTGCACGATTCAGTGATGCCCGTAATTGAAAACACCCGCGAGCTCATCGAGCGCGTTAAGCCCAGAATCGAGGAGACCACGCTGGACCTCTCCCTGATCGCGCGAGCTTTGCGCGATCAGACGGCCGATATGCAAGCCGTGGCCGATGACATTATTGCGCGCACGCGCCGTCAGGCCAGTCGCCTCGATACCATGTTCTCCAGTGTCCTCGACACCGTGGACCGCGCGGGTGCTTTTATGACCGACACCGTAGCCAAGCCCATGCGCCAGGTATCCGCGTTGTTGGCTTCCGCAAAGGCCGTCGTCGAAGCGCTGCGCAGCCCGGACGGCGCGACCCGCACGGGAGCAAATCGCGCGTCCCGCAACAACGGTCCGTTCGTGTAGCTTGGCGGCCAGTGTCAAAGCGACTCACGACAAGTATTTCGCATGCGCACATTCGATCCCGCCCAAATCGCTTCCAACGATATTTACAAGCTCATGATCGGCGTAATCGTGCCGCGCCCCATCGCCTTCGTCTCCACCGTTGATGCGGCCGGCATCCGGAATCTCGCTCCCTTTAGCTATTTCACCGGGTGTAGCACCAATCCGCCCGTGGTGTGTTTCTGCGCGGCCGTCCGTTCCGGCCCGCGGCCCCACAAGGACACGCTCGAAAACATCAGGGCCACCGGCGAGTTCGTCGTCAACATCGTCTCCGAAGAATTTGCCCAGCAGATGAACCTGTGTTCCGCCGACCTCCCGCCCGAGGTCGACGAATTCGAGTTCTCGGGACTGACGCCGCTCGAGAGCGACGTTGTGAAGCCGCCGCGCGTAGCCGAAAGCAGAGTACAGATGGAGTGCCGTCTTCGGCAGATCCTGGTCGTCAGCGAAGAACCCGGCGGCGGCTCGCTCGTCCTTGGCGACGTACTCCGCTTCCACATCGAGGAGTCGATTCTTGACGGCTACAAGATCGATCCCGACCGGCTCAACGCCATCGGCCGCATGGGCGGCCCAACCTACGCCCGCACCCGCGACCGTTTCGAAATGCAACGGCCCAAGTAAGAGAGCTTCCTATTGTGGTCGACTCAGAAGGTTACATCACATTGAATTGGTCATCCTGAGCGAGGTTTGGCGCGTGACCGGGGCCCCCACGGACAGGTCTTCGTCCGTGGGGTGGTTGGGCGCCAAACGGAGTCGAAGGATCTGCATTTTGGCACGCCGATTATGCTCGGGCTTCAGAAGATCCAGCCGCCCCCCACCACTTCGTCGCCGTCATAGAATACGGCCGACTGTCCCGGCGTCACCGCACGTTGCGGCTCGTCGAACGTCGCCACTACCTCATCCGCGCCCGCGGGCTCTAGCCGTGCCCACGCCGGCTCGTGTCGGTGCCGGATCTTGGCGCGCACCCGCATCGGTCCTGTCAGCTCCGCAACACTGACCCAGTTCAGCTGCCGCGCGTGCAACGTACGCGTCGCCAGTTCCGCATCCGCGCCCACCGTCACACGATGGCTAGCCGGGTCAATATTCAACACGTAGAGAGGCGACGGTGACGCCACGCCCAATCCCTTGCGCTGGCCCACCGTGAAGTTCGAGATTCCTTCGTGCCGCCCGAGCAATTCGCCGTTTGGGGCCACCAGCTCGCCCGCCGTCTCCGGCATTCGCTCGCCCTGCTCCTCGAGATACGCCCTCAAAAACTGCTTGTAATCGCCGCCGGGAATGAAGCAGATCTCTTGCGAATCCGGCTTCTCGGCCAGCCGCAATCCATGCTGCCGCGCCGCCTCGCGCACCTCCGGCTTGGTCATGTGGCCCAGTGGAAACAATGTCCGCGACAACTGCTCCTGCGTCAACCCAAAAAGAAAATACGTCTGATCCTTGGCCAGATCCGCCGGCCGCTTCAAGATCCAACGCCCGCGCCGTTCGTCGTACTCATTCACCGCGTAGTGACCGGTGGCAATCCGCTCCGCGCCAATGCTCCGCGCCGTGTTCAGCAGCTGATCGAACTTCAAATGGTTGTTGCAGAGAGAGCAGGGAATCGGCGTGCGTCCGGCAAGATACTCGTCGACAAACGGCCGCACCACGTCGCGCTCGAACCGGTCTTCCTGGTTAACGACGTAATACGGAATCCCCAGGTCCTCAGCCACGCGCCGCGCGTCATACACATCGTCAATCGAGCAGCAGCGGCCGGCCTTCGGTGCATCGGGAATGCCGTGCTTGCCGGCCAGCCGCGTCTGATCCCAAAGATGCAGTGTGAGGCCGACAACGTTCATGCCGGAATGCGCAAGGATCGCGGCCGCCGCCGAGGAATCCACCCCTCCAGACATGGCAACTGCGATAGTTGTGTGCTGTTCCATCAATTCGAAATATTTCCTATCCCAACGTTCCAGCAACTTCGGGCGAAAGCGCCCTCAAATGCTCCACTGCCTGCGGAACCACGCGCAACACATGATCCACATCCTCTTCCGTCGCCGTCCTCAGCAAACTGAATCGCAAACTCGCGCGCGCCGCATTCTTATCGAGCCCCATTGCCATCAGCACGTGGCTGGGCTCGGTCGAACCGGAATGGCACGCCGACCCGCCGCTCACTGCCACGCCCTTCAGGTCGAGCGCAATCACAAGCGCCTCGCCCTCCAACTGCTCGAAGCGGATATTCGTGGTGTTCGCCACACGCGGCGCGCCGGCGCCGTTCACCCTCGTGCCGGCAATCTGCAAAATCCCTGCTTCGAGCCGATCGCGCAACGCCGCAATGCGTTCCACCGTTCCATCGGCCAGGCTTTCCATCGCCAGTTCTGCCGCCTTGCCCAGTCCCACTATGCCGGGCACATTTTCGGTGCCCGCGCGCTGGCGTCGCTCGTGGCTCCCCCCCACAATCAGCGGCTCCAATGACGTACCGCGCCGCGCATACATCGCGCCCACGCCCTTCGGCCCGTGCATCTTATGCGCACTGATCGAGCACAAGTGGCATCCGAATCCCCGCACGTCGAACTCGACCTTCCCCGCGCCCTGCACCGCATCGATATGGAAGAACGCGCCCGCCTCCGCGGCAATCTTGCCGATCTCTTCCACAGGTTGCAGCACGCCCGTCTCGTTATTCGCCAGCATCACGCTGATCAATTTTGTCGAACTTGTCTGGCGCGTCGCGGCCCGCAATGCCCGCCGGATCTCTTCGGGATCGATGAGCCCGTTGGCGCGAGGCGCGATGAACGTCACCTCCGCGCCGCGCTCCGCTACGCGTTCCGCCGCGCGCAACACCGCCGAGTGCTCAATCGCCGTCGTAATCAGGTGATCGCCAGCGCGCACTAGTCCGAAGATCGCCGTGTTGTCCCCCTCCGTCCCGCCGGAGTTGAACACCACCTCTGCCTCGCGGCAACGGAAGAACGCAGCCAGCGTCTCTCGCGCGCGATCCACTGCCTTCCTTGCTCGCTGCCCTTCAAAATAAATCGACGACGCGTTCCCGAATTCCTCCATCAAATACGGACGCATCGCCTCCAACACCTCTGGCGCGAGAGGAGTGGTTGCATTGGCATCGCAATAGACGCGGCGCATCGGGGAAGACTCCACCATTAAATTGTACGGTGAATCGCAATTCCAAGCGAACCGCCTCTCCGCGGCAGCCATTTAGAATGCCAGCAGCGCAATTCCACAATTCACGGAGGCCGCACGCATGAGCCAGACGCCAACCCCAGCCGCCAGCCGAAAAGAGAATCCGCGCATCCTCATCGTTGGCAACGCTGGACAGCTCGGCCGTGAACTCGGAAAGGTCTTTGCCGGAATGGGTCCCATCATCGGTGTCGACCGCGAATCCGTCGACCTCGCCGATCCCGCGCAAACTCGCGAGCTCGTCCGCCACGCCGCGCCCGACGTGATTCTCAATGCCGCCGCCTACACCGCCGTCGACCGCGCCGAGAGCGAACGCGATCTCGCCTACGCCATCAACGAAGGCGCGCCGCGCGTCCTCGCCGAAGAAGCCCGCCGGTGCAATGCGCTTTTCGTCCACTATTCTACTGATTACATTTTTGACGGCGGCAAACCCTCGCCATGGATCGAGACGGACCCACCGAATCCGCTCAACGTCTACGGCGCAAGCAAGCTCGCCGGCGAGCTTGCCGTCGAAAACATCGGCGGCAAATTCCTCATCTTCCGCACCAGCTGGGTCTACGGTCCGCACGGCAACAATTTCCTTCTCACCATGCTTCGCCTTGCGCGCGAACGCGACCGCCTCTCCATCGTCGACGACCAGATTGGCGGGCCGACGACATCAATCGAGCTCGCCCGCGCCACGCACGCGATCGTCACCGGAATTATCGCAAGCCGCTTTGGCACCGAGCAGGACTGGTCCGGTCTTTACCACACGACGTGCAGCGGTTCCGTCTCCTGGTTCGGCTTCGCCCAGACCATCTTCGCCCGCGCCGCCGAGCTCCTCGCCGTCAAACCGCCGGCTCTTACTCCCATCGCCACCAAAGACTATCCCACCCCCGCCGCGCGTCCTCACAACTCCGTCCTCTCGAACGCCAAATTGCAGGCCCGCTTCGGCGTCGAACTTGCGCCGTGGGAAGCGGCCCTCGAAGAAACCCTCCTGGCCCTCCGTAACGCGGGATGACCCTCGATCCAGGGCGCGTGAGCTGACACCCGAAACCTGAACCAGCCGTGTGACGCCCGTCCTATCCACGTCTCTGCGGGATTTTCTAAACTATCGGCGCTCTAGAAAATCGAGGTGTCTCATGTCTTCCAGAACCTCCCGTCGCGAATTCCTCGCCGCCGGCGTTTCAGCCGGATTACTGGCTCCGCTAGCGAACGCAACCCCGTCCATTGGCTCTTTCACGCCACAGTCCAGCAAGTCGCCCTCCGACTCGGCCATCAAGCTCAGTTACAAAACGCTTGGCGGGACGGGACTCCGCGTCACTTCCGTCGGATTCGGCTGCATGATCACCTCCGACCCCAGCGTCATCGAGCGCGCCGTTGACCTCGGCATCACTTACTTCGACACTGCGCGCAGTTACCAGCACGGCAACAACGAGCGCATGGTCGGCGCGGCCCTTGCCGCCAAGCGCAAGCAGGTGGTTCTCTCCACCAAGACCCACGCGCCCGACAAGACCGGCATGATGCAGCATCTCGATCAGAGCTTGCACGAACTCAACACCGATTACATCGACATCTGGTATCTCCACGCCCGCAGCAATGCAGCCGACATTCCCGACGATCACATCGAGGCCCAGCAACTCGCCAAGCAACAGGGCAAGGTCCGCTTCATCGGCGTCAGTACGCACAGTGGCCAGCCGCAGCTCATCCCCTGGATGATTCAGAAGAAAGCTTTCGACGTGGTTCTTGCGGCCTACAACTTCACTATGGATCCCGCGATGGATCAGGCTGTCGAAACCGCCGCCAAAGCCGGTCTCGGTGTCGTCGCCATGAAAGTGATGGCCGGTGGGGCGCGCAGCCACAAGCCCGGCGATCCAATCGCCGGCAAGCTTGCGCAACCCGGCGCAATGCTCTCCGCGCTCAAATGGGTCGTCAAAAATCCTAACGTCGCCACCACCATTCCTAGCATGATCGGCATGGACGAGCTGGACGAAAACCTCAAAGCCATGGAGCACGCCTACAACGCAGCCGATGCCGCGATTCTCTCCGCGCACCTCGAGCGGATTCGCCCGCTCTACTGCCGCATGTGCGGCGCGTGCAAAGGCGCGTGCCGCGAAGGGCTGCCCGTTGCCGACGTGCTGCGCTGCCTCACCTACGCGGAAGGTTACGGCCAATTTGCGCTCGGCCGCGAGCGTTATCTCGAGCTCGCCCAGGCACCCACAATTCGTTGCGCCGATTGCGCCGCGTGCACGGTCAATTGCCCGCACGGCGTCGATGTCGCTGGTCGCATGGCTCGTGCCCAGGAGCTCTTCGCATGAGGGTTCGCGCGTTGCTGCTCTCGGCTCTGCTTGCTTCCGGCTCAGCCGCCGCGCAAAGTGTTCTCGATTGTCACCTCGCCACGGGCTGGGAGCAGTCTGGTTCCATCCGCCAGTACGACTCCGGCAATCTCTTCGAGTACAAGGACGGCGGCGCGGAGGGCTACCTCATCTTCGGCTTCGTGCGCATGAGCACCATCGACTGCAAATCCGGCGTCAACACACTCACCATCGATCTCTCCGAAATGACCGATCCCGATGCGGCCTATGGGCTCTTCGCCGCCAACCTCGATCCCAGCTCGCCCGTTTCGCAGATCGGCATGGGCGGCCAGGTCCAGGCGCAAAGCGCAACCTTCGCCAAGGGCAACTTCTATGTTGAAATCGTCGAAGTTGCAGCCAATGCCAGCGCCGACGACTCCTCCACGTTGAGCAGCATCGCATCCGCGCTCGAAGTGCGTCTTGCCGGCCGCGTCACGCCGCCCGCGCAGTTACGCTGGTTCCCTCCAGCGAACGTCGAGCCCGTCCGTATGGTTCCTCAGAGCGTCCTCGGCCTCAGCGAGCTCAAGCGCGGATACGTAGCCAAGTATAAGGCCGGTCAGGCCTTCGTTGTCCTCGACTCTACGCCGGAGTCCGCGTCCCTCATGCTCAAAACCCTTCGCGAACATCTTCCCGGCGCCGTCGCCGCGCAGGTGGGCGATGAAGCCTTCGCAGTCAACGCACAGTATCTCGGCGCTCTCTGCATCTTTCGCAAAGGCCGCGTCCTGGCCGGTTACGTCAATCTGCCCACCCCGCAGCAGGCCGCAACGCTGGCCGCAATTCTCGCCGCCCGCATCCCATAAATCATGTTTTGGATTCAATCAGACGGCACAGGCGACGGGTGCCCCACATCTCGACTTTGAGATGTGGGAAAGCAGGAACCCCAACGCAACTCTTGCGATTCCAGTTTCACGATCCGCGCGTATAAGTATCCAGCAGCATTCTCGCCGCGCGAAACGACGTGGTGCGACCTTCCGCCACATCGCGTTCGAGCGCTTCCACACAATTCCGAACTGCAGGATGCGCGTCGAACTTCTGCCGCAACGCCTGATCGATCATCTCGTGCATCCATCGCCGTTGCTGTTCGCGCCGGGCTTTTGCAAACCATCCGTTCGCCCGCGTCAGTCCGGCATACTCCAGCACGCACTCCCACAATGCGCGAATGCCCGCGCCCGTCAGTGCTGAGCAAGTTATCGCACGCGCTGTCCACCCTGATTCCGCCGCCGGAAAGAAGTGCAGCGCGTTTTGTGCCTCCGCCCGCGCCCGTTCTGCCGCCGCCACATTCGCGCCATCGGCCTTGTTCACGGCCACCAGGTCCGCCAGTTCCATCACTCCGCGCTTGATCCCCTGCAACTCATCGCCGGCCCCGGCCAGCGTGATCAGTAGAAAAAAGTCCACCATCTCGTGTACGGCGGTCTCCGACTGACCCACGCCGACAGTTTCGACCAGAATGTTCCGGTATCCCGCCGCCTCGCACAACAGCATCGCCTCGCGGGTGCGTTGCGCTACGCCGCCAGCCATGCCGCGCGAAGGTGACGGCCGCACGAACGCCATCTCGCTCGCGGCCAGCGTCGTCATGCGCGTCTTGTCGCCCAGAATACTGCCGCCGGAGATCTGGCTGCTCGGGTCGATCGCCAGCACCGCGACTTTTTGCTGCTCGGCGATCAAATAGCCGCCCAGCGCTTCAATCAGGCTGCTTTTGCCTGCGCCCGGCACGCCGGTAATGCCCACGCGGATCGAGTTGCCGCTGTGCGGCAGGCAATCCTCGACGATCTGCTCGGCCAGCGCGCGGTCCGCTTCGCGTGCGCTCTCAATCAGTGTGACGGCACGCGCCAGCACTGTGCGGTCGCCACGCAAAACACCGGCAACGTACTCTTCGCGCGCGAGCGGCTTGCGCTTTGGCGTGACGCGCGGGGATTCCGGCATCCCGCAACCGGCAATTTCGCGCATCGCGCTCTTCATGGCATGGGTCCATCCGATTTGCTAGGTTGTCACGCTCGCGCTCAGCATCTCCAGAATCTTCTGCGCGGAAACCGGAATCACCGTTCCCGGCCCGTAAATCCCAGCCACGCCGGCCTTGTATAGAAAATCGTAATCCTGCGGCGGAATCACGCCGCCCGCCACCACCAGAATGTCTTCTCTGTCTAGCGCACGCAGTTCCGCAATAAGTTGCGGCACCAGCGTCTTGTGCCCCGCGGCCAGGCTCGACACGCCCACCACGTGCACGTCGCTGTCGAGAGCGAACCGCGCCACCTCGTGTGGCGTCTGGAAGAGCGGACCGATGTCCACGTCGAATCCAATATCGGCAAACGCCGTCGCAATCACCTTGGCTCCGCGATCATGCCCGTCCTGGCCCATCTTCGCTACCAGAATTCGCGGCCGCCGTCCCTCTTCGCGCTCAAACTCCTCCACCATCCGCCGCGCTTTGCGGAACTCATTATCGCCCGCGCTTGCCGCCGAGTATACGCCGGAGATCGTGCGCGTCGTCGCTTCGTACCGTCCCCACACGCTTTCAAGTGCCTGTGAGATTTCGCCGAGTGTCGCCCGCTTCCGCGCCGCATCCACCGCGCACTCCAGCAGATTTCCCTCGCCCGACGCCGCGCACTTCTCCAACGTTGCCAGCGCTTCGCGCACAGCTACCGCATCGCGCTCGTGCTTCAACTCCTCCAGTCGACCAACCTGCGACTCTCGCACCGCGTCGTTGTCGATATCGAGCACGGGAATCTCTGGTTCTTCCCGCGCGGAATACGCGTTCACTCCCACAATCACGTCGCGTCCCGAATCGATTCCCGCCTGTCTCCGCGCGGCGGCCTCTTCAATCCGCATCTTCGGCAGCCCGGTCTCGATGGCCTTCGCCATGCCGCCCAGTTTTTCAATCTCCTCGATCAGTTCCCACGCCGCGTGCATCAATTCGTGCGTCAGTCGCTCCACGTAGAACGATCCCGCCCAGGGATCGACCATGCGCGTGATGCCCGCCTCCTCTTGCAGATAAATTTGCGTATTGCGCGCAATGCGGGCAGAAAAATCTGTAGGCAGCGCCAGCGCTTCGTCGAGGGCGTTGGTGTGCAGCGACTGCGTGCCGCCGAAGGCCGCGGCCAGTGCCTCGACGCAGGTGCGCACCACGTTGTTATACGGGTCCTGCGCCGTCAGGCTCCACCCAGAAGTCTGCGAGTGTGCGCGCAACGCCAGCGACTTGGGATTCTTCGCGCCGAAACTTTTCACAATCCTGGCCCACAACAGGCGCGCCGCGCGCATCTTGGCAATCTCCATAAAATGGTTCATGCCTACGCCCCAGAAAAACGAAATCCGCGGCGCAAATTCATCCACGTCGAGGCCCGCCCTCACTCCCGTGCGCAGGTATTCGAGGCCATCGGCCAGTGTGTAGGCCAGTTCCAGGTCCGCCGTCGCGCCCGCTTCCTGCATGTGGTATCCGCTCACGCTGATGCAGTTGAATTTCGGCATCTTCTCCGCACAATAGCGGAAAATATCGCCGATAATCCGCATCGATCCCTCGGGCGGATAGATGTACGTGTTGCGGACCATGAACTCTTTCAGAATGTCGTTTTGGATGGTTCCGCTCAATTGTTCCGGCGCGACGCCCTGCTCCTCGGCAGCCACGATATAGAACGCCATAATCGGCAGCACCGCGCCGTTCATTGTCATCGACACCGACATCTGTTCCAGCGGAATGCGGTCGAACAGAATCTTCATGTCGAGAATCGAATCGATGGCCACACCCGCCTTGCCCACGTCGCCCGTCACGCGCTCGTGGTCGGAGTCATAGCCGCGGTGCGTCGCCAAGTCGAACGCCACCGAGAGTCCGCGCTGGCCCGCCGCCAGGTTGCGCCGGTAAAATGCGTTCGATTCTTCGGCCGTCGAAAACCCTGCATACTGCCGGATCGTCCACGGCCGCGTGGCATACATCGTCGTGTAGGGTCCGCGCAAATATGGCGGAATACCCGCCGCGTACTCAAGATGTTCGAGCCCCTCCAAATCCTCGCGTGTATAAAAACTTTTGAGCTCGATATGCTCGGGCGAAAGCCACGCTTCAGCTTCGTGCGCAGTCGTCTTCGCCGCTCCAGTCTTCCAATCGATCTTTGCAAAATCCGGACGCATTTTTCTTCCCAACTTACCGAAACGATGAGGTGCCCTAGGTCTTCGGGGTCCCCAGCGAACGATCTTTGTTTGCTGGGGTCGAGGTCCCGATTTTGAGACCTGGAATACCACGGACCTTAATTCGTCTCGTTCAACCAAGCACGAAACACGGGTGCCCCACCCTCGCGACGCCTTTGTCTTTGTCGCTAGGGTGGGAAAGCACTCCCCTCACCCTTCCGCTTTCAAACCAAAAGTCTTTCCTGCCACCTCGTCAAAAACTCTACCGGCTGGCTGCGCAAGTGCACGAAGTCAGCAATCCCCGCCGCCTTCAACTCCTCCGCGTTCTCGGGATTCCCAGCTACAATCACCGGTGTCTCTCGTCCCTGCGCTTTCAGCTTCGGCATCAGCTCGCTGGCGAGCGCCGCATATTCCGCATCCGCGCTGCACAGCACAATCACGTCCGCATCGGCCGCGGCAATCTCCGTGGCTTTCTCGAAACGCCGCGCCGCGATTTCGAATCCTGCACAAGCAAAGAAGTTCACCGCAAAATTTGACCGCGCCGCGCGCATCTTCACATCGCCTATTTCAGCCAGCAAAACCTGCGGCATCTTGCCTCCCGCAGCCGCATGACGCTCCGTGCACAGCCGCAATTCTTCGTACGCCTGCGCTCCACGCAAATCCACTTTCAACCGTTGTTCGTCGATGCGGACCCGCGCTCGTTCAACGGGATTCGCAAACTGATTCGTGCCTACCAGCACGCGCTTCCGCGTCGCAACCGCCAGCTCACGCGCCGCCAACCCGTGCTCCAGCGCCTTTGCAATCAGTCCCTCGGTCTGGGCCTTCAAGAATCCGCCGCGCGCTTCGATCTCCTGCATCGCCTTCCAGCCTTCACGCGCCAGGAAATCGGTGATGGCCTCGAGCGCATACGAGCCGCCGCCGGCATCGGCCACGCGCCCCAGCCACGCCTCGTGTTTCAGCAACAACTGCGTGTTCCGCGCCAGCCTCCGGCTCGCCTCATCCGGTATCTTATAACAGGAATCGAATGGCGCCACGGTCACCGTGTCCGCTCCGCCCAGTACCGCGGCCATGGCTTCGGTCGTCGCGCGCAGAATATTCACATGCGGATCGTAGACAGTCTTATTCCAGCTTGATGTCCGCGCCGCAATCCGTGCTCTCGACGCCTCGCACGAGCCGCCAAAACTCTCTACTCCGCGCGCCCACACCATTCGAAACGCCCGCAACTTGGCAATCTCAAAAAAATAATTCGATCCCACCGCAAAGCTGAACTCGACTGCCGCGACCGCGCGGTTAACATCCACTCCCTGCTCCACGACCGCAGCCAGAAAATTCACTCCCGCCGCGAGTGCGAATCCAATCTCCTGAACGGCCGTCGCACCTGCATCCGCAAACCCATCGGCGTGAATCGCGAACGGCACAAACCCGCCCGTCGCAGCGCAAATAATTTCTGCGGCAAACCCCAGGCTCGCCAACGCATTGCACCCCGTTGAAATCTCCGCGCCATGCGGCGTTTTGCTCTGCCGCTCGATCAACATCCGAATCAAGCGTTCATCGGCGCACTCAAAGTGAACTGGAATTGTGTCGAGTCCTCTAAGCAGACGTTCCAACTCGCCCGCACCGCCGGTTAAGATTCCACTGAATGCAATGCCCTCTGCGCCGGCAGCTACCGTTGCGCATGCCATGCGATTCGCTTCTTCCGCATCCGCCGCGTTAATTTCTTCGCGAATCCGCCAGTCGTTCGTCGCACACGCGCCGCGCCGGAACGGAAAATCACCCGGAGCCGCATCCACGCACGCCAACTCCGCCAAATCTTCGCAGCGATAGATGGGCTTCACCGCCAGCCCCTCTTCCGTGCGCCAGGTCAATTTTTTCTCGGGATCGGCGCCCTTCAGGTCCCGCGCAATCGCCGCCTGCCACTCTGCGGTGCTGACCGGTGGGAACTCTTCGAGCAGTTTTTCAGTTTCCATGATTTTCATTTGCCCGCAGGGTCTTCCACCATCTCGATCAAGATTCCGAACGCGCCCTCAGCCTTCGACTTGGGATGCACGAAGAACACTGTCGTTCCCCGCGAGCCTTTGCGCGGGGTCTCATCGATAAGCTGAAAACCTTCGGTGCGCATGGCATCGAACGCCTGCTGCGCGTTACCGACGCGAAACGCCACATGCGCCAGGCCGCCGCGTCCGCCATTCTTGTCGATCAATTTCTGCACCGGCGAATCCGCTGTCAGCGGTTCCAACAACTGGATCAGGTTCGGCCCCTCGCCGATCTTAAGCAACGCTTCGCGCACCTGATCTTTTCCGCGCACCTCTTCGCGATGAATCTCTTTGAAGCCCAAAGCCGCGTACGCCTTCACCTGGCCCTCAAGCTCCCCTTGCTTCACCGCAATCGCCACGTGATCCACAAACTGGATCCCGGGAACGTTCTTTAATTCTTCCTGCACGTTGTTCCTTTCAACCTCTGGGCCGCAGCTGCAACTCATTTACTCAAACTCCGCCAGCACTTCGTTCACTTTCACTGGATCGCCCGGCTTTACATGCACGCTCTTCACGATTCCGGCGTGCGGCGCCGTCACATTCGTCTCCATCTTCATTGCTTCGAGCACCAGCATCAAGGCTCCCTCTTCCACTGCCTGCCCCGGCTCGACGTTGACCTTGATTACCAGCCCCATCACCGGGCTGCTACACACCTTTACCTCCGCGTCCCACGCGCCGCCCGCGGCCTGCGCATGATCGCCCCCTGCGCTGCGCGCTGCGTGGTGTGGCGAGTAGCTTGGAGACACCTCGCTCTCCTCGTCCTCCAAGACTTCTACGTCAACTTCGTAGGCTCTTCCATCAATCGTGATCTGAAGCTTCAACGTGCTGCTCCCTTTCTTCTAAAAATCTCTCGCCGTACTCATCCTCTTTACCGCGGGTTGTGCGAAGTATGCACAATCACTCGTCCCTGCTGTGCCCACGCGCCGGCGTTCTCCTGCGCGCCAGGCAGCGACTGTGCCGACCGCACGCGCGCCTTCTTGCCAAGGAATGTCGTCGCCGCCGCAGTTAGCGCGGCTATAATCTCCGGCTTCGTCTGCGCCTGTTCGGGCTGGACCGCGGTTTCCGTTGACGCGGAGATCTCGGCAACCTTCGCCTCTTGCGCCAGCTGCAACCCGCTCAACTCCGCCACGCGCGCCTGCAGAGCCTTCACGGTCGTCGCCATCGTATTCAACTGGCGCTCCATATCGCGCTGCTGTTCCCGCACCGCGCGCCGCATGAGGCGCCCTAGCGCGAAATAAATCGCCGCACAACCCGCGCCAGCAATGGCGACGATCGCCGCCCAATCCGTCCCATGAAGTTTCATGCGCGCCTCCTTCCATTTACCAGAGAAAAACTCCGCGCCAGTTCGGCAGCTTAAAGCGGAATCAACCCATGCTTCTTCTGCGGCCGCAACTCGCGCTTGCTATGCAGTGACTCGAGAGCCCGCGCCACCACGCGCCGCGTCTCCGCCGGCTCGATGATGTCATCCACCAGCCTCCGTCCGGCTGCCACATACGGGTTCGAGAACGTGTCGCGGTATGCGTCCACCAGCTCCCTGCGCCGCGCCGCCTTATCCTCGGCCGAGTCAATCTCTCTACGGAATACGATCTCTGCCGCGCCCTCGGCTCCCATCACCGCGATCTCCGCGGTGGGCCACGCTAGCACGCGGTCTGCGCCCAGTCCTCGCGAGCACATGGCAATGTATGCGCCGCCGTAAGCCTTGCGCAGCACCACCGTAATCTTCGGCACCGTAGCAGCCGAATACGCAAAGAGCAGCTTGGCTCCATGGCGGATAATACCGCCGCGCTCCTGCTCCACTCCAGGCAAAAATCCCGGCACATCAACAAACGTCAGCAGTGGAATATTAAAGGCGTTGCAGAAGCGCACAAACCGCGCCGACTTGTCCGACGCATCGATATCCAGCGCTCCTGCCATCACGCATGGCTGGTTGGCCACAATTCCAACTGGCCGTCCCTGCAGCCGTCCGAAACCGATCACAATATTCGCGGCAAAGCCCGGCTGAATCTCCAAAAAGTCTTCGTTGTCCACTACGCGCACAATCACGTCGCGTACGTCATAGGCCACCTTCGGATCGGCGGGCACCGCCTTGTTCATCTCCGAGTCGGCCTTCAGCCGCCCGCCAAATGCCTGCCGCGGCGGGTCTTCCATATTGTTCGAGGGCAGGAAACTCAACAGGCGCTTGCAAAGTTTGATCGCCTCTTGGTCGTCGCGCGCAATCAGGTGCACCACACCCGAGTAGTGCATCTGTGACTGCGCCCCACCCAGTTCCTCGGCCGTCACCTCTTCGCCCGTCACCTGTTTGATCACCTGCGGCCCAGTGATGAACATGCGCGCCTGCTCGGTCTGGATCACGAAGTCCGTCAGCGCCGGGCTGTACGCCGCTCCGCCTGCGCACGGCCCGCAGATCAGCGCAATCTGCGGCACCGTTCCTGAGAGCATCACGTTGTGGTAGAACACGGTTGCGTAACCGGCCAGGCTGTCGATCCCCTCCTGCACGCGCGCTCCGCCCGAGTCGTTGATGAAGACAAACGGGCTGCCCGTCTTCAGGCTCATGGCCATCATGTCAGCCACTTTTTTCGAGTGCGTTTCGCCAGCCGCGCCGCCTAACACTGTAAAATCCTGGCTTGCCAGGTGCACCAGCCGCCCGTCCACGGTGGCGCATCCTGTCACCACGCCGTCCGCGGGCAGCTCCTTATCGGCCATTCCGAAGTAAGTGGCTCGGTGCCGGCAAAACAACCCGATCTCCTCAAAGCTGTCCTTATCCACCAGCCGGTCCACGCGCTCGCGCGCAGATAGTTTGCCCGATGCGTGCTGCCTGTCGATGCGATCCTGTCCGCCGCCCAACTCCAGTTCCGCGCGCTTGGCCTGCAGTTCTGCAACCTTGTCTTCTATGCTTTTCTTCTTTGTTGTTTTTTCCTGAGTTACCATCTCTTCACCTGGGGAAAACTGCGCATGCCCCCGCTTTCCGGGTCCGCAAAGCGTACCTCATCCTTCTCGTAACGCCGTCATTCTATGCCCCGGGACGAAGGCCGGGATGTGACAAGGTTCACGGTCGACAAGCCAAAGTAATCAGACGGCTTACCAGCCAACGCGCCGCTTCTCTGCCGGAGTTTTTCCCCATCTGAAAAGGCCAGATCGGTCAACATCGAACAGACCGCCGCGCGCCGCCGGATTTCCAACGCAAAAAGATTGCTCTGAACATCGTTATTTCAGTTGCATACAGAAAGGGCGCGACGCGGATTGCAGAGACCGCTCGCGCCCGTCATCGGAAGCTCCGCCGCTTCGCACAGCGGAACATGCAGCTCAGGAGAACCGCGTCCGTCTCCACAGCAAGGTCCCGCACAAGCCCAGCGGCACAAGCGTGCCCACAATCAGCACCACCATCCACGGGAAGTTCAGGCTGATGTGTTGCGCACGCGTGCCCACAGCCAGCCACACAAAAATCCCCGTCGCCACAAGCATGATCGCCACTTCCCACCAGCGTCTCGGGTGTTTCTCATCGGCCAATGGATCGTCGCCGCCCACCACGGCAGCCACTTGCTCTCTGTCCAGCTCATAGCGGTCGCACTCGCGATGCATGGCCGCATCCCAGTTCTCCATCTCCAAAGGTGGTGGCTCGGACAAAGCGATCGAAACTGCGCCCGCAATCATAACGGCCGACCCGGTGACGATCAGCAGCCGCCCGCCCGCAGTCAATCCAGCGAACTCGCCAAACACCAGCGCGCCCCACGCCAGGCCCCAAAGCTGATTCGTGTTTGACAGAGGAATGCCGCGTCCGATGCCGATGTACTTGGCCGCGTACTGCTGGAACAGGTCGCCGATCACCCAGCAGAAGCCGCCCACAAACGGCCAGAACAGCATGGTCCGCGCCTGCTCAAGCTGCGCCAGCACCGGCATCACGCCGCCGCAGTTGATCGCGGTAAGCAGAGTGACCGTTCCCAATTCGCCAAAAGTGAAAATGGTCACGAATGAAAGCGGATTCATGCCGCTGATGTAGGCCTTGCGGTAGGGAATGTACATGGTGCCAAACATCGCGCCCGCGCCTACTGCGGCAATAATGCCAGTGGCGGCCTTGCCCGGCGTTCCCGCATTTTGCTGCGCAGTAGTCACGGCCAGCACCGCCGCCCCGAACACAATCGCCCCCGCGCCGCCCACCACTTTGGCCCAGTTTTTCGCCGTCGATCCGCGCAGTTCCTTGAAGAGCAAACAGCCCCAGAAAAGCCCCACCAGACTGTTGATGTTCCACAAGGGAAACGCAATCGCCAGGCCCACGTCGCGCACGCCGAAGATGGCAAGCGTGTTGCCCACCGCCCACAGCATTCCGGCCAGCAGCGCCCACACAATCAGGTGCGGTTTCTGGCGCAGATCGTTGAACAGAAATCCCGTCCCTTTGAGCAGCGTAGGCACCGTCCAGCGCGCCACAAATGCGCCCATCACCATCCCCATGGAGATAATGAACGGCGAGAAGCCCACATTCACGAGCTTGGTGGGAGCCTCCGCGCTGCCCAGCCACACAGCGGCCGAGAGCCCGCAAAACACGCCCAATCGGTGCAACGAAATCCCAGACCCCATTGTTGCCCGCGCTGTCGCGGTGGCCGTGCTCTGGCTCATTGCTTCACCTCAGCGTCATCAACAATGCGGTTCCAAGAATCAGCACCGCCACCGGCACCCAAAAGTGCACGTCGGTCAGAATTTTCATCCAATATGATCGTTTCAAGCTTCTCCTCCGTCAACTTCACCGGCCTGTTCTCGTCGAACGATCTGCGCGCCGCTACTCATGTTCGTTCGGCTTCTTTTTCTGTCCGGGGCCGTTGCCATACGGGCAATGCCTGCAGCCCGATCCGCAACAATACCCGCGCTTCAAATGGTACGCGGCAGTAAACACCATCAGCGGCCCCTCGAAATAATAGTCTTCGGGGTCGAGCTTCCGAGGCTCCGCGGCGGGTGGCTCTGGTTCCATGCATCTATTCTCGCTGCTGGCTCTCGCAGCGGGCGATAGGCCGCATGCACCCGGTAAAATTGACTCATGGCACTCACTGCGCCCCAATCTGTAATTGACCGCGCCCGCAAAATCAAAATCATTCTCTTCGACGTCGACGGCGTCCTCACCGACGGCACCATCTGGCTCGTCCCGGGCGCTCCGCGCGGGAGCGTTTTGGACGAGGTTCGTAGTAAGGATGGCAACGACATCAGCTTCGGCGTGCAATCGACCACCATGGTCGAAGCCAAAGGCTACTCCGCCCACGACGGCGCGGCCATCTCTCTCGCGCGCATCGGTGGCCTCAAGTGCGGCGTCATCACCAAGCGCATCAGTGAGACCGTGGCCACGCGGGCCAGCGATCTCAAGCTCGAATTCATCTACCAGGGCCAAGCCTACAAGATGAAGCCGGTCCGCGAGATTATGGAGAAAGCGGGCGTTACGCTCGACGAAATCTGCTACGTGGGCGACGACGTCATCGACCTGCCCGTCATGCGCGAGGTGGGCTTCGCCGTGGCCGTCGCCAATGCGCGCGAGCGAGTGAAGGCCGAAGCGCACTACATCACGCCCAACCCCGGCGGCTACGGAGCGGCGCGCGACGCCATCGAGTTTGTCCTCGAAGCCAAGGGCACGCTCGACCATTGCATCGACGCGTACCTCTCCGAAGGCAACCCCGTTACACCCTCGATGGACATCGGCCGCGGCGGGGATTTGAAATAGCAGGGGAGTTAGCGGTTCGCAGCAAGATGAAGCTGTCATCCTGAGCGAGTCGCCGTGGCGACGAGTCGAAGGATCTGCGGTTGCTTTTGCGCTTCAGGCGGAATTGATTGGCCCCGGTTAAAGAGAATTGCGAATGGATACGAAGAAAAAAGCCGTCATTCTACTCAGCGGCGGCCTCGATTCCGCCACCGTGCTAGCCATCGCGAAAACCGAAGGCTACGAGCCCTACGCGCTCTCGTTCTCCTACGGCCAGCGCCACGCCTGGGAACTCGAAGCCGCCAAGCGCGTAGCCGCATCCATCGGCGTCGCCCAGCATCGCACCGCGCAAATCGATCTCCGCGCCTTCGGCGGATCAGCATTGACCGCCGACATCGAAGTCCCCAAGGGCCGCGACGCCGAAGAAATGTCCCACGGCATTCCCATCACCTACGTGCCCGCGCGCAATACAATTTTTCTTGCTTTCGCGCTGGCCTGGGCTGAGGTCCTGGGCGCGAGCGACATCTTTCTCGGCGTCAACGCGCTCGATTACTCCGGCTACCCCGACTGCCGTCCCGAATTCATTGCAGCATTTGAAAAAATGGCGAACCTGGCCACGAAAGCCGGTGTCGAAGGCCGCCAGAACCTGCATATTCACACGCCGCTAATCGCCATGACCAAAGCGCAGATCATCGCCAAGGGAAGGGAACTAGGAGTGAACTATGCACTCACCAGCAGTTGCTACGATCCCGGCCCCAACGGCGAGCCCTGCGGCCAATGCGATTCATGCCTGCTGCGCCAGAAAGGCTTCCGCGAAAACGGCCTCGAAGATCCGCTGCGAAAGCCAGCTACTAGTCTCTAGTGTCGTGAGTCAGAAGTTCGCATCACACTAGAACGGTCATCCTGAGCGGGGTTTGGCGCGTTTTTGCGGCAAACGGAGTCGAAGGACCTGTATTTGTTCTTCAATGAACTTCAGACTCACCACTCTAGCCGCTAGCTTTGTTTCTTTCGATCCACGGTGGTTGCATTCTGCATGAAAGGGCTAGAAGCTAGTAACTAGAAAGCTGCCTTGTGGAACTGTGCAATCGTGCACACTAATCACTAATCACTAACCACTAATCACTGTCTCATATGTACTCGGTCAAAGAAATCTTCTACACCTTGCAGGGCGAGGGCGCACACACAGGCCGCGCCGCGGTCTTCTGCCGCTTTGCAGGCTGCAACTTATGGTCAGGCCGCGAAGCCGACCGCCCCTCGGCCATCTGCCAATTCTGCGACACCGATTTTGCCGACACCAACGGTCCCGGCGGTGGCAAGTTCACGCTGGCCGCCGATCTGGCCGCAGCCGTGATGGAAGCGTGGCCGACGGATGATACCGGAGCCCGCTTCGTCGTCTGCACCGGAGGCGAACCTCTGCTACAGATGGACGAATTTCTGATCGACGCGCTTCACGCACACGATTTCGAAATTGCCGTCGAGACCAACGGAACCATCGCTGCCCCGCGCGGTCTCGACTGGATCTGCGTCAGCCCCAAGGCCGGCACCGAACTCAAACAACGCACCGGCGACGAGCTGAAGCTGGTCTTTCCACAGGCCAGCGCCGATCCGGCCACATTTGAGTCGCTCGCCTTCCGCCACTTCTTCCTGCAGCCCATGGACGGCCCCCTCCGCGAAGCCAACACGCAGGCCGCACTCCACTACTGCCTCGCTCACCCGCGCTGGCGCCTGAGCCTGCAGACGCACAAGCTGCTTGGAATCCCTTAAAGCCAGGTAGTAGCCAGTAGGGAATAGAAAAAAACTGATTGATAGCTGCCATTCGTCCGCTGAAGACTTCCCGCGTCCAACTCCCTATTGGCTACTACCTATTCCCTGCTTTTCTCCGCTTCCGCCAGCCATCCCCGCCGCAGCCTCTCCGCCGGAACGCTCGAGAGATACGGCTTGATGTCGACGAGCGGCGTGCCGTCCAGCATATCAACGCCGCGCACGCGCAACGACGCGCCATCGCGCCCAAGCAATTCCACCACAGTCAGCCCGATCGGGTTCGGCCGCCGCGGCGAGCGCGTTGAGAAGACTCCGTGCGGCCTGCCCTCGTCCGTTGGCGGGTGCGCGATCAAATCGAATCCATTGGCGCGATCGAACTCCCAGAGCAAGAAGAGATGCGAAAAGCCCTCGATATCGGCCAGCCCCGCCTCGTACTCGCGCAGCAGCTCGATTGCGCCCTCGGCATCGTGCTTAGCGCCAGGGCCTTTGGGGATCGCCGACGTTTCGTGGTAGGGGCTATGAATGAATCCGATGGGCCGCGCGGTAAACATGAGCAACGCCTCCGCATTTCATCCTAAGCCACTTCGCAATCTGCAAACTGCGGGAATCAAAATGCCCAATACGGAATCCAACGGAACATAATCGCTTTATGGCTTCCCGCCATCGCGGTCCGCGCGAAGGCTGAAAGCAAAACAGCAAAGTCCCCGGAGGCAAATTGCATGAAAGCAGCCGTCGTCGAAATCCCAGGCCAAGCACCGAAGTACCAATCCTTTCCCGATCCCATGGCCCAGGACGGCGAAGTGCTGGTGAGCGTGCGTGCCGCCGGCCTGCATCCCATCGTGAAAGCCATCGCAAGCGGAGCGCATTACTCAAGCGCCAAAGATGCCGGCCCCTCCGTTCCCGGCATTGACGGTGTCGGCGTGCTCGATGACGGTAGTCGTGTGTACTTCGGTCTCGTCCGCAAGCCGTGGGGAACCATGGCTGAACGCGCTGCCGCTCCGCGCAAGACGTGCATCCCTGTACCGGAGAAACTCGGCGACGTCGAGGCCGCCGCCATCGCCAATCCCGGCATGTCAGCCTGGGTTGCGTTGCAGGACCGCGCCGCCCTCGCTCCCGGAGAAACCGTGCTCATCATGGGCGCCACAGGTGTGGCCGGCCAGCTTGCCATTCAGTCGGCGCGCCTGCTGGGAGCCAAACGCGTGATTGCCGCCGGCCGCAACGTCGAAGCCCTCGCGGCGGCTGATGTCGATGCAATCATCGCGCTCGGCCAGCCTGAAGACGCCGTCCGCGCCGCCCTCGCCGCCGAAGCCGCCTCGGGCATCGACGTCGTGGTTGACTATCTCTGGGGCCGGCCCACGGAGCTGCTCCTCGAGGCGCTTGCCAAAGGCTTCAAGGCGCAAGCCACCCACAAAACCCGCCTCGTCGAAGTGGGCGCCAGCGCAGGCCATACCATCGCCCTCCCCGCTGAAGTACTGCGCAGCATCGACCTCACCCTTCTCGGCAGCGGCTTTGGCTCCGCCTCCCTCGATCGCATCCTTGCCGCTATTCCTGCGCTCTTCGAGGCGACTGCAGCCGGAACCCTGAAAATCGCCGTCGAGCCAGTCCCGCTGGCCGAGGTCGAGTCCGCGTGGAACCTCGTGGAGAAGGGTCGCCGCATCGTCTTTACCCTCTAAACCATCTGTTTTCAGTTTTATTTATCAATAAAATATTCATGAAATCAAAACCGCCGCTCCCCGCAATTGGGAACACTTTCTGCCTTGCCGGTGTCTAAGATGAAGGGTGCTTGGTTCGCATGGCGGAACGCCAGGCTCTTCGCACCGGGACGAGCAACACGCTTGCGGCGCTAACCAGCGGCTGAAAGCGGCCAAAATTGCCATCGGTGCTTCTCTCTGTGTTCCGTTCGTAATTAGATGCGATACGGGCAGGTGCAAGCGATGGTTGAAGTGCGGTAACGTGGGAGGATACTGATTTGCAGGCGGACCTCACCATGGGTAATCTTGTCGGCGCACTCGCACTCCAGCACGACGAAGCGGCTCTCGTTACCGAGTTGCAGTCGGGCTCAGAGGAGGCGTTTGCCTGGCTCATCGCACACTACCATCAGCCGATTTACTCACTGCTCGCGCGTACCGTGCGTAACTCTGCCGATGCTGCCGACCTTACCCAGGAAGTTTTCATCAAGGTGTTTCGCGGTATCCACGGCTTTCACGGCGAGTCGTCCTTGCGCACGTGGATCTACCGTATTGCCTTGCGCGAGGCGTCGAATCAGCGCCGCTGGTGGATGCGTCACCAGCAGCAGGAGATTCCCATCGAGCAGGAAATGGCGGATGGGGACGGCGGGCGGTCTGTGCAGTTGAAAGACATGCTGGTCGATCCCGCGGAGTCGCCTTACGACTATGCACTGCGGGAGGAGAATCGGGCACACGTGGAGGAAGCCTTACGCCAGGTGCCGGAGCCGTATCGCAGCACGCTTGTCCTGCGCGACATTGAAGGTTTTGTGTACGAAGAAGTAGCGGCCATGCAAGGCGTCAATCTGGGAACGGTGAAGTCGCGGCTGGTGCGTGGGCGTGCCTGTTTGAAGGCGCTGCTTACCGCGTCCAGTCCGGGCTCACGGGCCAAAGCGCTGCCGGGGATGGAGATGGAACTGTCCCTGAGAGAGGAGGCGCGATGAACAACTGCGATCGAATGCGGGCGAGCTTTACAGAATATCTGGATAGCCGGATGACAGGACGCGAAATGCAGGAGATCGATGCACACCTCCAGGATTGCCAGGAGTGTGCGCGGGAGTGGAGCTCTCTGCGCGATCTGCAAACCGCATTGGCCGGCCTGGGCCCGGTGGAAGAACCGGCCGACCTGCCATTGCGCATCCGCGTCGCGGTCAGCCAAGAGCGCGCGCGCAGCCGCCGCAGCATCTTCACCGGATGGGATCTGGCGTGGAGAAACACGGTGGGACCGTTCCTGCTGCAGGCTGGTGCGGGCTTTTTCAGCGCGGTGCTGCTGTTGGGAACCATCGTCTTCCTGATCACCATGTTCGCCCAGCCTGAAACCGCTCAAGCCACACCCGACGAGCCATTAGGCGACGCCACGGCGCCGCATCTGCTTTATTTTTCCAATGCTCAGGGTGGCGATGAGTCGGGCTCCATCAACGGTCCAGTTGTAGTCGAGGCCTACATCAACCCTTCCGGCGAGGTCTACGACTACCGCATCGTCTCGGGACCGACGGATGCTACGACGCGATCTCAGGTCGAGAACATGCTGCTCTTCAGCCGCTTCGCCCCAGCCCGTTTCTTCGGCCAGCCAGTGCGCGGATTGGCCGTGCTGTCGTTCTCCGGCGTGAGCGTCAGGGGATAAAGAAACCTGTGAAGCCGGTCTCCCGACCGGCTGTAGCGTGGGTCTCCAGACCCGCGCAGGGCACATCGTGGCGAGTGGCCCAGGTTTTGGGAAGCAAACCCACCAAGAAATGGGGTGCCCCGGGTCTCGATTCTGAGACCCGGGAAAGCCCGATGCTCGCATGTGGCCATCCGGTTCCACCGCTCTTCCTTATCGAACCGACTCGCGGTGGGCACAGTTTTCAGGAAGCAACCCACCACAAAATAGGGTGCCCCGGGTCTCGCTTCTGAGACCCGGGAAAGCCCGATCTCCGCGTGTGCGGCCAATCGATTCCACCACCCTTTCTCATCAAACCAACTCCTCGGCAGGCACAATTTTTCAGGAAGCAAACCCACCAAGAAATGGGGTGCCCCGGGTCTCGATTCTGAGACCCGGGAAAGCACGATCTCCGCGTGTGCGGCGAACCGGTTCCACCGCTCTTTCTCATCAAACCAACTCCTCGGCAGGCACAATTTTTCAGGAAGCAAACTCACCAAGAAATGGGGTGCTCCGGGTCTCGATTCTGAGACCCGGGAACGCACGATCTCCGCACGCGTCTGACCGGTTCCACCACTCTGGCTCATCGAACTGCGTCGTGGCTGGTACCGTTGTTCAGGAAGCAAACCCACCAAGAAATGGGGTGCCCCGGGTCTCGCTTCTGAGACCCGGGAAAGCACGATCTCCGCATGCGGCCATCCGGTTCCACCGCTCTTCCTTATCGAACCGACTTGCGGCTGGTACCATTTTTCGGGGAAGCAAACCCACCACAAAATGGGGTGCCCCGGGTCTCGCTTCTGAGACCCGGGAAAGCACAATTTCCACGTGCGTCTAACTGGTTCC
The DNA here is from genome assembly GCA_049521075.1 of Occallatibacter sp. Taxonomy (GTDB): domain Bacteria; phylum Acidobacteriota; class Terriglobia; order Terriglobales; family Acidobacteriaceae; genus Telmatobacter. The sequence goes on from JBEKPD010000054.1 coordinate 26,019, forward strand.
GCCACTCTTCCCCATCGAACCAGGTAAACGCCCTCCATGTTCGCGCCTCCACCCGGTCCAGGACGATTCAATCTCCACCGTTCCCGCGCAGCCCGTGGCATAGTGTCGGAAACTCGACCACGCCCAATCTTCCGGCTTCGCCACCAGCCCGCGCGCCACCGGATTGCGGTGCAGGTATTTCAGCTTCTCCGTCTCCTTTTTCGCCGCCCACACATTGAAGTCGTAGTAATTGGCCAGCCAGAAGGGCCGCTCGCGCCGCCGCCGCGAAACCGACAGTTTCAGCGCCTGAATGGCCTTGGCGAGATTTCCCTTGGACGGTTCGTTGACCAGCAGATGCACGTGCTCCGGCATGACGACATAGCCGATGACGGCCCACTCGTATCTCTTCCGAATCCGCTCGAGCGCCGCCTCAAACAGATCGCGGCCAGCGGCATCGCCCAGGTAAGCGCGGCGGCCATAACAACTAAACGTGACAAAGTGTAACTGACGCGTCTGCTGATAGCGGCGAAGTCCGGAAGGCATTTGGCCAAAGCATACGCCGCTTCGCGAAGGCCTGCACAGCGATAGTTTGTGATTCCCGGGTCTCAGAATCGAGACCCGGGGCACCCCTTGTTGTGGTGAGTTTGCGTCCCTCAGGCTCGGGCCACCCGCCAAGCGAGAAGCTGAGGCTTAGGCAATATCAGTTCGAAGAGGAAGGTTCTTTGTATTCTGAATCACCGGGATCGACCCAGTTTCCCTCTATCTCTATATCTCGCGCTCTTTGGAGAAGCGCGGCAGAACCTTTGGCAAAATATTGCTCGCACTCAGAAGCGTACCCTTCGCCGAGAAAGAATCTGAATTTAACTTGTTGCCAAGTGTAGGGGCCTGCCCAATAAAAGCTATTGTCTACGCGGTTTCCATGCTCATCTACCGGTTGATATTGAATCTCAATCCGATCCGGGAACGAGATTGCTCGCGCGCCGATCTGAGCGTGGATCGTTTTCCTCATACGCGCAGTGTACGCTGTAACCAGCTACGGGCTAATCGTTGATAATCTATGCGCAAATGTGGAAAACCCCGGCGGGTGGGTGGACCTCAAGATCATGAGAATGGCCGGTGGTCCGGTTCTTCAGAAAGCAAACCCACCACAAAATGGGGTGCCCCGGGTCTCGATTCTGAGACCCGGGAACCACGAACGTCGGCATCCACCGGCCACAAGCCGCACGCCGTCAACCCTCCCGCCCCGCAACCTCCCCGCAAATCCTTGAAATCCCAGCCTGAAAACTCCCAAAGCTTTTGCCGAAAATTACCCCGCTTCGGCGCAAGCTATCAATAAAGCAAGAAAAAATGCCCAAAGGGAAATCGCGCCATGTGCAAGGCCAAAAACATCAACGTCCGCGTCCCGCCGGAGACCGCCCCCGGCTATTGACGTTCTAGTTACCCCCCACCCCCTCCCCCACCCCCGGGTACGACCTGAAAGCTGGCGGAGACACCCTACTCCCTGCCTTACCCACCCCCTATATACCCCGGAGTTCTGACACCTGCAACCTGACGTCTCCACCCCTATAAAAACCGCAAAAAAGCGAGCTGTGAAACTGTGAGCCTTGGAAGCAATTCGGAATCAGAAATTTACACGCAAAACCGCACATCAACACAGAAACTGTGAAACTGTGAAACTGTGCTCCAAGGTTGCATCCATGTTTCCGGCAGGAGATTTTGTCTTCGGCCGATAGCTGGGAAGGCGCGACCTTCACGCCGCCGCAAGCCCGCATCGCGTGCGAAATACGCAAACCCCAGTCGCAAGACTTGGGATAACTTCCCTCAGGTCTGGGTTTCCGTTCGTGTTTCTTCTAGAAGTTCTCTTTTATAGAACCCGGCGGAAAGTAGCAGAGAGCTCTTGCCGAGCTCCCTGCCGTCGAGTCTGATCCGGTTGTATTCCTAGTATTGAAACACAAGGTTGTAGGCGTTAACGCTGCCGATGCCGGAACCGAAGTCCCAACCCGTGGTTGTGGGATACGCCATGCTGAATGAGGCGTTGCTAGTGGAAAGCACGCCCACAAAGCCGGACGGCAGGTAGCAGTTGACCAGGCCGGTGGCGCCGCTATGCGCTTGGCAATTGGCATCGATGTCGCCCAGGGTGACGTCGTAGAAGATGCAGCTGCTCGCCACGCCTCTTCCCAGAACGGAATCGCAGTTGGCATTGCCACTCGGACCGTACTCGGCTGCCGCCAGCGCGTAGTAGCGGGGATTGGGATTTCCCTGCAGGCTGCCTTTGTGCTGCACCACTAACGACTGGATGGCAGCCATGATGGGCGAAGAAACCGACGTTCCGCCGTAGCCTGGCCAGGCAGAGGGCGCCACGCCGGTTCCGGTGCAGGAGGCGATCCCGCCGTTGCTCACTCCGGTTGTTGTCGTGTCGGTGTAGCAGACGACGTAGTAGTGTCCCCACAGGCCGTTGGCTGCCATCAGGGCCACATCGGGAGTATCCCGCACATTATCGTTCACCAGGCCCGCCATGGAGCCGAGATAGCTTGATTGGTATGTAGGTTTGGGGTAACCCGCGCAGGTGCCGCCATCAACTCCCCGCGTGGCCGCCGTCCCGGTAGCACAGGCGCTGGGACCGCCGCTGCCGCCTACCGCCAAAAGAAAGTTCTCCAGGCCTGTAGTGGTATTGCAGAACCCGGTGCTGCCGTACGTTACGGTCGACCCGGTGATGAAGTTGGACAGGATTGTACCGGCGCAGGAGTCGTTCCACGGCTGCTCCATGATATACGACTTAGCCGATCCGTAGAACACGTTATTGTTTCCCCAATAGGTGCTGTTCTGGTTCTCGGCCGTATCGGCAAAGTCCAAACCGCCAACCGAGACATCGTATTGCGACGACATCCAGCCGCTGATGGTGATGCCGTCCTTGGCGCAAAAGGCTCCGTTGGGATAAGTGCCGGCGGGCAGGCCCGCGCAGGTGGACCCGCCTCCGTCGGAACTGGCGGCAAGTTCGTCGCCGGAGGACACAAAGATCCCGATGCCTGCGGCAACCGCCTGCTGGAACGTGGAGTTGAAGGCGGCGTTGAGCGTCGCGCCGGTCGATTCTTCCGACTCACCGTAACTCATGCTGATCACATCCACGCCGTCGGCATTGGCGTGGTTCAGGATGTTTTGGATCGCGGTCAGGCCGCCAAATCCGCCACGCGGGCTGGCGCAGGCGGCGTTGATGATGGTCGCATTGGGCGCGGCCGAAGTGGCCCACTCCACGTCGATGGTTGCCTCGATGTCGTCACTGTTGATGCCAGAGCCCGCCGGTGCGCCGGATTCGGTTGTCGGCACCGTGCAGGTATTTGCGGTCGTCGTGCCCGGTGTCTCCTCGTAGAACTGGCCTGAGGTGTATCTTCCCAGACCGAGCACGTTGCGGAATACTGCCCAGTCGCTGGTGGCGCTGCACAGCGTGGGACTTGCGCTACTTGCTGCCCCCGGAGCACCCGACGCGCAATTCCACTGATTCGTATCCTCCACGACCACCATCTTCACGCCCTGCCCCGAGATGCCGGCGCTCAGCAGCGGAGCGATGTTATAGATCTTCTCGAGATCCCACGGCACGATCGGATAAATACCTGAGCCAGCCGTGTAGTTAGGCTTGAAGACGCCGGCCTTGGAATCGATGTGGGCCTCATTGCGGCGGACAAGGAAGGAATGAGGCTTGAAGTTGTGCAGGTAAAGCACGCCCTTGACGACCCCCGCCAGCGCAGCGGGAACCTGGGGATCGCTCGCGTTGGCATAGTGGGTTTCCCCGTTCACCTGGTAGTTATGAAAGTCGGTGTGGAAGGCCGTGGCAATCTGTCCGGCGGTGCCCGAAAAGTCGATGAACATGTTATTGGCGTAAACCGTGTTAACCGTCAATCCCTGCGATTCGAGCCAACTTGTGACGGCGTCAATATCGCTCTGCGCCGGTCCGTAGGTGGCGCCGAATTGCGCCGCGCTCAACCACTTGTGATAGCTGGCCGAGTTGGGGTTATGCAGGTCGTTGATGAACTGCTCAAGCTGTGCTTCAAGCGCAGGCGGCCGCTGCAACAGCAGCAGCATATGATCCATCTGCACGCTGGGGTCGGACTCTCCGATATCGTTATCGGCGATTGCCTCAGGGCGAGTGTTGCCCGCCAGCGTCACCAGAGTGTTGTTGTCGATCTTCTGAGTAACCAGCATTGGCTTGGTTTGAGCTTGCAAGGCAAAACTGACGCTGAGGGTAAATGCAGCCACAGCGAGGAAGCGGGCAGCGGCTTTCTTGTTACAGATCATGGCCTCTCCTGTTTTCGAGCAGAGTCCCTCTTCCGAGCATAGGTTGACCCTCGCTCACGAAAAATGTTGAGTTCTCAACGGCGAAGTTTACGGCGCATCATTCCAACCAGGCCAAGCACCCCTGTTCCAAGCAGGAGCAGCGATTCAGGCTCTGGAGTTACCGTGTAGGAAAGATCGTCCGCGATCAAGAAATCCGGATTGCCGTCCACATCGCTGATGGTGATGGACGAGATGTACGCGTCGGGGTCAAGGCTGAACTCTGAATCCGCTCCGGACACCCCAGCTCCGTTAAATGTGGCGAGCACATTGCCCATGCTGTCGTAGGCAGTCACGGTCACGCCGTCCGGATCGCTGTACCACCCAGTTACATCCATGACGGTGGTAGAAAAGTCGACGATGATGGGATCATTCGGATCGTTCGTGATCACTCCGCTGCCCGAGTGCGGCGGATAGTCAAAGTAGTCGTAGTCGGGCGCGACCAACTGCAGCGCGTTTGTAAAGGTGGCATCCTCGGCGGCGTACTGGTTGGTGATCTGGGTGAACCCAGAGTATTGTTCGAAGTCGATCGTAAAGCTGTCGGCAAAGGCCAGCGGTGACACCGACACCAGTACGAGGAGAAGAAGAATCCTCTTCATTTTTGATCCTTTCGAATGTCCAGTTTTGGGAAGCGGGGATGTTTTCGTGACGCGACTTGATTACGAATCAATATATCCCGATTTGCCTCCGTTTTTAAACTTTTTTTAAAAAGTCGTCTCCATCCCAAAGCTTCGTGCGCATCCGGCCGGCTCCTCTGGGACCCCAAAAACGAGGATTCCCCCGGAACAGAGAACCAAGAACAGAGAATTTGCGTCACAGTTTCACAGTTTCTGTGTCGATGCGCGGAATTGTCTTTAGGCTACTGATTCCGGATCGCTTCCGAGCTTCACAGTTTCACAGTTCACTTTTTGCGTTTTTTATAGGGGGGTGGTTGCGGAGTTTCCAGCTTTCAGTTTGCTAGCTTCTATCTGGCTCGGGAGTAGGGGGAGGGGGGTGGGTAGGGCAGGGAATAGGGGGGAGGGGGGAGTTAGAAAATAGTAAACAGCCACCAGGGAGTGAAAAAGCAGGGACTAAGGGACTAGGGACTGAACCCTGATCTCTGACCTCTGGTTTCATTGTGCGCCGGATGGGCTTAATTCCCGGCAATTCGGCGGGCGGATTTTGCGGAGTGCTTTGAGTGGGTTGCGGGGAAAATGGGGCGGGAGGGGATTGCGAGAGGCTGGGAATACGGGACTGAGGGACTCGGGACGAAGGGCAGCTACTAGCATTTTCGGGAATTGTGTAGACCCGAATTTTGTAGGTATCCCACCCATTCCGCAGAACAGCGCGAATGGATGGGGCACGGAAGTCTACGGTAAATCCGAAAATGCTATAGCTGCTGGCTTCTACGTTAGTCTTGACAGGCGCTTGCTACTTGATTGGGTTGCCGATAGTATTGGATTATGAAAGAGGTTCAATCCGTTCGGGCCTTCCCCTTCACTCATTCCTAAACATTTTCGCGCACCGGAGCTGAATATTCATCCAGATTTCGATGCGGGCTTTGTTCCGTTCATCGCTGCCGCCAAAACAAAATTGTTCCCAGGACATCAGACAATGACATTCCCCATCGTCAGTGCCGTGCGCCGCATATGCTCCTTGCTATTCCTCACGATCTCCGCGCTCCGTATCTCGTCTCGGCCTTTGAGCCGTTGCAGTGCCATCGGGATCGCCTGGCTGGCGATCTGTGCGGCTTTTGCGGGAGTTCCACTGGTTGCGCAGACGGCCTATTTCAGCGGCGCGAAAGCCGCGTTGGGCAGCGGCCTCAGAGGCCCCATCGATGCCGCGGTCGACGCCAGCGGCAACATTTACGTTGCCGATCAGCAAAGTAAATCCGTCGAGGAAATACTGGCGTCGAGCGGCTACACCACGACGATCACGCTGAGCAGCAACTTTAATGAACCTTCGGCAGTCGCGGTGGACGGGAGCGGCAACGTCTTCGTCGCGGACGGCTTGCGTGCCGTGGTTGACGAGATTCTAGCCGTCAATGGGAGCATTCCGGCATCGCCCACCATCAAAGCAATAGGCGGCGGCTTTAACTTTCCCATTGGGCTGGCCTTGGACGCCAGCGGCAATGTCTATGTCGCGGCTCTGCGTGACGTGGAGGAGGTATTCGCCTCCGGCGGCTACACCACGAAGGTTATTCTCAGCAGCAGTTTCGTTCAGCCGATCGGCCTGGCGGTGGATGCGAGCGGCAATGTCTTCGTTGCCGACAACGCGGCGAATACAGTGAGCGAGATTGTTGCCGTTAATGGAAGCATTCCGGCTTCGCCCACAATCCTAACGGTGGCCAACGGCTTCAACGGTCCCTGGGGTCTGGCGATCGATGCGAGCGGCAACATCTTCGTTAGCGATACCGGCAGCGAAGTGGTAAAAGAGCTGGTGGCGTCCAGTGGCTACACGGTTCAGAACGTAGTAGGGGATAGCTTCAATGCGCCACTAGGCTTGGCCGTAGATGCCAGCGGAAATGTCTACTTTGCCGATGGCGAACATAACGCAGTGGAGAGGATATCCCTGTCGACTGTGAATTTTGGAACAGGGAATATTGGAGCTGCCACTCCGACCATCTCCTTACTCTTCAGTTTCAAGACGGGAGCTACGATAGGCGCTCCGGCAGTGCTGACCGAGGGCGCGGCGAACCAGGATTTTACGGATGCCGGCTCGGGCAGCTGCACAACAAACGGAACCAGCTACGCCTACGGCGGCGGCGATTCCTGCACGGTGGATGTAATTTTTAGACCGCAGTTTGCCGGAACGCGCCAAGGAGCGGTAGTGCTGAAGGACAAAAGCGGAAACACGATTGCCACGGCCTACCTGCAAGGCACGGGCGTGGGTCCGCAGATCGGGTTTCTGCCTGGAGCGGTGAGCACGATAGGCAACGGCCTCAATACCCCTTTGGATGTTGCGTTGGATGGCAGCGGCAATTTGTATGTCGCTGATTCCGGCGACGGCATCGTTTACAAGGAGACACTGTCGGCAGGCAGCTACTCCCAGTCCGCGATAGTGACGGGCCTGAGTTCGCCGGACGGAATTGCAGTGGATGGCATTGGCAACGTATATGTTGCCGACGGCGGCGATGGCCTGGTCTTCAAGGAGACGCTGTCCGCGGGAAGCTACATCCAGAGCACAATTGCCAACGGCATGCTCAATGCTGTCGCCGTGGCGCTGGATGGCAGCGGCAATGTATATATCGTCGATGAAGCCGGCACGGTGTACAAAGAGACGCTCTCGGCGGGCGGTTACACCCAGACCGCGGTCATCAGTGGATTGAGCCAACCAGTCGGTGTCGCCGTGGATGACAACGGCAACTTGTACATCACACTTTACGGCGGTTCCTCGGCGCTCAAAGAGACGCTGGTGGGAGGCAGTTATAGCCCAAGCTCACTGGGCAGCGGATTTTCATATCCCCAGGGCGTCACAGTGGATGGGGTAGGCAACGTTTATATCGCCGATCCCGGAGCGGGAGCGGTGTACAAGGAGACGCTGTCGTCGGGCAGCTATGTCCAGAGCACGGTGATCGACAACTACCCGCAGGGCGTGGATCCATCCGGCGTTGCGGTGGATGGGCTCGGCAATGTCTACATTGCGGGCTACAGTGCTACCACCGCATTGAAGCTGGATCTCGCGGATGCGCCTGGCCTCAGTTTCGCGACGACTGTCTACGGCTCGGCCAGCACGGACAGCCCGCAGATGGTGACGGTGGAGAATACCGGCAACGCGACGCTGAGTTTCCCGGTTCCATCCACCGGGAGCAACCCGAGTGTCGCGACGAGCTTTACGTTGAACAGCGGCGGCGCATCGGCGTGTCCACTGGTGAGTGCAGGCGCCTCATCGGCGGGGACGCTGGCCGCCGGAGCTTCCTGCCAGTTGTCCATCGGCTTCATGCCAGCCGGGGTGGGCGCGCTGAGCGGCTCGCTGCTACTGACGGATAATCACCTGGACGCGGCTGCACCGGGTTACGCCACGCAGAGCATTGCACTGAGCGGCACCGGGACGAAAGCCGCGCAGACCATCAGCTTCACGCTGTCCTCGCAGGTCAGTTACGGCGTAGGTCCGATTTCGCTGAGCGCGACGGGCGGTGGCTCGGGTAATGCGGTGACCTTTAGCGTGGTCTCCGGGCCGGGGACCATCGTGGGCAGCACGCTGACCGTGACCGGTGTGGGCACGGTGGTGGTAGCAGCGAATCAGGCTGGCAATGCGAATTATTCGGCTGCAACAGCGGTGCAGCAGAGCGTGACCGTCAATCAGGCTACGCAGACGATCGGCTTTACAGTTCCTTCGGCGGTCACTTACGGCGTAGGTCCGATTACGTTGAGCGCAACCGGCGGAGCTTCCGGCAATCCCGTCACTTTCAGCGTGGTCTCCGGGCCGGGGACGATCAGCGGCAGTACTCTGACCGTGACCGGTGTGGGCACGGTGGTAGTGGCGGCCAACCAAGCGGGCAATGCCAATTACTCGGCTGCAACGGCCGTGCGGCAGAACGTGACGGTGAATCCTGCCACGCCCGTTGTCGAGATTGTGAGTAGCTCCAATCCGGTTCTGAGCGAGAACGCGGTCACGCTGCAGGCAACGGTTATATCGGCGGTTGGCGCACCCACCGGCACGGTCACGTTCATGGATGGCACGACCACGCTGGGCACGGGAACGCTCACGGGCGGCACGGCCACGCTAACCACGTCCAGCTTGGTCGCCGGTTCGCACAGCATCACGGCGGTTTATAGCGGCGACGCGGACTTTGCGACGCTCACCAGCGGCGCGCTCACGCAGCTTGTAGAAGATTTCGCGTTGAACCTGTCCGCATCCGGCGGCAATGTGCAGACCATCTCTGTTGGTCAGACGGCCACGTTTACGTTCACCGTCGGACCATCCGGCGGCGCAACCTTTCCCACTGCGGTTTCGTTCACCATTGACGGCTTGCCCGCGGGAGCGACAGCAGATTTCACTCCATCCTCACTGCCGGCGGGCTCTGCGTCAACGGCCGTTACTCTGACCATCCACGCACTGCAGACGTCGAGTCTGCTTCTGGAACAGCGTCGCGGCAACACGATTCCTCCCGTGCTCTGGGGAGTTTTGTTGCTGCCATTCGCAATGCGGCTGCGCCGTGCAGGCAAGCGGTTTGGCGGCAGGCTGGCGGTGCTGGTGTTACTGGCCGCCGGCTGCGCCGCCATGGCCGGAATGAGCGGCTGCGGCGGCTCCAGCAGTTCGTCAAAAACCTATACGATGACGGTGACCGCAATCTCCGGTTCGCTTTCACACGCAACCACAATTACGCTGACAGTAGAGTAGAGCGTTTTCTATTTACTTGTTGACATTGCCGACATCGTGCAAGGTGGGTTTTTCTCGGGGAAAGAGCCACTTGATGTTATACATTTTGTCAAGAGCAGGATCGAAAACCCTGTGGCGGCGAGCGTACACTTGTCGTGCATTTTTGGTGGAAAGGTTCGGGGGTTCTGGGTTGTCGCCAAACCGGCATTACCGGGACGATCAACATGCCCGCGCGCTTTCGGCGCGATGGCTTGGACCCGATGCCTTTTCATTTGCAGGGCTGAGCGGGAAAGGCCCGGTCCTGAAGGCCACCGATTTATTCGCTGTATTTAGGGGCCTGAACACCTGAAGGCCCCTGCCCCCTCCGCTATGAGGGCTGGGCGTGGTCTGTCTCCGACGGCTCAGCTTTCCGTGTGTGTGTTGGAGGATAATGGACTTCAGGCCGGTCGAGGGGATCACTCCCTGGCGCCAGAATCTCCTCACGGCTAAGGTTGCCGATGTCCTCTTCCACTATCGAGCCGAAAGCTGTTCGCACGCCTTCAGAGAACTGCGCACGCATGAAGAAGCTTGGCTACATCGTGGGCAAACATGTGAATCTGTATGGCGAACACATTGAGTTGGTTTCAGATCCATTTGAGGACGGTAAGTGCGTAGCCGTCCATGTTATCAGCGGAAGTAATCCAACTAAGCGGATGATCGACCTACCCGTAACTCTTCTATCCGGCTGGGACGACCTGTTTCTAAAACCTGTAGATTCCGCTGTCTAGCAACTCTCCGCAAGAATGCTGCTTCGTGGGTCTGCGAAAGAGAGCCGGCGTGCGGGAATGGCCTGACTTTAGTACCGCCGCGCAGGATTTACTAGCGCGGGCCCGGGTGTTAAACTCTTCGGGACGAGGGCTGACTATGCGACGGACGATCCTGTTCAGCTTGTTTGCGCTGCTTGCTGTGAGTGTGGTGAGCGATGTCTGCGCTCAGCGCCGCGGAGGAGCCGGGGCTGGCTTCGCGCGGGGTGGCAACGGTTTTAGCCGCGCCCGGGCCGTCTCGCCCTACGGATTCGGCTACGGGTCGCTGCCCTACGACTATGACTCCGGCGCTGCTTACGACTACGGGCTCCAGCCTGCCGTTTTTGCTCAGCAGCCACCGCAGTTCGTTCAGCCTCCTGCGCCGCCCGTCGTCGAGCCGCCGGTGCGTCCTGTGATCACAGAGTACAAATGGCCCGAAGCAAGCACGGCTCCTTCTCTCTCCGAGTCCGAGCCACAGGCCTTTGTTATTGTCCTCAAGGATGGTTCGACGCTCTCCGCCGTATCCGTCTTCGCCTCTGACGATGGCCTGCACTACGTGGACCCCGACGAGCGGCACCTGCTTGTTTTCATGAGCCAGGTTGACCGCGCAGCAACCCTCAAGATCAACCGCGCGAGAAACCTGAATCTGCATCTTCCTGCCGCGCAGTGAGCCACGCCAGCCTGACGCGCTTCGACAGTGAGGCTCAAAAGAATCTCCGCACGCCGATAAGCCAAAGCCCCGAAATGCAGGTCCTTCGACTCGTCCCAGCACGCCGGGACTGGCTCAGGATGACATGTGATTCTCGATTGCTCAGGATAACAATTTAAATTGGATTACTACCGGCTCAATCGCGCGAGGCGTTGGGAATCTCAAATCTGACGCCGACGGCGCTGTTGGCCCACTGGGTTGAGAGAACATCGATCTGGTCGATAGGAATCTGCTCGTAATGCCGGGAATCGAGATCGGTGAGGACCTTTGCGGTCATCATGTAGTTCTGCATCTTCACGGGGGCGCGGCCGCTCTTGAAAATCACCGTCAGAGCTTGGCCGGGCGTGGACGGGGCCGCTGGTTCTGCGAAGGCGCGTTGCCGATATTGCGCGCTTGCGGGCGGAGTTTCTGGGGGATATGGGACCTCGCCGGGCGCGCCATAGCCGTAGTCCGGATACGGAGCCGGGTAATCGGGAACCGCGCCGATCTGGGCGTATGCGGAGTTATCGGGCGCTGAATTATCGGAGTCGTCCCAATCGTAGAATCCCGGATCAATCAAATAGGGATATCCATATCCGGGCCATGTTGGATAGTTGTAGACATACCAATTGTGGAACGAACGTCTGCGTGCGGCGAAAAGATCGCGATTCGAATTCGGGCCGCGATCCCAATCACGATTCTGGGCGGAAGACGGTTGAGCGCCCGTTATCGGCTGACGGCCTGCAGGTAGTCTGTTTCCGTTGTAGGGAATGCGAAGGTTCGAGCGGTTCGGCGGACCCATTTGCTGGACACCGGATGCCCCATAACGGAATGGCGGTGCAGATCGCGCGGGGCTAGCAGGGCGTGAGAATCCTGACAACGCTGAGAAGCCGGCGTGCCCCGCAGATCCTCGACTGCCCAATGATCTGGAACCGCCGAAAGATCCGGGACTGCTGAATGACCCAGCGTGGGCGCCGCCGCGTTGCGCAAAAACTGACACGGCAAGCGCGAACAGAGCGATTGCGGCCCGGAACATCATGAAGCCATTCTACGCCCGATGAACTTCTTTTGGGTCGCTAAACCAGTCCCCGCTGGATGGAAGGAGCGGCCCAAACAGCGGAGACGCAGGCTTTTCGCGCTAGGCCGTTGCTGATAAACTATGGTCTGCTGAAGAAACAGGCGCGTAGCTCAGTTGGTTAGAGCGCTTCCTTGACACGGAAGAGGTCGTTGGTTCGAATCCAATCGTGCCTACCATATTTTTCAAGCATTTAGCGGCTCCCTTCCCTTGGTGTTTGGCAGCACTTTGGCAGCAAATCTCAAAACCTTCCTCGCTGAAGGTTCTGAATTCTTCCCATCTCTCCTTTCTGAAGCGCCTTTCAGCTTTCCCGATTTCAATTCGTTTCTGGTTACAGGCATCTCGACGATCCGAGTCTCCGACTCCGTCCCCGCA
>JBEKPD010000055.1:0-38543 GCA_049521075.1 Occallatibacter sp.
TGTTCCTCACCGTTGTGTGCGCGAAATCCACGCCATCCTGAGCTCACTCCTGTCCCGATGGCATCCCTTCGGCTCGATGATGACAATGCCGTCTGCTTGAAATCGGCTTTTTCAGGATCGACGGATTAGCTAGGGTGTGTTTCATAAATGGCCTGACCGTCCAGCCTGAATCCTCAGGGGTTAAAACCCCGCAATTTTGTCGGCACTTCCGGCGCGACTCAAGTCGTGCCCTTTCACGAAACCATTTATGAAACACACACCGGGAGAGATGTTTTAGTGCTTCCAGGGCATTATGCTTCCCTTGTGCCCAGAGCCGGTTTCGAGAAAGATAAATGCGTTGCCGTCGGGGTCGCGGACGAAGACCAGCTTTCCGTTGCGATCGGCCTTCACGCCCGCGTCTTTCAGCAGATCGGCGGCTTTGCGCGCGTCGGACACGGGAAACAGAAATTGCGGCCGAGCGCCGGGTACGGCGGGGCGCAGTTCCATGGTCAGGTCGGGAGCGCCGGGCGCGGTCAGGCGCACATTTCCATTTGTCTGCTCCGCCTCGAAACCGAGATCGGTGTAGAACTCTTTTTCCGCGGCGCCTTCATTCACAGGCAGATCGAGCCCGAGCAATTCGGTGGAGACGCGATTCACGCCCAGGTGCTGGCCGCGGTCGAGAGTGTGCCGCGAGCCCGGCATGTACTCGGTGAATTCCGTAACCCGGCCCTCGGGGTCGTTCATTGAAGAGATGAGGTTGCCCGCGGCCGCTTTGCGCACCGGGGCGGCTTTGAGGCCGGTGGAATTGTAATAGTTGACGAGCACTTTCAGATCGCCAGCTTCGAAGCAAACGTGCATCCAGCCCAGGGGCTGCGAGGGATCGGTCTGGGGATAGAGTTCGATGAACTGGCGGTCATTGATCTTGACGAAGACTTCCATGGTTTTGCCCGCGTTGGTGATGGCGAAGGACTCTTCGTAGCCCAGCTTGCCCAGGAATGCAATCTCGCGATCGAGGTCGCTGACGCGGAAAGCAATGTGCGCAATTCCAGTGATGCCGGCGCCGGGCGCAGGAGGTTGCGCAGCAGCTTGGCCCAACAGCGCACAGACGAGCGCTGGAACGGCAATCCAATATTTCTTCATTTCGGTCTCCTTGCATTGCGAGTGCCGCGGCGTTGCCCGAAATGTGGCCGCGGCCTACGCGTAGTCCTCACGATAAGGCGTGAAGATGTCGAGCACCTCGGAGGCTTCGAGTGCCGCCGCCTCGTGCTCTACACCGCCGTCGACGACTATGCTGTCACCGGCGCGCATCTTCCAACTTTTGCCCTTGGCCTGAAAACGGATACGGCCACGCACCACATACACCATTTGATGATGCGGATGGCTGTGACGCTCACCCTTCCAGCCTTGTTCGAAGGTGTGGCGCACCAGCATCAGGTGTGGATTGTACGCGAGCACTTGGCGCTGCATACCCGGCTCAGGATTGGTCACCTTTCGTGCATCGGTTGCGGTGTAAATGACTCCAATTTCGCTCATCACTTCCCCAAATTCCCCAAAACGATTTTAGTTCATCGTTCCCATCTTCGTAGCCGCCGTCCCTACCGGTTCAGCCAGCCGCCATCGACGACGAGAACATGTCCATGTACATAATTACTCGCCGGGGAAGCGAGAAAGACTGCGGCGCCGGCCAGGTCTTCAGGATGACCCCAGTGGCCGGCGGGAATGCGTTCCAGAATCTGCCGCGCGCGCTCGGGATTCGAGCGCAGCGCCTCGGTGTTGTCGGTATCCATGTAGCCGGGCGCAATGGCGTTCACATTCACGCCCTTCGACGCCCACTCGTTCGCGAAAGCCTTGGTCAACTGGCCGACACCACCCTTTGCCGCAGCGTAAGCCGGCACCATAATACCGCCCTGAAAGGTCAGCAGGGAAGCGATATTGATGATCTTGCCCGCACCTTGCTTGAGCATGTGCCGCCCCGCGTGTTGCGTGAGCCGGAAGACGCTGGAAAGATCTACGTCGATCAGCGCCAGCCAATCCTCTTCGGAATACTCGGCTGCGGGAGCGCGGCGAATGATGCCGGCGTTGTTGACGAGAATGTCGATGGCGCCGAGTTGCTGGACGGTTTCTTCGACGAGGCGCGCACAAACCGCCGCATCGCCCACATCGCCCACCAGCGTGATGGCTTTTGCGCCGGCGGCTTCGATCTTGCGCTGCGTAGATTTGGGGGTCGTGTTGAAGCCGTGCACGGCTACGCTGGCGCCGGCCTGGGCGAGGGCAACGGCAATGGCTGCACCCAGACCGCGCGACGAGCCCGTGACGAGGGCAGTTTTGCCTTTGAGACTGAATTTGTCGAGGATCATGAGTTAGGTTTCAGGTGTCAAGTTTTAGGGATCACGGGGGAATGTGATTCCGGACAACTGCTCTTCCATCTCTATTATCTCTGAACGTGGCGGGACGGTGTAACTTTGATGCCAACTTCAGGGATGGGGCCCACCCAGCAGCACCTGCACCTTCTTCTCGATCGTTATCGTATCGGTCTCGCCCTGAAAGCGCGCGCGGACCACGCCGTTTCTGTCGATGAGAAACGTGAGCGGCAGGCCCAGCACGCCTCCGTAACGCATGCCGAGCCGCGCATCGCCCATGGCGTTGGGATAGTCGAGCCTGAGCTGCTCGACCAGACGGCGTGCAGGCGCAGTATCGTCATCCATAGAGATGCCAATGATGGCGAATCCCTGCGGTCCATACTGGTGCTGCCACGCACTAAAAACCGGCATTTCTAACTGGCAGGGCGCGCACCAAGTGGCCCAGAAATTGAGCAAGACCACCTGGCCGCGATAGGTTCTGAGCCGCAACGCGCGGCCGCTGAGATCCTGGAGCGAGAAGTCCGGAGCGCACTTATTGATCAGAGTCCGCGCGGGTGTCGGGGATTGCGCTGATGCGATCGCGAGAGATGCGGCAAGAAATGCGGCGAGAAAGATGCGCAGTCCCCACCTTAGCCGCAAAAACAAGGACGCGGCGAGGGTGGGGCACCCCAACCTCCATCCTACGAGGCCCCTGTTAGTGCGAACTCTCAACCGGAAACCCCTTGTTCGCCCAGTCGGCGCCAAAGTTCTCGGCCAGGTAGAGAACCTTCACGTTTGTGAATCCCATGTCGAGCAGCAGCTTGTATGCAGGCCCGACGTTAGGGCAGCGGTTCCACGGGCAACACCCGCAATAAAGCACGATGAAGGTCTTGTGCGGCAGGTTGGCAACGCGATTGCGCAGCATTTGTGCGCCCGCATCCTGCGCTCCCGGTCCGGCGTACTCTGACTTCGGGATGTGTGCCTGGGCAAACAGCACGCGCGAGCCTACCTGCAAAATCAGGGGACTTTCCGGGCCCGGCGCTGCGAGCAGACGATTCAGATCCTCAGGCTGAAGAAGCATCGACGCAGGAATGGAAGACGCGCTCGACGGCGACGACGTTGCCCACTGACCTGCGGCAAACATCCGTCCCTGTGTAATACACAACAGTACGAGCGCGGCGCAAACGCCGGTCCCGATAACTCGATCCAATCGCATAAGGATTCTCCGCATCCAGTGTAATGCGGATGGAATGCGAGCAGGGCCGGGGGAATAGCGGTAGAAGTGGAGATGCGAAAAATCCGCCCCAAATTGAAAACGCCAGAGGCCGAAGCCCCTGGCGTCTCAATCTTGATCACTCGTAGTACAGCCGGTGTTGCGTCCTCCAGCTCCCCCAGCGGCCGACTTCCAGCTTTCGCTGGCGTCTCGCCTCTGGCTGCGTCGGCACTCGACCTCCGACTTGCGTCGGCGGTCAGCACTCCAACTCGACCGGTGGCCAACTTTCCGGCTCGGATCGGTTTCGTGTTCTCGGCTCGACCGGCGCGCACCTCCGATTTGCATCGGCTGTTCCGCGCATCCGACCGACGGGTGGCGATCCATCAAGCTTGCGCCTGACGATCCGAGTTTCATCGGGCTTGCACCCGACAATCCTGGTTCCATCCGGCTTGCGCCAAATGGAACTTCCTCCGGCTAGGCCGATAACCTAACTCCGATTCGCATCGGACGCCGTCCTTTGGTTCGGCTGGCGATCACATTCGGCTTGCGCCGCATGTGCACCTGCTCCCCCGTCTGGCTTGCAGCCTCCGGATCGCTCCGGCTGCTTTCACCCCACGGCTTCACCGGCCGCGAGACCACTCGGCTTGCGCCTTGTGATCTCTTCTCCGGTTGAACCTATGATGCACTCCTTGTTTCCACCGAACCTTGCATCGCCAGCTGAGCCGTCGATGAGTATTCCGTTTCCACCGGCCCTTGCATCTTCCGGAATCACCCAGTTAAACAACTTCCGGCTTGCGCCGTCTTTTGTAACTTCTGGTGCGTCCAGCGATCCCTCTCAAGCTTGCGCTCGAGGTTTCACCCTCTGTCCGGGTTGACGTCCATCCTCCGGTTCTCACCGGCTGTTCACTCCGTCAACCTTACTGGTGATGCACTTCCGACTCGCGCCGTCTGTGTGTTCTTCCAGCTTCCGGCAACCAACTCCGATGCCCTACTGGGTCATCAGTTGAATGAGACATTACGTCCGTTCAATCTGTGGAAGCAAGTGCAAAAATCGAGTTAATTTGTGGATTTCACCAAGGTCGGTGCAAAGCTCGATTTTTCTCGTGCGGCATTGGGAATTGCCCGCCTCGAGATAGAATTCGCGGCTGCGAAAATCAACCGGGCGCTCAAAAATAAACGAGCAGACTCGCGAACTTGCGATATCGCGAAGCGACGCCAGCCTGCCAGGCTCGCCGATGCGCGCTCCATTTCTCAATACTGCGGAGTGCCCAGGTTCTCCCACTGAGTAGCGTGGCGCCTGAGATACCAGCAGGGATTTTCTCCGCCGTGGGGAAACAAAGCCGCGTCGCAGGAGACATTGGCCGTTCCCAAATAGTCGTACTCGGTCTTCTGCCCTTTGAGGGGAACCGACATGAATTGGTTCACGACTACGCTCGACTGTGGCGAGCCATGCAGCTTGTACGCGGTCAAGTCCACCGCAAAAGCCAGCAGCGAAACCGCAGCAAACCCCACCAGCCCCCGTAAAAGCCACATACCGAACCAACGCATTCCAGATCTCCTTACTGTCCCGCGGATGCAATCAGAATAGCCGCAATATCCGGCCGCGTCTTCATGGGCGACCAAGGTCAACGGTTTCCTGCCTGACGACCTGCGTGAAGTTGAAGCCGCCACGCCTTCGCCCGCAGCCTGAACGAGCATTTCTACCCCGGGACATACGCGGCTATCGGCTCGCTGATGCGGCGATAGACGAGAAAAGGGCCAGCCCGTCGGGCCGGCCCTCACACGCTTGCAACGACGATCCTCCCTAAAACTTCACGCTCGCCGCCCGCGGCGAAATGCCGCTCAGCTCCGCGGCGCGCGCCTCGGCGTACGCGGCCGCGCCGATCAGCGCCGTGCGGCTTTCCAGAATCACCCTCACCGGCGTATTCACCAGCAACTGGCTCAGGCGGCCCTTGTCGGTGAACGCTTTGATGAACGTTCCGTCCTTCAGCTTCTCCAGAATGCGCGGCGCGATCCCGCCACCTACATACAATCCGCCCACTGAAAGAATCTTGAGCGCCAGGTTGCCGGCCTCAGCGCCGTAGGCCGAAACAAACATATCCAGCGTCCGCTCGCAGAGCTCGCTCTTGGCTTTCATGGCGAGATCCGTAATCACTGCGTTGGGATCCTCGCCGCGCATCCGCTCCGCCAGCCACGCCGGCTCTTCCAGTCCGCGCACGTCGCGCAGAAACTCGAAGATGTTGGTCAGGCCCTGCCCGCTCACCACGCGCTCAAAGCTGATTCGCCCGTTGTATTTCTGGCGCAGATAGCGCAGCAGGTCGATTTCGTCCTCGTTGCGCGGTGCAAAATCCGAGTGGCCGCCCTCGGAGGGGTAAGGCACGTAATGGCGGCCATCAAAAACCAAAAACGCCTCGCCCAGCCCGGTTCCCGCCGAAATCAGCGCGCGATTACCCACCTGCCGGGCATCGCCCTCGCTCAGGGTGTACACCTGCTCCGATCCCAGTTCGTCGATACCGTACCCGTTGGCCTGCAAATCGTTAATCAGGAAGACGTAATCGATCTTCAGATTGAGCGCCAGCTCGCGGCTGTCGAGCGTCCATGGCAGGTTGGTGAGCCGTAGCCGCCCGTCCCGCACCGGCCCCGGCACGCCAAAACATGCCGCAGTCACCTTTTCCGAGACCACGAACTCCTTCACGATCGCTTCCAGCCCTGCATACTCCTTCGCTGGAAACTGCTTGTCGCGCGCGTGCTTCAGGTTACCGTCGGTAAAGTCAAACAGCGCCAGGTGAACCTTGGTGCCGCCTACATCGCCTGCCAGAATCATCCATTCCTCTCAAAAGTGCCGCAGCTTTTGGCGTCCGGAGGAGGCAGCAAAGCCGCCGCCGCCCGGTCCAGAAGCAAGGTCAGTATACCGCCCACGGGGCGAATCAACTGGCTGGGCAGCCGCTCAGAATCGCGTGCGCTGGCCCATACCTCCTTCATAATCTGCGCTTTATCTACACTGCCGCCCCGCAAAAGTCACGGTAGTCCGGCGTCAATCCCCACTGCTTGCGTCACTCCCTGCAGTGCGTTGTCCCGCGTCCACAGCTTCGTTCCCGGCGTGATCAGGCAGGAAGCAATCAAATGCGCGTCTATGAGACCGATGCCCTTCGCGTAAAGTTGGCGCGTCTCGATCATTTGCCGCACTTCGCTCAGTTGCGCAATCCTCACTTCCAACAACGCATCCAGCGTGGCCAACGTTCCAGTTCGATTGCGCAGCGAGCCAAGGGCCAACTCGCCGGCAATGAATGGATGCATCAGGACCTGTCCACTGTCGAGCAACGCTTGCATCTGCGCGTTGTTACGCCGCAGATGATCAATCCAGATTGTCGTATCGGCCAGGATCACAGCCGGTCGACTCTCAGACGCTTAATGTCTTCGAGTTCCGGCATCGTGCCGCCGAGCGCGGCAAGCTGGCGCGAAGCCTCCACGTGAATCAGCACCTTTAGCGCCTCACGCAGCAGGGCCGTTCTCTCAGTAATCCCCGTATATTCCTGGGCCGTCTTCACTAGATCGTCATCGAGCGACACGGTGGTGCGCATAATCACCTCTATCGCATCAATTTTATCACCAATTGATGATTAAATTGATGCGATAGGTTCAAATCACCTTTGAAAAGTAGTTTCCGCGTCGTCCGGCGTCTGATCCCTTATCCCTGCTTTACCGCCCCAGATACACCCGGTACTGCTGTTCCAGCACGCCGGTAGCGCGCGCCAGCAGCAGCTTCGACACGTTGTATTGGTAGAGGCTTTCGACGAGATTGGTTTGGGCGGTGGCCAGTGAGGACTGCGCCGTCACCAGAGGAAGATTGTCGTCTACGCCGGCGTTCACGCGGTCGGTCTCGTCGCTCAGTGCCCGCGTGGCCAGGTCAACATTCGACCGCGCCACGTCCACAAGTTTCTTGTTCGCGCCCACGTCCAGCAGCGCTGCCCGCACCTGCTCGTCGATATGGTTGCGCAGGTCGGCAAGCTGCGCGTCAACGGAAGCCATCTCCGCCTTCGACGCGTCCTCGTCGCCGCGAATCCGCGCCTCGCGGAAGATGGGAAAGTTCAGCGTTCCCTGGGCGACGAAATCCCCGTGCGTGCCCGCCCCATTCACCGTGCTGGTGCCGTAGTAGCTGTAAAAGCTCAGGGTCGGCAGCCGCTCGCTGCGATAGACCGCATGCACGGCTTTATACTCGACCGCCTGGTTTTGCAGATTCTGGTAATCTTGGCGGCTCTTGTAGGCCAGCGCGCGCACCTCTTCCGGCGTTTGCTCGGCAAGGTCGCTATATGGCGCGGGATCGGTGAGCGCAATCTCCTGCGCGGGCGCGACGCCGATCTCGCGCTTGAGCAAAATCAGGTCTTTGGCTTGGCTGTTCTCGGCCGCGATCAGCGCCAGCTGCTGTGCTTCAAGCTGCACGCGCGCCCGCAATTCTTCCAGGTTCGCCACCGTGCCCGCCTCGTGCTCCGCGTGCACATGATCGAGGAACACCTGCGCCTGGGCAACCAGAGCCTTTGCGTTATCCACTTCAGACTGGTCGGCAATGGCCCGCAGATACGCAATGGCCACCTGTTGCACCACCTCGCCGCGCGCAGACATTTTACTGAAATATGCCGCGCGCTCCGCCGCGCCAGCCACCTTCCAGCTTTCGATCACCGGCCCGGAAAACAGGATTTGGCTGTAGTGGATTTGTCCTTCGGTCAGGTCGTCGCGCGTAATGTTGGAGAGCCCCGCCAGCATCTTGCTCCCGACCAACGGCGTGAACTCTGCAATCACCTTTGGGCCGAAGCCCAGCGCCGCCAGGTCGTGCATATAGTAGCCGGTGTCGCCCGTCACCCAGATGGTGGGCAAGAATTCCTGCAGCGCCACGTTCTTCTCACCATGCAGCGTCTTTTCGCCGTTCTCGGCTTCTTTCAGTCCCAAATTATTGCTGAGGCCCCTGCGGATGGCGTCGTCGAGCGACAGCTTGAGCGGCTCGCTCGTCAGCGGCTGTGCGGTCACGCTGCCAAAGAAGGGATTGCTGGCCGAGGTCGGATTCTGCGCGTGCGCCACTGCCGCTCTGGCGCAGATACCCGCTAGAAGCAACAAAAAAATGCGCGGCGCACACCGAAAAAACCCAAAATGAAGCCGAGGAATCACTTCCATTATTCTCTCAGATGAGGCGCAGACTGCCGACGATTCAATCGAACCCCCGGAGACTGCGAACAAACTTAACGGTTCGAGTCCATAGGGGTTCCACTGCTCCTTCGAATTCCTCGCCTCCACCACGGAGAAGCGGGATAGCCCCGGATTCCCCGTTTCCCAGTCCCGCCGCTTCCATCATCAGCTCCACGTCGAAACCCTCCTTGCGCGAGCGCTGATCGTAATAGAGAAGTGTGACGGCAATGGGATAGAGCGGCCCAATCACTATAGAAATCGCGGCAAAGAGGATGTAGGTCAGTTGCTGGGAGAGAATTAGATTGAACCAATATAAGTGCCAATCATAGTAGCAAAAATATGCCACCCACCGAAGCAAGGACGACACCGCTGCAGAGAGTACCCACGAACAGACGGCAATCAGCAGCCACGTGATAAAGATTCGCCAACGGCTGTTCCTGCTCAGTCGCCAACTGCGGCTCAGAGCTTTGAATCCAGTAAGTCGTTCGGCGACTGCTGCCGGAAACACAAGTGAAAAGCACGCGCCCGCCCAAAGAAACAGAGCTGTCCCGGCTAGGATCGGCGACAGAAGCGCAACAATCGCAAAAGCGCTTGGCGTATCGTTGAGTAGCCCGAGCTTGTCCTCCAAAGTTCCAATGCCCCAAAAGACGGCGAACATAAGAACTTCAGGAACAATCAATACCGCGGCGAGTTTCAGGACCGCCAGCCATAGATAGCCGCGCCATCGCGCAATTGCAAATCGCAGCGACGCAACAATCGTTGTTCGATCGCCAAAGACATCGCACGAGACTGCTCGCACAAACGCCGGCAGGTATAAAAACTGCAAAAAAAATGAAATATGGTAATAGCCGAGGCCGACCGCGAAGCGCCACAGCACGATGCCGGGCTGGCGAAAGGGATGGACCAGCGAACTCGAATGCACCCAGGCGATGTCGACCAAGTGGATCCCCAACATCGCGGCGGCCGGCAGCGCGGCTATCCCGGCGAAGAGCAAAAACTGCTTGCGGTAGATCTCAAACATACGATCGAGAATCTCGCCCAGGTTCATGGGGCGTAGCGCGGCTTGCATCGGGTTCTCCCGGTCACGCGCCAGTATACGCGGGATCGCCAGCCGCCGGATGATTCGCCCGGCCTTCGTCTGTTGCTGGGGAGAACTTCGCGGTAACCCATTTTTAGCGGGTGCATCTAAACCCATTTGAAGGAGATGAACTCATGAGGATTGCCCTTACTACCGTCTGCTGTCTGGTTCTCTGCTCGCTTCCAACTCTGGCCCAGAAGACCAAAGCTGCCATGAGCGATCAGAAGTTTCTCGATCTCGCGGCCCAAACCGACATGATAGAAGCGAATCTGGGAGACCTCGCGCAGGACGCTGCCGCCTCTCAAGCAGTAAAAGACTACGGCCGCATGGTGGCCGGCGATCATTCGCAGGATTACCAGAAGCTGCAAAGCCTGGCGCAGCAAACCGGACTTACCTTGCC
Source organism: Occallatibacter sp. (assembly GCA_049521075.1). GTDB lineage: Bacteria > Acidobacteriota > Terriglobia > Terriglobales > Acidobacteriaceae > Telmatobacter. Next base: position 10,188 of record JBEKPD010000055.1, read on the forward strand.
CACTGCGATCGATTCCGCGCACAACAAGTCGCTGATTAGCCCCCTTCACGCACTGAAGGGAAAGGCGTTCGATCACAAGTACATCGAGGACATGGTTGCCGGACATACAGACGCGATCGCAACTTATAAGAAGGAAGCGCAGGACGCGACGAATCCCGCGATTCGTGCGTATGCGCAGGCCACGCTCCCGGCCTTGGAAAAACATCTCGACCACGCAAAGGCGATCGAACAGGGCAAGACGTCATCTATGTAGCGCCGGGCAGCCCCCGGCGGCCTTGAAGCATCAGCAGGATTTTTCTCTTTCAGGCGGCCGCACGGGAGCGCACGCGCACAGTTTTGGCCGGCTTTTTCGCGGTCCGTTTGCGCGCTTTCTTCTGCTGCGGGACAACCGAAAGGCTCAGCCCCATCGTGTTCAGCACCGCGACCAGCGTCTTGAGCGTGGGATTGCCCTTGGGCGAGAGCGAGCGATAAAGTGATTCGCGACTGATGCCCGCTTTAGCGGCTACGGCGCCGAGCCCGCCGTAGGCTTCGGCGAGAGAACGCAGCGCAAGGAGACCGAACGCGCGAGTGCGTGCAGTATTCAATGATTCGACCGCTGTCTTTGCGTAAGCGAAGGCAAGCCTACGGTTAGATTGCAACTCACGAATCTCATAAATGAGACGTGCCGCCGCATTTGTCGATTTCGTCATTTTCCCTTCAGCTTCTTACGATATGTCTATCGGCTCGTTTGGTGCGGGGCTTATACAAAAACAGCCGGTTTCTGGTGGAAGCCCGAAGCGTCGAACTCTCCAATAGGCATTGAAGAAGGTATCATCCAGAGGTTTTGCCCCAAGTCGCTTTCCAACAATTTTCACCTGGATTCCACGGCTTTCGAGTCTGCGCCTGAAAGTCCATCTATGCGCGTCGCCGCAAACAAACAGAACAGCACTATTCAAGTACTCTCCCAATGTTCTGATCCAAAACTCTTCCCTAATTGGCCAGCGGTGCGCAATGTCGTGCGAATAGGATTCACCGATGGTCTTGATCTCGCTCATCCACGACGACGGTGCAGGGCCCATAAATGGAAGTTCTTCGCCAATGAGGAGTGTATAACGCTCATCAAGCGTCGGATCACAGTAAATGTGGCGAGTTCCTGACTCCGATGCGGCTTCAGTCACTACTGACCGCTGATTTGTCCTGCGCATTATGTCTTCGTTGTTTTCCTCGCCTACGACCACGGGTTGATAACGGTCTATGCACTCTAGGAGAAATCTCTTGAATTGGAGCCGTGCTTGATTTTGCGGATCGTCAAGGTTCGTATTGTTACAGTAGAATTGCGCGTTTTTGTGATTGCATCCAGCTAGAAAAAACACCGGCGTCACCCTTGATGTGCTGACGGCACCTGCTTTTTTACGAGCTAATTCAAAAACATCGTCCGATACAGCGTGTCCCGCTGCACGGGCTTGAACCCAGCATCGCGAATGATTCTCCGCAGCTCTTCTTCCGTAGTGCAGTTCGAAGTGCCGGCCGCCTTCACCACATTTTCTTCGAGCATCACGCTGCCCACGTCGTTGCCGCCGAAGTGGAGGCCCACTTCGAGCACCTTCAGTCCCTGCGTCACCCAACTGGCCTGCACGTTCTCAATATTGTCGAGATAGAGGCGCGAGATGGCGAGCACCTTTAAATATTCGACGCTCGTCGCCTCATCCCAGCCGCGCCCCCCGAGTGCGGTGTTCTTGGGCTGGAAACTCCAGGGGATGAAGGCCGTGAATCCGCCGGTCTCTTCCTGCAGGCGGCGCACGGTTTCAAAGTGATTGATGCGCTGCCCGAAATTCTCGCCCACCCCAAACATCATGGTCGCGGTAGTGCGCATGCCGAGCTCGTGCGCCGTCCGGTGCACGCTCACCCAATCGTTGGTGTCGCACTTCAAGCGCGCGATGCGATGCCGCACCTCGTCGTCCAAAATCTCCGCGCCGCCGCCGGGAATCGAGTCGAGCCCCGCATCGCGTAGGCGCGCAATGGTGGTGCGCAGGTCAAGGCCCGAGTATTCGGCGATGGCCAGCACTTCAGAGGCCGACAAGCAGTGCAGCCAGATTTGCGGGAAGCGCTCTTTGATCCCCTTGAACAGCCGCTCGAACCAGTCGATCTTGAGATCGGGATGGATGCCGCCCTGCATCAGCACGCCGGTGCCGCCCATCTCGAGGGTCTCGGCAATCTTCTCGTAGATCTTTTCGAAGTCGAGGATGTAGCCCTCGTCGGCGCGCGGGTCGGGCTTGCCAGGTCGCGGCAGCGGGCGATAAAAGGCGCAGAAGGTGCAGTACTCGGTGCAGAAGTTGGTGTAGTTGATGTTGCGATCGATGATGTAGGTGACCACGCCCTCGGGATGCAGGCGCCGGCGCACCGCGTCCGCCTCGAACCCCAGACCGATCAGGTCGGGAGAGCGGAAGTAATCGAGAGCTAGCTCGCGCGAGATCGGCATACTTGAGATTCTAACAATTCAATCGCGTTGCACAGTCCGCGCACTCGCCGCATCTCTGCGGGAACGGAAAAGGAAGAGTCCTCGCGTCAGCAGCGGCCGGCCCTGCGTGCGCGCTAGGTTCGATGCCGTCGAAACGCCGCTGAAGAGAATAAAGAAATCGAGAAACGCCCGGAAGAATCCGCGCGTTTTTTCGGAGCCCATCGGGGAAGAACCTCTCGTGTGGAACCTCAGACGCCCTCTTTGTTGCCGTCTATTCGATGGCCGGATGGTGGGCCCGGTTGCGGAATTGATTTTGGCCAAGCCGAGCCCGATTCGAATCCATTCAAGCCCGCACAAACGTGGCCTTGTCCTTATCCTTGCGCGCACGGCTGACAGGGAAGACCTGCCCGTGCATCACGATATAAACGCCAGGTGCGACGAGGCGCGCGGCCAGCAGGCTTTCAGTTAGATTTTGCAACCCGTCGCTGCCCTCGAACCCCAGCGGCGTCATGGCTCCGGTAAGCACGATAGGAACTTTGAGCTCGGGAAAGGACTCCTCAAGAAAGCGGCCGGTCTCGACCATGGTGTCGGTGCCGTGCGAGATCACAATGGGCGCGGCTTCACTCAAAAGCTCCGCCACGCGATCCCGAACCTCGGCGCGATCCGCGTCCGTCATCTCCAGGCTGTCCTTGTTCATCAGGTGCTCTGCGCGGATTTCGGCGTCGGGCAACCGCAGCATGCGCAGATAGCGGTCCAGCTTGGCGGCGCGATTCTCCACCACGCCGCTCTGCTCGGAGTAGACCTTCTCGATGGTCCCGCCTGTCGATAGTAAGTAGATGCGCTGCATGCCCGATCCCCTGAGTCATCCTATCCACGATAGCGTTTCTGATGCCACGTCCACGCGGTACGAACGATATCGTCGAGATTCGTGTATTTGGGCTTCCATCCCAACTCGCGCATGGCCTTTGCGGAGCTCGCGACCAGCACCGCCGGATCGCCCGGCCGCCGGGGATGAATCTCCGCAGGAATGGGGTGTCCTGTAACGCGACGCGCCGACTCCACAACGTCCCGTACGCTGAAACCCTGACCATTACCAAGGTTGTAGATGAGCGGGGCCTGCTGGCCTTTTCCCGCCGCCAGTGCGCCCAGTGCCAGCAGGTGGGCGTCGGCCAGATCCGAGACATGAATGTAGTCGCGAATGCAGGTTCCGTCGGGCGTGGGATAGTCGTCGCCATACATGCGAATCGAGGCGCGCCGGCCCAGAGCTACGTCGAGAACCAGAGGGATCAGGTGCGTCTCCGGCTGGTGCGATTCGCCGCGGATAATGCCTTGCGGGCCCTCTGCAGCGCCGGCTACGTTAAAGTAGCGCAGCGACGCATACTGCAGCCCATGAATGCGATTGAGCCAGGTGAGCATCTGCTCCACAAGCAGCTTGGACTGGCCGTAGGCATTGGTGGGCGCAAGGCGCGTATCTTCTTGAATCGGAACGGATTCAGGCTCGCCGTAGACGGCCGCCGTGGAAGAGAAAACCAAGCGCCGCACGCCGCACGCCAGCATCGCTTCAAATAACGACAAGGTGGATGCGGTGTTGTTGCGGAAATAGATCTCCGGCTTCTGCATCGATTCGCCGGCCTCAATGAGTGCGGCAAAGTGCAGAACTGCATCAAAAGGTTCATGAACGTCGATGGCGGCAGTGAAAACTTGTTCGAGGTGGGCGCGGTCGGCGAGCTCCCCTTCGACCAGTTCCACGCCGGACGGCAACAGGTCGCGGCGGCCATGGCTCAAGTTATCGTAAACAATAGCCTTATGGCCTTTTTCGGTCAACAATCCCGTAACGGTACTTCCTATGTACCCTGCACCACCAGTAACCAAGATCTTCACAAAAGCACTGTCCTTTCCTGGACGATTTAGGTTACTTTGAGTTTATAGGAGCAATGCCTGACCGGACGGCGAGAAAGAGCCTTCCGGCGATCATTGCCGATGCTGGCGAATGACCCATGCGTAGGAAGACTCCAGCGTTAGAGTAATTCCCGCTTGGGCGGAGCCGAAGCCCCGATTCTTGATCTTTGAATCATTGCTTTTGCTCAAGGCAAAGGCGCGATTCTTTGGCTGTTGCCTTGAGTGGAGGGAATGAGTGATCAAAGACCGGCGATCGCGTGGTTTCGGTGACGGGCTTGGCGCGCTAGGAATTTACCGCGCCGGTTCCTTGCAGGCCGATTTCCAAACCAAGCCTTGGGCGTGGGCTTTGGGCAATCGTATAATAACTACTCCCGATTCCTTTGCCTGGAACCAGCGCTCCGGGTGGGGTGATCGATCAGGTGTGGCCCACATCATCAGGAAAAAGCAGATGCTGCCGGGCGGTTGGGAACGAGGAATTGCAACGGCGCGGCGGTTTTTTGGCGTCATATACATGGGCGGAAGTGCTCTCCGCACGGCCTTGGCGGCTATACCCCAAAAACCATGAGCGCAATATGAGAGTCGTGGCGCAGGGTTGCCATTATTCTTGCCGATAGTCGAAAGAGTTGAAGGGCTTTGTACCGCCCCGAGCGGCCTGAAACGAGGATTGAATCATGTCGATGAGTTATTCCCCTGGACGGACTTTTGGCCTACTGCCCGAGCCGGAGAGAAGCTCGGTTTCATTCGTCATCAGCTCGGTTGTCAACACTGCGGTTCTTGTCTCATTGATAGCTGCGGGCATGATGGCAAAGAACGTGATCCAGCAGCACTATGAACAGACGGAATTGATTGTTCCCACCACGCTGCCGCCGGAGCACATCAAGCAGCCGCCACCGCCCAAGCTGCCTCCGCCGCGGGAGCAGCCGAAGGTGGATTTGCACCCCCAAGTCCGGCAGATTGAGATGCCGAAGCCGAAGCCGGAGCCGAAGCCTATCCAAATGGAAGCCAAGGTCGATCTGCCCGTGATGGCCAAGCCGCAAATTACACTGGCGCCGCAACCTAAGGCCGCGCTCAACGACGCGATGCCGGCGCAGAACAACCAGGTGAAACCCAAGACGGGGCAGGTGCATTTTGGCGACACGTTTGGCGTGACGCCCAATCCCAACGCCACGCGTCCGGCCACGGTGGCCGCCATCGGCAATCCATACGGCGGAATGCAGGGTCCGTCTATCGCGCCGCATGGCGTGGTGGGATCGACAGGCATGGGGACCAATACCAGGTCCACCTCCGGTTACGGCGCCGTCGGCAAAGTTGCATCGGCGGGTATTCCCGGCGCAACTGGCACGTCGAATTCGGGTTCAAACTACGGTAGGGTGGGTTCTGCCGGAATTCCCACTACCACTCAAGTCGCGTCTGCAGTACCCAGGCAGGTAGCAGCGCCGGTTGCGACCGATCTCGAAGTCGTCTCCAAACCGCCTGTGCAGTACACGGCGGAGGCGCGGCAGCTGAGAATCCAAGGCGACGTGGTTCTGCGGGTGACATTCCTTGCGTCAGGCCAGGTGGCGGTGCAAGGCGTGGTGCGCGGTCTAGGCCATGGACTCGATGAAGAGGCGCGCCGTGTGGCGCAACAGATTCGTTTCCGTCCGGCGACGCGCGACGGCCGGCCGGTAGACATCACGACAACTATTACCATTACTTTCCAGCTGGCGTAGCATCGAGGATTTAGATTTCACGCCGCCTACGTTCATTCGTGACGCGCCGCAAGGCGTGTTAGAGCACGAAAGCTAGTTAGTATTTCAACAGGAGTTGCACATGACGTTTAGGAAGTTCCCCCTTGCCCTGCTGATCTTCTCGCTCGGTGTGGGCTGCGCGTACGCGAAGAATAAGGAACCCAAGTACGAGCAAGCCCGCGCGCTTACCCCCGAGCAGGCTGCACTCGTCCAGCGGGCCATTGCTCAGGAGAAAGTGCTGATCAAGAACATTCAGCAACGCACGCCGCTTGTGGAGACCTATATTCAGGACACCAAGCCGGACGTAAAACTTTACGAGGTCCCCATCGCGGATCACTACATGCTCAGCCGCGTGGATTTCTCCAAGACCTTCCTCGACAAGACTTATACTCCGAAGCAGGAGCCGGTGAGGCATGGTTTCTTCAAGGGCTCGATGGAAGCCATTACCGGGCTGACCAAGGCGCTGCATCTGGACACCCAGTTCACGTATTCCGAAACCGGCTTCATGCAGATGATGTTCCTCGACCCCACCGGGTTCGACCAGCAGCACTATGTGTTCAGCTTTGTGCGCCGTGAGTTTCTGGGATCGGTGCGCACCTGGGTCTTTGACGTGCACCCCAAGGCCGACGTGAAGGGCGTGGGCCGCTTCTACGGCCGCATCTGGATCGAGGATGAGGACGGCAACGTAGTGCGTTTTAACGGCACCTATACCGGGCCAGCCGACCCGGAATCCTCGAAGCACTTCTTCCACTTCGATAGCTGGCGGATGAATGTGCAGCCTGGCATCTGGCTGCCCGTTGCCGTGTATGTGGAAGAGACGCAGCGCACCGAGTTCGACAAGGCGGTGGGACTGAAAGCGCAAACGCACTTCTGGGGCTACTCGCTCAAGCTGCCCACGCGCGACAGTGAAAACGTGAGCGTCAGGGTGGACGACGCTGTGGACAAGAGCGAAGACTCGCAGGATGTCGGTCCGCTGCAGGCCTCGCGCATGTGGATCACTCAGGCTGAGAACAATGTTATTGACCGCCTCGTGGAAGCCGGCTTAGTGGCGCCGCTCGATCCCGGCGGCTATGAAGAGAAAGTTCTGGGCCAGATCGTCATTAATCTGGTGGTACCCAACAACCTCGCCTTCACGGACCAGATCCATTGCCGCGTGCTGCTGACCGACACCATTGAGGCCACCACCGTAGGCAATACCATTCTCATCAGCAAGGGGCTCATCGACAGCCTGCCGAGCGAGGAAGCTATTGCCTCGGTGATCGCCATGGAACTGGCACATATCGCCATGGGCCACCACATCGATACCCGCTACGCCTTCAACGATCGCCTGCTGTTCCCGGACACGGCCACCTTCCAGCGCATCGACATGAACCATACCGAGGTGGACAACGGAACCGCCGCCAAGCGAGCCATGGAGTATCTGAATGCCTCCATGTACAAGGACAAGCTGCCCAGCGCGGGCTTGTTCTACGAGCAGCTTGTGGACCGCTCCAAGGTCCTGAAGGCTCTGATGACCTCGCCCAGGCTGGGCGATTCGCTGCTCAAGCCCGACGGCACTCCATGGCTGGGCGACCTGCTGCATCAGGCGCCCAAGATCAACTGGGACGATCTGTCGCAAACCGCCGCTCTGCCGCTGGGAAGCTGGCTGAAGACCGATCCGTGGGACGACAAGGTGCATATGCTGAACGCCAAGCGTTATGCGCCGATGAATGCCCGCGACAAGATGCCGTTCGAGGTCACGCCGATTTTCTACAAGCTGCAGCGCTATGACGCGGCAGCGGTAACGCCGCCAGCCGCAGCAGCGCCGGCCAGCGGCGACCAGCCGGTCGCCGCACCCGACAACACTCCGCCGGCACAACCGCAGAATGGGGCAGCGCCTCAACCCGAGCAACTCACACCGCCGCCGCAGAATGGGGCAACGCCTCAACCTGATCAGCAACCCACGCCGCCACCGCAAAGCGGCGCGGCGCCGCAATCCGGTCAGCAACCGCCGCAACCCGATCAGCAACCAACGGCTGCGCAGAATCCGCAGTCGTAATCTATCAACTCTCCGAGCCCCGGCATGGTGCACTAAGGAATTCACGCACTCTGCCGGGCTCTTGAGCGTGAGTCCGACTGGTTTCCCAACTGTTCGAGAATTCACAGGAAGTGGAATGACGCTGTGCTCATAAAACGTTCGATCTTTGCATTTTGGTGTATAGCGTTTTCGTCAGCAGCAATCGTTTCCGTACATGGCCAGGTTGCGTCTTCGGCCACGGAGCGCGTGTTCAACGTCCGCGTCGGCGCATTTGCCTCGGCGTTTCAGCCCGACTACGCGGGCGAGGGAGTCGCGCAGACCAGCCCGCAGCGCCTGTATGGCGCGGGCGCCTATGTGGACACGCGCGTCAGCCGCTGGCTACAGCCGGAAGCCGAGGTCCGATTTCTGCAGTTCAATGAGTACCTGGGAATCGGCGAGAATACCTACTCGATCGGCCCGCGCATTCCCATCGCGACCTTCCACAGGGTCACGCCCTACGGTAAGGTTTTGGCAGGCTTTGGCACCGGCAGCGCCAGTTGGCTCACCGGAAGCGCCTTTGTGCTCACCTTTGGCGGCGGCGTGGATTACCGGCTAAACCGGAAATTCACCCTCCGTGCCTTCGATTTCGAGTACCAGGACTGGCACGTGACGCCCACACTCTGGCCCTATGGCGGCAGTGTCGGCCTGAGCTACAAGGTCTTTTGAGAACAGGGACCACGGGGTCAGGGGAATAGAGAGCCCTCCGCTGCCTGATCAGCCTGCGGGAGTCAAAAATTCCTTGCGCAGTAGTCTCGGAGCCGGGAGAGACGAAAGGCCGTGTCGTCGAACTCGACTTGGAGAAGTAAGCGAGCTGCGTCGAGTTGATTGCGGAAGTCGACGGCCGCGGATGTGTCCGGTGACGCGACGACCCTGAGATTGCTGTAGATCTCTTTCATCTGTGCTTCGAGCGATTGTTCCTTGGCCTCGTCGGCGTCAATGGTCGCGTCGAGCTGCTGATGCAGCACCTGCAGGTTCCTGATCACATCTCCCTCCTGAACCTGCTTCCAATTTCCGTAGGCCGTTGCCGCACGATCGAGATGTTCATCGATGGAGCGGCTGGCCAGGTTATAGGTGAGTGAAAACGAGCCGTACGGCTGCGCTCCCTGGGCAAGGGGATTCACCTGCTCATGCACACCAACCTGCAAGGCAAGATTCCAGTTGTTCTGACGGGTGAGGCGGTCTTCGGCCTGCTGCACAGCAATCTCCTGGCCCTGCTTTTGATTCACCATCTCTTTCAGCGGCGCGGTATTCAGATCGGGAACGTAGATGGCTGCGATCTTCGCTTGCGTATCGGCGCGGTCGGCCTCCAGCTTGATGCGTGTGGTCTCAAGCGTGAAGACCATCAGTCGAGTGGCGTCCTGCTGTTCCATCATCTTGCGCGTGTCTTCTATCAACGCCTTCAACTGCTCTTGAGCGCGATCGATGAGCGTAGTCCGGTTGCGCAAAGCTTCGCGCTCCAGCATGGGAACAGCGTATTGCAACTGCTGTTGCACGCCGGTAGTGGAGCGGTAGAGGGCGCAGTCACGGCGCGCTACTTCCATAGTGAGTGCGGCCTTCTTTACGTCCGAGACACCGAGCGAAGCCCCGCCAACAATCTGCGTGGGCAATCCGGTCTCCGGCTGAGTCAGTCCGCCCGCGGCGGTGGGAGTGCGCAGAAGATTGCGCTGCGCCTCGGCTTGTTCCATTTGATACGTGCACCAAGCATCGGCATCCTGGGAGTTCTGCGCGCAAAGAGAAACAGGAAAAAATAAAAACGCCAAAAACAAATTCAACCGAGTTTTCATTGCTATCGAATTCTCCGTCAAAACAACAGCGGTTTCCCGCCCATGAAAACGGTTCTCGACTTGGCCGATTCAGCGCGGCTGAGGTTCATCTGGACTAGAAAACCGCGAATCTGCGTTTTGAAGATGGGATGAAGTATCTGTTCCTCGCCGGGAAAACGCTGGGTCACAACTCCTACCTTGCGGCACAAGATCATGTTCAGGTAGCAGTCGTAGACCGCGTTGCCCGGCGTAGCGCTGGCCTGATTGTCATAGGGCACAAAAGCGAAGTTGAGCAATGGTTGGCCCGAGGCACTCAGGTAATAGGGGCTCTGCTTGGCGGTGACGATGGCATCGTGCAGGCGAGCGATCTGCTGGTTGTCTTCCTTCAGTTCCTTCTCCGCCACCTGAATGGCCACATCGAGCTGCGCGGTTTCGGAGCGCAGCTCGGCTTCTTTCTGCAGCGCGTCCAAAGTACTGCCTAGGGTGGTTTTGTCGAGCACGGTGTCGGTCAGCAGCACCTGGGCAATGCGGCTGTCGGTATAGGCGGTAGACGTCTGGTTTAGCGCCGCCAGTTGCGAAGCGGCGTCGGCTTTCGTGATCAGGCCTGCAGCCAGATCTTTCTCGATGTTGGCCTGCATGTCTTTGAGTTGCGCGAGCAACTGCCGGGTGCCGGCATTGTCGGCCAGTTTCTGCTGATCGAGACTGGCAAGCAGCGGGCCGTCTTCGCGATCGTGCAGACGCTCGTGGTGGATGGCACTTTGGATTTCGGGTTCCAGCGCCACGAGCGCCGCGCGATGACCGTGCATCTCTTCAAGGCCGGCCGTCATCTTTGCGGCGTCCACCTTCAGGTCTTCGATCGCCTGCTGGCTGGTGATAAGCTTCTCCCTGAAATCGAGGCTTTTTTCGTCGGTTGCAGAGAGAATCACCGGTGCGGCCCATGTAGAGTTCACGGCATAAAAGCCCATCACGAAGGCATACACGATCACACCCAGCAGCACCGCGTACAAAGCTGCGATGGCAAAGATCCGGTAGGTGGCAAGAATAAAACGGTAGTGAAGTGGTTGCCTCGCCGCGCCCTTCTTCACGGGTTTCGCGCCGGGTTCAACTGCTTGCGTCGCCAACAGAAACCTCCTGAATATTTTTCGCTCGCGTGCCCCAATCTGCCGAATCCATGGTGCAGAGGGCAAGGGGCGTTAAAAAGAGGCTGCTCGCGATGGCCCAGGCAATATAGGCCCCGAAGGCCAGGGGATGGGCAATCGCTTCGTGCGCGCTGTGTTTCTTGATCCACCAGGAGAGCACGGCGGCAATGGCCAACGCCGTGATCATCGGTACCGGCCCCGCCCACGCCAGAGGATCCGATGTCAGGGAAGTTATCACAACAAGGAGTGCAACGATCGCGCCCAATGGGGTGAGCACCAGGGTGAGCACGGTGTTGGGATGCAGCTTAAACACATGCTTTGGCAGCGAGCGCATGGTATAGAAGAAGTCGCGCACGATGCTCCGCCGCCAGCGCAATTGCTGCTTGAAAAGCTGGCTCAGCGTAGTGGGCACAGTTGTCCAGCATAGCGCATCGTTGTTGATGTACGTGCCGTAACCGCGCAAGAGAGTCTGATGGGTCAGGAACCGGTCTTCGCCCTGATTGACGGGAATGCCAAACCAATGGCGCGCCCGAATCGCAGGCTCGATCTCGAGCAAGAGTTCGCGCCGGATGGCATACAGGCAACCGCTGATGCAGCAAACGCTGCGTGTCCAGTTCTCAGGGATCTTGTACAACTCGAACGCGGCGTAATAAACAATGGTCTGGATGGCGGTAATCGTGCTCTGGTTGGGATTGCGCACTCCCACGCGGCCGCCCACGGAACCGATCTTCGGTTCGGAGAAACTCGCAGTCAGCTCGCGCATCGCATCGGGGTGAAAGATGCAATCGGAGTCGATGGAGATGATGATTTCAGCGCTCGACAGCTCGAGCGCATTGCAAACCGTGCGGGCCTTGCCGCAGTTCTCCTGATTGCGGCCCACACGGATGCGGGTGCCGTCAAAATCGCGCTGCGCCTTGAGCATCCATTCGTAACTGTCGTCTGCCGAGCAGTCGTCCTGGGCGATAATCTCGAACTTTTCCCCGGGATAATTGCTCTTGCTGATGCTCTCAATGGTTTCGTAAACAGTGCGGCCTTCGTTATAGCACGGCATCAGTACACTGACGGTCGGCTCGTAGCTATAGTCTTTGCGAATCTTTGTGGAAGGATGCGCCAGCCGGAGGATCAAACCCATCAAGTATTTGCCGGCGGAGATCACAAGGCAAAGTACCATGATGAGCCACATCAGTAGCGGAGCCATTGCTGTCGATCCTCACCCAATGCGCAAACGATCGATCACCCATGCTTGCAATTCGGTTCATTATATCCCGCGTCCGCAGAGAAATTCGTTCCGGCCCGCACGCAAAAGAGTCGACCGGGAGTTTCATCGAATGGCAGCGGCAAAATCCTACTCCACCGTCACGCTCTTGGCCAGATTACGCGGCTGGTCCACGTCGCAGCCGCGGCGCACAGCGATGTAATACGCAAGAAGCTGCAGCGGGACGATTTCGATCAGCGGCGAGAGCAGTTCCGGCGCGGGCGGAATGTGAATCACGTGCTCCACGAGGTCGCCGATCGAATCATCGCCTTCGGTCGCCACCGCGATCACGCGCCCGCTCCGTGCCGTGACCTCTTGAATGTTCGAGAGCGTCTTCTCGTAACGCAGCTTCGACGCGGGATCGGACGCATCACGGGTGGCCAGCACCACCACCGGCAACGTTTCGTCGATGAGCGCGTTCGGCCCGTGCTTCATCTCGCCAGCCGGGTATCCTTCGGCGTGGATGTAAGAGATTTCTTTGAGCTTCAGAGCGCCCTCGAGCGCGATCGGGAAATGAATTCCCCGACCGAGATAGAGAAAATCCTGCACCGTGGAAAACTCTTTGGCCAAAACCTCGCACTGCGCCGAGCGGCTGCGCAGTACCTCTTCGATCTTTGCAGGGACGCGCCCCAGCTCGCCGATCAGTGCGATGGACTCGGCCGTATTGAGCTTGCCACGCAACTGCCCCAGCTTCATGGCCAGCAAAAACAGCGCCGTCAGTTGTGCCGTAAACGCCTTGGTCGAAGCCACGCCGATCTCCGGTCCCGCGTGCGTATAGATGGAGCCGTGGGCCTCGCGCGCCACCATGGCGCCCACCACGTTGCAGATGGCCACGGTCTTTGAGCCCAACGCCTTCATCTCGCGTTGCGCCGCCAGCGTGTCAGCCGTCTCGCCGCTCTGCGTAATCAGCAGCCCCAGCGCCTCGGGCCCGCCTATGGGGTCGCGATAGCGGTACTCGCTCGCGTAGTCCACATCCACCGGCACGCGCGCCAGCCGCTCGATCATGTATTTGCCGGTGAGCGCCGCATGCCAGCTGGTGCCGCAGGCTGCAATGTTGATGCTCTGTGCCGCGGCCAGCTCCTCGTCCGGGATCTCCATCTCCCCAAGGAAGACCTTGCCTGAGTCGAGCGACACACGTCCCAGCGTGGTGTCGGTAACCGCCCGCGGCTGCTCCCAGATTTCCTTGAGCATGAAGTGCTTGTAGCCGCCCTTTTCCGCTTGGATGGGATCCCACTGCACGCGCGTCAGTTCGCGCTTTACGGGTAGGCCGTCGAAATCGGTCAGCGTGACGCCCTTGAGCGTCAGGATCGCCATATCGCCGTCGGCCAGAAAATAGATGTTGCGCGTGTGGTGCAGAATTCCCGGCACGTCGCTCGCGACAAACGCCTCGCCCTCGCCCACGCCGATCACCACCGGCGGGCCCAACCGCGCCGCCACAATCTTGTCCGGCTCGGCCGCGCTCAATACGCCCAGGGCAAACGCGCCCGTCAGCCGCTTCACCGCCCGCCGCACCGCGTCTTCGAGCTTGATTGGTTTGCCAGCCGTCTCGGCTTCCTTCTGTACCTGTTCAATCAAGTGAGCAATGATCTCGGTATCCGTCTCGGTGACAAATTTGTGGCCCTGCGCGGTAAGCTCCCGCTTCAGCTCCAGGTAGTTCTCGACGATGCCGTTATGCACCACGACGATGCGGCCCGTGCAGTCGCGGTGCGGATGCGCATTCTCCTCGGTGGGTCGGCCGTGCGTGGCCCACCGCGTGTGGCCAATGCCAAACGTGCCATCCAGCGGATGCTCGCGCAGCACATCTTCCAGGTTCGACAGCTTGCCCGGCGCGCGCCACACCTCCAGCTGCGCGCTCCCCGGCTTGCCCACGGCAATGCCAGCTGAATCATAACCCCTATATTCCAGGCGCCTTAGTCCCTCAATAATGACGGGAACAACCTTCTTTGGTCCGACATAACCTACGATTCCGCACATAATTGGATTGTAAAGCGGAGCGAGCAGCGGTCGTGCATGGTTTTCGACGCAATTCCCGCAACTCATCGTTGTGAATGCGGTCGACGTATGCGCCAATAATAGCCGGCCTAGCAGACCGGGAGGGATTACGTAGAAATCTTCCACGGCCGACTGCGCGGACGAATGCTGAACATGAGTGGTTGTACGTCACCTCAATCCGCTATTGGTGACACCAAAGGCGATAAACTGCACCCGCGATGGGAGGATGGTTGAGAACTGCCTGTTCATAGTTGTACGAAGAGACATAAACCTGTGAGAGGGGTATGGTTGTCGAATTCTCAGGTTGCACCATGCATTTGCTGGTGGGCGTCAGCTGGAGGCTCGTAAAAATATCTGAGGTGCTTGCCGTGGTGGTAATCGTCCCGAGGTCCTGCGGCATACCGTTAACATTGCCAACGAAGTCATCGATGGAGCCGGGTGCGGTGAGTTGTGTGTTGCCGCCAATGACGAGCTGGCCGATGCCGGCCACTTCGCTGTTCGATCCACCGGCGTTAACTGTGTTGAACAAATACGAGGTTGCACCAGAGCCTTGGTCCTCTAGATTTATGAGATAGGTGTCTGTGTACATGAGGTTAGCGTGTCCGTCAGAGTGGGAGTCGAAGACCGTCGTCCCTACTTCGATATTTCCCTTCACGCTGTAGAGGCTGCTGGCTGCATTCGCCCCGCCACTGAGTAGAAAAATTGTCCCTGGTTGATTGGTATTGACCCAAATTCGAAAGGAATTGTAATCGTAGCTATTATTCTTGTCCTTTGGGTTCTGGTCGAAGTGAACCGCAATCCTGTTATCGAAAAATGTTACATCATCGAAATCATTACGCTCCGACCATGCAGATATATTCTTCATGTCGATTCCGGTACCGCAGTTGGAGAAAGTCACGTTACGGAATTTAAGTCCATTTGCATCTTGCGAGGTGATGCCTGCCTGCCCGCCGCTTGTGCCGCCTTGGCACTGGACGCTAAAGTTCTCGAGCGATCCATTGTGGTAGGGCGGCTGAATCGGCCCCGAGATTGTAAAAGACCCTCTGCTTCCGATTAACAAAACGGTGGAGTTCGCGCCGCTCCCGACAATATTGTGTCGATACAGGTTGAGGTCTGTCAGCGGAGTATTTATCAGATATGTTCCGGCGGGAAAATACACAATTCCCCCACTGCTCTGTGCCGCAGTAATTGCGCTCTGAATCGCCGGGGCATCGTTAGTACTTCCGTTCCCGGTCGCGCCATAGGTCATCACATTGAACACTGGGATCGTACCCGACTGTCCCTGGCACTCAATAAGCGTCCCAACGAGCATCGCTGCCAAAAGTACCGACCGCAGAGCAGAAAGCGAACGACCAAAATTCCCCATAGTCTCCCTCCTTAAGGGTTCGCTGTACACAGTACAGAGGCTTATGGCGTTTTCGGAAATACTGTGAACTTTTGAGAGCCAGGCATGTGGACTTTTCTTCAGGAAAAATCCACTCAGCGGTTGCGGCTTCGGTCTATACCATTTCCGAAAACGCCATAGCATTCGGCGAGGTGATCGCCAAAGGGTTTAGCAATGTTTTGGGAATGGAGTTGAGCGCAGTCTGTGGAATCGTTCAGTCGAAATCAGAAGGATAATACCGTCCGACAGGCCCAAAGGACTGTTACCAGTGGTGGCGCGTTCGGCACGGCTGTAGCCGCATCCTTTTGAAACCTGCTCCACCCACTAGGCTGGCAATTCTTTTGCGTTAGACGTTCCTGCGTCTATTGCGTTAGGCCTTCCTGCGCTAAACGCGGGGCTAACAAAGTAGCGCGTACGGCGCGTTCCGCACGGCTGCAGTCATGCTCTTTCAAAATCGGATAGGTGGGGCGACTGCCTAGCGTCGCGCCCCATTTCCAGGCAATTGCGGATGGTAGGTTTCTTGGTCGCGGGCGGGGATTCGCGAAAAAGCCTGCGTCGCTTTGGCTGCGGCGTTTGGTGAACCGCACGCTTAAATCGGGCAGCCAACCTCCGCGCCCCGACATCGTTCCATTCTGGGAAACAGCCCCCAACGGATGGATGCCTGATGGCCCCGCGACTCTCCCCTGACACGAGCTGTAATTACGCACTACATCACAACGCATGTGCTAACTTATTTTATTTCTGCTATATACGTCCGCGGAGGCTTTCATTTCTCCTTCAATTCACCCCGGGAATCACCGCTGGCCAGAGTGGCACAACTAGGTCACCAGAGGGAGATCTAAACGGGGATCTGCCAGTGCATGAGGAAGCAACGACGGAAAAATGCTGGGCATTTTGGCCAACGAAGCCATTTGCAGGCGAACGACGGCAAGGTTCTTACAACACAAGTGGGATTGTGGCCCGCTTTGGTAATTCTCGATGATACTTTTGTGGATTCGCCAGCTGAGGTCATTTTCCGAGGAAAGTGGCGGCTGACCGATTCCTTTATATCAAGAATCATCCTGCGGCATGCCTGAGGGCATGCAAACTGCCGCAGAGCCCTAATACGGCCCGTCTAGCACCGATGGGTCACACGAGCTTTCCCCCTCCGGGTCAGGAGGCCTAAGCTCTTGTCCACAAAAGTACTACTTCCATCGTCATTCTGTGTCATTTCGGCAGATTCCCCCGAGGGATAGAATTGCGTCCAGTTGAGAAATAAGACCATGACAGGCCAGTTGCGCCAACAAGAATCTCAACTGAGGGACAGCCAACGGCAAGGGACGGAAGACCGGTAATGAGCACGTTGCCATTACAGGGAACAGATAAAAAAGCGGCACGGACCCTTGAAGTTGTAAATCCGTAGTTTGAGAACGGAGAAGGAAATGGCGACAACACCCGGAGAATATGATGTTTTGCAGCCTTTCGAGAGCGGTGGCTCTCATAAGCGGTCCGGCCAGGACACGAGCTCGTCGCAGCACCGGAATGACGATTTGAACAACCCTGTTGGAGCATTCGGATTGAAGATTGTGCTGATCTGCCCCAACGACCACCATTGTTCCGAACTGGCGAGCTGCTTGTTTGATGCGCAATGTGGTGAAGTGCGGACCCAGACCTACTATCCATCGCTTCAGGCCGGCGCGGAAGAGGTTGGCGGCGATTGCGACGTAGTGATTGTTGAGCTGGACAGCGATCCGGATCACGCTTTGGGCTTGGTGAAGAGGATTGGCAACGTCTCCCAAGCCAGGATCATGGTCTGCTCGGCCAATCCGGCGCCGGATCTGTTGATGCGCTGTATGCGTGCGGGCGCCCGCGAGTTTCTCAATCTGCCTGTCGACCGGGACCAGATGGTCGCCGCGATGGTTCGCGCTGCAGCCAAGCGGCAGCCAGTACAGCAAGAACGGCGCACTACGGGCAAGCTGATGGCGTTCATGGGCACCAAAGGTGGTGCCGGCGTTACCACGATTGCAACCAACTTCGCCATCGCGCTGGCTGAGCATACCGGCGCCAAAACCTTGTTCCTGGATCTGGACCTGCCGCTCGGCGATGCGGCCCTGAACCTCGGCGTGACCACGGAGTTCTCCACCATTGACGCGCTGGAGAGGATCGACCGTCTCGATGCCAGCATGCTTTCGCGATTGACGGTTAGGGATCGCAGCGGCTTACAGGTACTGGCGGCTCCGGGCCATTATGTTTCTCTGCAGCCCTCCGACACCGACATCAGGACCCTTCTCGATTTGGCGGCGCACAGCTACGACTACGTGGTGGTCGACCTGGGCTCCCGTCTCGACCTGCGCGGCACTGGAGTGTTCCAGATTGCCAACCCTGTCTTTCTGGTGTCAAGGGTTGACGTAGCGGACTTGCGCAACTGCAGCCGGCTCATCTCCCAGTATTTCGGCAGCGACTTCCACAACATCGAGGTAGTCCTGAGCCGCTATAAACGCAATGTTCTGGCCATCGACGACAAGGAAATCGCCCGCATGCTTTCCGTGCCGGTGCGCTGGAAAATTCCTGCCGACGACTCAGCGGTCAATTCGATGCAGCAGCAAGGCGTGCCGCTGGTCCGTGGCAACAACTCCATCTCTAAGTCCATCCGCAAGATGGCTGAAGAGCTGGCTCCGGCCGGAGAGAAGACCGAGACTACAGCCGCTGCTGCCGAGGAGGAGGAGGAACAGGCTAGCCGCAAGACAAAACCGACATCTCGCAGCAAAGCCAAGTCCGAGCCTGGCGGGATTCTGAGCATCTTCTCGAATCGCGATCAAGAGCCAGAGACGCCATCGGCGCCCGAATACACTCCCGAGCCCGAGACGCGCTTGTACAAGGGCGTGATGTATGTCAAGGGCCCGGATAACAAGTGGCATGCACAGGGATCACCATCGCCCAAGCGCGAGCGCGAGACGCCTGCTCCACAGGCGGAGCCTGTGGTCGAAGCGCAGATCGCGTGGTCGGCGCCCCAGCCTGTCAATTATGGAACCGCTCTGGATGAGAGGCAGCTCAACGCCACGGCCAACGTGGAGGGCGACTTTGAATATATGCCCGCAGTAGGCGAGACTCTCGCCGCCGGCACGCATACGCTCAAGGTGATGTTTACTCCCGCACAGGATCCTGAGAATCCGGTCGAGGCTGAAGTTCAGTTCACCGTCAATAAGCTCTCGCCCGTAATCGAGTGGCAGCAACCAGAAGCGATTTCCTATGGAGCAGCCCTCGGCGAAGAGCATCTGAACGCCCACGCCGATATCGATGGCAAGCTTATTTATAACCCGCCGGCGGGAACCGTCCTGCCCGAGGGTGTGCACGCCCTCTCGGTCATCTTCATCCCCAACGATTCGGTGAACTACAACACCGCGGTGAGCGTTGCCTCCCTGACGGTTTCCCGGATGGTTTCGAAGATCGAGTGGCCTGATCCTACGCCGATTTTTTACGGCATGCGCCTGAGCGGAACGGAATTGAACGCCAAAGCGACTATCCCGGGTTCGTTCGCTTATACCCCGAAGGAGGGGACACTACTTGCGGCTGGCATGCACAAGCTGACGGCCACGTTCATGCCCGAGCAGAGCGAGTATTACCGTGAATCCAAAGTCACGGTGACACTGATTGTGGCCAGGGCCACGCCCGAAGCCCATTGGCAGCAGCCCCCGGATATCGTTTACGGCACGCCGCTGGGCACCGAGCACTTCAACATCGAAGCACGAGTTCCGGGCAGTATCGAGTTCAGCGCTGACGCCGGCGAAGTGCTTTGTGCCGGACGGCATACGCTGATCGCGTACTTTACCCCGGCAGACACGGCCAACTACTCGGAGACCGAGTTCGAGGCCACGCTCAACATTGCCAAGGGCACACCCACGCTGAACTGGGAGAATGCCGCACAGATCGTTTACGGCACGGCGTTGGAAGACAGTCAGCTTCATGCCGAGGCTTCGGTTCCGGGATCGATTGAGTACACGCCCGGGCTGGGAAAACTGCTGCCCGCCGGCAGGCATACGATCATAGCCCGCTTCACGCCGTCCGACATGAAGAACCTCGAAATTGTCGAGGCTCGCATGATCCTCACGGTTGAGAAAGCCACGCCGAAGGTCGAGTGGCCAGATCAGATTTCGATGATTTACGGCATGCCGCTCGGCGACCGCATATTCCGAATCTCCACAGCAGTGGAAGGAAGCCTTGCGATGACGCCGGCAAAGGGCGAAATCCTTCCCGCCGGCACGCATATGGTGCATGCGGTCTTTCTGCCTGTGGACTCGGCAAACTATATGCCGGCGGAAGCAGATGTGCCGGTTCAGGTTGCCAAGGCCAACCCGGTCATTACCTGGGAAACACCGCATGCGATTGTCTATGGCGCGGAGCTGACAGGCGAGCAGTTGAGCGCTACAGCGAACGTCAACGGGCACTTTACCTTCACCCCGGCGTTAGGCAAGAAGCTCGGAGCCGGCCAGCACGCGATCTCTGCCGTCTTTGTTCCCGACGATGGGGGGAACTATCAAAGTGTCCAGGCCACCGTGCAGCTTACGGTGGAGAAAGCAGCGCCTGCCATTCACTGGCCGGAACCCGAGGCCATCGCCTACGGCGAAGAGCTTAGCGAAAAACAGCTGCAGGCCCGAGCGTCTGTACCCGGCTCGTTTGCCTATGCTCCAGCCGCCGGAGACCTTCTGGAAGCTGGAATGAACCGGCTGACGGCATTCTTCACCCCGCTCGACACCGCCAACTACGTCAGCGCGCAAGCGGCGGTCAAGCTGGCGGTCAACAAGTTGGTTCCCACGCTGTACTGGCCCGATCCGGCGTCCATCGAATGGGGCACGCCACTCAGTCCCGCACAGCTGAATGCTCAGGCCAGCATGCCCGGCAGTTTCGTCTATACGCCTGCCGAAGACGAGCGGCTCAGAGCCGGCTCCCACACTCTTTCGGTCACGTTCTTGCCCGAAGACTCGCGCAACTACGCGGCCGTGGAGACATCGACCACGATTACCGTCCACCGCGCAACACCGTTGATCGCCTGGCGTCCGATTTCGCCGATCGTGTACGGAACGGCGCTGGGGGCCGATCAACTGAATGCCGAAACCAATATTCCGGGCGTGTTTGTCTATCGCCCGGCGGTCGGCGCGGTACTGCCAGCCGGTTCAACCCAGCTGACTGCAACCTTTCTTCCCGAGGACGACGCCAACTACGCGGAGGCAGATGCCACGGCGTCGCTGGCGGTGGAGAAGGCGGTTCCCGAAGTCGAGTGGCGTACGCCGGCTCCGATCGAGTATGGAACCTCTCTCGAAGCGCAGCAACTGAACGCTTCGTCATCGGTTCCGGGCACCTTCACTTACATGCCGGCTACCGGTTCCATGCTCTCGGCTGGCAGCCACATGTGCGCTGTCCTGTTTAGTCCGGATGACAGTACAAATTATCTGCCGGCTGATGCCACGGTTACGCTGGTCGTCAAGAAGGCCACGCCGCAGATAACCTGGCCCACTCCGGAAGCGATCATGTCAGGTAATCCGCTGAGCGTTGCCCAGCTGAACGCCAAGGCGTCGGTGCCAGGCAAGTTCGCCTACATCCCGCGGGTTGGCTCGGTTCTGCACGCCGGTATGCACACCATTGAAGCGACTTTCGTGCCGGCTGACGCAACCAACTACACGCCGGTGCAGACCTCGATCCAATTAGCCGTCGTCGAAGTAAAGGAAGTGCCGATCGACTGGAAGTCGCCGGCGCCGATCTTCTACGGTACGGCGCTCGGATCGAATCAGCTGAACGCAAAAGCCAGCGTTCCTGGCACCTTTGTCTACTCACCTCCGGAAGGCACGCTGCTTGCCGCCGGAACGCAAACTTTAATGGTCACTTTCATTCCGGACGACGATGTTAAATATGCCGCCGCCCAGGCCTCGGTTGCGCTGGTAGTGAAAGCCGGCGAACAGGCTACCAACGCAAACCATGCAAACAAATCTGCCGCTGCGCCCACCGGCGCATCCGGCAATTCGATCAATCGCGAGCCCTTGAAGAAGAAACCGACGCCCGTAGTCGAGCCGCAAGACGACAAACGGGAAACACGTGTCTACAAAGGGGCGACTTACGTAAAGGAGGTTGATGGGAAATGGCACCTAGTGGAGAAGTAAAACTGCCTGATGCTCCGGATACACTGCCCGAGGATTTTGCCGAGTGGGACGGTGGAGAACGTCACGAGCCGGTCGCGGCTCCGGTAAAGCAAGTCCCTGCCGAGCGCCCGCGCCCGGTAGAAGCGCGGCCTCCTGCCGCCAGCAGGGTAGTGGAGCCCGACCGGGAGATCGAACGCCCAATGCCTGTTGTGCGCGCTACCAAGGCTGCACCTCCGCCTCCAGCTCCGGTTGCGGCGCAACCTAGAAGGGTCGAGCAGGCGTGGCAGCCTCCTCCACGCCCGAAACCGCAGAGCACGGCGACAAAGGTAGACTACGCGCCTGCCAACACACAGCGCACTGCCGAAGCCAAGCTCGCTGAGGCCCTATGGCCTGCTGCCGAACAAAAGAAAAAGGCCAAGACCCAGCCGAGCGAGGGCGGCCATCGCATGGTGGCCATCGTTGTCGGTGCAGTTGTCATCTGTGCCGGGCTCGGCGCCGGCTTCGGTTTGTACATCTGGCGGTCGCATTCGCAGCCGCACCCGCAGGCGGTTGCGGAGACAACCGAGGTCAAGGTTCCAGAGTCTGACCCGTCGGCTGTCGACGAGACGAAACCTGATCCGCGCAACGCGCAGGTCGGAAAAAATGCGACGTTACCTGGACAGACGCAGTCCGGTTCCTCACAACAGCAGGCTGGTCAAGCGCCGTCAAATGCGCAGCAACCGGCTCAGGATACGACGCCTGCAGTGCAGCAGCCGAATCCAACTCCGACCGTGAACATGGCGCAGTTCAACTCGCCGTCTAGCATCCCGCGCAATCAGCAGGGAGGCGCTCCGGAACCGTCAGGCAATCTCGATGCCTCCCACATGGCAGGCGGGAACTCCGGTGCGAATCCGATGTTCAACTCATCGAACAAAGAGCACGTCCAGTTTGCGCCAAACAAGCCTATTGAAGTCGCTTCAGGCGTATTGTCGCCAACCCTCGTCAAGAAGACCGTACCGGAGTACCCCCCGATCGCGCGCAATATGCATGTGAGCGGAGTGGTTACCGTTGCGATCTCCATAACGCCGCAGGGCACGGTTTCGGATGCGCATGCCATCTCCGGCCCCATTCTGCTGCGCCAAGCCGCGGTCGATGCGGTAAGAAACTGGCGCTTCCGGCCGTACCTTGTGAACAACCGTCCGGTAGCAGTTCAAACCGATGTGAACGTAGACTTCGCGTTGCAGTAAAGCATCGCGCATAGCTTGCTTCAAACCTCAACCCCATCCTGCCGAACTTGGCAGGGTGGGGTTTGTTTTTTGGGTTTTGTGCCTTGACTGCCTCTGCCCTCTGGCTAACGAGACCTTTTCGAGGCGCAAAATTAAAACAGGTTGAAGTCCACCCGAACGGTTATCAGGACCGGAACCGGTTTGCCGTCTTTAGTGCCGGGCTTGAACCTGTACCGGCGAATGGCTTCGAGAGCTTTTTCGTCCAGGCCCATGCCCAATGTGCGAATCACGCGCAAATTTTGCGGATTGCTGTGGGTGTCGACAATGAGGGCCACCATGCAGACGCCCTGATATCTTTGACGGCGTGCTTCGTCGGAGAACTCGGCCTCGGGCGCGGAGATGAGCGTGGGCACAACGACTCCGCGTTGATTGGGGTAGTAGACTCCATCTCCGCCACCGGGACCCCAGCCACGGTTACCGCTGCCCGGCCCGTCGCCTCCGTTCGCTCCCCAGCCAATGCCGGTGCGGGAGCCCGGGCCATCTGAGTTCAGGGTCACATTTGGCGAATTGTGCACGCCGATGTTGGGCATCGAAGAATCATCGGGCAGGCGAATGTCGATAGCGGATTCGGCCGGCAGTTTCGGCTGCACGATGAGAGGAACCATGGGCGGCGCGATGGGCGTATTGGCGAATTGCGGATTGCGGCCTTCGATAGGAGCAACCGGATCGTCGGTCCCGCCACCGCTGCCGCCGTTCGCGGGTTTTGCTGGCAGCGGCGCAAAGATGTGCAAGTCGCCGATGTCGATGTGGTGGCTATTGGGTGTTGACGGGAAGTGAGTGATCGCAGTCTTCATGCCTAGCAAAATGGCCAGCGCCATGATGCCGCCGTTGACTAGAGTCGCAGTCCCGATAGCCCAGGGATTGGTCCTCGCCGCCATGCGATCGGGAACGGGGATGGATTCTGACGTAAGTTCGAGCGGCGGCAAGCGCGATGGAAAGAGGGCGTCGCGCATATTCTCGTAGAACCCAATCCAGAGCGGTTTGTCGTCAAGTGCCGCGCCGGGAAAAAGATCCAATGTGGAGTTCTTCGCGCGCGATTTCGCGCCGGAACGTGAGGAGCCGGGCCGATGCATACACACCTCTCATACGCGCATTGCTTCCGGAAAGATTCCGTGCAGTCGCGCGGCGAATTACAGTCGACTCGAGTCCTCGATGCCCAATAGACGGAGCGCGGAGAGAGTGGTTATCCAAAAAACGTTGAGGTTTGTACTGCGGATGTCGAGAGAATATTTTCGTCAGTCCTTTTTATCGCCCTGCACTACAGCATGGTACGCGGAGACTCGTGAGTTGCCCGACATCGGGAGCCGCCGTAATGGTTACAAAACCTGGCTGCACGCGATTGGTATCGTTCTTGTCGGTAGAGTAGACCGTAACGCTGAGTATTACGCTCTTTTCCAGCGAATTACAGGCAAAACGGATGGGAAAGATGGAACAGTAAAAGGTCTGGCTTTCGCATCGAATGTCGATACCCAAAGGAGACATGCTCGAACATTTGGCCTCGACCGAAACGGAACCCTCTCCCTTCGTCATTCGGGGTTCGCTCGGAACCAGGGAGACCAACTGACTCTTTGGATCCCAATCAAATAGCGCAATGGAGTTGCCGGCCTGGGTATAGGTAAACAGTCTGTCTTTCCAAAAGGCTTCAAGGCTAACAGGCGACTTGGAGTGGTTCACCGTAAAGAGTACATACGTGCCGTCGGGATTGCGGAAGGCAAGGGATTCGAGATCGTCCGACCCTGTAACTCCAGAAGCGATCCGACATGCCCTCGGCTTCACCGCTATGAAGAGCTGAGTCATCAGCAAGAAATCGATGTTCGATCCGGCAGCAGAGCTAATGGTCTCTGCGCCGTTCTTCAGCGGGCGAACAATTAAGGTATCCGCTTCTTGATCCATCGAGGGCTCTGCCTCTGGAGCCCCACTCGTGGCTGAAGCCCCGGGCGGGTGAGCGGCATGGCTAAACGGGGCCGCTACAGTGGCATGGCCCGACGGGGCCGCTACATCGATCTGGGCAATCTGCTGAGCCAGGATATCGTCATAGACATGAATGTAGGCATCAGTTCTCTCGCGGCTTTGAGATTGGAACATAAGAACCGCGTTCAGACTGTGGTCCCTTTCCGACGACCAAACAGATACGCTCACAGTCTGCGCTCCAAGGAACCGGTTAGTCCCTCCACCGAGCAGACAGCCCACGAGAAGAATCACCGCACTGCGGCTCTTCATCGCCCGGCAAATATGAGTTTGTTTTCTCGTCTTTTGCATGGAATGTTCCCGGAATACCCTCGCCGCGCCGACTGGCTCAGCTTCTCTCGATCCCGGCGCCGTGAACGCTTTATGCGATCAACGGCGCCGATGCCGAGGGTGCAAGTGTTACGCTCCCCGTTGCAGGGGTTAGTTGACCGTGATGGTAAACGTCTCCGTGCTCTTGCAGTTGGAGGAGTTGGTGTACGTCGCCGTATAGACGTTGGAGCCCGTGCTCAGCTTGATGTCGTCGATCTGACGCGAGGTGGAGGTGTATCCGCTAGGGCCGGTCCAGCTCCATGATCCGCCGGATGTGGGCTGCGGGCCAAGGTCTACCTCCGTGCTGGTGGAACTCACGGTGGCGCTGTTTTCCTCCGTCCAGGTTGATCCGTTATTTACGGAGATGTACGGGGTGATCGTGGTCGGCGTGCAGGAACCGCCACTAGTCGTGCTGAGGCTGTAGGAATTCAGCGTGAAGGTCCCGGTACCACCGTCGGTATCCCCGATCTCAAAGCCGAAATCGGCCGTGGAGAACGTGTCGCTAATGAGCTTGTCCTGGCTCACCAGCCAATTCATTAAAGTCAGAAGATTCACACTGCCGCTCGACGCCTGCGAGGTGCGCAGGAAGGAAACGACGTTGTGGCCAGTGTTGCCCTGAAAGACGTCGTAAGTCTCGCCACCAATGGAGACGTTGGTGGCGAAGGGGCAGCCACTGACACCAAGTTGGTTGCAAGCATACGAGCTAGCGATAGGGCCGTCGCCCTCCCACTGCTCCCAGACCATCACTTCGTCCACGTTACCATTTGTCCAGAGATCGTAGGCTGCGTCGTAATAGGGGTGTGTGCCTGACACCGAGAAGTTGAACGACGAGTTTACGGCGCTGAGGGAACTGAGATTTACGTTGCCCAAGCTGATTTCCGAGTCGGGGTACGCCTGGACACCGGAGCCGCTGCTGGGGAAATCAGCTACAGACCACCAATTGGTGGAGCTGTTGGCATAGACGCACTGGCCGGATGTCGCGCCCCAGCTGTCGGTGTACAGGTTGTAACCGTTTTCAGTGTAGGTTGCGTATTGACTACACGAACTCCACACCTGGGCCCTTGCTGACATAGAAGCGATCGAAGCGACCGCGCAGAAAGCCAGCGCGGCGACTGGTATTGTGCAAAACTGTTTACTCATTGAAACATTCTCCTTTTGCCCGTTCGTTCTGCTCCTTGGGGCAGCATCGCTGGGTAAATCGGAGTCTGCTCCAATTGAACTGCGCGGACTGTAAGAAGAAAATGCAACCAGTGTCAATGCTTATTCTGTACGAACTTGTTACGCTGAGGGGCTGTAACATGCATGTCATGAAATGGGACTCATTTGGTCGATATTCTGAAACATAGTTACAAATGTTACACGTAGATGGATGGCGTACGATTTCGATAGATACTGGTTTTCATGGTCCTCACCCCGTCGCGGGAGCCCGTTTGGTGCCGGTGAAGGTGTCCTAAAAAGACCAAAGGCGTCCGCTACAGCGGACGCCTTTGGCTTGGCCCCAGAGGAGGGTAACTTGATGAGAGCTACTTGTTGGTGTGGCTCGTCCCCGTCTTCTCTTCGAGAGCTGCCTGCGCCGCTGCCAGCCGCGCTGTCAACAGACGGAAGGGCGAGCAGGAGACATAGTTGAGGTCGATCTTGTGGCAGAACTTGACGGACTCTGGATCGCCGCCATGCTCGCCGCAGATACCGACCTTCAGTTTGGCCCGCGTGTTGCGTCCTTTGGCCACGGCGCCCTTGATGAGCTGGCCCACGCCCGCCTGGTCGAGAGTGGCGAACGGGTCCTGCTTGAAGATGCCGAGCTTGAGATACGCGGGCAGGAAGTTGTTGATGTCGTCGCGCGAGATGCCGTAGGTGGTCTGTGTGAGGTCGTTGGTGCCGAACGAGAAGAACTCGGCATCTTCGGCGATCTGATCGGCAGTCAGCGCGGCGCGCGGCAGCTCGATCATGGTTCCGACCATGTAGTCGACCTTGGTCTTTTTCTCGGCGAAAACCTCGTCGGCAACGCGGCGAATGATGGCGGACTGGTTGCGCATCTCCTCGATGGAGCCGATGAGCGGGACCATGATCTCGAGGTGGGGTTCGCCACCCTTCTTCTTGACGATGACGGCGGCCTCGATCATGGCGCGCACCTGCATCTCGGTGATCTCCGGGAAGGCGATACCGAGGCGGCAGCCGCGCAGGCCAAGCATGGGGTTGGTCTCGTGCAGCTCCTCGACGCGCGCCAGCAGCGGGCGCAGGGCCTTCAGCTTGGGCGAGCGGGGCTTGGTCTCCTCCAGGCGCGCAATCTCCACCAGCAGCTCCTCGCGCTTGGGCAGGAACTCGTGCAGCGGAGGATCGAGCAGGCGGATGGTGACCGGAAGCGGCCCCATCGCCTTGAAGAGGCCGACGAAGTCGGCGCGCTGCATGGGCAGGAGCTTCTTGAGCGGTGCGCGGCGGTTCTTCTCGTCGGTGGCCAGAATCATGGCGCGCATGTGTTCGATGCGGTCTTCGGCAAAGAACATGTGCTCGGTGCGGCAGAGCCCGATGCCTTCAGCGCCGAAGAGCAGTGCCTGCTTGGCGTCGCGGGGAATGTCGGCGTTGGCGCGGATCTTCAGTCTGCGCAGCGGGTCGGCCCAGCTCATGAAGGTGACCAGGTCTGCGTCATTGGGCTGCACCGGCAGGGTCTTCAACTGGCCTGCGATGACGCGGCCTGTTGTGCCGTCCAGCGAGATCCAATCGCCATGGCGATAGGTGTGTCCCTTGACGCGCAGTTCCTTGTGCGTCTCGTCGACCACGCAATCACCGGCGCCGGCCACGCAGCACTTGCCCATGCCGCGGGTTACGACGGCGGCGTGCGATGTCATGCCGCCGCGCGAGGTGAGAATGCCGGATGCGACCTCCATGCCGGCGATGTCTTCCGGCGTGGTCTCGCCGCGGACCAGGATAATGTCCTTGAAGGCTCCTGTCGCGCGGGCCTTCACCGCATCCTCGGCGGTGAAGACGATCTGTCCGACGGCTGCTCCGGGCGAGGCCGGAAGGCCGGTGGCGAGGACCTCGATCTTCTCGCCCTTCT
>JBEKPD010000056.1:0-38143 GCA_049521075.1 Occallatibacter sp.
CCCCAGCGGCAAGCCGCTACCCCATGCTTGCGTGGCAATCATGGGGCCCCAAACGCGCTCCGCTCAGGATGACAATTTGGATTCAATCGCTTAACTGAATGCTATATGTCGATACAGCCTAGCATTTTAGGGAATTGTGTAGACCGGAATTTTGTAGGTATCCCACCCATTCCGCAAAAAGCGCGGAATGGATGGGGCACGGGAGTCTACAGTAGATCCGAAAACGCGCTAATGCAATTGACATCGCAAAGCCCACGGCTCTGTCCGGCGATGTTTATTGGGTCCCTGACTCTGGCGGCGCCTGGGTTGGGAAAACGGGTATCCTCAATGCGTCGGTTTTCCCAGGAGCAGAGATTCGGATGCGCACAAAAACCTCGACTGGCTGGCCCACTATCTGATTTGTGGTCGCGCTGTTTCCACCTCCTGACGCTGCTGCGCCTGCGATGACGGGCCCGGAGTTTTCCTGCTCCACGCTGAACAGCATGGTTTGCGGATCGGGATCGACGCCCCTCTCAAAGTCGCTGGCGGGCGGAGCCATCTCGACCAGCATTCTGAGCAGCGACCACGGGTCACGAAACTGGTAGACAACGGTGCGGGATTTCCGATCCACCGTGGCCGGGGCTGCAGGAACGGGAACCATGGTCGAGTCCCTGGCCCAGCGGAGTGTGAGAGAGACCGGATCGCGATAGGTCCAATGTCCCGGAGAAGTTGCTCCGGAAGTGCGGGGTGCGCTGTCGCCGGCGCTCAATACCCACTCGGCGATCCGGTTTGTATTGTCCCCGATGGTGAATCGCCACTCGCCAATCTGATTTCCCTGGATTTCATATCTGCGGTTGACGCGAAAGACCGGAGCAATATCGAAGGCTGGAAGCGCGCCAGGTTGCCCTGAAAGCAGGGAGGCAAACAAGGGTCGCACGGCATCGAGTTGAAGCAGAAAACTCTTGATCCTGGCCTGCGATGGATCGCTGGATTGGGATGAATTGGCTAACCCCTGGCGGATGGAGCTCTCGTCCTGATCCAGCAAGCTGAAAAACTCGATAATGGCGTCCGGGTCAGCCTCCTTTTGGAAATCACAGGTGGCTAGGCTGCAAAACGGGAACTTTGTTGCCAGGTTGTGGTTGAAATCCTTCGCCAGTTGGGCGTATTCGCCGGTCGCGCTGTCGTTGGACAGGGCATGGCAGCGGGAAACCAGCGATTGCTCAAGCGAGCGGCGCACCTGGACGAAATAGAGGCGAGGGGAGTTGACCTGGGAGGCGGGCAACTGGCATTCCGGGGGCAAAGTTTTGTCCATGCCGCTCGAGAGGAACTGCTCCAGCGATCCGAGGCCGGTTGAAGGAGTTGAGGCGTCGAACTTTTGAAGGTCGCTGGAGATGCCTTGCCATTTGGCAACGGCTGGGGGCAGATCGGCCTTGCGGAGCACATGCTGATTGAGGTAAGCCACCACGATTTGCGCCGCGGCGGCGAACTTCTCCACTTGCTGCTGTTCGCCGGTCAGGTAGTCAGGCATCGTGGCGGGTGTCTTCTGGTCATACGCAGTAACGCTGGGCAGCGAACCAGCGGTCCAGGAATTGAAGTTTCCTTGCGGCGGCCAGTAGAGACGCTTGGCTTGAAAGGCGCCATCGAGGCTCTGGAGAATGGCCTGCGCATGGTCGGTGGTTACGCGCTCGAGATCGTCATATTCCCGATCTAAATGCAGGTCGTTGAACGCGTCGAGCACCTGATCGAGAGACTTGCTGGCGGCTTGGAAGGAGCGCGCTTCCTCCATGCTTACGTCGTCGCTGGCGGCGCCGGCCTGCGTGGCCGGCTGCGGAAGACGGAACTGCTGTGCCGAGCTAACGGCGTCGACCATGCTTACGCGGAGATGGGCAATGGCTGCATTTTCGACGATATTCTGCACGGCGACCGGCGCGCTGGCCAGGCTACCGGTATAGAAGCTGTCATAGGCGGCTTTGTCCTGGATGGCAACTTGCAGCCGGTTATTGTCCCAGAGAAGCTGTTGACCTGGTAAGACGTCGCGCAGTTCAGCCTGCTCCCGATCGGCCACGAAAGGCAGTTGCAGATATCCTGCGAGCGCCAATTGCAGCTTTGCCGTGGGCTGGGAGACTTGCAGCTTCCCGGATGTGTCCATCAGCAGTCCGGTGGTATCGGTTTGTTTGTCCTGGATGGATTGACGCAAAACATCGAAGTCCGCGACTGCCGCCGTCTGCAATGCCAACTTGAGATCCTGAACATTCGCGCACGGGTTAGGTTGCATCGTGGAGTCGCACAGGAGAATATTCGTGAGCGGTGGGCGGGAGAAGACCGGTTGTAAGGCGGTGTCGATATCCGTGGGCAAGCCGGTGCTGGCAAACCAGCTCGCGGCTGATTGCGTTTGGGACGTCAGCAGGTCGAGAGTCGTCTTCAGTTTCTCTGGTTGTGCGATGGTTTGGAACGAGGTGTCATCCAAGTGGTCGATTTCGTCCGCGGCGGTATCGAGAGTTTCCAGAAGGTGCGTTCCTTCGAGATTAGGATCGGCAAGCATACTGGCGAGGCGGCCGGTTGTGGGCTTGATCCAGGGTTGGCCATCGAGTGGCTGGCCGTAGGAACTGCGGACGATGGCATCGAGACCCGATTGATCGGGGGCAAACACCGGGATGACAATTTTCGTAGCGGCCCGCCGGATCGTTGCGCCTAGCCCCTCCGAATTCCCTGCGCTGCGCGCGGGGCCGGCTTGAGGAGTCAGATACTGGGCCAATGTGAGCAGATCGCTACCATTCCCTTTTCCATTCGATGCGACGCGATTGAAAAGCAGGATGTTGTCTTCGAGGCGCAGAAGAGCGTCGATGAAACTGCTCAGCGACTGAGGAGAAGTTGCCGGCGGATTGGGTGTCTGGACAAGCCCGGCGATCTTCTGCTCCAATCCGGCTCTCATCGCGGGATACACAAGTTGATTGAAGACCGGCCGCATGACCTGGCGGACCGTGGGATCGAGTGGACGAACCAGAGAGACCGGGAGGAAGACAGACCGGAAATTGCGTCCGGAAAGCTTCTGTGCGGCGTCGATTGCCGCGTAGGCCGAAGAAGCATTCGCGGCGCCGTCCCCAGACGACAGAGCGGCGTTCACCTGCTCAAGCTCAGGCAAGGCGTGGCCGGAGATCTTCGAGAGGCGGTAAGAGCCAAGCAGAGTTCCGGAACCCAGCACCAAAGCCGCCAAGACGCAAGCTGCGCGGACGGCTCCGGCGGCCGCTGCGCGGTCCGCGAAAGCCGAATCGATCGGCCGTGCGAGCACGCGCTCAGGAATGATCTTGGTCCGCAGCAGATCGAGCGTGAAGTTTGGTTCCTGAGTCCCATGACCTTCCCAAACAGTCTCAAAAGTCCCGGCGGAATGAGAAAGTTCGGCGGAAAAGTAGAGGCCGCGAAACTCTAGAGCGCCCGGTTGGCCGAGTTCCTCAAACATGTTCTTGAGGAAGCCGGTGACCGGTGCTTCGAGGGCCTGGAAGGCACTGGGAAAGAGAAACAGGTCGTCGCTTACAGCTTGGTTGGAGGAGGTCTCGCGAGCTGTTTGAGCAAACCATTCCAGGCGCAGCTTCGCGAGTCCCCGCTGAACCTCACCGAAGGCTTGTGCGATCCATCTCGGGGAAAAAGTCGCGTCAGGGCTGTAGGGACTGGACCATCCTAAGATTTGTTTAAGGTTTGGTTTGTCTTGCGCCTGGACGAATGCATCGAATCCCTGGAGCGCTTCGCAGCCGGTAGTAAGCAGGTAAACCGGAAGGCAGAAGCCAAGCTGTTTGCGCAAGTTTTGTAACTGACGAGCGGTCCCGGTGGCGCGGCTGAGCAGGTCCGCCGTGGAAAGTGCGGCCGGACCGATGAGAAGGTTTGCGGGTAAGTTCAGAATGAGTCCGTCCAACGGCCTTCGACGGCGGCGCCGCTTCAGTTCGGTAAGAAATTCAACCCATTTCTTTTCGGAATCCCGGTCCGGATGGACGGGGGTGAATAGATTGACTGAGACTGCGACGATCTCGCCACCATCGAAGAACCAATGCGAAACGTCGAAGGGCTCGTTCTCGACCCCAGGCTCGACCCCACGTTCGAGCCCACGGCCCCGCACCAGCCCGTCGAAGGCAGCATGTGCTTCTTTCGCGCTCGCGCCCAGCAACAGAAATCGCGGATCGTGTTTCGAGGAGCCCCGGTGTCTTGCCGCAAGGGAGTTGCGCTTTGATCGAGGCGGCGGTGGCGCTTCGCCGTCAGCGTCCTCCTCAGGAAAGTTTGCCGCTTCGTGCCATCGCAACCATAGAAATGCAATGCCAAGCAGCATGAGAAAGAAGAGGCCGAAAGCAATCAGTCCTGCCATTTGGTAGTGGAGATTGAGGAAATGTTCCAGGTTCATGGCCGGCTCCCTTCAGAGGGCTCCGGTACCGGCGTTGCCGCCGCGTGAATCGCCCGCAGCCCAGCCTCCACCGGAGCGCTGACGCGGGTCCAAAGAAACCACGAAAGCCCCAACCACACAACCAGGACCGAGGCCAGCAACCACAGCCATTTGGCAACTGATGGCAGCGACGCAATTCTGTTCTCGGCAAGAGTGTGGGCATAGCTCTGCGGGAACCATAGCGGCGCGGCCGGAGCCAGGGGAAGAAATTGGATCAAGGCGGCCATATAGGCTTCGCAATCGCAGTCACGGGGCTTTGCCAATGCCAAAGCGTAAAAGTACACAGAGGCCAGTTCCCGGTACACGGGATCGCCCTGCTCAAGAAGTTGGTCCAGCTTCCTGAGACACTGCCCGCCGGGCGTAAATCCAACCGGTTCGTCAATGGCGAAGATGCGCGCCTCGAGCGACAGCCACTTGGCACCGTCTGGCCAAGTGAGACGACTGAAAATTTCATCGGCCAAACACACGCAGACGCGTTGTGCCTGGCGGTACATCTCCACACCGAGCAAGGTCCCGGTGTGCTCCACTTCGCTCTTCTGGGCCGACAAAAAATTCGTCAACTTCTGTTCGACGTCATCTGGCGCTGGCCCACTCTGAGCCTGGCTCGCGGCCACCATCCTTTTCCACCGGACCACCTCCCGGTAGAAATCCTCGAACCGGCTCAAAAGAAACGGATCGTCAGGCAATCGAATCTCGGCCCGGTTAAGCAGTGGCGCCGGCGGAAGCTTGGGTTCGGCGAGAACAGACGAAGCATTTTTCATTTGCTCATCTCGAGTGTGAAATCGTCCTGCCCAAGGGAAATGGCGAACTTGCCGCCCTTGGCGAGCGGCGCACTATGCGCCCCAGGCGACGGATAACTGGCGAAGACCATCGCGCCGTTGAGCCATCGGGGCACGCGAATCACAATAGGATTGACCGCCTGGCCCGGCACCCACTCCCAGGAACTGACCGTCAGTTTTTTCTGGTAGCGCCGCTCGAGGTCCTTCTTCTGTGCGAACCAGTCCGTGGCAGTCATCGAGGGTGCCGTCTTCCAGAAGTTTTTGTCGTTGATAAGCGCCACATCCAGTTCGACAGGACTGTTGTTGTTGGCAGCGGGGTCGATCGAGACCTTCAGGTCCAGCGGGCTAGGAGCCAGCGTCAGGATGGAGACAATAGTTTTGAGGACGCCTGTCTTGGGGATGGCCGCTTGGGGTGCAGCAACCGGTGCGGCGGGTTTCGGGGCGGACGGCGCTGGGGAGGCAGCCGTTTGAGGTGCGGCAGCCGGGGAGACGGCAATCGGGGCGGAGATCGCCGGGGGCGCAGTCGCTTGGGAATCGACTTTGACCGGCTTCTTCGTCTTGGCACAACTTGCCAGCGAGAGGCACAGCAATAGAACCACCGCAAGCTTCAAGAGCGCGATGAGATGGCCCGAAGGGCGCGGCGGCGATGTCATCTTGAGGTCAAACATAGACAAAGACCTCCGAACACCAGGATTGCGGCTGCGACGGACTCCGCACCAGGCCGCTGGCCTGTGCGAAGGGCAAGGCGAGAGTTCTCTCCCCACGCTTTCCGTTAGACGGACGCAGAGTCAGGGTCAGGTGCAGCGATGACGGAGAATGAAGCAGCGGCAGCGGAGTTTGGGCCTCAAATATCCAAGCCGTGCGTCCATCCACGGTGGCCGGCTCGGTCATCCGCAGAAACTCAATCTCCGGGGGCAGGTTTCGCGACGGCGAGTTGCGCAGCGTTCCCGTGAGTTCGTAGCCCCCGAAATCCTGCTTCCCGGCCGGGTCGATCATGTAATAGCGCCAATAAGTCTTGCGGCTTTCAAGAGCCAGCGTGAACGTCCTCTGCGTCGCCGTACCGGCGAGGTCGATAGATTGACACGGAACCGGCAGATAGGGAGACTGCCGCTGGCCTCCAATATAGATCGAGACCGCGCCCCACTGCTGGGCGGCAGGACGCTTGCTCAAGTAGAAGGGCTTGAGATTGATCTTGCCCATGGTCCGGTTGTATCTGCCTTCGGGAAGGCTGTTGAGGTCGACTCGAATCGGTGCCGATGGTGCGCTCGCAGAACCCTGCCACACAATCTGTCCGCTGAGCGGGTCCCTGACCTCAAGGCTCTGGCCCGATGCGGCGGAATCTTCCGTCAGGTAGTCGAAGACAGGCGGCATCACCGGAAGCACAGCATCCGACAGATGAGTGGACGAATCGTTGAGCAACTGCCGCGTCGCGCCGAAAACATCCCCCTGGCGGTCGGTTGCATTGTTGAAATGAAAGAGCGTATCGGCCGGGCCGCCGGCTGTGCCTCGGTCCAGATCGGTATACGATTCGAGAAGCGGATCGTTGTTCTTCAGCTTGAAGGTGAAGGGAACGGTTTCATCGAATCGCCGCAACAAATCGAGCGGAGATTGAGACGGCGCATAGACCGTGCAGCAGCCGGGCGTGCTCCGGAACAGGAGTTGATAGCGCGCTAGCAGAGCCTCGCAGCCATCGCCGGGGTGGAGGGAAAAGCTTCGGCACAGTCCCCCGCCAAAGTAGCCGTGCAGGCATTCGACGCGAAACAAAGTCGAGTAAGACATGGGCCTCCTTTTCTTTTCCCGCCGGGTTTTCCCAGCGATCTTGGCTTTCCGCCGCTAGCCCCGCTTTCTGCTGCTAGCCTTTGACCTGCGGGGAAGGCGCGGTGACTGCGGAGACGCGCTCGGCCATCCAGTTCTCCTGGATGACCAGCATGCGAATCTTGTATGCGACCGAGGGCATATACTTGGCCCCCAGAACCGACCAGACATTATTGATCTCCTGCAGGGACAGGTTGACCATTTCGACACTGAGTTTGTCCATGCCCTGCGGAAAAGCAGCCGTGTTTTGGGCGGTGAAGCTTGGCTTGCCCTGAAACAGGCCCACGACACCGCCGAGCAGCTTCAGTCCCTCGGCATAATTGGTTTGGAAGCACGCGGTCACCATTACGAGCAGATTCATGCCCAGCGGAGGACTGACGCGGCCAAAGCCATTGCCCTCCGTGCGCATGGGCCACGAACTTCCGTTGGCGGCGGCTTCACGTTCCACATTGATGAGCGAAAGGACGATCTTGTTCTCAATGCCTGGAGGAACCGTGCCGTCGGGATTGGAAAGGCTCGATAAGACGGCAGGGTCTTCGGCGCTCCGATACCGGTTCGAAAGCAGCGTGTTGATTTCTCCGAGGATGAACGTCAATGTCTTGTCGATCATGTTGGGACCTCTCGAGTTTGCATGGCTTGAAGCTGCTGGCTGCTACACGGCCTTGCCGTCCTTTTGAAACTCCCGCCGTATTCCATTGCGGATGTCCTGGTATTGAATCCTTTTTCTGCCGCTGCGCAGAGTGAGCAAGGAAGCCGAGCGCAGGACGTTCACAATCGCTCCTCCGCTGATTTCGAACTGCTCCGCAATGCTCGCCAGATCCACATCCGCGTCCAGCCGCGAGGCCTGAGAAAAAGCTCCGCGCCACAGTTGCGCGCGTTCTTCCGGGCCGGGCAGCGGGAAGTAGATCATGGATTGGAAGCGGCGGGCAAAAGCTTCGTCGATATTCCCCTTCAGGTTCGAGGCCAGGATCACAACGCCGGGAGACTCCTCCACTCTCTGCAGCAGGTAGGCCACTTCCTGATTGGCATAGCGATCATGGGCGCTCGAAGTCCGCGTGCGTTTGCCGAACAAGGCATCGGCCTCGTCGAAGAAAAGTATCCAGTCGTTGCGCTCGGCCTGATCGAAGACTCCCGCGAGGTTCTTCTCGGTTTCGCCAATGTACTTGGACACCACGAGCGACAGATCGATGCGATAGACATCGAGCCCCGTCGATTTGCCCAACAGCGACGCGGTAAGCGTCTTGCCGGTTCCAGGAGGCCCGTAAAAAAGACTCCGGAATCCTGGTTTGATATGCCGCTTCAAATCCCATTCGTGAAGCAGCGTGTGGCGATGCTCGACCCAGGCCTTGATTTCCTCCACTTCTTCCATGACCCAGGGGGGAAGCACAAGATCGCTCCAATCGAGTTCCGTGGTCAACCGCTGCGCCGGAAAACCTGGCGTGTATCCCGGACGGAATCGCTCCCCCGTGGTTAGCACGGGCAGAACCTCTTCCGACAACGTGAGTGCTGCCGAAAACCTGCCGCGGCCCTGGGTCCGCTCCTCCGGCTGAAATACCTTCCTGTCGTGAAAGAAGTGCCCGGGAGTGAACAACTGCAAGAGCTGCAAGCGGCGGCCGAGGTCAGTGCCTGCCAGGATGAAGGCCGCCGTCTCGAGCGTTGGCCTAAATCCCTCCTGGAGCCCGGTCGGCGCCCCTCCAAACTCTGTGAAACCGCGATCGAGCGCGGCGTTTCGGATCAGGAAGGGGTCGAGCGCCTGCGGGCGAAGATGGGGAGCAAGAGCCAGCGTCAGAATCGCCCGCTCTTCCGGTAACAGCCCCTGCTCTCGAACAGTCTGAGCATAGGTCGAGAGATCCCCTTCGAGACTTGGAGGCACAATCTCGCTCACCACCTGCACCTGGCATGGGCGGTTGAAGTAGAGACTGATGCTGGCATCGATCAGCTCGCTGAGCCATTCCAGTTCGCGGTCCAATGCCGCAGCTTGATCTGAAGCAGCCTGGTTGGAGACGGGCGGATCGAATGCGGTTGGACCGGACACGGCAGCTACCTCCATTTCACGTTCAATAAGGTTTGCATCCAGGGCAGGCGGATCATCGAGAGCCGCCATGGAAGCGCGTCAAGCAGCACGTCGAATGCCTTCTGGGAAACAGTCAGCGCCCAGGAGTTATCGGATTCCTTGCGCACCAGCCGTCCTTCGCGGATCAGGAACGACTCTCTTAGTCCTTCGATCGAGGTGTTGCCAAGCTTTCCCCAATTTGCGATTACGCCTTGAAGCACCTGGGTGGAAAGCGCCGCTTCCTCTTCACTCACCGTTGGGGGCGGCTCCAACGGCTGCTCCGGCGAGGCGCCGCAGAGAATCTTGTTCAGCAGCAACGCAGGCTCGGATGCTTCGGCCGCTCCGGTTACGAGGTACTGCACCAGGTAGATCGCCCTGCTTCTCGCCGCCTCATCGTGGAATGTATTTTTTTCCATCAGGCCCAGAGTTTGAATGTAACGTCCAAGAAATGGCCATAGAATGATGGCGCCCGCGTTAGCGATGTAGAAAGGCTCTCCGGCGGGCAATTGCGAGGCCGGTTTCTGCGGCCGCTGCTTAGTTCTCGGCCCCGTCGGGAAGGGTAAAACCGATCGGGCTGGGACGGGAGGACGATGCCAAATGGGAATCCGGGCCGTTTCACGTTCAGCCCGCTCCAGCGCCTTGTTCAACCGGGTCCGCAATGGCTCGGGCTGGCGCGAGAATCTGCTGCGAAGGTCTCGAACGGCCTCCGCAATCGCCAGACCATGATCCTCCGAAAGCCGTAGCAATGCACGGCGAAGATAGGTCGATACGTCCCACGCATTTCCGGAGGCAAGGATGGAGATTGCGATAAGCTCCTCGCCGCAGATATGACGGAACTCCTCGCGACGGTTTGCAGTCGAAGCCGAGCAAGCTGCTTCGGCCAGTTCCTCCATGCAAAGCCTGGCCACCGCATGTTCGGTGGGCAGCAGCAGCTTCAAAACGGCTTCGAGGGCCTCAGTCGGAAAAATATTTACCATCCGCCTTCGTTCCATAGCGCCGTGCGCCGCACGCTCGAGGAGCTTGCGATACTGTTCTGGATTCCGGTCGATGCTTTCCACGAGAGAACGCATGAATTTGTCCAGACTCCCTGCCGTAGCGGGCTCAGGCAAAGCGCCAAAGCGCAGCAGATATTCCAGCCGGCCTGCCTCCGTATTTGGGTCGGGAATAAATGTGGCTTGTTCTTCGGCCATATCGGCCACCGCCCCGGGGCGATCCTGGACTCGATCCTGAACTGGATCCCGGACTCGATCCTGAACTCGATCCTGGACTCGATCCTGGATTCGATCCCGGATCTCAATTGCGCCCGCTGAGGATTCGTCCACAGGTCTGGGATTCATCGTGGTGGGAGCATCGCCAGGGTCAATAACAGGCTCTAAACTTGATTCGTCTCCGTGCGCGGCTCTTCCAGGGGCGTTGAGCGTCTTCGCGACGGAGAGACTGGACGCCTGCGAGGTTGTTGGGCCCGGCGAATGGTGCAATGGGCCGGAGGCGCTAGCGAGTTTTTTCGCGTCTTCAGGAACCGATCCAATTGCATGCGGGGTTGGATCAGGCGGCAAGCGGTTGCCGTCCATCGTGACTGGAGGCAATTGAAGCAGCGCTGGCGTCAAGGCATCCGCTCCTGAAGCAATCGAAACAGATTCTCGATTGGGCAAGCCGTTCTCGCCTGCTGTCGTTCGGGCCGGAACCATGCTGGAAGCTTGGAGAAGTGGACCCGCGCCCCGTTCCCGATCCAAATCGTTAGCGGCTGGAATGAAAACCTCTTCGCCGGCACGGTCCTCGCGGTCGAGTCGTCGCAGGCTCGGAGCCTGGCTTTCATCGCTTCCGTCGCTTCCGTCGCGCAGCGTTGCAGCCGGCTGTTCCGCGATTCTTGTTGGCTGGCTTGCGGGTCTCCCAACGTGAGCGGGAAGGCCGTCGCGGCCGGAACCATCCTGAATCTCGCCGGGAACTTCTATTTTTCCTAGTTGCAGAATGATCCCGGCCAATTCCGCCTTGCCGCTTTCCTCTCCAGTGCGAAGTTGGGCAACCCTCGCGAGGCTTTCCCAATAGCGGCTGGTGGTCATCCCCAACTGTTGCGAAACCCGGTCTGCGAGGTATGCGAGAGTGCCGGCAAACGAGCGGCGCGGCTGGTGCGTATCGAGAATGAGTTGTAGCGCGGATCGCCAATGCGCGGCGGCGGCGCTCGATCGCTGTGCGCCGGTCAATTCTGCGTCCGTCGCCAGTTCCTCGCCGGCGTGAAGATATTGGACCAACATCCCGCCAAAGCCGGATTCTGCGTGGCGAATGATTGCGGCCATGCCGTCGCGCGGCACATAGCGCAGGAGCCGTTCGATGGTGCAGAGGGAAGTGGCCGCCGACCGCAGCGTACTGAGCAAATCCTCCGGAACCTCTTTGAGCAGGGGATCGAGCCATGCGCTGCAAGAGCCTGAGAGCGCCTGTTCGCCCCACCACGGAATGACGCCGTTGCGCAGGAAGAATGCGAATGCGTCGAGCCTTCCCAGTAGTCTTTCCTTCTCTCCCGAAAAGCCATCCCTTCCGATGAAGCTTGAATGGGTCAGCAGATTTCGTGCTCCCAAGGCGGCTTCAAGTTCAGGATCTGCCTGTCGTTCGAAGCGCGGTCTCGCGTCCGCCTGCCCGGCTTCCAACCGCGGACGCCCGTCAGCCCGTCCGGTCTGGCGGTCTCTCCGCCTCGAACTCCCACCTACCTGTTCTTCGAGCAGAACACGATCCTGGCTCGACGACAGTTGTTTCAATCGCAGGAAACGATCGGGAGCGAGGAGCCTTTCAGCCCGTCTCAGGATCTCCTCGGCCTGCCTCTCGCCGCCGGCGCAAGCTTCCGCGATCGACGCTAGTTCGGAATCGGTAAGCCGGCGTGCGATTCGTTGACATGCCGCAAAACTATTGAACCGGCCCGCAAATAGTGCGTCGGCCTCCCACCCATTTCGCGATAGAACCTGCGAAATGGATGGGGCACAGTGTTTGTATTTATGGGCCGGATCAATAAGGCCCGCGGCGCTGGACGGAAGGCGTCCACTGAGCAGATAGGTCCTTACAATATTCGGGCCCCCGCGCTCCGGGCCCCCGCGCGCAGCCTGGTCGATATCGGCGCCGTCAGGTTCCACCCCATCGATTCCAGCTCTGTCGATATTGGCGTTGTCGATATCGGCCTGGTCGGGCTCGGCTGTGCCTGAGTCCAATTTCATGGCGGAAGCCGTCGGCTTCTGCCCGCTTTCCAACTCATCCGCCAGGCTTACGCAGAGGCTTTCGAGCGACGAAGAAGCATCGCACTCCCGCCGCAGCAGCAACAGCAGACGTTCATAGGGAATCTGAAACGAGAGGGAGAGCGCGAGCAGGGTGGTCCGTGCCAGATGGTGCGGGAATGCTGAGCTTCGCCTTTTGGCCGGAGCTTCTTTGAGAAGCCACGCCAGGGCGTACCGGTTCACATGTTTCTCCCACGGCGGAGGGAAGCTTCCCTCCAGGGGCCGGCCAATCGCACGCACAGCAAGCAGGAAATCATGAACAGATTCGGCATTCGGGCCGGAAAGCAGCCCCGCGATGCGCAACACAAATTCCGGTGACAGACGCGCCATCCGGCCAATGGCCTGATCCTGCGCCCCGCAACGCTCAAGTGTTTGCAACCAGTCGGCATCGGTTTGGTCTTCGAGCCAGCGCTCGAGAGCAGAGTCTTCAGGAGTTTCAACATTCGCCGGCCACAATCCGAACAGTAGCCAACGTTCGATCTGAATCGTCGGCGACATGTCTTCAATCGCATGCGGACGAAACTCCCTTGACGCCTCTTTGCTGCCGGAGCGATCGTCGCCAATACCGGCCTCCGCTGCGCAATCCGGTGAGCAATTCGGCGGCAACAGTTCGAGCAGTGGTTCCAGGTTCTCGAGAACATCGCGAGGACGGTCGTCTGTACTCCACTGCGGCAGCTTGCGCCAGCGAATCCAGTAGGCAAGCACGTCAAGGTCGCAATATAAATGGCGAAACTCGGCTCGCACGGCGAACCGGGGCGCGTGCGCCAGGCGGTTACGGATGCCCAGCAGGTCGGTTTCAAGCAGCGTCACGATGGTCGCGCTGAGCCGCGACTGCGGATCGATCTCACCGGCGGAATGGGACTGGCTCGAATCGGGCGATCGGCGCAAGGCCAAATCGGCCAGCAGCACTTCATATCCCACCTTCTGCCGAGACGCCAGCCGCAGCAGGAGAAAGCGAAGAAACGAGACCTCATCGAGCGCATGCCAGTGGCGTTCAGAGAGATATTCGAGCGTCAACTCCGAGAGCAGTTGGCCAAATGCACGATCTTCGATCGCGATCAGCGGCTTTTGCCGATGGAGCAGTCGCAGCTGCTTGGTGCACAGCAGCATCCAGGTTGCGTTCACCGGATCCAGTTCGCCTATAAGGCGCTGGACGACGGTCTCCGGGAATTGCACCGCAATCCGTTTGCGCACTGGCGCCCTCTCTCCCAGGCTCCGGACCATGGCGCAGACTCGATCCGCGTCCGAAGCCAGGCTCGAGAGCAGCTCGGATTCGGCGGCCTCGCCTCTTGCCGATGGCCCTGACCATGGCAGCACCCCCCACTCGAGAAATTGCGCGAGGTTGCCGAGCGATCCCGACGTGGAGCGCTCTAATTGCACCATGGATTCCGGTGCGGAGAAGGCTGTTGCCGCTTCCCGGAATTCGATCCGCAAAGCAGCAGATGGAAACGCGGCGGCGATCTCTCCGCTGCTGTCCGGTGCATCGAATTTCTCGGGCTTCGAGAATTCTTCGAGCTTTGAGAATCCTTCGAGAATTTGGAACAAGGCATGTGAAGGCACAGTGGATTCCGGCCGTCGTTTCCACGCGGCGGCGATCTGCCGCGCCATCTCGCCAAAAGGGAGTGAGTGATACCGGGCCAGGCGAGCCACAATCCTGCGGAGGAAAGCGTCCGGCGAGAAGTTGGCGGGGCGGTAATCTGCCGCCTCGTCGAGGATGCACCTCCAAAGCTGCCCCTCGAACGTTGCGCGGCCGGCCGGCACGAGGGAATGCTCGATGTGCAACCGGGAGAGCAGGGTGGCAAACTCAATGACGGCTGCGCAGTACTCCGGCATCCAAGCCTTTAGAATCGCCGTCCTCTGCTGGGGAGCCAACTTTGCAACCTGACGAGCGCGGAGTTCGGAACGGTCGCGCAAAGTCATCAACCAGCGTTGCTCTTCCTCCACTCTCTGGTCCGAATTGCGATTCGAATCATCCCCCGAGCCGGTCAGGCCGCCGGAAATTTCGCCTGGGATCTCAAGGACGTACCCGCCTGCATTCTCCGGCGGCAGCAACGATGGAGATTCGTTTTCGTCACCCTGCCAGGATTTGGACGCCGGCTCAAAGCCCGCCTCTGGCGCCGATCGAGACCCGGGCAGCGCGCGCACAGCGGATTCATCAGAGTGCGGCCAGGGGGCTTTGCGTAGCGCCCAGGCACGCAACTGGCGGATTATTCTTTCTTCGAGGTCGCGCTCCAGATGCTCAAGAGAGATCTCGCCCACGTCGAGCTCGACCTTGCGGAACACCGAAGTCCGCCGCGATCCATCAAAGCGCGACAGTCCCTCGGTCAGCACCTCCTGGAGCACGCCGTTCGCGAATCTGCTGATCCGATCCTGCACGGATCGAACACGCTCCCTGCGTTCGATGACGGTCTCGAACTCTACACGCGCGATCGCATGCTCAGTATGTTTCATGACTGGCCCGCCTCCCCTCCGGGGTCTCCGGCCGGCGGTTGTCCGCGTTGTGCGTGCTCGCCTCCACGTTCTCTCAATTGCAACCGTTCGATAAAAGCCTTGAGCTTGGCCGCCTGCTGGTCGAGTTCATTAGCCGATGGAACTCCATGCCCCGGCTTTCCCTCCGCTTGCGCGAAAGCGCATTTCAGCTTGCGCCAATGGCTATAGTCCCGCTCGAACTCCTGCATCTCCGCAACCGCAAGCCAGTAGCAATCGACGGCAAGATGTGCCGGCGCGTTTTCGTAGACGATCTGCTCGGCATACAGTTTGAATTCGTCGTTTTGAAAGCGCATCGGCCAGTTGGGAAAGAAAATGCTGATCCGATGCGAATAGAAGTCATCCGTCACGGTTGTCTTCAGGATCGTCTCCCGCGCTTGCGGCTGGGCCGCAAGCCGGCGAACCAGGTTGGCTAGTTCGGTCTTTGCATTTTCCACCTGGGCCAAATCGAACCACTGCTCTCCGGACGCAATCTCGCGGTCTCCGCCGTAGAGAACCAGGTAGTACTTTCCGGAAGAATGTTTTCTCGCCC
Organism: Occallatibacter sp.; assembly: GCA_049521075.1. Taxonomy (GTDB): domain Bacteria; phylum Acidobacteriota; class Terriglobia; order Terriglobales; family Acidobacteriaceae; genus Telmatobacter. Next base: position 15,329 of record JBEKPD010000056.1, read on the forward strand.
GGTAATTCGCCTTTTTCTGCCCATGCTCGAGGATCAGCCTGGCATGTTGCTCCTTTTCTTTTTTCGGAATCGGGACACTGCTGAGCTGGACTCGGGCTTTGCCGTCCGGAAGATGCACACAGCACTCCTCTGCGCCGTCTTGCGGTCGCAACAGAATATGCTCAACCAGATAGAGGCATTCTCCTCGATACCACTCTGCGCTGTTGCTGCGCATCTCGCGGAAATAGCGAACCAACGCGGCCACTCGTTTGTCCGCCTCCGCCCGGGTCGGTGCGTGGTGGATCGTGATCGGCTTTTTACTCTCAGGCGATTGAAAGAGAATCTTGTATTCGTGCCCAGCCGGCTCTACCTCAAAAGAATTGGGATTGGCGCAACTGGCCAGCAGCACCCGGAAGACCGAGGAATCCGCTGAGGAGAAGACGAAATTGCCGTGCAGATCCCTCGCATCCGGTTCCCCCTCCGCACGCGGCTGGTTGGAATCCTTTTCCATGTAAAAGTATCCCGGCTTTGAAGCCGGCTGCTTCGTGTTCAGCCGATAGCCGTCCCCTGCCATGTGCCCCTTTACGCCAAGCAGCATACTGATTCGCCGCTCAAAAGAGGACCCAACGCCGGAATCCGTCGTATCGCTGTAATCGAAACCCCTGGCCCGGCCGCCGCCAACCGAGGCCGGCAGGTCGCTGCTCTGCTGCACATACTCGCGCAGGAAGTCGACCTTCCACCGGATCAGTTCGGCGTAGAAGCCGTCTCTCTCCCCGTAGGGCCTCAGGTCCAGGCGGACCAGAATCTCGTCGTCGAACTGCTCGGCGAAGCGCGCGAGCAAGTGGTCCAGAAACCGGTTGCGGCGCAGCAGATCATCGCGATCCATGCTTCGAACAAGCTTGGCCAACCCGCGGTTATAGGCGCTTAGCGGTCTGCTCTGCACCTTTTCAACTTCGGGAAGAATGCGCAGATGGCGGTCGCGAAAAGGCCTGTCCGCCACCATGGACTCGATCAGGACAAGCAATGCAATGATTCCGCTCTCCGCGTCGAGCTGCGTGGCGAACGCTTCGCTGCCCCTGGCAATGGGCGTCCCTTCCCGATTCAAGAGACCAACCTCGAATTCGTCCGGGCTTCGCATGAGCAGCCGATAGCATTGCTCGTCCGTTCCGCAATCGAGCATCTCTTCGATGCGGCGGTCGCGCTCTTCGGGGGAGCTGACGCGTCGTCCGATGAGCACGATACGCGACCGCTCGTCAACCACCTGGAACCCGAAATGCTCCTGAGAGAAAATCTTGATTGAACTCTCCAGCAGTTCGGCATCGCTCTGCAATTGAACGAAGAAACGGACCCAGTGTTTGGCCGCCTCGCGGGACGCTGCGATGGAAGTAAACCGCTCCTGTCCATGGGCGAGGACCGTGTTGTCTCTCCCGTACAGGGCCAGCCGCACCTCGCGGGAAGCGGCGGTGGAACTCTGGTAGTAGTCAATCGACTGGCCGCATTCGGCGATCTGTCTTCTAGTCTTCTCGGATTCGACCAGGCCGGTTTGGATGCGGCTAGTGAAGACAATCTCTCCGCGCGGGTCGACGACGCAGACCTGATAGCGCGACGCATTCGGGCCGGGATCGCCGGGGTCCTGCACCAGCACGTCCACAATGTTGGGAGGATCGTCAGGGTGCGGGGGATCATGGGCCAGCGGTTGATAAAAGTAGCTCCGATCCAATTCCTCGTTCAGGGAGAATAGTTCGGAGACGTGCGCCAATTGCGCCAGGTTGTCGGCGAGCAACTGCTCGAAGAACAGCAGGTAGGCACGCAGCTGGCGTATGCGTGCCCGGTGCAGCGCATCGGCTTCCGGCCGCTGCTTCCTGGTTTCGATAAGCCCATTGGACATGCCGAACTTGCCCAGCCCATAAATCGCGGGAAATTGATGTTGAATAGAAAAGTAACTCTCAATCTTTCGGTCGATGCCCGTGGGAACCTTCAAGTAGGAGAGCGCATTTAAGGATCGCGCCGCGTAAGCGATGCTACTGCGCATCTCTGCTTCCAACTCCCGGATCTTGGACCACACGGCTCGCGAATCCGGTAGGACTTTGAAGCCGCCTTCCAGTTCCATCTGGATTGTGTAACCTGACTGCATCTGCAGGATCGGAGGATCGATGCGCGGCACATGATGCTTTTCGAGCTGCAGGGAGTCGGCTGTCATTTCGCCGCCTACGTTGCCCACCTGCAAATCTTTGACGCGCTTGACTCCCCGCACCTTCAGTATGATGTTGGCAATCTCCTGAACCCGGACCATGGTTTCAATGGGTCTGAGACTGCGCTGGTCGAGCGCTCCGTGGTTGAGTGCCGGGCCGGACCAGATATCCTCGGGCGGCATCTTTTGGAATAGTTCGTCAACCCGCTGTATCTGCGGAAAAGGAATCATCGAGTTCTGGATTTCAAAGAGCACTCTGGCCAGCACATTGGCCGGCTCGGAATGCGGCTCGATGATGATGGTGGCGTCGATCTGGATCGGCTGAGGCCTCAAAATCTCGACTGTGTAAATGTCTTCGCCGAGATTGCGCCTCTGGCGCATCAGATTCAACGCCTGGTTCTTGATCTCAATCGCCTCCGGCCCTTCGGGGTCTTCGATCTCCTCGCGGAGCTCGATCAGCACGTGATAGGTTCCCTGCACCCCCAGCGGATGATCGGTCACGGGAACCAGCCAGGCGTTCTTCAAGCCCTTGATGCGGTCGTAAAGCAGGTTGCGATAATCATTCTGAGTGATCGGACTGGAGGTCAGAATCCGGTCGCCGGTATAGAGCGAGTTTTCCGAACGCGGAGTTCCGCTTGACGAGGCCAGAATGTCCGGGATTTCGTAATCGGCGCGATAGGAAAGATCTGTAAGGGCGTAGCAAAGATGCTCCAGAATGGTTACGCCGGGGTCGTGTTCGTTGTAATCGGTCCAAATGTCGCCGGCCAGTTTCTGGCAATAGGCCAAGCCTCGGCTCAGCAGAGCCTGATAGCTGGTGGCTAGGTCGGCAGTTCCCGACCGCGGAATAGTCTGCGGTGCTTTCATGGGTGCAATCGGCCCACCTTCGTTGGTTTCGAGTGTTGCAGTTGCTGTCTTGTGCGAACCTGGAGCGTCATCCTTTTAAAGCATTTTCGGGAATTGTGTAGACCGGAATTTTGTAGGTATCCCACCCATTCCGCAGAAAAACGCGGAATGGATGGGGCACGGAAGTCTACAGTAAATCCGAAAATGCTTTAGGCTCGCAATTCCTACCAGAGCTTTGTGATGTGATACCGGATCATCGCCGGATTGCCGTCGTCCCCTTTGCCGTAGTTGCGCCCGGTTCGTACTCGCAAGGTGTAGCCCGTAGCCTTCTTGAACCAGCCGCCGCCGTCGGCCTGCCATTGAAATCGAATGCGGTACCTCCAGTCCCATCCTTCGTAGGAAACGGTCTGGCGAATGGCATTGCCGCGGCCGTTGGCATTCACCGCAATCGCATGCGTGATTGCGCTGGCCTTCGAGCTCTTTGACCCCGAGGCGCTGGCTACGATCTCGAAGGCCTGGCAGCTGTTGATTCCGGGAAGAACCGGGTGCCAGCGGCCGTCGGCCGGAAGTTGCATTTTGGTGAGCGCGCTTGAGGGAAAGACATGGCGCGTGCTGTCCTCGGGATCGTAGGTTCCGATGCGCATCGGAATGCCTGCCCAGCCGTCGACATCGAGCGCGAAGGGCGCATCCGGGACGCCAAGATCGATACGGTCGTTTGCGTTCAGCCGCAGCCGGACCGCGTCGCTCTCCGAGACGACCAGGTTGTTCTGGGCATCCACATACATATACCAGGATCGATTCTGAGCCGTAATCCGGTGACTTATACCGCCCTTGCCGCCGGAGGAGTCTGCAACCAGCCTCTCCTCCGCGTCGTCCTTGTGCACCATGGAATCGATGAGCTGGGAGAATGCATTCTGGTCGGGCAGGCTTCCATTGGCGAACATCGCCCGCAACTCAGCGCGGCTCCTGATCGGGCCACCCTTCGGGTTCCTCGTGCGCTCCGTTGCTTTTGCATCCTCTTGCGGCATGTAGGGCTTCTCGTTTCGGGATTCAGTCGTTGAAGGCGGCGCTCACCGTGCTGCGGGGAATCACCACAACATAGCGTTGTTCCGCTTCCGGCCCGGATCGTTTTTGCGCATCGCGGCCCGGCACAACGAAATCTTCGCCCACCGTCAGATTGCCGATGCCGCGGGCAATCTCTGTGGATTCCGCGCCAACCACAGTAATCGCGTGCCGAACGGCCGGTATCAGGACCCCCCAGGGAGCCGTTGCCCACAACATCTGATCCATAAATCGCCATCGGGATTGCCAGCCGTCCTCATTTTGATAGGTGTGGAGAATGAACAGCGATTCGAGCCTCCGCACGTACGGCAGGTCCACAATGAATTTGGCCAGCTGATAGCCTTGCACTTGCCCGCTGCCGATGGGCATGGGATTTCCTTTTGTCCCGCCCCACGGGCACAGCCACCGCGAAATGGCGTGGTCCAGATCGTCGCTGTAGTACGAGGCATCGCCGCCCGTGGTGAATTCAACGCTGGTAAACACCTTGAGCGTTTCGTACACGGGATTCATGGCGTGAAGGTCCGCCAGGTGAGCCGAAGCCAGCGGCCGAATAAACTCCTCGATCTCTTTCAGCACGTACAACGGAAGCCTGGGCGTTGGGTCCGTGCTTTCCTCCAGCCGCGGCGTGACCACCAGATAGAGCGTGCCGGGCGGCACCGGAGTGCTCTCTACATTGAACCGGCTCTGGTTGTTGCCGATGCACTTGACTTGGCCAACCTGGGGAAAACGGTCCAGCACCAGCCGTTCGTAATCGAAAGCCTGAATGGCGCGGCCCTTATGCCGCAGGCGCTCGGAGACACGCACGCGAAACTCCGCGGCCGTTTCCCGGCTTCGGCCTTCGCTAGTGGCGAACGGCTGGGTCACGGTCTTGATCTGCGGCTTCTTTTCGCAAAGCTGAGAGATGGTGCCCGCCGGTAGTGACGGCGGCGTCAGTGCGCTATTCGGTTCGCAGACCCGGGTGGCGGTCACTGCTTGTGTTTGGATCGAAACAATCTGGCACCAATACGTGTCCCCCACCTTTTCAGAGGCGGCTTCAATCCAGCACAGGCCGCTGGGCAGAATCGTGTTGTTGGTCGTGATATCGTCCGGCAAAAGGAATTGGACGATCCCGGACCGCGTCAAGCCGCGCGTCGAATCGGACAGTACCAGACGAACCGGGATCTCCTTCCACTTGTTCTGGCTGAGATAGCGCCACCGTAACGGCTTCTGCGCCAGATCGTGGTGATGCCTGAGCTCGGGCAACGGAGAAAACCCACCATCCCGGATTTGAAACAGCAGGCTCAAAGATTGACGCGCTCCGGCATTGGCGAGCCCGAGACAAAGATGGCCCTGTTCGCCCAGTTCCGGAATCATGCTGGGTTGCCGTCCGATATGCTTTTCGTAACCGAAGGGATGGAGAGCTGAAAAGCCGGCCTGCTGCGACGTGGGAATCGGCCGGGAAAGATCGAGCCTGTCGCTGGCTTCATAACTCAACGTGAGGGACTTGGTTACCGGGACCAGCGGGGGATTGGGAAGCGGTGCGATCGGTCCCTTTTTTCCGGCCCGCGCATTGGCCGCGGCCGCCTCGGACATGATGGCGGGGAAGACAGCCTGGCCGAAGCCGAAAACCGGCTCCGCCAACTCCATGCGAATCGAACCGCGCGGCGCCTCGGCCTCAGTGAGCGCGGGCGCAATAGATGATTGCGCCGCCGGCGCGGGCAGATCGGGCATGGTGAGCGCCAGGGTGGTGTAAGTCGTAACGCCGCCGTGATCGTAGTCGCGCAAAAAAAGCGGCGTCAATTCCGGGCCGTCGGCGGGCGCCGTCCACACGCCGGGGTCGCCGCAGATGGTGACGCGAATCTTGAATGTATCGTCGCCAATCCCCAACTTGTAGGCGGAGTAGTAAGAAGCCAGATCGCCGGGCGGCGGGAGCGGATTGAACCAGTTGATGGCTATCGTCAGGTGCTGCACATTTTTCGCAGCCAGCTCCGGATGGCTCATCAGCAGATACGAGCCCTGTACCGGCACCGGACCGAATATGGCAAAGGGCTGCGCGGCCGACAGCAGGCCGACCTCGTTGCGGATCTGCAGTTTTGCCACGCCATCGGCGCTTACACGCAGTTCGATCGACTCGATCGTCAGCCCCTTAAAGAAGGAGTACGCATAGACGCGCGCCAGCGGATTGAGCGTGATCTTGACCATCGGCCACCCAACCCCATCCGGAGCCAGTGCCGGCTGGCCCACCACGGCGCGATCCGTCGGGGCGAGCGTGAATGCGATGGCCAGCGTGGTGCCCACCACCGGATGGCGGCGAAAGGACGCACTCTCGATCGGCATCCAGCCCGAAGCGGTGCTGACCGCGACACAAAAAGCGTCAGCCAGCAGCCACTCCATCGGCAGCGATGTATCGAGCAGCGCCGAGGCGGCGTCCTGATATCGTTGCAAAGCGCTTTCCAGCGTGCCTTCCCCCTGAAAGGCGATGTTGATCTCGACCGTGCGCTCGCCTTCCTCCAACAGAAGAACGGAAGAAGAGACCACAAAACCCAGCTCGGCGTTCAGCGCCGGGGTAATGAGGGGTCGGCCCGTGATTTCATTGATGCCAAAGGTCGGCCATCCCGCCTCGGGCTCGACCAAGACCGCGCCAATTCCGTCGGCTGAGTCGCATGTGGGTAGCGCCAGAACCCCCGTGACTCGATCGGCGAGCGACTCTTGCGCAGCCGGTGATTCATTCTCCATATGCGCTACGCGCTTCGCCGCAAGCAGATCCGTTGCCAGGTAAAGAGCCTTCTTGGAAGAGATTCGGGCCCGATTGATGAACAAATCCTCGCTGGTCGCAAACTCCCGAGCCATGCCATCAGGACCTTTGCCGGCCGCCAGTCTGGTGCCTGCTGGAAGCATGAAGCCGCTCACGTTCGGCGTGAGTTCGAATGTGAGATGAGCAACGTCCGGCGAGCTCCCGCGCTCGCCGAGATCCAGAACCTTGCGATAATAAAAATCCAGGTGCCGCCCGGTGATGGTGTTGATCTTGTCCCGCAGAGTTTCGAGCAGTTTGACAAAGGCGATGAACAACGCCGTGTGGGGAGCGTGACTAGACTCTGTCGAGATGGCTCCGTCCGCGGTCTTCGGCGAAGAGGAATCAATGGCTGCCAGATCCTTTTCCAGATACGTCCGGGCTACGTGCTGAATGCTTTCGTTGGCTCGATTCACGTTATGCAGAATCTGCAGAAGGCTGTAAAGAGGATGATGATGGACAACCGCTGGCGCGGTGAGCCCAGCCAGTTCACTGGGCATCCAGTTCCCGCTCAATTGCACTGCCCGCGGCTTCCAAAACTCGCTCCATGAGCCCTGCGGCGGCGGCTGAAAGGCATCCAGGTCCTGCAGGAGGCGGTCGAAATGCGCGCCGAATTGCTGGCTCAAATCCGATTGAATGATCGATTCAAGCGTCATGCGCAGCGTATTATCTGCGCGGTCCCGGAAGGCGATAGCCGCCGCTTTTTGATACCAGCTGTCGATGCGGAGGATCATCTCGAACAGGGTGTTCAGAATCTGCTCGATATTGTTTTGGCCTTCGCGCGCCCCTTGCTGCATCGCTCCAGCCGCAAAGCGCTCGCGACGAAAGTCAGTGCTCACGATGTTCGCCAGCAGAAACGAGAGGTCGCGCTCGAAGAACACCGTCCAGTCGGAAACGCACCGGTTGGTTTCGTCGTAATAGGCCAGCAGTTTGGCGAACTCCAGCGCGTAGGCCATTCGGCTCGCACAGGTCCTTTCGTCGATGGGCGCGTATTCGGGGGCGAGCGCCTCCGGCGGCCGCAGTGACCGGGCCGTGCCGAAAACCGGTTTCAGATTGCCGCGCTGCCGTTGCATGCGTGCCTCAGCTGGCCTTGGGCAAAGCGGCCAGCGTACCCTCCTTCAGTGAGTAAGGAATCACAAGGTTGTTCCGCGTGTTTGTCTGGATAATGCTGTAGGCGAGAGTGATGTTCAAAACCCCATCCAGATAATCCCGAAAGACGATCTCGATACCTTCAAGCACAATCCGCGGTTCATAGAAAAGTACCGCGTGCTCGATATGAGTCCGCAGATAGGTGTACAGAGTTTCTCCGATGCCGTCGAAGACGTGCTCGTGAATCCCGCATCCGTAGTCGGGCAGCATCACCCGCTCACCGGGAATGGTGGTCATCAGAATCCACAAGCTCTCGCGGATGTCTTCCTCGGCTCCGACCATCGCGACGCTGGCGTCGCCTCGATCGAAGGCCGGCGGAAACGACCAGCCTTTGCCCAGAAACGCTTCGTCCTTGCTCCAATCGCCTCCCATTGCCGGCGGCCTCCTATCCGCCAATCATGACCGTGAAACACCCCAGCACGACGCTGCCGCCGTGAGCCGTTGTATCGCCCAAGCGCGCCGCGGGCCGTCCCCCGATCATTACCGTCGCCGAACCTTTCACCAGCGTGTCGGGGGGCCCGACGCACACCAGCATGTCTCCCACAACCGAGGCCGGCATCTTGCCGATCAGCACCGTCGGTACTCCCGGGCCGGTAATCGGTCCGCCCACGTGGGGAACAGGCACTACGGCCGGAGTCTGCATCGGGCAGGTGTGCATGTCTGTCAATCGTGCTGCAGGTGGCATGGTTTTTGTCTACTCCTCATAACTGTCTACTCTGGGCTGCTGGTTCGCGCTTGCTCAGGTCTTCGGGTCCGGCCGCCGTCAATTGATCATCACCATCGCGCCGCGAACGGTAGTCTGGCCGGAGGCCGACAACTCGGCCTGAGCCTGCCCCTTGACGGCCGCTGCTATCTGCGCCTCGGCGCTGACGTTCATGCCCTTCAGGCTCAAATCGGTCGTGGCCTCCACGGCCACGCTGGTCTGAGCTTCGATCTGAATCTGCCCCGTGGCCTTGATCGTGATATCGCCGGGACTATTGATGGAAATCCCGCTCGAAGTCATCTCCAGCTTGTTCTTGTTCGAATCGACGATCGAGATCGACTGCTGATCGTCGCTCATGGTCACCGTGTGGCCGCCCGGCGTCGTGATCTGGATGATCTTTTTCACGTCGTCCATGTCGATCTTCAACTGCGCGTTGCTGACGATGGACTTGTGCGTGTTTTTCTCATCGGGCGTAAAGGGTGGGGCATGCTGGCTGCTGTAAAGGCTGCCGACGATGATCGGAAAGGATGGATCGTTATTGAGAAAGCTCAGCACCACTTCGTCGCCGACCTCCGGCATAAAGAAGATCCCGGCATTCTTGGTGGCATAAGGGCTTGCGATACGCGCCCACACTCCATCTCCGCTGGGCGCAATCATGGGCACGTCCACCTGAATGCGCGTCTGGCCGTCGGGATCGTCCTGAATCTTCTTCACAGTTCCGATCTGCGCCCCGTGAATGGCCGGCAGCAAACCGCCGGCTGGCAACGCTTCGATCCCGGAGCTTTCTTCTCCGAACCAGCGCGGCGAGATGCCGATCTCCGCCTCTGTCTTCCAATTACCCGGATCGATGCTGTGCGTTACGCCGGACAGGTACGCCTTACCGTCAAATCGCGCACCCAGCCCTTCCAGCTTGGTCACCGTGCCCGGCTTGGCCAGCGCGCTGCCCGGGAAGGTCACCTTACCTCGTATCAGGGACATGCGCGACTTCAATAACTGCGCCTTGGCCCACGACGTCAGGTCGCCTGAGGCCACGGGCGCGCTGGTGATCAGTTCGTACGCGTTGCTGCTCATGGTTTGCGCCAATTGCGTACCGCTTAGATTTCCCTGCTTGTTCACGGTGGGCTCCGATGAGCTGCCGGTTTGCACCGTTTGGCCGGTGAAATCCCAGGATTTCGAAGTCACCGACGATAACTGGCGGCGGGCATCGATCTCCGCATCCACTTCCACAATCGACTCGCCGTATTTAACCTCCAGACTGCTGTCCGCGCTGAAATCGGGAGCCTTCACGGTGATCTTTCCATCCTCCACAATCACCATCTGGCCGTACGCCTCCGCGCGGCTCACCATAAAATCCCAGTCCGTTGCGTAGTACTGGATGATCTCCTCGATCGTCGCGCCGGTATCTCCCACATCCGAAGTGAGCCCCGCGGCGCCGATCAATTGCTCGATGATGGCGCTGTTGCTCATCTTGAGGAAGTAATTGCTCTTGCGCTGGATCGTCATCTTGATCGCTTTGTCGAAGCACATCACCGTCAGCGAGGAGTCGCCGTCGCGTGCCTGAACACTGTGCCGCACCACGATGCCCTTAAAGATGGTGGTGTCCTGGCTGCGATATCCGGCCTTGATCTCGACCTCGTTGCCGGGCACGAACTCATCCGCTTCGCTGATCGCGAAGGTCCGCTCCGAGGGATTGCCGTCGGCCAGCACGATCTTTGCCCAGGGCACGCGATTGATCTTGTGCTGCACCTGGATTTGCCGCACCGGGTAGGTGTCCGTGATCTTCTCTCCCCCAATCAATACGGTGGCGGAAATCAGGTCCGAATTGGCAACGATCGGCGAGGACATCGGTCAGTCTCCAAGCGGTGGAAAGACGATCTTCTGTCCGGGCTGCAGGTTCCTGAAATCGTTCAGCCCGTTGATCCGCGCGATGTCCAGGTAGTATTTGCTGTCGCCGTAGATTTGAAAGCACAGTAACGGCAACGTGTCGCGGGACGACGTCACACGGCTGTGCGTCAAATCCGGGGAGCTGTTGCGGGCTTTCAACTGCATCTTCTCGGGAGAGAGATACTGCTGGAACGTCGTATTGAGCTTGGCCCGAAGCGGCACCCCCGAAGGCGTGAACAGCGTGTATTCGATGTTCAGCGTTTCCAAACGGCAATCGAACGTTAGTTGCCCCCACAGGATGCGAAGATAGTTGGGGCTGTGGATGCTTCCGTTGTACGAATAGACGATCGATTTAAATCGGTCCAGGTCGTCGTTAACGCTCAGCACTCCTGGCAGTACCCCGGTGGCGTCGAGATAAAACTCGAGCGCCAGATCCTGAGGCTTCTGCACCACAAACTTGTTGATCACCCCGCCCGTATTGATCGCCTCGTCGCAGGTGAACTTGGTGGTGTACTGCTGAGAATAGGTCTCCGGATTGATCTGGAGTGTGTACTGGCCCGTCTTTTGTGTGAGCTTCTCGTCGGAATAACCCACGATGATGAGCTTTTGCAGCATCGCTTTCTCCCCGGTTACACTGGTTCCGCAATTGCTTTACCCCCGGGGACCGTTGCTGCCGAGTGGCATTTTCCTGAAGAAAATGCCACCATTTCCCCCTCCTCAAAAGGGCACGTGAATTCTGGAACCGGTCTAGCGGTCATTCACGGGCTGGCTCATCCGGTCGAGCTGGGCGCGGCACTCCTCGGCGATCTCCCTCTTAAGGGCAGCCAGTGCGCGCTGCGCCTTCTGCCTCTCGGAAGCTGCTTCGACAACCACTGCTTTGATCACCAACTCGCGAATCTCAACGGGCAAGACTTCCTCCTAGCGTCGCACCGCGCCCAGCGCGGTGGTCACGGTCCAGGCAGACTCCCGCTGGCGAATGCTGCGCTGATATGCGAACTCTATGGTCTCGATCGCCAGGTCATTCTTCATGGCATCGAATCCCGATACCGACCACCTCACCGGCCATGCTGCCGTAAAGGTCCACACCAGCAGCGGGTTTCCGTCCGGGTCCAGCAGCGCCACATCGATGTTCTTTGTCTTCATCCTGGTGCCGAAATCCGATTCCAGCGTGCTCTTGCACCAACTGGCAAGATCGGAACTGGCCGCCAGCACTCCCCGTTTCAGGGTCAGGTTCTTTTGAATCCCTCGGTCCGGAAGACGGTGCGTGAAGTGGTTCTCACCGCCTTCCTTGATCTCGAAAACTCCCAATTCCATTTCCAGGCCGTCGGCCTCGGCAAATCTGGAATCGTCGGCCGCTTTGATTCCCGCAAACTTCACCTCGAAATAGAAGCTGACGGGCATCGTATAGAGAGTAGACATGGGCTAGAGCCTGTTATTAACTTTCGCGCACGAGTCCGTTTCCGTGGGTTGGACAGATGGTGTCTGCCGGCTGCGATCGACGGCGAAACAAGAAAAACCGACCCCGTCCCTTTGGCTTCCAGGCCGGCATGTACGACTTGCGTGCCGGGCTGGAACACCGTCCACTCCATTGCGAATATCAGACCCTAGCTGTTGGCGATGGTCAGGCCTTCGTGCGCGACCTCAAGGGTCTCGACCGCGACCTCGTTGCCATCCGATTTCATATCGGTGCCGGTGATCTTTGTGGGCCACGCGTTGGCCAACGTCCACACCATGGTCGGACTGCCGGCCTCGTCGCAAAGCTGGATCGTCACAGTGACCCGCTTGATCGTGTTCAGTTTGATCTGGTTGTACCAGTCCCAGAACTTGTTGTCCTTGGCAAAGATTCCCTTCTTCAGGGTCACGTTGCCGGTCTTCTTGATGCCCGGCATCTTCACCGTGGAAAACTCCTTACTGTTTCCCGCCCGATACTCGATCGACTGCGTTTCAGTGTCCAGCCCGGAGATCTCCTGAAAGGGAACATCCTTCTGATCGCCAATGTCGACCTTGAAGTAAAACTTAGGCAAGGGCCATGTTGCGCTTTGCTTGGAACCGTCGTCTGCCATGCTCTCTTCTCCTCTTCAACTCCGATGTCCGCAACCGATTAGGACGTTTGCATTTTCTGCTGGAAGGTAAGAACGATGAACTCTGCCGGACGCACAAGCGCCACTTTCACCGTGACCCGCATGTATCCGTTCAAGATGTCGTCGCCGGTCATGGTCGAGCCGAGCCCCACGTCCACGCTGTAGGCTTCTTCCGGCTTGGCGCCGAACAGGGCTCCTGCCTTCCATTGGTTGGTCAGGAAGTTCGAGATCATGTTCCGGACAGTGACCCATGTGGATGGAGTGTTCGGCTCAAAGACATATGCCAGACTGGCGAACTTAATGGATTGCTCCAGCATGATGATGGTGCGGCGAACATTGATGTAGCGCCAATCCTGGCTGTTGCCGTCCAGCGTCCGCGCGCCCCAGACCAGTACGCCGCGTCCCACAAAGGCGCGAATCGCATTGACGGCCTTGCCGTCGAGCGGGCTGTTCAGGTCTTCCTGCTCTTCGCTGCTGATGTTGACGCAGGGCGAAAGAACCGACATGATCCCGGTGTTGGCGGGGGCTTTGAAGACTCCTTGCTGGCCGTCGATCCGCGCGTAAACTCCCGCCATCGCGGCGCTCGGCGGCTGCACGTTGAGAGAATCCTTGATACTCCCCATGACGGACTTGTAGAGTGGGCTCACCTGCCACAGCGAGCGATGCACCTGGGTCGGGGTCGGAGTAGGCGTCCCTCCCGCAGCGGCCTGCGTTGACGGCTTGCCATCAGCCGGCGCCGCCAGCAGCGCGTTCAGCGCCAGCAGCGCCTTCTGTTTGGGGTCCGTCGCCTCGGGTACCGCTTTCTTGGCTTCATCGTCCAGATCCGATTTCAGAACCGAGATCGAGTCGTCCAGCCGGCTGAAGTCGACGTCCGTGTCGTCATAGACGCTGGTATTGACCCATGGGTAATATGCCTGTCCGTAATTCAGCGAGTCGGTGACAGCGTTGCGGAACAAGGTAATCACGTCGGTCGCGTCGTTGTTGGTGCGCGCCTTCGTCCCGTCGAATATCTCGAGAATCGAAATGCGGCTCTGCATCTTATCGCAGTGCGCCAACATCTGCTGGCACACCCCCTGCCAGCCCGCGTGGTCTAGCAGGACAGCGTCAGGAGCTATCAGCATGGTTGGCTCCTGGATCTTTTCCAGAGCCGTCAGGGCGTTCACGAAATCGTCTTTTGTCTTGGTCGTGTCCGCAACGGCCTTGCCGATGGAGACGATCCAGCACGGTCCGCCGCCGTTATCGAAAAACAGCCGGATGCCGGGGTAGAGCAAAAATTCCCCTGCCGCCACTGGCGCTACCGCGCCGCCCTTCGTGTACGTAAACTTCGTCTTCGGCGCACCGCCAAACAAAAGCAGATACTCCGCCAGCGACGAAATCCGCGTTGGCTCATTGGGCGTCGGGGCCGTCTCGGTATAGCCGATGAAAGCAGGAACAGCGGTTGGGACTTCCACAACCGAGTTGGGAAATGCATTGAGCTCGTTGATATAGACGCCAGGCGTCTTGTACATTGTGGCCACGGATCGCCTCCTGCAACTTGGACAACTTTTCCCAATAACGACAGGCCGGAGACAATTCCTTCGCCCGCATACATTTTTTTCTTTTTCCCGGAACAATCTTTTTTGCGGGGGCGAGGGAGATCGTCATTTTTTGTCGTTTTATATAGTCAGAGATCGAAAATGCCGATCGAATAGCGGCAGCCGGCCTGCCCAACCCGACACTGGGCCACCCAACGGCCGCAGTGGAGAACGAAGCATGATGAGCATGGCTTCGAACGAGAAGAAGAACCAGCAGGCGCCTGCGATGGCGGCGCAGAGGCGGACTGCTGCCGCTATGGGCGCTGTGGCCGGACCGATTGCGCAACTTGCTGGAGAGGTGAATGCGAGCCCTCGCGTGCAGTCGCTGGCCCAGTTGCAGCAGAATATCCAACGCAGCCCGCGCATACAGAGGCAGTCAGGGATGAGTTCCGACTTCTCTGTCCTGCCGCAGAGCGACCGGTCCTTCGATGCCCCCCTCAACGGATCAGCTGGCCTCACCGCCGATTCCTCAGGTGCATCGTCCGACGCATGCGGCTGCGATGCGGAGAGCGAAGCGCCAGAACCGGTGAAGGGCAAACCGCGCGAAGAGAAGGTGCAAGCCAAGCCCAAAGGGGATGAGATCCAAACCAAGCCTAAAGAAGAAAAAATCCAAGGCAAGGCTGAGGAAGAGAAACTTCAGGCCAAGCCCAAGGAAGAGAAGATCCAGGGCAAGGCCAAGGATGAGCTTCGTCAGCGGCGCGCAGAGGATGCGGCGTCAAGTTCCGACGCCGGCCGGGAAGCTTCCGCGAGCTCTGGGTCCGGCCTTCCCCCGCAGTTGAAGAGCGGGGTCGAGTCGCTCTCCGGCATGTCGATGGACCATGTGCAGGTTCACTACAACTCCGATAAGCCCGCGCAACTGAATGCGCTGGCCTATGCGCAGGGAAGTGACATCCACGTCGGTCCGGGCCAGGAGCAGCACTTACCCCACGAGGCCTGGCATGTGGTGCAGCAGGCCCAGGGACGCGTCCAGGCTACAAAGCAGTTGAAAGACGGGGTGGCCATCAACGACGACAAAGGGCTGGAGCATGAGGCGGATGCGATGGGGCTCAAGGCCATGCAACGTGCCTCGTTCGAAAAGAACAAGCCAGCGCAGAAAGTCTCGGCGGCAATCGACAATGAGCCGCTTCAAAATAGAATAGCCAATGGAAATACGGTAAAACAGCTATTTACCTACCAAGCGGGAACCGTTCGCGACGTTACAGTCAAGGGGAAAAACAAGAGCGTCAGTTTTGAAGAGTGTAGCTATAATTCGGTCGAATATAAGAAAAACGATCCAAAGAATGATGAGGGCACAGGAACAGGTACCGCAGACTGGGCCGGTTGGCTGACTTCAAACAGCACAAAAAATAATGCGACGCAGATGCATGTGGTGAATAGACGATGGGGCGGGAAGGGTGGAGCGAAAGACGGCAATATCTTCCCGGGATCTCCAGCAGAAAACTCTCACCATCTCCACGAGGCCGAACACAAATTTGACGAGGTCTGCTTTGGTGGCACGTCCGGCAAAACGGCTATAGCAAATTGCAAATACGAATGCTCAGCTACCCCCGTATATGGTCAAACTGTCGATGTATCCAATGGAGACAAGGCTGTCGCCGATGCAAAAGTTAGTGTAACAATTACGAATTTTGACGATGGGTCTACGGCGGTCCTACCTGTAAAGAACGGAGATGGAATGACCTTTGAGGACGGAAGCTAGCCTTTGGCCCTTGAGGGACGGGCTTGGAGAATCTAGAGTGCCGATCAAACAGCTTCATGAACCAATGCCCATTCGTTTCATCTGAAGTGAAGGAATGCATCAACCTTCCCAGCTATCTATATGAGATATGGGGAGGCAGAGCGAAGAGAAATTATCAGGCCCTTGTGGGCTAACGTCTTTGCGGGTGACGAGTGAACGGGGGCAAAATGAAGGCGACAGTTCAGGAAAGCAAGGTCGACTCGCAGAACTCTCCGCAAATGGCGCAACGGCGGGGACAGGTTCAGTCAGAGGGCGCAACGACTGCCACGCAGCGAGCCGCGCAGATTAATGCGAGCCCACGAGTGCAATCGCTGGCTCAGTTGCGCGAGCAGATCCATCAGAGTCCGCGGCTGCTGGGGCAACTGCCGGTGAATGGAGGCGCGGGAGAGGCAGTGCAGGGCAAGCCTCGAGAAGAGAAGTTGCAGGCCAAGCCCAAAGAAGAAAAGCTTCAGAGCAAATTAAAAGAAGAAAAGATCCAAGGCAAGGCAAAGGAAGAGAAACTTCAGGGCAAGCCGAAGGAAGAGAAGCTGCAGGCCAAGCCCAAGGAAGAGCTTCGCCAGCGACGCGACGCAGATACATCCTCAAGCCCTGGTGCGAGCCCTGAAGCAACTTCCGGGAGTTCTGCGTCCGGCCTTCCGCCGCAGTTGAAGAGCGGTGTCGAGTCGCTCTCCGGCATGTCGATGGATCACGTCCAGGTCCACTTGAACTCTGACAAGCCCGCGCAACTGAATGCGCTGGCCTACGCGCAGGGCAGCGAGATTCACGTTGGTCCGGGCCAAGAGCAGCACTTGCCTCACGAGGCCTGGCACGTGGTGCAGCAAGCCCAGGGACGCGTCCAGCCTACAAAGCAGATGAAAGACGGCGTGGCCATCAACGACGATAAAGCGCTCGAACACGAAGCCGACGTGATGGGAAGAAAGTCGGCCGGCGGCGCAGCATCGCAGGAAGGCGGAAGCAAGCAACTAACCCCGCGCCGAACCAAGAACCGCTCAACACAAACCGTGCAAGCAATTATGAGTGTGGCGGAATTTCAAGCCGCCACGCCGGGTACTACGTTTAAGCCGCGCAAAGGTACGGGCGTTGTGCTTATCGATCAGGCGCTCCAAACCTATATTCAAGGCAGAACGATCGCCAATGCAAACAACCTGATCGGGATAATTAAGAATTATGTGGGGGGAAATCACGACGCGGGCCGGAAGCTGGTTGCCGGCCAGCTCCTTCAACGGGCAGACGCGGAGCATCAGGTCCTGCAACAAATCGGAAATCAGAACGCCTTTCTCGTGGATGCGCTCATCGAGCAGGCCGGAATGCCGCGTCTCGCCCAGCTTGTGCAGTTGGCAACCGATGCGACGCCCGCAGGCGCTACCATTCTTCCTCACCTGATTGATACGGTCGGCGATGCAAACATCAATAACTTAAATACCAGCAAACTGGTCCAGTACACCGGGGCGCTCCATCTTTCGCTTCTGCCGGCCATGATTGTGCAAAGCGGAGGCATTGGCGAGCGGATTAACCTGGCAAACGTCATCAATCGCCATCCGGGCCAGGGACACCTCGCCTTCGATCTTACGCGCGAGGCCGCGGGCAATGCCAAGGAGTTCTCGCGCTTAGCCAAAGAAGTACCCACCTTCCTGAAGGCGAAACCTCCGGGTGCTGGTGCTCTGCCCGGACTTCCCGCTGCGATGGCAAACTACAACGCGGCGCCTCTCGGGAAGCTGCAGGGCGCGCTAACGATTATCAAGAATTCCGGAAATATAGCGCATAAGGATGCGATGGGGCTCGGAGGAGTCAATGCCGGGCTGTTGGGCAACGTAGCAAAAAGGATCAACCAAGTGGGTGTCAGACTCGGCGCTTTGGCCGCCCCTGGCGCCGTAGGCGGCCCTCTTGACGTGCAGGCAGCGAACGATGCCCGGAACATTATTTTCGTCGCGCTCAAGAAGGCCGTCGTCAATCTCGCTGTTCCCCTTCCAGGCACTTTCGCCCCCGCAGTGAATGCCGTGGACCAAGCAAACACCAACGCTGCGAACGCCGCTGTCGCACCCTCAATTGCGAAGGTAAGCGAGGATCATTTCCTAACGCGTCATACCCCCATGTACTTCAATTTCGGAGAAATCAAGGACGACAATACACAGTGGGATACGTCCTGGGCGGGGAACACCATCGCCAACCTGGATGCCAATTTTACCGGGGTTCTCAACGGTCTCGTCGCGGCCGAAAACTGGCTCAAAGCGGGCGTGAAGATCCCCAATCAAGCTTGCCCGGTCGGCGGAACCGCTCAAATCGCTGGCAAGGCTGGGGCGGCTGCCAATCTTATCGAGGTGGGCCAGTTCTATCCTGAACACAATCCAGGCGCCCAAAATCTCGATCACCCCGCAAGTACCATGAGAGCCATCGAGAAGGTCGTATGAGGAAGCCTAGCCCGAAGACAATTGAGCGGCTGATCGCCAGCGCACAATCTCCGGTCGCCTGTGTGGCTGGAAGGAGGGCCCGATGAAAGAGACAGCTCAAGGAGCGAGGGTCAGCCCTCAGAACTCGCAGCAACTTGCGCAACGACGGACACCCGCCCATTCAAAGGGCGCAACTCGGGCCACGCAGCTAGCCACGCAGATTAATGCGAGCCCACGTGTGCAGTCTCTGGCGCAGTTGCGCGAACAGATACATCAGAGCCCGCGGCTATCTGCGCAACTGCATAAGACCGGGGGCGCAGGCGCCGGGGTGTTCTCGTTGCAGGTCAAGCCTAAAGAGGAGAAGTTGCAGGCAAAGCCGAAGGAAGAAAAGATCCAGGGCAAGCCTAAGGACGAGAAACTGCAAGCCAAGCCCAAGGAAGAGAAGCTGCAAACGAAGCCGAAAGAAGAGAAGATCCAGGGCAAGCCTAAGGACGAGAAGCTGCAAGCCAAGCCCAAGGAAGAGAAGCTGCAGGCCAAGCCCAAGGAAGAAAGGATCCAGGGCAAGGCAAAGGACGAGCTTCGCCAGCGCCGCGTTGCGGATGCGGCCTCAAGCGCCAGTGCGAGCCCTGAAGCAACCTCCACGAGCTCCGGGTCCGGCCTTCCCCCGCAGTTGAAGAGCGGTGTCGAGTCGCTGTCCGGCATCTCGATGGATCACGTGCAGGTCCACTACAACTCCGATAAGCCCGCGCAACTGAATGCGCTGGCCTATGCGCAGGGAAGTGACATCCATGTCGGTCCGGGCCAGGAGCAGCACCTGCCCCATGAGGCCTGGCACGTTGTGCAGCAGGCGCAGGGCCGCGTCCAGGCCACAAAGCAGTTGAAAGACGGCATCGCCATCAACGACGACAAAGGGCTGGAGCATGAGGCCGACGTGAAAGGCCGTCAGGCGATCGAAGCCTCCGGACGGCGATCATCTACCGGCGAGAGCATTCGCACGGCTTTGACTCCGGCTGCATTGCAACGCCGCAGCGTGGTGCAAGGAGTGTTCGCGGGGTTCGGCGGGGGAGGCTGGAATCTCAGCAATAAGGCCTTACCAGGGGCAATGAATGTCTTCCCCGGCGGCGGAAACAACGTGGGCGGAGGACAACAGGGTGGAGCAACCGCCCGAACCATCGACATCGCGTCCACTAACGCCTACAAAGCTCCCAAGACGTTGGGCGGGTTCAACCACTTTTCAATGTTATTCGGCAATAAGATCCTGTTCCAACCTGGAGGCAAGCCCAAGCGCTACACGCATCTGCATGTGATCAATGGCAAGACCTACGGCCCGGGTACGGCTAACAACCTGACCCTGGGTTCTACCGCCGACAACAATCAGCATCGCGCGCAGGTGGAGGACCATATTCGCACCGGACTCCCTGGCGCAAACACGGCAACTCCCTATCACGCGGCCTGGACCGCCAACCCAAGCAACTTTGTCCATAACAACGTCGCATATTGGAACAATGCAGCGCTCCCACAGGTGCCTGGTTCGCAAAAGGCCGCAGTGGGCGCCAAGGTCAAGGTTGGCGGCATTTACAAGCCCTACGTTTACTCTGCCCAGCAGGCCGCTCCAACCAAAGAGCGCCGCTGGGCGAACTATCGAGTCGCCCCGAATTACGCGGGGCCGCTTTCTCCAACTATTCGCACCAACATGGCCAAGGTTTACAACGCCAGATACGAAGATGTACTCGACAACCTCGATACCAACTTCATCGCGCCGCTGGCTCCGGGTGTACGCGCGGCCCGAAGGGCGCATTTGGCGAACGCTCAGCTCGCAATGAATGGCGCAGTGACCGCGGGAGCTTTCGCGGGAGGTGTGCTGGCCACCCTGGCAGCTGGCAGTACGGCCGCAAAACCGCACGTCAAAAATGCCATCGGCGCGGGAAATATGGGCGGCTACAACCTGACAATGGGTGGAGAGTCGGCGAACATGCTCACTTTTGGCCTATGGGCCTTGCAGGCTTTTCCCAGCGCGCTTGTCTGCGACGCCGATCTTTACAAAGCCTCCTTCGACGTGGCCAACGCCTGGTACAAAAGATCGGAGCCGCAGACCAATATTCCCATTAACACCAACTAGAGACTGTTACGAACTACGGAGCTGCCCACCGTAGTTCATGGCAAACTCCAGGGTTCGTTAACACGATTAAGACGGCAGCAACAGGAGCGGATTTTTCTAATTGAGCGAAGCGAGGAGTGGCAAATGTTGAAGTATTTTAGCGACGAGCGACGGAGATATCGGCATGGATAACGCCAAGGTGCTCGAAAGCGGTCAATGGCTTTCCGAGTCCAGCTTGTGGGCCCGGCTCGGCGAATTCTATAAGCAGAAGGGCGAGGCCGCATGGGTTGGTAAGGTGCCTTATCAAGTCACCAGCAATCCCAAGATCGCCGCCTCCTACGTCGACCTGATTCTCGCCTTCCTCGAAGATTGGACTGAACAGAACGGCCAGCCCGAGGAGCCTTGCGTGATCGTCGAGCTCGGCGCCGGCCACGGCGGCTTCTCCCACTTCATGATGATGGCCCTCGAAGAACGCGCGGCAGACTTTCAGCGCATGGGCATCGCCTATCGTTACTTGATGACCGATCTGGCTCCGTCGAATCTTGCTGCCTGGGAGGCAAATCCGGCCATCGCGTCGTGGTTTCTATCCGGGGTCGCCGAAAAGGCCTGCTACAACTGCACCAGCCGCGAGCCCCTCTTCTTCGCCGGCAAGCCAATCGCATCCAATGGACCGGCCATCTTTATCGCCAACTACCTCTTCGACTCGCTGCCCATGGAAGTCTTTCAACTCGACAACGGCGAGATTCGCCGCGCGGCCGTCTCATGGAAGGAAACGGGCGAAACCGAGGAGGTCGATCCCGATCTCTGGTCGCTTGAACTGGATTTCCGTCCTTGCCTGCTCGATGGTTTCTCTACGTCGGTCGCCGGCCTGCTGGGCGAGTATCAGAGAATGGGGCTCCAAGGCTGTCTCTCTCTGCCCGTCGGAGCCCTGGAATGTATTGAATCTCTGCGCGATCTCACCCAGGACCGGTTCCTCATTGTCTGCTCGGACAAGGGCCTCACCACGCCGGTCAGCATCAGTCATCGCAGCTCGCTCGAGATCGGCGACTTCGCCAGCGCTTCGATGGTGGTGAACCTGCATGCCATCATGATGTACTTCCTGCACGAAGGCGGGCATGCCTGGATGCAAAGCACGCAGCAGGACTTTCTGGCGACGGCCGCATGGGCCATGGGGTGCGGTGGCTCCAATCCCATGCCGCGCACTACAAGGGTCTTTCGCCACCATCTGGACATGGCCAGCCCCGGCGATCTGTACAGCATCCTCATGGCCGTCCTGGGCCAGCGTTTTCAGATGCGACTCGGTAGTCTCATCTCGATACTCAAGCTCATGGAATGGGATGCCGCCGTATTCGATTCGCTCTACGACGCGATCTACACCCGCCTGCCGGAGGCCACTGTGCCCGAACGCGCCGATCTTATGTCGGGCCTGTCGCTGGTCTCCGATCGGCGCTACTGCCTCACCGGAGCATCCGATACTCTGTTTAACGTTGCCCATCTGCTGCAAACTCTTCAATGCTGGCAGTCGGCAATCGACATATACGAGGCCAGGATCACCGAACGCGGAGACTCTGCCGCAGCCCGTTACAATCTCGGACTCTGCAAGATGGCCCTCGGCCAGATCGACCCGGCCCGCAGTGAGTTTGAGCATGCCGCTGCACTTGATCCGGACTTCCTCCCTGCGCAGGGGTTCCTATATCGGTTGAGTCAGCAGGAAGCTGCGGACGCCACCTAAGTCTCGGGTTTCGCCATTGAGAGCTGGGAATGCACAATGTCCGGATTGCCGGTCATTCACCCAGAACCACGCATTCTACACATTTTGGGCAACGACCTTTTTAAAGATGATCCGGATTGTGCACGGTCGCGGTGAATACATTCCAAGTGTGTCCGAGAAGTCACGATATTGGGAAAGTTGACCGCGGAACTTTGGTCTCCGGTTGCAACCAAGAAAAATCGGAGCACCCCGAGGGAATGGGTGAGTACTCGATGTTTCCGAGAAACCCTTTCTGAGTGGCGAAATTCATGGAAGATACAAGGACCATCTCCACTGGTACGATGCCCGATGCAAACCATCGCGCGTGGACGACCGGATTGTTCGGAGACTATATGCAGGAAACATGCAAAAGCCGCGCTCGTCTTGCAGGGCACGTTACCTAAATCACATTCTCATATCCAAATCATAAAAAAGGGATTACTGGTATTGTGCGGTGCGCCGCAGGTGTTTTCGCCGTTTAGTTTTGAATCCGTACCGGATTTGACAAGCTAGCATGAGATAAGCGTTTTAAAACTTGTGAGCCGGTGACCGTTCCGCCTTTTGCGGGCCAAGAACTAAAACCTTTGATTGCCTTGGGCTAGACAT
>JBEKPD010000057.1:0-37341 GCA_049521075.1 Occallatibacter sp.
CATTCGGTCTTTGGGCGATTGAGGAGTGCGCAGTGCAGAATGCAACGAGCCCAAAGCAACAACTTACATACTGCAGATGATTGGAAATGCTTCGAATCCATGACGTGATCGTGTGCAAACTGGTGTTGTTGAGTGGTCCTTCCCGAGTGAACTTCACGATTGCTAGAGCTCCTTACAGTACCTAATGACTCTAGCAGCAATGTGAAATGTGTAGCG
Source organism: Occallatibacter sp. (assembly GCA_049521075.1). Taxonomy (GTDB): domain Bacteria; phylum Acidobacteriota; class Terriglobia; order Terriglobales; family Acidobacteriaceae; genus Telmatobacter. The sequence goes on from JBEKPD010000057.1 coordinate 217, forward strand.
GCCAAAATGGGCAACTTTTTATTCGCAGCAACCATACCTTAGTCGGTTGACACTGCCATTTTCGCAAGCCTACGATTCGTTCGATATAGCTGACGTAAGTGGACAGTGTCCTAATTGCGTCGAGCAGGAATTTGTGCGGGCTGCATCTCTGGGGAGATATCGATTGAATCGCGTGATTGTGCTATATGTCGCTCTTTCCTTCGTGCCTCTCGGGGCTGCCGCTCAGATTCAAGACGCCAGGATTCCACGACTGGCACAGGACGGTGAGGGCACGCAACTTCTGGTTGATGGATCCCCGTTCATCATTCTTGGAGCGCAGTCTGAAAACACAAGTGCTTCAAATCTCGAGGATGTTGAAGTTGTCTACCGCGACCTCGATGCAGTGCACGCAAATTCTGCCACGATTCCGATTTCCTGGAGTCTTTTGGAGCCGGAGCCGGGGAAGTTCGACTTTCATCTTGTAGACGGAATTATCGAAGGGGCACGTCGCCACCATCTCAAGCTCATCCTTCTCTGGTTTGGCACATCGAAAAACGGCCTAATGGGCTTTACGCCGGACTGGATAAAGACCGACCGGACTACTTACTTTCGAGTCCACGATGCAAGAGGCGACGAGCAGTACGCCATTTCACCACTCAGCACAGCAGCGCTCAAGGCCGATCAACGGGCATTCTCCGCCCTGATGAGCCATATTCGCGAATTCGATCAGCGTGACCACACAGTCATCATGATGCAAATTGAGAACGAAGACTGCCTGTATCCCGAAGACCGCGACTACTCTGCTGCCGCTAACCGCACCTTCGCCGGGCAACCGCCATCCGAGCTGATGAGTTATCTCGTGAAGCATCGCGAAGGCCTGACGCCTGCATTGCAGAGCGCATGGAAGCTGACCGGCTACCGGACAACAGGAAATTGGACCGATATCTTTGGAGATATGGCGCCGGAGGTGTTCAGTGCCTGGACTATCTCGAGTTACATCGACGGAGTAGCCGAAGCCGGGAAGGCGCAGTACGCCATTCCTTATTACATCAATGTGCCCCTCATTAACACCGGGCAAGTCAGAGCAGGAGATTGGCCCAGTGGAACCGCTAACTCTCAGGTCTTTGACATTTGGAAAGCCACTGCAAAGCACATCGATATCATTGCGCCGGATATATATCGAATTGACTTTCCGGAGCAGGCCGCCTTCTATAACAGGCCTGACAATGTCCTTTTCGTGGCCGAAGTTGGCATTGCTCCGTACTACGCGCCCTATGTCTTTACCACCCTGGCTGGCATGAACGGAATCGGCTATACACCGTTCGGCATCGACCATGGATACGAATACGACAGCGTACTTAATGCAGGGCAAACGGCTTTGGAGGAGAACTTTCGGGTTCTACGGCCTCTGCTGCCCATAATCGCCCGCAACCGTTATCGCGGCACACTTTTCCCGATTGTTCTTGACATGTACCGGCATGAATCCCTGGCAATCCCTCTCGGTGATTCGCTCACCGCTGTGGTGCATTTTGATGAGAAATTCGTGGCCGATACAGAGGCTCATCGTGGAGGCGGAATCATCATCAAGCTTGCAGCCGACAGATTCATAATTGCCGGTGAAGGCTTTCACGTCAATTTCGCGGAGTTAAAAGGATTACCGCGCGATGCCGAGTGTCTTTCCGTTGAGGAGGGCACTTTTGATGGGGAGAACTGGATTACCAAACGCGTTATTACAGGAGATCGGGGAAATGTCTCGCTTCGCCTTCATCAACCCAGCATTCTTCAAGTGCATCTTGACAGAACATTGAACTGACCATTCCGGCTCCTGCGTTCTGAGATTTAGAAGATGGCTGCAAGCGTTTGCCAAAGTCAATGTGAAATGTGACTCAACAACGATTCAAACAGTACCGAAAACCAGAAAAAAACGATTTCGGAAGTTCAGTTAACTAGGAGGACAGCGATGCAACTCGGAAAGCAAAAGTCTTTGGTGTTCAAGTACGCCGTCAAGTCGATGTTGGCGGTCACCATGCTCTTCGCCATTCTGGCGTTGAGTCCCACGGCCATGGCCCAGGTTTTGTATGGGTCGATCACTGGAACGGTAACCGACGCTACTGGCGCCGTGGAACCCAACGCACATGTTACGGCATTGGAAGTATCCAAGGGCGTTTCCAAAGATGCGATTTCGGATGCCTACGGCATCTATCGCATTACAGATCTGATACCGGGCACCTATCAGGTCGCTGTCGCGGCGCCGAACTTCGCCACGCAGACCACGGGCGGTCTGGTAGTCGACAGCAACTCGATTGTGCGCCTCGATGCCAAGCTTTCTCCGCACGCGGCCACTGAGAGCGTGACCGTAACCGCGGCGCCGCCCGAACTGCAGACCGACCGGGCTGATATCCATTCGGACTTGAGCGCTGTAGAGGTGCAATCTCTGCCGTCCGTCTCATCGGAGGGCAAGAGCTTCCAACAACTGCTGCGCATCATTCCCGGCGCGAATTTGCCTGCCGAGAACAACTCCGCTGCTTCCAATCCCAGCCGCGCCATGACCAGCAACGTCAACGGTCAATCCTCACAGGGCAACAGCACTCGCATCGACGGCGTGTTGGATCTCGATCCCTGGCTACCCAATAACATTGCTTACGTGCCGCCGACTGCCGCTGTCGATACCGTGAACATTGCCACGAACTCCTTCGATGCGGAGCAGGGCATGGTCAACGGTGCGATGGTGAACGTAATCATCAAGTCGGGATCGAACCAGTTCCATGGCGAAGCTCACGAATTTCATACCGACGACGGCATGAAGAACAAGACCTATTTCAACGCCCCCGGCTACAAAAAGGCATTGAATGTCTTCAATCAGTTTGGCGGCTCTGTCGGCGGCCCGATCTTCAAGAATAAGCTGTTCTTCTTTGGCGATTGGGAAGAGAACAGGCAGGTGCAGTCGCCCAGCGGCGGCAACCCGCAGACCGTCCCCACAGGCCCACTGATGTACTCCACTGCCGCGGCAGCCGGGTACTTCAATTTTGCTGGCCTGATGGGTAACGATAAAGTAACAGGCAATCCGATCCACATTTACGATCCTCTGACGGGCAATGCGGACGGCACCGGCCGATCGATTTTTACTTGCAACGGAGTCCAGGACGCGATTTGTGTCTCAAGGCTTGATTCCGCGTCAAAGATACTGGCAGCCATGCTTCCAGCACCGTCGCCCGGTTTGACAACAGTTTCAACGAACAACTATTTGGATCTCCAGAAGGGGTTTTTTAATCGCGACGATTACGACGCGAAGATCAATTACGTGCCCAGCGACAAGACGACTTATTTCGGTCACTACAGCATGACGCGCGCCACAATCTTCGATCCTCCGGCGCTGGATAACCCAAATGGAAACATCGGCGGCGCCGCAACGAACGGCGGGCAGCAGGGCTACTCCTACCCGCACATTTATGTGATAGGCCTGGGGCTGACACACGCGTTTACACCCAACCTGCTGCTGGATGCCAACGGCGGCTACACGCGCCAGAACATCACCGCGGAAAACATCGACATCACGCAATTCGGGGATTACGGGCTGGATACGCTGAAGATTCCTGGAACCAACGATGCCGGATTACCCGCACCGAATCAACTGTATTGGGGCATTCCCGAGTTTGAATTCGGCACTGGCTACTCCTCATTCGGCAACACCGCGGGCTCGAATCCATTTCAGTTCCGCGACAATCAGCTCTCGGGGAGCGCGAACCTGACCTGGGTGAAGGGTCATCATTCTCTCCGCTTTGGAGTAGAAGACGATCATACAGGCCTGAACCACTTCCAGCCCCAGGGCAGCGGCTGCGAAACGGCGCGCGGCTGCTTCGATTTCACCGGAGTTGCGACTGAGGCGGTCACGCTCTCAGGCGGCAAATACTCGAACTTCAATTCTCTGCCTACAGGCCAGTACAATGATTATGCCGACTTCCTGCTGGGTCTCCCGGAACAAACCGGCAAGACGATCATAACGTCAGATCCAATCGCGCTCCGCTGGAGCCAGTATGCGTTCTATGCGCGCGATCAGTATCAGGTATTGCCAAGTCTCAGCCTGGACCTTGGCATCCGGTACGAATACTATCCGACGCCCTATAGCGATCACGGCTATGGAGTGCGCGAACTCGACCTCAACAACATGAATGTGTACATCGGCGGGCATGGTACTGTGCCGGTGAACGATAATATCAATGCCGGACACGGAGAGTTTCTTCCGCGCGTCGGCGTTGCGTGGCGTCCAGACTCGAAGACAGTTATCCGCTCCGGCTTCGGTTTGGGCGGGGACTCCAACAACTGGCGGTTCATGCGCAACGACTATCCGGCCAACATTAGCACCGCCTGGTCGGGAGTAGGGAACGGCGCGGCCACTCCGGCTTGTGCTGCCACTACGTGCCCAGCCAGCTCTTTCACACCCGCCGCCAGTCTCACCGGCGCGAACAACACCGGGCCCTTTCCCGGGATCAATCTCCCCACAGGCCTGGTGCTGGCAACAGTCCCCAATATCTCCACGGGGGTCGTTCCCCTACCCGCCGGCATCTCAACGACAAATGTTCCGCTGAACTTCCGGCGTGGATACATCATCGGCTACAACCTTGCGGTAGAACGTGAGTTTGCGGGCTTCGTGGCGGATCTCAGTTATGTGGGCGAGCAGGGCATACGCCCGTTGACAGAGGTTTATTCCAACTGGTCGCCTATCGGCTCGAACACATCTACGGACCGTGTTTTGAATGCGCAATTCGGCGTCAACTGGCCGGACGAGAATGAAATTGTCCCTACCGGTAGAAGCCATTACGATTCGATGCAAGCCAAGTTGACGCGAAATTTTGGCCATGCTTCTACCGTTGGTGTGGTCGAAACCTGGGCGAAGGTTATCGACTTTACCGACAATGAGGAAATCGGTGGCGATATCAGTTGGAACGAACCATCACTCTTCTCGAAGAATTATGGACTCGCTTCCTACAATCGCAAGAGCAACTTCGAGGGCTATTGGGTCTACAAACTGCCGTTTGGAACAGGCGAGAAGTGGGCCACGAACGGAATCGCCAACTGGCTTGCCGGTGGCTGGCAGTTTAGCGGCGTTATCAGTATCCTGACGGGAACTCCGTTTTCTGTGGTCGATTCCGGGGATACCGCAAACCTGAGCGCAGCCGACCAGATAGCTGTGCCGAACCAGATTGCGCCAGTGACCTACTCCAAGGGCAGGCCGGACGAGAGTCCAGGCAATTGCGCCGTTGGAACAGCATCCTGCTCATGGTTCAGCACGGCTTCGTTTCAGCGTGTAGGCGGTGGATTACCAGCGTCCCAACTACTGGGCAATGTTGGCCGTGACCAGTTCATCGGACCGGGCTACTTCGATCTCGACGGCAGCCTGAAACGCGACATCAAGATCCAGGAACGGCTTACCTTCGAAATCGAAGGCGATGCGTTCGGCCTTACCAACACACCTCACTTTGGCAATCCGACTGCGGATTTAAACTCATCGAATTTCGGAAAGGTCACTTCAGAGATAACTACCGCCAATGCTTCGCTGGGTGGCAGCGGCGGCGAGCGGGAATTCTTTGTCGAGGGGAAGTTCATCTTCTAGGCAAAGAACACATGCACAACAAACCTCTGGCGCGCCGTTTCTATCATGGAACTGCGCGCCAGACTCTTTAGAATGGGGGGGCCCAATGAACATTCAAAGTATCGTCAGCGCTACCCTGTGCTTCTCCAAACTCAATTCATCCGTCCGCACCGGAATTAAGATCACTGCGCTTGCCTTAACCGTATGCCTATGCGCTTCCAGCGTATGGGCCCAAGCTGTCATCTCAAATGCCGACACTTCACCGAACGGCTCGCAGAAGTATGTGCTCATGGTCGGTGGAGTGCAGTGGTTGCCGAACGCGATTCAGATGCGCTTCGACAAGCTGCGGTACTACAGCGCCTATCTGTGGGATTATGCCCAGTGCAATGCGCTTGCCGCCCAGGCAGCTTCAGACGGATTCAATACCATCATCGTTTCGACTATGTTGTACGAAGTCGGGCCCACCGAAGGGACTTTCGATTGGACAGTCAAAGAAAGCGTTTCCAGCAGTTACCAAGATAACTCAAAAGCAACGTGGGCTTGAACTGTTAGTTGTGGGAGAGCTTGCATGGGGGAACCTGGAACAGGCTCCTGAATCAATCAACCTGAGGATGAAAAGAGGATAGAATGAGAGCATTACACATCAGATTTGGACTAGCAACCCTGTTGCTTGCCTTTGCCTTCACCGCCCTGCCGGCGTTTGCCGCCGGAACCGTCAACAATAACGCTTGGTGGAAAGACACCGCGGGCAATTACATCATCGCCCAGGGTGGGAACATCTCCAAGTTCGGCAGCACCTACTACTGGTATGGTGTTCAATATAGCGGATCAGAATCGTATATCACAGCCAACAACGGCGAAACCCCCTCTAACGTATTTCAATCGGTCAACGTTTACTCCTCCACTGATCTTGTCAACTGGACGGGATACAACCCTGTGGTTACCACGTCAACATCCGGTTTTGGCAGCGTGACTTGGGTCGGTCGCCTGAGCACGGTGCTCTACAACTCTTCCACCAAGTTATATGTCATGTGGATTGTGTATAACGGAGAGGATGGCGATGGAGAGATCTGTTTAACGTCCAGTTCACCAACAGGCCCCTTTACCGTGAACCATGTTCAGGACGGCATTAGCGGTGTTTATGACAGCATCAACGGAGATTCGACCATCTTTGTCGATGTGGATCACGGCTCGACTCCGTATTTCATCTGTTCTGACGCCCACGGCCGCGAACATGCCTATATCTCAACACTCAGCTCGAACTACGAGAGCATCAACGCCGCCACGCTGATCTCCGAGTGGCCCCAGGGGCAGGAAGCGAACAATATGTTTGAGCGGAGCGGCGTTTACTACTACAACATGTCCCAAACGCACGGGTTTGGTTACTCCGCCGCGTATGTGGTGTGGTCCACCACCCCCACGGATCCCAGCGACTACACCAAGGATGCCGAATTTAATGGAACCTGGACCGACAGTACGTATTGGTCCCAGGTCGGTAACGTTCAGGAGCTCAAAGGCTCTTCGGAGACGAGCTATTTCATGATGAGCGACCGTTGGGCTAACTTTGACGACGATTATTGGAATGCTGGACATGGGTTGGGCTACTACGTGTGGAGTCCGTTGACGTTCAGTGGCGATACGCCGACGTTTAATAATGTCAGCACGCTTACCGTCGATTCCGCCACTGGCGTATTGACCTGGTAATTAACCCATGGTGAGCCTCGACAGATTGCAAGACCGTATTCCAGGCAAACTATGATGGGCCATTGAAGGGATGGGTCTCATTTCTTCAATGGCCCTTTTAACCGACGAACCAAAATTCTTGCGAGCATGAAGACCGATACCAAAATGAGCATGAAGGCCGTTTTTATGACTTTGTCAGCCGTTCTGTTGCTGGCCGCTTCGCCGGCCCGTGCCGGTGAGAAGCTGCTGCCTCCACGCCCGGTCACCCCCCGCGAAACCAGTGTGCTGTTGCTGCCGCCGCTGGACGCGACGAATGATGCCAAGGAAACGCTGCCTATCCGTGCGACGACGATCCGGCACAAGGAGCAATATGAATTCATCGCCCGGCAGTTCAAAATGCTGGGCGAGGCGATGGCCGCCAAGGCGGCCAATGGCGCACCCCAAATCAAGCTTGCCGATCTATCCGCGCGTACCGCGGGGAATATGGATTTGCTGGCCAAACGGGCCGGTGCGGACTGGGTGGTTAGTATCGTCGTTGAGGAATCAAAAGGGGATTCTAACGGCGGACGCGGCGCATTCACGGTTCGCACCCGCGTGCTTCTCCAAGTGTGGGATGCACGGCGTCATGGATGGCTGGCCAACGGTCTCTATAACGGTGAAGACCACAGTAGCAGCTCGCCTATTTTTGAGTTCAAGAATTCTCTCGATGAGGCAGTCAAATATTCCTTGGGAAGTATTCTGGACGCCTATCCGCAAGTGGTTTCTCTCATTGGAGAGCGCGACATGAGGAATTATTTGTATGGCCAAAAAAAACCATTTGTGGGCGACCCGAAGACGCCATTTTCAGGATTGTCAGGGTTGAATATCAACCCATGACATCCATCCGCTCGTGAAATCCTTGATCAAGGTGGGTGGCCTGCCCTTGATCCCCAAAAAAGTGAGGGTGTGCCTCGCCAAAGTGTGCCAAGACTGCCGAAGCGGGAGGTAGGAATGTAGACCGAATGCAGCAGCCTTGCTGCATGGAAGATGGAGGCAGACCCTCCGAGGGCGGGTTACAGGAAGAGCCCTCAAACCGCCCGGCGCTGCGTTGGGATAAGCTCCCAGGTGGTAAACGGACCGGGAAACGGCGAGGGTACAGAAACGAAAACGTTGCCGGTGTAGCAATAGAAAACTGTCTCAACGATGGGGAGTGGCTCGGCGACGACAAGCTGGATAGTACTTTGTCGAAGTAAATGCCGACCATCGGTAGGCACGTGAACTGTTAGTTCTCCGAGATGGCCGGAGCAAGTCGCGATACGTTTTGCGATACGTCGAAAGAGAGGATCACCGGCGCTTGCAAAGACTTAGATTGCCATCGGGGTCTTGTAAGTTGTTGATTTGCTTAATGTAGAAACCTTGACACGGAAGAGGTCGTTCGGCAGGTTGCCCCCGATATTGCTCCTATGCCGATCAAGTCCGCAAAGCGCACCCCGATCCTTCGTCGATCTGCGGATTCGTCTGCTCCATTTCTGCTCCATTTGATTCCTGTAGATCAGCCCCTTCGAAAACCCCGTATTCTCTATCGCCAGAACGAGATCGGGTGAACGCCATGTTCTTTGTCTTCAATTGATCGCCACATTCCCAAGCTGAATGTCGCCGGTTCGATCCCGGTCTCCCGCTCCATATAAAGCAACCGCTCAAGAATACGGCCCAAAGTGTCCTGAGAATCCGATCAGGCCGGTTCGATCCTGACCCTCACATTAGATCCAAGCCATGCGTCTCTCTGCGACCAGTGAAGCGTCCACTCTAGCTCGCTGCTACCGGCTGTGGGCGCAATGTCTGCGCTGTGTCCTGCGCAGCCCAAGGCGCGGCTAGCCGTGGCGTGCTTCGTCTGCCAGCCGTTGTCCGTCCACACCACCTCAAAATCCTCGCTGTCGAGGATGCGGAGGGTTTTGCCGGCACCGAGACTCTGGATAGGCCGGAGGCGGGTGTGGATTTCGAGATCGTGCCGCACGCGCTTGCGTCCCTCCGGTTCCGAGTAGCGCTCGTAAACGGGATCGACGCGGTCGAATACCTTGCCGTCGAGCGCCGAGCGGAGCAGCTTGAGGTACTCGGCGTGCGCCCACACCAGCGGCATGGCCGAACCCGCGGGCCGGCCGAAAAGCTGGCTGCGCTCCGGCCGGTCGGGCTCGTCCCACACTTGCTCCGGCACCATCTGGCCGCAGCAGGCGCAGCCCTCATAGGTCGCGATCAGAGGCGCGATGTCGTGCCCCGCAGCCAGCTCGAAATGTGCACGCTCGCCGGTCAAGAGCGGCCAAACGCGGCCCTGTCCCCATCCCTTGAACGGGCCGCCATCAGGCCGGTCGCCATAACCATCCCAGTTATAGCGCAGCCAGCCGGGCCCCTGCGGAAGATCGCGCTTGATCACCGCGTCCACCACCTTGAGCGAGTCCACCATGAGTGGATCGTCCGCACGCCGCACGCCGTAGCGCACCAACTCCAGAAATCCCGCGTCAATAATCTCTCGCGCCTCAAACTCGTAGCGCGTGCCCGGGGGCCGGTTCGCCAGCCGAATCAGTTCGCTCCCGCAGCCCTCGTGTGCGTAGGTCTCGGCGCACTCCGGCGGGCGGATGCGCATGTAGTGGCGCTTCACCTCTGGATGCAGCACGCCGTCGTTGGTCACCGTCCAGTCTTCAAGGTGACCTTCAATCCAGTCAGCGAACTCTTCAAGAAACGTGGCCAGCTCGTGCGACTCATGGGCGCGCATGATCTCCGCCGCACAGATCAGCCCCACAATCACAGAGGCCAATGTGGAAGGTGAATAGCCAGCGGCCTCTTCCCATCTCTCCTGTTGCGTAATCGGCGCCTGTTGCACCAGACAGCCTGCGGCACGATCCACAAAAGGAAAGATATCCATCTCTGCGAGGCCCTGAGCTTTCCAAAGCCGCCAGGCAAGGATCAGTGGAAACGCCACCTCGTCGAGTTGCTTGCCGCGCCAGTAGGGTGTTCCGTCGATCCAAAAGTTCTGCGAAAAGCCACCATCGGGTTGTTGGGTGCAGGCCAGGTACACCAGCGCACGCCGCGCTGTATCGGTACGGCCGCAGGCCAGCAACGCCGTGGCCGTCTGCACCATGTCGCGCGTCCACACCAGATGGTAGCCGCCCATATCGTCGTCGCCGTGTGCCTGCCCCCAGGGAATCGACGCCGAAGCCACAAATGCGCCGGAGAACGTTTTGTCTTCGTGCGCCAATAGCACGTTGTGGCTGGCCCGCATCAGCTTGCCGCCATCGCGAGCATGCACCGCAAGCCACTCGGGATTCGCCGCCCTCTGCCACTGCTCGATGAAGCGTTTGCGCAAATCCTCGAAGGGGGTGGTCAATGCGTTCATTGTTGCCTGCGCCGCAGCGTGATGTCCTTCTCCAATCCCGATGGCCAGGGTGAAATCGAGATGGGCGCTTTCCCCCTTCGGGTCGGCGTTCATGATCCCTTGAAGATTAATCTCGCCCACCACGGCGATATTGCCTCCCGTAGCCGAGCCAAACTCCCAATCCATTTGGAAGTTATCCATGATGTCGTGCCAGCCGTCGCTGATGCCTACAAAGCCGCAGCCAACGCGCGCGAACCCGCCGCTCGCGCCCATCGCCAGCGACCACTCGTTCTTCCACGCCAGCAGCGCCTTGTGGCCGGCAATGTCCACCGCGCGCGCCGAGTTACCTGCGCCGCCGCCATCGAGATGCGGCGCCAGCAGCGCATACACTTTGAGCCGCGGCAGCAAGTCCGGGACGGCTTCGAGCCGCACCCGCTGCAACACCACCGCATGATGGGGATCGCAGATGATCTCCTTGGTCAGGCTGTAACGGCCTTCAGGATCGCGATTCACATAGCGAATTCCCAGGGCCTCCGGATGGATGTACTCGAAGGTCGAAACCAGGTCACGCTTCTCTTCGTGCGCAAAGGTGCTCCCATCGGTGATGAGGAATTCCATGTCTCGCACTTGTGCGCGGTCAATCGTAGGATGGTATATCTCGTTGAGGATGCCGTGCGAACAGGTAAACCAGATCCGGCTTGACCCCGCATAAGCGGTACAAACCGCGTCTTTCAGACTCGATGTCCATCGCGGTTCGGTGCCGGGAGAACCGAAGGCTTCGCCTTGCTGGTCAAGCCAACGATATATGGGTTGATGGCTCATCGATTCACGCTTTCAATTAGTTCTCGGGAAGGAGGGCCACGCCATGATTCGTGGTTGTTCACGCATGATATCAATTTCCTGGCTGGTATTCCGGGGCCAGTTGTCCTGCCGCTTCGCGGTCAGCCAACAGAACGGCTTGGTCGCGACGAACCCGGCCGGCAGGAATTGATACGTCGCCATCGTATAGGCGACGAAGCATTTCCACTTTCTCTTTTCCAGTAACAATCCAAAGTATCCGCCGGGCACGATTCAGTATTGGATAGGTCAATGTCATGCGGCGCCGGCCTTGATAGATTCCGGTAAGTGCGACATCTTCTCCGGTAACATCGAGCACCGGATCGCCAGGCACGAGCGAGGCAGTGTGGCCGTCGGGACCGAGACCGAGATGGATCAGGTCGAGTACTGGCGGCGATCCGGCGATATCTCGAATTGCAATCGCGTAGAGGATAGCCGCACCCTTGAGATCAGGCGATTCTACCGGCATGGCATGGATCTGTTCGGGGCGTAGCGGCGTATGCTCAAGCAGGCTTTCCTGCAAGTGTGTAAGGTTTCGATCCGGATGTCCAGCGGGCGCCACGCGCTCATCGACCTGAAATACATGCACACCTGCCCAAGGTATGTCTTCGTTTGCCAGTGCGCGGAGCATGATCCAGGGAGTGTGGCCGCCGCTGACAGCCATAGCAAATTTTCCACGCGCGGCGATCGCCGCACGGGCATCCGCAGCAATCATCGTCGCGCCGGCTCGCGCCACAAGATCGGCTTGGTCAAATGTATCGAGCTTCATTGGGTTTTCTCCAAAACGAAACGGTCAGATGGTCTATTCGGAAGATACTCTATGCGGGGAATCAGATGGTCAGCAGGGTATGGTGGCAACGCTAGGATCTTCCTGATTTGCCATGATCGGGCTGTGCCATCCTCCAACAGGTGAGACTGTCTGCTCTACCTCACTCGGACCCCAGGTTCCTGGTTCGTAATCGTGGACGGGTGTTTCGGTGCTCAGAGCCGGATCCACGATTCGCCAAGCCTCCTCTACATAATCCTGCCGTGCAAACAGCGTGGAGTCTCCCGCCATGGCGTCGCCCAGGACGCGCTCGTATGCTTCCATTTCGTTCGGGCAGGCATGACTGCTGGCCACGATCTCAACGTGCTCACCCTGCAGCGTGTCGCCGGGACCCATCACAGTCGTGCCCAAGGCTATCGTCATCTCGGGACTGATGCGGAACCGCAGATGATTCTGAGTCAAAGCATCCGCTCTGATGACCGACGGAGGTTTTCGAAATCTGGCAAAGACTTCGGTGCAGGTCACGGGCAGGCACTTTCCGGCGCGGATATAGAATGGCACGTCCCGCCAGCGCCAGGAATCAATCTCAAGCCGCAGCGCGGCAAATGTTTCCACATCCGAATCGGCGCCGACTCCGCCCTCTTTCCGGTAGCCCCGGAACTGTCCGCGGACCAGATTCTTCGCGTCCAAAGGTGGAATCGCTTTCAGCACCTTCACCTTTTCATCGCGAATGGTTTCACTGTCAAGGCGGACCGGAGGCTCCATCGTAAGATTGCTCAGGATCTGGAACAGGTGGTTCTGGATCACGTCGCGAATGGCGCCCGTCTGGTCGTAGAAGGCGCCGCGTCCCTGCACTCCGAAATCCTCCGCCATTGTGATCTGCACGCTCTCAATGTAGTTGCGATTCCAGAACGGTTCCATGAACGCGTTAGCGAAGCGGAAGACGACCACATTGTTCACCGGACGCTTTCCAAGATAGTGATCGATGCGAAAAATCTCCGATTCAGCAAAGGCTGAATGCAGGATCCGGTTGAGCTCCTGTGCTGAAGCAAGGTCGTGGCCGAAGGGTTTCTCAACAACCACGCGAGCGCCCTTGGTGGAACCCGATTTTTCCAGTTGTTCCACGACGGACCCGAATAGAAGAGGCGGGATGGCCAGGTAATGCGCCGGGTGTTCGGCGCCGTTAAGTTCTTTGCGGATGGCCTGGAATGTCGCGGCGTCCGCGTAATCGCCGTCCACGTAACGTAACAAGCTGCATAACTTGCCGAAAGCCACGGCATCGACGTCGCCGTGCTGCCCGATGCTGCTTCGCGCCCGTGCGCGAAGCTGTTCGAGGTTCCAACCGGCTTTAGCTACGCCGATTACCGGCACGTCAAGATGGCCGCGTTTCACCATGGCCTGGAGGGCGGGAAAAATCTTCTTGTAGGCCAAGTCGCCAGTGGCGCCGAAGAAGACCAGCGCGTCCGATTTAGATTTGCTCATCGTAGATATCCCCTTTTTTCTCGCGAGCCTATTTGCCGGCGACTTTCTCCAGGTGACCGCCGAAGCCAAAGCGCATGGCTGAGAGGAGCTTGTCTTGATAATCCGCCTCACCGCGCGACGTGAAGCGCTGGTAGAGCGCAGTGGAGAGAACGGGAACGGGCACAGCCTCGTCGATAGCTGCCTTGATCGTCCACCGGCCTTCGCCTGAGTCCGAAACGTGCCCTGCGTATTGGGAGAGCGCGGGATCTTCCACCAGGCCGGCCGCCGCCAGGTCCAGCAACCAGGACGCGACTACGCTGCCGCGCCGCCACACCTCTGCAATATCACGCAGATCGAGATCGTATTGATAGTGCTCGGGGTCGCGAAGCGGCGTAGTCTCCGCGTCGATCACATCCTTCTTTTTTCCCGCGTTAGCTTCGCGCAGGATTCCGAGACCCTCGGCGTAGGCGGCCATCAGGCCATACTCGATTCCGTTGTGCACCATCTTGACAAAATGACCCGCCCCGTTGGGACCGCAGTGCAGGTACCCCTGTTCTGCTGTTCCGCCAAGCTTCTCGCGCCCCGGCGTGCGTGCTATGTCACCCTTTCCCGGCGCCAGCGTCGAGAAGATCGGGTCGAGATGCTTCACCGCAGCGTTTTCGCCGCCAATCATCATGCAATAGCCGCGCTCCAAACCCCACACGCCACCGCTGGTCCCCACATCCAGGTAGTGGATGCGCTTGGCCGCGAGTTTTTTGGCGCGCTCGATGTCATCTACGTAATGAGAATTGCCACCATCGATCAAGATGTCTTCCGGTTCGAGATAGGGCAGGAGTCCGGCAATGGTATCGTCAACTACTGCGGCTGGGACCATCAACCAAATCGCGCGCGGTTTTGAGAGCTTGGTAACCAGCTCTTGCAGGGAAGAACTTCCTTGAGCCTTCTCCTGAACCAGCTCACCCACTGCTTTCGGAGACATATCGAAGACTACGCATTGATGGCCTCCTTTGAGGAGACGCTTTACCATGTTCGCGCCCATTCTTCCCAGTCCAACCATGCCAAGTTGCATCTGTGATCTCCTTCATGACCGTTTTAATTTCCGTTCATCGCCAACATCGAAAATACCATCCAGAAGTTGGATTAGATGCGCGAGACGTGCGCCGGATTCGCGCACAGTGGTGTTTATTTACCATCCTATGGCGTGCTGCATTCCAGGTTGTGGTTGTCGGGACTCGATCTGATGCGGCTGCATTCAGGTCTCGAGCCCGTAAGCAGCTGCTCCCGCCAATCCCGCTGGTGAGACCACCACGTGCACGGGAATGCGCTCCAGTAAGTCAGAAAAGCGCCCCTTGTGTTTGAAACGCTGGATGAAAGCAGGCTTCTTAATCGTTGCCAAGGTGTGGACCGAGGCGCCACCTGCCAAATAAACGCCGCCTGTCGCCAGGAATTTCACTGCCAGATTGCCGGCTTCAGCGGCCAGGATAGAAACGAAGAGATCGATTGTTGCGGCGCACAATTTACTTCGACTCGCCGGATCGACGCCCTGATTGATGATGATGAACGAGGAATCTCCTGCTGCGGCTATTTGTTTGGCCACTTCGGGGTCCTCTGGAATACCCTCTACATCGCGCAAGAATGCATAAAGATTCGGAATGCCGATCCCGGAACATACGTGCTCGAAGCTTACATGATCGAACTTCTTAAACATGTATTCGAGTAGACGGACCTGGAGTTCATCGGACGGAGCAAAGTCGGAGTGACCGCCTTCGGAACTGTGAGCCAGGTACCGCGATCCATCCCAGGTTAGGAAGGACTCGCCCAGTCCCGTGCCAGGCGCAATGACCGCGATGGCTCCGTGCGCAATCGGTTCACCGGCGTTCAGCGTGACCACGTCGTTCGGCCGCAGGATAGGCACTGCCCTGGCTATGGCCTCAAGATCGTTGATTAAATGAACCCCCTTAAGATTGAGGTTCAAATCCTGGGCGAGCGAGTTCTCCTCAATTACCCAAGGCAAATTAGTGGTCTTAACCCGCCCGCCGATTACGGGCCCGGCCACAGCGAAGCAGGCTCGATCAACCGAAAATTTCGTCTTTGTAAGGAATTCCTTAACGATGTCCTGCAAGCTACGATAATCCGCGCTATGCACATTTGCTTCCACGATAGGTGCAAGTGGGCCGGCTTCTTTGGAAAAGATCGCCAGGTCGGTTTTCGTACCGCCAATGTCTCCCGCAATCAGCATCGCCAGCTCTCCCTTCCACTCCCCATCAGGCTTTTACGGTCGTCTAACGGAAGAAAATAGAGAGGCTGTCGATAGCTCCTGACGGTCGTGTTTGCTCCGTGATCGCTTCCCAAAAGAATTTCCTTCACTCAAATTAGATTCTTAAATGCCCGCAAAAGTGACAGTTGCTACCGCTTTTCATCGTTTTTTATAGGAAGGACAGCGAAGGGGGCTCGCCTTCCATCTACGGGCAGTTTGAAATAGGCCAAGCAAGTTTCTACTGCCGTTTGATGATGAAAACGGTTTTGTCATCAATTCGGTCAGGCTCGCCACTTTGCCGCATATGATCGTCATTTCCTACGGCATATTCAAGGATGGCATTGCAGAGTCCTTTTGCCGAATCCTGCTTATGCCTGTCGATGATCTCCTCAATCTCTTGCTTCTGTTCCTCATCGCTACCGTCATAAACACCGTCGGTATAGAGAAAAAGGATGTCTCCACTCTCTACAAGAGAGACTTCCTCAACGTCGAAAGGGCCCATTTGAGTCGGGCGGACATCGATCGAAACATACTTGCTCCGGTCCGGGTGGTCCTCGGGGATCTCGAGTCCCAAGGCTGGGAATTGTGCTACGCAGTTCTTGTGGATCTCCATAAAACGCCGATGCTTCGCAGAGAACACTAGTGGCTGCGGGTGACCAAAATTTACGAATCGGAAGACTCCACAGAGATGTATCTGCCCATATAACATGGTCGCAACTTCACGAGCACTGCTTCCCATGTCTCGGCCGAGGGCATTCCTAGTGGTGACGGACTGTGCAAGTCTAAGGTTGACTGTCTCGAAAACCGCAGATGTTGTTCTTCCGCTGTAGTCAAGCTCGCTAAGCATTGCCGCATGAAAGGTATCGTGCACTGTCGATGCAATCTTCGCCGCGATGATTCCATGTCCCTGTGCGTCGACTAAGAGCACACCCGCAATGGTATATAGCTCTTGCAGATTCTCGGCAATCCTGATCTGCTCAGAGCTCTTGGCCTTTCTGTATTCAGCTTCATTAATTGAGTTCAAATCGTGTCTAAGATCCAGCCACTGTGCATGGACGTCCACCTCGTTCCGCGGGCTTGCTCCTTGGAGAAGCGGTTCCAGGTAAGTTTGTGAATGAGTGAGCGCGAGCGCTATCCGCGCATCGATGTTATAGCGTTGCTGAAAGTTAATGTACTCGAACAGATCGCCGCCCGCTGTTTCCGCAGGGATCGAGTTACCGTACATTTCGATTCCCGCCAGCTGTGGGATTGCTCCTTCCACTGGCATTAATCTTTCACGAAGGTAGTCATCAATGCCGGCTGGCGTCGACGTTGTCGGACTGTTCCCGATCAGAGGATTGGGCTGCACCCGTCTCTCCTTTGAATCGCAATTTGTGGCATCGCGGCGTAATCGTCGAACGAGAAAGGATGGGAAGCAGATCGAAAACGCCTCTATGCCGCCAAATTATCCCATCTGTCTACCGAATCAAGTTGACCTTGGCAAGATCGATAATCTCGTCGGTACGCCCGTTGAGGATCGCTTTCATCATGAAGAGGCTGAATCCTTTTGACTGCTGATAGGTAATTGTCGGGGGCATCGATAGTTCCTGCCGTGACACAGGGATCTCAACGAGAGCTGGGCCGTCAAAGCTTAGAGCCTCCTCAATCATGGGCGATATGTCATCAGCTGTTTTTGCGCTCAGCCCGCGCATGCCCGCTCCCTCGGCAATCCTGGCGAAGTCAGGGTTGCGGAGATGGGTGCCGAAATCTTCGATGCCGGCCGCCTTCATCTCAAGCTCAACGAAAGCCAAAGAATCGTTCTTGAAGACGATCACCTTCACTGGCAGTTCTTGTTGACGAAGAGTGAGCAGATCGCCCATCAACATTGCGAAGCCGCCGTCTCCCGACAGCGATATGACCTGGCGGCCAGGATAGCTGACTTGCGCGCCAATTGCATGCGGCAGGGCGTTGGCCATGGAGCCATGATTAAATGAGCCAATGAGCCGGCGTTTGCCATTCATCGTGAGATAGCGCGCCGCCCAGATGGTTGGCGTTCCCACGTCGCAGGTGAAGACCGCGTCCTGGGCGGCGAGTTGATCGAGCACGCGCGTCACATATTGAGGATGAATGGGGGCCTTTTTTGAATTTACGGCCAGATCGTCCAGACCTTTACGGGCATTTTGATAATGCGCACGGGAAGTTCTCAAATGCTCGTTGTCGCTGTTTTGCTGCAACTTTGGGATCAGAGCGCTTAGCGTCGTCCTGGTGTCCCCGACAAACCCAAAGTCGAGTTTGGCTCGTCGGCCAAGTTGTTCGCCGCGAATGTCGATTTGGATAATCTTCGCGTCTTTCGGGAAAAACTGCTGATATGGAAAGTCGGTTCCGATCATCAGCAATACATCGCAGTTCATCATCGCGTAATAACCGGAAGAGAAGCCGAGCAGGCCGGTCATTCCCACATCAAATGGGTTGTCGTATTCGATGAACTCTTTTCCCCGCATGGCGTGCACAATCGGTGCATTCAGCTTGCCCGCAAGCTCCATCAACTCTGCATGTGCGCCAGCGCAGCCTGCTCCCCCGAGGATCGTAATTCTCTTCGCGCCGTTGAGGACCTCGGCGAGGATATCGAGTTCTTCGTTAGAGGGGCAGACATTGGGCTGGGAATCCGAAAAGTGCACTCGCGGAACCAACTCGGCCGCATCCTGAAGCGCTACATCGCCCGGCAATGCCACAACCGAAACGCCACGCTTGGAGATGGCTGTTTGTATGGCAATTTCCAGGGTACGAGGCATCTGCTCCGGCTGCGAAACGAGCTCACAGTAGTGACTGCACTGCGCGAAGACGTGCTGCGGGTCGGTCTCCTGGAAATAGTTGCTCCCGATTTCGCCGCTGGGGATCTGCGCCGCGATGGCCAGAACCGGAACACGGCTCCGCTGGCAGTCGTAAAGACCATTGATTAAATGAAGATTTCCTGGGCCGCAGCTCCCCGCGCATACAGCCAGCTTTCCTGTCAGATGGGCTTCGGCGCCGGCGGCAAAAGCTGCAGTTTCTTCGTGCCTGGCATGAATCCAGCTAAAATCGCCGCGAGCGCGAATCGCATCCGTGATGCCATTAAGGGAGTCGCCGGGAACGCCGTACATTCGCGTGGCTCCCGCATGAACGAGTACATCGACGAGCAATTCAGCTACATTCTTCGGCATAGTGTCACATCCTTCAATTGAGCCGTGTTTTGCGTAATGGCGGTTTTAACCCTCAAATTGTCGCCAAGAACAACGTGAATACTGATGACAAGCGCCTCTCGCTTTCGGAGTTTCCTGAATCGTTCTGTGTATTCATTCAAGAGCGTCGAGGCAATTTATCTACTGCCGGTCACCACGCGAATCACGTGCAGAAAATTCTCGCCCAGGATTTTCTTCAGGTCGTGTTTCTTATATCCACGGCTTAGCGGTATTGCGATCAGGACCGGCATACTTGAAACATCGTCTAGGCCATTCGGAGCCCCGGATATTCCATCAAAATCACTGCCGATCCCTACATGACCGATCCCTGCGATTCCTCGCCCATCACCAGAACACGTTGAATAGTGTCGATATGGCCGTCGATTCCGGTAGCCTCTGCTACAAGTTCCCACGCTGGCGGCGGGATTTCTGTCATCTCGAGTTGTTGACGAGCTGTATTCATGCTTGAATCCAATACTTTTCTTTGGTCATGAGCCGCTTTGCTGCCTCGCGCACCGCTGCTGGGTGCAAACGCGGGTCGACCCGCTCGTCGTAGAGCCAGTCGTCGATCGCCGCGGACTCGCCTTCGAGCAGGAGGATTCTCGCAGCGCTCCAACGATGGCGGACAAAACGCGCCGCCTCGGCTGTTTCTTTTGATTTGGAATGGAGCGCGAGGATCACAAGTGCATAATCGCGCTCCTCGTGGCGATACAAATCGGCGCAGGAAGCCACGGTTTCGACGATGGCGGGAATGGATCGCAGGAGCAATAACTGCGCGTCGTGCAGCGAAAGCGCTGCGTTCACAAGAAGAATCCGTGGTGGTTTCTGCGTAGCCAAGACAGGGGGCCGATCGACTCGATCTGGTATAGTCACCTCGCCTGATTCTTCCCGGTTGCGAGCCACGAAGGTCAGATTGTAGCCTCGGCGCGCGAAGCGATCAACCTCAAGGCTCTTGAAGATTTCTCGAACTTTGTCGGCTGTGACAGCCATCTGAGTTATTCCTTTATGGCGAGGACACTAATCTAAGGATGTTCCTGGGGCAGCAATGTCTGCGGACGCAACATGAGACAAAGGTATTGATCGATACCTTGGTATTGGCTCGATGGGCACAGTTTCGAGGGAGATGGGCTGGCGGATCGCCGTACGCGCCGTGAGCTTACTTGCTCACTGACAAAGCGGCTGCAGACGGACGCGTCAGGCGAAGACGAGTAGCAATGCTTACTAACTCTGCGAGAGATTCAGCCTTCATCTTTCGCATCATGCTGCCGCGATGGGCTTTTACGGTAATCTCGCTGATGCCGAGTTCGCCGCCCACCTGCTTGTTCGGCAGGCCGATGACCACCAGCGCCAAAACCTCTCGCTCGCGAGCGGTTAGGCGCGCGTAGCGGGCTTTCAATGCCCGAATCTCTGTGTCGCGGTCAAGCAATGCCTTGCTACGTTCCAAGGCATTGCGAATGGCGCTCAGCAAAACTTCGTCACTGAACGGTTTGGTTAGGAACTCTACGGCTCCCGCCTTCATCGCCTGCACGGTCATGGGAATATCCCCGTGACCCGTGATGAAGATGATCGGCATCTCATGCCGTTCCGCCGCAACACGTTTCTGCAATTCAAGGCCATTGAGGCCAGGAAGAGACATGTCGAGAACCATGCAACATGGCACAGTTGCGCGCGGACGGCCGAGGAATTCCTGTGCGGAAACGAAGGTCTCCACCCCCAGGCCTTCATGACGAAGCAGAAGCTCGAGCGATTCACGAATGGAGACGTCGTCATCGACGACGAAAACAAATGAGGGAAGTTGTGACATGGGGAAGGACACCTCAAACCATGTGCACTCGCAGGGATCATTATAAATCTGCGGCATGATTTAGCTGATAACGTTCATTTGGCCGGAAGCGCGGAATTCAGCGCGTCGAGCAATGCAGTATCGCTGAACGGCTTAATCAAACACGCGATCGCGCCTCGCTGGATAAGGCAAGACCGCATCGTCTCATCCGGGTGGGCGGTGATGAAAATAATTGGGATCTTGATTTTGCGATGATTCAACTCCTGCTGGAGTTCGGGCCCGCACATTCCCGGCATGGCGATGTCCAGAATCAAACATCGCGTTTGAGAGATTCCGTCGGATGCGAGGAACTCTTCAGCGGAAGTGAATGCCCGGGAAGCAAATCCGAGCTCCTCAAGTAGATCTGGCAGCGATTCGCGCACCGATTCATCATCATCGACAATCGACACAAGTGAGCGTGGATTCATTATGGATTTCTCAAACCGCATTAAAAACGCATTCGTGCTCAACGTGGAGAAACGTATCTTTGCTCCAGCGTTGACTGGGGGAATCGATGTGCTCCTTCCGAAAGTGCCACTCACACCACTCAGAGCTGCACACCAACATCGCGGCTGAGTTCGTTTCCATGGAGTCCCTTCTTGACGACGCTCCACTGATTCATGATCCCGCCGAGTCACCAGCGGCGTCTATTGTACTTAGGTATCGGTTGCGGATCGACCAACGGTCGAGCGCGTCACAGATTCTGGGATTGTTGGGAGCCTGGATGGCATGGAATGGAGAACATAAATGAGGAGCCTGGGCCATCGTTCGATGTTGCCCAAAGCTGGCCGCGATGGGCTTCAATAATCGAGCGGCTGACAGAAAGTCCAATGCCCATGCCATCCTCCTTCGTTGTATAAAAGGATTCGAAGAGCTGACCGGCAGCATCGGGGGCGAAACCGATTCCGGTGTCCTGCACGGTTAGCTGGACGTTTTTGTTATCATCGCTTCCCGTTTTGATCAGTAACTGCCTCGGCCGGTTGTCGACATCGCGCATCGCGTCTGAAGCGTTACGCAGCAGATTCAGGATGACCTGCTGAAGCTGGATGCGGTCGCCTTTCACCGTTGGCAGGTTTTCGGCGAATTCATGCCGGACCAGGATTTTGTTGCTCTGCAGCTCACTCAACGAGAGCGCGATCACTTCCTGCGCGGCATCATTCAGGTCAATCGGCTCGGCAGCAACTTCCTTTCTCTTGAAGAGGGCCCGCAGGCGCGTAACAACCTCGGAGGCGCGATGCCCATCGCGAATCGTGCGTCGTGCCGTTTCGCGTGCACCTTCTATGTTTGGCTGATCGCCGCTCAGCATCCTGAGGCACGTGTTTGCATTGGTAATAATCCCTGAAAGTGGCTGGTTCACTTCATGGGCAATAGAGGCTGTCAGCATGCTGAGGCTCGTAACCCCGGCGACATGGGCGAGTTCTGCTCTTGCTCTGGCGAGCGCCTCTTCAGCCTGTTTTCGATCGTCGATATCAGTCAGAAGAATGTACCAGCGGAGTACGCGGCCTTCAGCGTCGCACAGAGGGAGGCCGCGTGCATGGAACCATCTATATACGCCGTCAGCACGAAGCAGACGGTGATCGATGTCGTAGGCAGATGCTGTCTCAACCGAGTGCGTCCATGCCGAGACCACGGCGGGCATATCGTCTGGGTGCACCTCGTTGCTGGTCGACCACCCTTTCAGTTGTTCGACCGTCTTCCCGAAATAGGTCAGGACCTGGTGGTTAACGACTTCGAGCTCGCCTGCCGGCGACATGATAGCCACCAGCCCTGCGATGCCATCAACGATCAGACGGAAGCGCTGCTCGCTTTCTCGCAACGCTTCCTCAGCGCGCTTTCGGTCGTCGATGTCGGTTATGAGAAAACACCATCGGGTAATTCTGCCGTCTGTGTCCTGCGCGGGGCGGCCGCTGTTATGGAACCATCGATAGACTCCATCTGCGCGGCGAAGACGGAGCTCAGTATCGAAGTGAGTTCCGGTTGTGATGGAATGCGTAAATTCGGAGCTCACGCGAGGAAGATCATCCGGATGAATAGCATCGCTATCGCCAGAGGTCCAGTTTTTCAATTCTTCGAATGTCCTGCCGAAATATTCCATGTCCGTCTGGTT
This sequence comes from Occallatibacter sp., assembly GCA_049521075.1. Lineage (GTDB taxonomy): Bacteria > Acidobacteriota > Terriglobia > Terriglobales > Acidobacteriaceae > Telmatobacter. The sequence goes on from JBEKPD010000057.1 coordinate 23,262, forward strand.
GATAAGTTCAGTTACACCGGCGGGACTCATGGTGCATACAAGACCTGGAATGCTGTCGATAATCTGGCGGAGATTGGTTTCACTCGCACGGAGGGCCTCTTCCGCGCGTTTCTGATCGTCGATGTCAGTGGTCGTACCGACAAATTTGAGGACTTTTCCTTCCGCATCGCGCAAGACCACGGCTTGCTGGAGATGCCAGCGATAGGTCTGGTCCTGAGCGCGGAGAGACCGGGTTTCGATCGCAAAACCCCGTCCCGAGCGCACTCCGTCCCAAAAGGCCCTCGATGCTGTCTCCCGATCCTCGGGATGGATCGCGGTCATCCAGGCCTCGGGATGCGAGCGGACGAAATCGGGGGTCTGACCGGAGAATTCAAGCCAAACCTGATTCACAAAATCCGGCGTCCCATCAGGCTTGAGTGTCCAGGCGGATAGAGGAAGATGCTGCAGCACTCCGACCTGGAGTTGCAGCTCCGCGTTGGTTTCGGCAAGCTCCCTTGTTCGTTCCGCTACGCGCCGATCGAGCTCGTTGGCGATGCGCTTCTGCTCGCTGAGGAGGCGCGCCTGCTGCAGTCCGACAGTTACTTGATTGGCCGCCACACCCAGAAGCAATCGCTCGGACTGTGTTGGGAAATCGGCGCGCTCGGATCCGGCTACGACGAATCCGATTTCAGCATCGAGGCCCAATCTCGTTAACAAGAGGCAGATCTCCCGCCCGCCGATCAGAGTGCGTACCTCCGCCGGCCACTTTCGAGGGTCATCTCCGAATCGCTCATTGAGGGCCTGGCGGATCTTGTCCGCATTCTGTGTGGTGGCGTAGTGCGGCGCGGTCCCTAATACTTCGATAGGCGCCCCACTGGCTTCGAGCGTCACATGTGTATAGAGAAGGTCCAGATTCAGTGCCGCCATGAAAGCATCGTGGAAGGTGGTCACGATTTTTCGCGGCTCCTGGCCGCTCCAAATCGCAGGGAGCGCGAGCACGCTGACCAGATCGCTCATGCAGCGCTGAAGGTACTTCAATTCCCCTGCAGAGTCGCTGAATGCCATCGCAGGATTCCTAGTTGGGCAGGCTACCCCGGCCGGACCGCCGCGCACGAAATTCCCGGAGGAATTCCTGCGGCGGTGTAAAAAATGGATTCTGCTGCAGAATGCCGCCAATAATGACCATGGGATGCGTGCGAAGGATATCGATTACCGCATCGCCTCTAAATTGAGAGAGATGGTAGGTGCAGATGACCGCATCGTCGTGCCGGCTCCAAACATCATTCACACGCGATTCAAATTCAATGACGTTCTCCAGCCGGGACTTGTCTCCAACCACCCAATCCATTCGGCAGACGATGCGACTGAATGGGAACTCTCCCGGAGCATTTCCGGAAGCGAGTTGTTCGAAAGTCTCAAGCATGCGGTCCTGATCGAATTTGCCATTGCGAAGATATGCTTCGGTATTGATCTTGATTTCCAATTGCCCAGCCCGCTGAGCGGCTGCCGCGTCGATTCCCGCGGAAGCCAGCCGACGCAGATGTTCGTCCCGCTGATGAGGGTTGACGACGTGAATGGCCTTATGGCCGCGCTCAAGGCCCTCTTTAATAAATGGAAGCAACACGCGATATTCTTCATCGTCGTTCGAGAACAACGCACAGACATGGCGAACTTCGCCAAGCTGAGAGCCTGCTAAAGAGATTGGTGAGGCTGTCGTAGTCATTTTCGATCCCTCCTTAAAACTCTGCTCGAATAAGGATCTTGATCGTGTCGGAGGCGTAGTGCGCTCCAACACGCCTGATGAGGAGACGTATCTTAGCCAATCATTGTTTGGGATGTGAGCCCGCTTGCGATTTCTACTACGGGATACTGAGCCGGGGAAACGTTCTTGCGCGACTCAGAAGGGAATTGCCCCCGCTACCATTCGTGCATCCATCATACTCCGGTTCAGGCACTTAGAGCGTATCCCTCTCCGGTTCAGGCACGTAGAGCTTATCCGTAAATAGATGTGGTTTGCCCCGCCGGCGACGAGTGACAGCGGGATGCCACGCGCGTCCACCAGGAGGCCGCGCTTTCGCCGATTTTTTCTCCCGATCCGTGGTGTTCGGTCCCACGCACTCCGGCGCCAGCGGCGCTTCTCCCGTAGCCACGTCTATGCTCTGCCAGCGCCAGGCGATACCCTCCATCTCGTCGTACTCGGCTAGGCCGGCTTTCCAAATCTTCACGAAAAATCCATCCCGCTGCCAGCGCTGGAAGTGAGCGTGTACGGCGCTGGCGCTGCCGTACTCCCTGGGCAGTGCCTTCCACTGGCATCCGGTGCGAAGCACATACACAATCGCCGAGAAGACCTGCCGCGCTGGCATCGGCTTGCGTCCCCCTCCGGGCTTGCGCTGGTACTTCGAGCCATGTGGCCGCTTTCGTGCCGGAACCAGCAGCTCGATCCTCCTCCACAATGCGTCCGACACTGTCCAGGACTTGATCTGTGCCATCTTGAACTGTATCGTCGCGCACATCCGATCTTCGCACGCAAGACAATCTGACGCGAGAATGAAGCTCAACACTATTTACGGATAAACTTTTTTGTGCTCTGCCCGGACCAACCGTCCCCTACATTCACACAGAATTGAATTCCTTCCGCTCCAAGACGCCAGCTTCGGCACTACGGAGGGCCGCAAAGTCCGGATGTAAATGTCGAATCCATGGGCGCCAAAAGGCAATGCCGGAGGCAAAACCTGTTGATTCATACCTAGGTATCGCTCAATACCTTCGTCCAATGGATTCGATTCTTCGCCTCTGGCTTAATCACAGCAGTTCATACGGCTTGATTCCGATTCACAATGGCCGGACGAGAAGGAACTCAAATGACCGAAGTATTCCAGGAAGCGGAATGCAGAAGGCAATGGCACAGTCAATGAGCCGCGCATGTATCAGCTGATCCGGCAATCTGAGCCCATCGCAATCTGAACCCATCGTCGATCGAAGATTTGAAATCGGGTTATTTAATCGGGGTGTTTAAGCGTATCCGTTTACGTTCGGTTAATCAACTGCGGCGATTTCAGATTGAAACACCATTACGTCATTGCTGTCTCTGTCAGATCTGCGTCAGAGCGCCGGGCGGCGAGTCTTCCATTTTTCTACAACGCGACGTTCCAAATCCGCACTGAAGGAGGTTCGTGATGCACCCAGCAATTCGTCATTCCTTTCCCGTGGCCGCAACCAAAGAGGATGTCGCCCAGCGGGATATGGAGCTTGTGGCTGCAGCAAGAGCCGGGTCGAGCTCCGCATTTGAAGAACTTCAAAGCCTCTACTCGCATCGCCTCTATAAGCGGATCTTTTCCATGACCAGAAACCGCGAAGACGCCGAGGACGCGCTGCAGGATACATTCCTTCGCGCTTACGTTGCGCTCGATTCATTTGAAGGGAGATCGCAATTCGCCTCGTGGTTAACGAGGATTGCGATCAATTCGGCTTTGATGACACTTCGCAAGCGCCGCTCGAGGGCCGAGGTCTCTTTCGACTTACCCTCCGAGTCGGAAGAGCATTCTCAGATATTCGATGTCTGCGATACTGCATTGAATCCCGAGCAGATCTACGAACAACGCCAAAGGTGTTACTGCGCCTTGCGCGCGGTCCACAAGCTTAATCCCAGGCTGCGCACGCCACTTTCAATCTGGATGAAGCAAGAATGCTCCATGAAGGAGGTTGCTCGCACTCTCGGTCTGCCATTAGCAACGGTCAAGGCCAGGCTGCATCGTGCGCGCAAACGGCTCAACTGCGATATAGGTTTCCCAGAGCCGGAACGGAACGCAGGTTCATTGCCTGGAGCGAAGCGCCGGCGCCCGATCCGCAGACTGCAAAATCGAGAACAGCCATGCCTCAGCTGCGACTGACCCGCGGCCACGAATGGGCCGATCGCTATTCGACGATCGGCGATGCGGTGCTTTCTGAGCCGGAGCGCGAGTTGTACAGCTTCGTCAACTCCGTGGCGAGTTTGATCGGTCCTGGCGCAACTCGATTCTTGACGGAACTGTGGCTGGGTGAGCTAGCGTGTATGGACTGCATTCCCGAGCCGCATAGCCGCAACTTGCGATCGGTCAGTCTGGCCGCATCAGTGAAACTCGCAAGCCGCATGATTGCTTCGCAGCTTTCAAGCCCTTGCTCGTGATTAAAACGGAGCCGAAGAAGGCGAGTGCGCACGCTCTCGACCAATACCAAAGTATCAACCGTTCTCTGCATCTCGATCCTGCCGCACGAATCTCTATACGCAGGCGGATTATCCGCAAATTTAATGAAGCCCACTGGAGCGCTTGATGGACAAGGCGAAAACAGTGATCGTAACCGGAGCGTCCGTGGGCATTGGCGCGGCAATCGTGCAGACATTCGCGGATCGCGGATACAACATTGTTGCCAATTCACTTAGCTCTCTGCATAACGAACTCAGTCCGGCCCCGAATCTTGCGCTCGTCAAGGGCGATATCGGTCAGAAGAGCACCGCCGAGAAGATTCGAGAAACAGCGATCTCCACTTTTGGTTCCATCGATCACCTCGTGAACAACGCAGGGATTTTCGAGTCAAAACCCTTCACCGAATACACGGGAGAAGATTTCAGGAGGTTCGCCTCAACCAATCTGGAAGGGTTCATCTTTATCACTCAACTTGCGGTTCAGCAGATGCTGACGCAAGACAGTGGCGGCAGCGTGACCACTGTTACCGCCGCGTTGGCCGATAATCCCATAGCCGGCGCTCCTGCGTCGATTCCGATGATCACGAAGGGCGGCCTGAATGCGGTCACCCTGAGTCTTGCCAACGAGTATGCGAAGAAAAAGATCCGTTTCAACGCCGTGGCTCCAGGCGTGGTCGCTACGCCCATGCACGAGAGCGACGACCAGGATCACCTGAGGACCTTGTCGCCGATGGGTACGATCTCTGAGGCGAAGGACGTTGCGGATGCGGTTCTTTATCTTGCCGAAGCTCGTTATGTGACTGGGGAGGTGCTGCACGTGGACGGCGGTGCGCACGTGGGCCGGTGGTAGGCGCGAAGGTTTCCCGGCCAACCAGTGCCGAGGTCCGCTTGGAGGAACTCGGCATCGAAGTTTCTGCGCCTCCAACTCCGTTCGGCAATTACGTTGAGGTTCTGCAGACGGGCAATCTGCTGTTCCTCACCGGAATGCTGCCGGTCGTCGATCACAAACCAAAGTACCAGGGCCGTCTCGGCAAGGAGCTCGATGCAGCGGCGGGCCGGGATGCAGCGCGGACAGCAGGATTGAGTGCGCTCGCAGCGATCAAAGCTCACCTGGGTTCACTCGACAAGGTAGTAAGGATCGTCCGGCTTGGAGTGTTCATGGCGACGCACGAAGATTTCTTCGATCAACCAAAGGTCGCCGACGGAGCGTCAGACTTGTTCGCAAGCGTATTCGGCGCAGAGGGAGTATCAGCTCGGCTCGTGATCGGTGTGGCCAGTCTTCCTCTGGGAGTGCCAATTGAACTCGAGGTCATCGTTGAAATTGCAGGCTAGCTCGCTGCAAAACAATTTCTCTCTCGCGGAACTTGTCAGCGAATGCTGAGTTTTTCCCAAGTAGTTCCGCGGCGACCAAGCCATCAACTCAAGCAAACAAGAAATAGGAGGAACTATGACAACTGCAGTCGCAGTAGCAACCATGAAAGCCGCGCAGGTATCCCGAGCTGGAGCTGGTCTTGAGATCGTCGAGCGAGAGATCCCCGAGCCCGGTCCAGGTCAGGTCCGCATCAAAGCGCTGGCATGTGGCGTGTGCCACAGCGATGCGCTCACCGTCGAAGGCTCCTGGCCGGGAATTGCCTATCCTCGCGTTCCGGGGCATGAGGTGGCGGGCGTGGTAGATGCACTGGGCGCCGGAGTGACAGAATGGCGCAAAGGCCAGCGCGTCGGCGTCGGCTGGCACGGCGGCCACGACGGTACTTGCCGCGAGTGCCGGCGCGGAGATTTTCGAAACTGCCGCAACGAGAAGGTCGCCGGCATCAGCTATGACGGCGGTTATCAGCAGTATATGGTGGCCCCGGCTGAAGCGCTGGTTTCGATCCCGGACAGTCTCAGTGATGTGGACGCGGCGCCGCTGCTGTGCGCTGGACTTACCACCTACAACGCCCTGCGGCACGCAGGCGCACTGCCTGGCGACCTGGTTGCGGTGCAAGGGATCGGTGGGCTTGGCCACCTGGGAATTCAATTCGCCAACAAATTTGGCTACAAGGTGGCTGCCGTCGGGCGCGGTTCGCAAAATGAAACGTTGGCAAAGAAGCTGGGCGCAGATTTGTATATCGACAGCAAAGCGAAGAACGCAGCCGAGGAGCTACAAAAGCTGGGCGGCGCAAGAGTCATTCTGGCCACAGCGCCGAACTCCAAAGCCATGTCCGAACTGATCGGCGGTTTGGGCCCGAACGGCAAGCTTCTCGTGATCGGCGCAGACTTCGATCCTATCGAGGTGTCTCCCGTTCAGCTCATCGTAGGCAGCAAGACTATTCAGGGATGGGCCGCGGGAACGCCGGCAGATTCAGAAGACACGTTGCGCTTTGCCGAACTCAGCGGCGTACGCGCGATGATTGAAACCTATCCGCTTGAACAGGCGGCAGAAGCGTACGCCCACATGATGAGTGGCAAGGCCGAGTTTCGTGTGGTGCTGACCATGTGACTCCGGCCAGCTGCGTCTTCTGGGCACAGCAAACGACTAAGTGTGACTTGCTCTTTTCATGCCGTAACAGGCTGGCGGATGCCAAGCTGGGTCCTGGGATAGACCGCGTTCGATCGAATGTGAGCAAGAAGTGGTTGGCGCGATAGCGAACGCGCATGAATGCTGGGATTGCATGACGTCTCGAACGAGATAACGCCACTACTTAAGTATTAATCGATACGTTTGTCCAATAGACGCCATTTCGGCTGTGTGACTTAATTACATACATGCAGACCGTACGAAGCGTCGGATTATCAAGCAAATTCTAAAAAAAGACGAAACCTGGAAGATCGGCGCGCATCTCATTTGTCAAAGCTTGTAAGTAGAGCGTTTTCCTTTTTTTGACAAAGACGTCAGCTATATCAGAACGACGGCAGACAATTATTCGTTGCCGGGATTCCAGGGCCTCACTTCTCAAAAGACGAAATACAAAATTCTAGAGATGAACTCGGTGTGTGTGTTCCGAGTTCAGGTGAATCCTTTCTTCTGATCTAAAACTTCAAAAGCGGAGCCTTCCCCCATGTCCCAAACACAAGAGAGGTCAAGTTTCCGTCTCGATGTTCCGCTGCACCAGTTACTTACCAGTCCGGTAAGTGAGCGCATCGAGTTTCAACCCCGTGGAGTGCCGCAGCGATTGCCTGATCCCGTCTTTCCGCAGCGCCCCGAACTGCTTGGCTCTATTGACGAAGAGGCCAGCTGGACTCCTCCGGAGAAACGTCGTTGGACGGCGGGTCAGATCTATCACACCATGCAAGGATGGCTTTTCCCGTATATTCGATCGCGCGTAACCGCAGGCGATTTTCATCCACTGATTGCTTATCTGTTTACGGAATTCAAATGCAATCTCGACTGTCATTACTGCTGGGCCTTTGACAACAAAGTCAAAGGAATGACAGAGGATACGGCGAAGCGTTCCGTTGACTGGCTGCACGGGACGGGCTGCCGGGTCCTCGCGTACATGGGTGGTGAACCGCTTCTGCGTCCGGATCTTATCCATCGTATTACCTATTACGCGGCGAAAAAGAACTTCTGGATCTATCTGCCAACGAACGCGCGTCTGTTACGCACGGATGTGATTGACAAGCTTGCCGATGCGGGTATCTCGACATTCAACATTGCGGTCGATGCTGTTGATATCAAGGAAGGGTTACCGAAGGCGCTTGCCCCCATTCGCAAGCAATTCGATTACCTGGTCCGCAAGCAATATGGGTACGGCTATTCGGTTTTCTTTAACATCAATATCTGTCGCAACAATCTCGACGACGTTCGGGAGCTAACGGAAATTGCGCACGATAACGGCATTGCGACCGACTACCACATCAATGAATCGCCGCTCATCGAGCAGGACGAGCATTTTAAGCACGCCGCAAAAAATGTTACTTACATCACAAAGGATGACTGGCCGGCCATCGAAGAGACGATTCAATGGCTCACCGAAAAGCAGGACTCCGGCTACAAAATGGTGAATTCCAATACCCGCCTCTGGCAGATGGTCGATTTCATGAAGGGCAATCATTTCCCTTGGAACTGCCGCGCCGGACAGAATTCAATGATCATCCGCGTCGACGGCACGCTCGCGCCCTGCTTCCCCATGTACACCGCGAGTTATGACTGGGGCGTCGTAGGCAACCATAAGTTCGACACCCAGCAACTAGATCATCAGAAGGAAACCTGTCAGACGCATTGCTTTTCGACGTTGAACCATATCCTCGGCTGGTGTTACAACGACCAGCGAGTTATCAAGTACTTCTTCAAACAGCTTGCGCACGGATTCCAGGGAATGAAGGGACAGATGTAAGCCGCATCCCTAAATTCGTGCCGATCAACACAATTCATCCGTATTCCCCCGAGGAGAAATCTATGCCGACACTGAATCAAGAGGTCGTCCAGACGGATTTTGAGATGGAGATTCAAGCCCGGATCGATGCGGAACGGGCTCGGTTGCGGACAGAAGCAGGACTGGCCCGCATGCATGAATTCAAAAAGCCCGTAGAGCGGGGCTTCACGGCTGCGGAGCGTGATCGGGTAACGATCCTCTTCGGGGGCCTAACCTGGAAGCACGAAGAGATGATCAAAGCCGTGTTTCACGGCAGCGGGTATCACTGCGAAAACATACCGACTCCGATCGTGGCCGACTTCCAGGCCGGCAAGGAATATGGCAACAACGGCCAGTGCAATCCGACATACTTTACCGTCGGGAATCTGGTGCGCTATCTGCAAGGGCTTGAGAAGCAGGGCCTTTCGCGGCAGCAGATTATCGATAACTACGTTTTCTTCACTGCCGGTTCGTGCGGACCCTGCCGCTTCGGCATGTACGAAGCGGAGTATCGGTTCGCATTGCAGAATTCGGGGTTTGAGGGATTCCGTGTTTTGTTGTTCCAGCAAACCGACGGCATCAAAGCAGCCAGCGGAGAGCCTGGCCTCAAGTTTTCAGTCGATTTTGGCATGGGCATGCTGAACGCGCTCAACCTTGGCGACGTGATCAACGAACTGGTTTACCAGGTCCGTCCCTTCGAGGTGAAGAAGGGCGAGACCGATCGCGTGATTCACGAAGCGGTTACGACGCTCACAGATACACTTCGCGACCGGAAACGCTGGCATATCAAGGAGGCCGCTCCCTCCTGGGCTAAATCGTTCTTTGAAAAACACAAGAAGATTGAGGGCATTGGCTGCACTCTCGGCAAAGTCGCGCAAAACCTCTACGGCAGGGAATATGTCGATGCGCTCCACACTTGCCGCGACAGGATCGATTTAATCGAAGTGGATCGGCTGCGTGTAAAGCCGGTCATCAAGATCACGGGCGAGTTCTGGGCGCAGACTACGGAAGGCGATGGAAACTTCAACATGTTTGCCTTCCTGGAGAGGGAGGGCGCGCAGGTATTAGTGGAGCCGATCGCGACCTGGATTGACTACATGATGTACGTGGCCAAGGAAGGTTCCAGGGCGCGAGCCCAGGCGCAGGCTCCCTATCGCGACCCTAAGTGGTATGAGCTGAAGAAGCGGGCCGTGAATGGTTTTTCTCTCTTCAAGAAGACTGCCGGACTGAGCGTGGGCAGCGCGATGTGGACATATTTTTATCACCGCACCATCCGTCACATGGGCGACACGGGGCACCATCTCATCCCGCAGTCGGAACTCGCGCGACTTGCCCACCCCTTCTATCACCAACTGGCCCGCGGTGGTGAAGGACACATGGAAGTGGGCAAGAATATCTTCTACACCGTCAATCACCTCTGCCACATGGTCCTGGCGCTGAAGCCCTTTGGCTGCATGCCGTCGACACAGTCGGATGCCGTTCAATCGCGTGTGGTCAGCAAGTTTAAAGACATGATCTTCCTGCCCATCGAGACTTCCGGCGAAGGCGAAGTAAACGCACACAGCCGTGTGCAGATGGCATTGGCCGAGGCCAAGGCAAAGGCGCGTGCCGAGTTCGACGGAGTGCTGAGGAAAACGGGCAAATCGCTCGATGATCTGCGCGAATACGTTGCAGAACATCCGCAGCTCAGGCGCGGCCTTTACAAGGTTCCTCATCGCGAAGGTATCGCAGGAACAGCGGCCCAGTTTGCATGGCATGTAAGCGATCTGATGAATAAGGATCGCGCATATCGCCGCCAAGTCAGAGTTGAGATGGTGCCTCAGCGGGTGGCGTGATGCGAATGCCCATTCGAAACACATTTGATTTGTGCCTTGCCGCGGTGGCGGCGTTGCCGGGCATTGTGCTCGACGCTTCGTTGCTCAGCATCTTCAAGGCTCACCTTTACCGGCCTCTAGCCTTCAATCGCTACCGGCCGGTCTATTTGCGCTCTGGTCGCCGAAACAGGAATCGGTACTGACCGGACGACGAGATGAAACCAGGAGAAGAATCGATGCAGCGTTTTTTTGTAGGGCTCGATGTGGGTTCGACGACAGTGAAGGCCATTGTGGTTGATGCTGCGACGGATACCACTCTCTGGCAGGACTATCAGCGTCACGAGACGCGCCAGCCGGAAAAGGTGCTTGAGTTTCTGCGCCGCATGGAAGCCGAAGCGGGCATCTCGCCTGAAGACACGCGAATCTTCATTACTGGATCGGGAGGTGGGCCACTCGCCGAGATGATCGGCGCCAAGTTTGTGCAGGAAGTGCACGCTGTGGCGCTAGCCGTCGAGAAGCTGCACCCGGAGGTTTACTCCGTCATCGAGCTTGGTGGTCAGGACGCGAAGATCATCGTCTTCAAGGACGACGAAGAGACCGGCCGCAAGAAAAAGATTCCATCAATGAACGACAAATGCGCGGGAGGCACAGGGGCAGTAATCGACAAAATCAATGCCAAGTTGAAGATTCCAGCAGCGGATTTGGCGAACCAGGGTTATCACGGGATCAAGCTGCATAAAGTGGCGGGCAAGTGTGGCGTCTTCGCCGAGACCGATATCAACGGCCTGCAAAAAACGGGTACGCCATCGCATGAACTGATGGCGTCTTTGTTTGAGGCCATCGTGTTGCAGAACCTCAGCGTGCTGACGCGAGGCAATACTTTGCGTCCGCATGTGCTGCTGCTCGGTGGACCGAATTCGTTTATTCGCGGCATGCAAGAGGCGTGGCAGGCCAATATCCCTCGCATGTGGAAGGAGCGCAAGGTAGAAATTCCCGAAGGAGCAACGCCGGAGGACTTAATCAAGGTCCCGAAGAACGCGCAATATTTTGCAGCGCTGGGTTCGGTCGAATTCGGAAAGGATGAAGAACCCGAGGTCGGCCGCTACCTTGGCGTGGAGAAGCTTGCCTGGTATATCGATTTTGGCCGTGCGGAAGAGAAAGCAGCATCGGGTGGCAAGGGTCTCATCACAGACGACGCAGAACTCGACGAATTCCGCTCGGAATACAGGCGAAAGAAATTCATCCCGGCTGAATTCCACGCGGGCGAAGTGATTTCGGGATTCGTAGGTGTGGATGGAGGGTCCACCTCGACAAAGGCCGCGCTCTTGGGTAAAAGTGGCGAAATTCTCTGCAAGGCGTATCAGCTATCGAACGGCAATCCGATCCAGGACACAATCGAGATGTTCGATAAGCTGCGCGAGCAGATCGAGAGCCGCGGCGCGAGCCTTGAAGTACTGGGCGTGGGGACAACTGGCTACGCCAAGGACATTCTCAGAGACGTGCTCAATGCCGACGTTGCTCTTGTCGAAACTGTTGCGCACACCGAATCGGCGCTAAAGTTCTACGAGGATCCTCATGTCATCGTCGACGTTGGCGGGCAGGACATCAAGCTGATCGTGCTGAAAGACGGACGTGTAAAGGACTTTAAGCTGAACACGCAGTGCTCGGCCGGCAATGGGTATTTTCTGCAGTCGACTGCCGAAGGATTCGGCATGAAGGTCGAAGACTTTGCCGGCATCGCCTTCTCGGCAAAATCGATGCCGTCGTTCGGTTATGGCTGCGCCGTCTTTATGCAGTCGGACATCGTGAACTTCCAGCGCCAGGGCTGGCGATCAGAGGAGATTCTTGCCGGACTCGCCGATGTGCTGCCCAAGAATGTTTTTCTCTATGTCGCCAGCATTCCTAATCTCGCCACGCTTGGCACGCGTTTTGTGCTTCAAGGCGGCACGCAGAATAACCTTGCCGTCGTGAAGGCCGAGGTCGACTTCATCCGTTCGAGTTTTCGCGCCAACGGCAAGGAGCCTGAGATCATCGTGCACGAGCACTGCGGCGAATCGGGGGCCATCGGCGCCGCGCAGGAAGCTCTTCGCTTGTGGCGGAAAGGCAAGACGACAACCTTCATTGGCCTGAACGCGGTTCGGAGCATCCGCTACCGCACGACGCGCAATGAAGATACGCGCTGCTACTTCTGCAAGAACAACTGCCTCCGAACATTCATCGACGTGGACGTAACGGGTGGGGCGGCAACAGTCGAAGTGCAGAATTCGGAGCCGGTTAAGGAAGATCGTGCCGCCACGGCCGATGAGGTCGCCGTAGTTGCGCATAATCTGCCCAGTCTTGAGCAGATCCAGGCAAACCTACCAGCCGTCGAACATGGCTCTTCGTGCGGCACAGGCCACGCCAACGAGGACGGTGGCGAATGCGGTTGCAGCTCAACGAAGAGCACTTCGTTCCGCGCAAAGGCTGAGCCACTGATCCAAATTCTTGCTGCGCCGGGTGCAAAAACCACAGTTGAACCCCCCAAGCCGACGATGGAGTTCCAACCGCGTAAGACTAAAGTGCCTCTTCGTGTCGGCGAGCAGCGCCTTATCATCGCCACGTGCGAAAAGGGCGCGGTTGAAGATCTCAATGATATGAAGGGAATCAAGGCGGATATCGACAAGATCAAGGCTGCGAATCCAAACTTCGTCGATATCGCGGCGCGCGAGGTCTTTCGGCATCGCGATGTTCCGACTGTTGCGGACCCGATTCCCAGTGGCAAAGGGTTGTTCGTCTCAAAGGCAGTGAAGGAGCGCACGGCGCTGATGGAGCGACGCAAGGATCTGCGTATCGGCATCCCGCGCCTGCTGAACACCTACACGTACGCACCGCTCTTCAATGGGTATTTCGCCAGCCTCGGAATTCAGGCCGAAAATATTGTCTACTCCGACTACACGACTCCCGATCTCTATCGCGCAGGCGCGAGTCGCGGTGCCGTCGATCCTTGCTATCCGTCGAAGATTGGCATCGCGCACGTCTATAACCTCCTGGCGGTGAAGCATAGCAAGAAGCCGCTCCATGCCATCTGGTTCCCGATGTACGACATCCTGCATACGTCGCTCGTGAACCTGACCGGCTCGAATGCCTGCCCCACGGTCACTGCAACGCCGAATGCCGTCAAAGCTGCATTCACTAAGGAGAGCGATCTGTTCACGGAAAACGGCCTCACCTATCTCGATCCGATCCTCAACCTGCAAGACCGCAAGATCTGCGCGGATCAGATGTACCGGGCCTGGTCGCCGCTTCTCGGCCTTTCGCGCGAGGAGAATGACCGTGCCATCGCGGTCGGATTTGACGCGCTCGACCAGTACGAGGCCGAGATCCGCCAGCAGGCACGGGAAACTCTCGATCAGCTCGAGCGCGAGGATCGCATCGGCATCGTCATGCTCGGCCGCGTGTATCATCATGATCCTGGCCTGAACCACGAGATCATGGAGGAATTCCAGAAACTCGGTTACCCGGTCTTCTCGCAGAGTACGCTTCCGCTCGACGAAGATATGCTCGAGCGGCTTTTCGGAGACGAGGTGCGGGCCGGAATCATCACGCATCCGCTAGACATCAGCGACGTGTGGAAGAATCGTTACTCGACCAGTACCAACCACAAGGTGTGGGCGGCGAAGTTTACTGCACGGCACCCCAACCTGGTTGCGCTGGAAGTTTCGAGCTTCAAATGTGGACACGACGCTCCGATCTACGGCGTCATCGAGGGCATCATCGAAGAATCTGGAACT
>JBEKPD010000058.1:0-37262 GCA_049521075.1 Occallatibacter sp.
GGGGGAACAAGAGCGTCTGGTTGACCGTGTCCGGTAAAAAGTTCTGACCCATCACAAAATCGTAAATCCCGCAAACCAAAAAAACGCGACCTCGGTCAATCTATGAGCGACACACTCCTAGCCGGCCAATGAAAACGCTCGCCAAGTGGCGATCAAGTTGCGCGAGATTCGGCTGGCAAGAGCCGCGGAGATCGTAAAAGCAGGCATTGATGAGACGCTGAGTTGCTACGCGATGCCGCCGGAACACTGGCGCTGCCTGAGCACTAACAACCCGCTGGAATGGCTGAGGCGGGAGATTCGGCGGGGGCGAACGCGCGTAGTGGACGTCTTTTCTGATGGGAAGAGTGCGTTGATGCTGTGGTGGCGCGGCTGAGGCATGTAGCCGCGACAAGGTGGGACAGCAAACGGTATCTGCAGATGAACAGGCTGGCCGAGGTCCAGGCCATCGCCTGAGCCGCCTTGCTTCTGCCCCCATGGGGCCAGAAGCAAAATAACCTCAACCCAACAACCCTCCTAAGTTTCAAGGAAGATCGAAAGTGCGAAAACTCTGGACACTACCCACAGGCCACGCTGGTCGGCCGCTGCAACTCGGAAAGCGCTCAGCCCGGCTACGGCGGCTGCCAGAGGCAACCCCGACAGGCGGTGTCAGTCGAGAATGCGGCTCCCAAATCTATCAGACTGCGAGGGCACTTCTCATCTCCGCATCGCCTGTTTTACACTTTTCTGCGCCGAGCAGTTTCATCGGCCCGACCGTCGTTCCGAGCTTCAGTTGAACGTGAGACTGCCTCATCCTTCCGCGGGGTGAAACCGGATAAAGAGATCAAGGATTTGAGGGCCCGCAGCTTGCCGGCAACCTCGGGATCAGTTTTCATTTTTTCCAGTCGAGCCCCAACTAACGCAACGAAGATGCCCATTAGAAAACCTGCCAAGGTGGCGGCAACCACAATCAGTGTGGGCTCGGGAGACGACCTTCTGTCGGGCGGAACTGCGGCATCGACCACCTGGATCAGCGATCCTTCTTGGGCCTCGTCGAGTTTGGCGACTTCAAATTGTTTGGCAAGAATCTCAACAATCGTCTCGTAGTACTTCAC
Source organism: Occallatibacter sp. (assembly GCA_049521075.1). Lineage (GTDB taxonomy): Bacteria > Acidobacteriota > Terriglobia > Terriglobales > Acidobacteriaceae > Telmatobacter. The sequence continues at coordinate 1,092 of JBEKPD010000058.1, forward strand.
ATCGCGCATCTTGCGCATGTATTCAAGGCCGGCCTGCGGGATCTTGCCTTTAGGTATGATTAGATCGCCGCTTTGACTGGAGGATCCGCCGAGCTGTGCCAATTGGGCGCGCATCATTTCCAGTTCTTTCTCGGCCTCTATTACTTGGGCATTCCGCCCATTCGCGTACGTTTGCATCCCCTGAATGGCGACTTCCCGGGCGGCAACGCGAGCGCGAAGCGTAGTGGCCAATTCCAGCAGGGCGCGCAATTGGCCGTCATTGGAGATGACTCCTGTTAATTGTTCGGTATTTTTCAGTGCATCTTCGGCATTGGCCAGCTGATTTTTGGCCTCTTCCAGTTGTTGTTGAAAGAACAGCCGCCGTTGGGCTGCTTCAGTGATGGCCAGATGCTCGGAAAGTCCACGGAACTGGTCAATATATCCGTTGGCAAGTTCAGCCGCTCTGTGCGGATCTCGGTCGGTCACCGAAACATGAATCAGTCCGTCCCTGCCGCTACCACTGATAACCGTGTTTTTTTCAAGTATATTGCGCGCATCCAAAGCGAACTTCACATGATATAGGTGCATCAGCCCGAATTTTTGCACAATGGCGTCTTCCACAGTGCGGCTTCTCAGCATGGCCACATACATGTCGTTGGGTGGGGGCAGTCCCAGGCTGCCTCCGGCCAGAGCGGCCATGCTGCCTGATTGCGAAACTAGAGCCGAACTGTGCTGCTGAGGGGGCAGGATGGTGATGGTTGCGGTATATTTCACAGGCCAGAGCCAGGAAACGCCGGCAGCAAGGGAGGTAAACACTAATGTCGTCAGCATGGTAAGCCGCTTGCGCTGCAGCAGTACGACCGGCAGATCTAACCGGGAGATTGTCTCCTCTGCATCCGGAACGATAGCATTTGCTTGGGGCATGTTGGAATTCGAGGTTTGAGTCGTCATCTTTTCTATCGGCCAGGATCGAAGCTGACTTTTGCTCCTGCGTGGCGTTGGGATCAGACTAATTAGATTTAAACACGCTCCTCCACCTAGTTCATTGGAAGTGGCGTAGGGTGTCAGGAGTTCAACGATTCACAAAAAGAAGACGCATAGGATGTCGGACCGGTAATGAAATCTCAACACGCTGCGCGAAATACAGTCGCTCGTGGCGCCGTGATCGTGAGCGGCTTTGCTCTTCGAGCAACTTCTCACGCCGCGCCCTTTTCCTGTATCTCTCGAAACTCCCTCGCGAAGCCAAATTAAGCCGCCCCGACCGTATTCCGCCTCATGCTCCCGTATCACCCATCGACGCTTGCTAAATGAATCATTCACGTTCTCTAAGTGTCATGCTCGCGAGTTTCCTTGTTTCCTGATAGAGAATGCGCTGCGGAGGAGATGTAGCTTTACGCCTGCCTGCGGGTCCTCTTTTGCGCGCTGAAATCCGGCCCGAAGCCAGACGACGAAAGCGCTGAAAAAAAATCCGACACCCGTGGCACCGATCACGATTAGCCCACGCCTGGGAAAGGACCTTCTGTCGGGAGGGATGGCGGTGTCGACGACTTGGATCAGTGCGCCCTCCTTCGCCTCGTCAAGCTTGGCAATCTCAAATTGCTGAGCCAAAATATCGAAAATTACCTCATTGTATTTTACGTCGCGTAACTTACGAGCGTATTCGAGACCCGCTTCGGGAACCCGGCCCTTGGGAACAATCAATCCGCTACTGGCGCTGTCTTCCGAGCCTCCGAGCTTTGTCAATTGAGCACGCAGGCCAGCCAGTTCTTGTTGTGCTTGAACCAGCCTAGGGTTTTCGCCTGTTGCATATGTTTGCATTCCCTGAATCTCGACCTCTCGCGCTGTGATCTCCGCTCGCAGCGAAGCGGCTGATTCGATCAGGGCGCGCGACTGGCTGTCCAGCTGGATCATTCCAGTCGTCTCCTCGGTTTGTTTCAGGGCCTCTTCGGCGTTTGCTAATTTGTCTTTAGCTTCATCGAGCTGCTGTTTGAAGAACAGTGCGCGCTGCGCCGCTTCCGTGATAGCGAGATTCTTGGATAGGCTGCGGAACTGGTCAACGTAGCCGTTCGCAAGCTCGGCGGCGCGATTCGGGTCGCGATCTTCGACTGAAATATGGATCAGTCCATCCTTCCCACTGCCATCCACGGTTGAATGGTGCTCAAATTCCTTCCGCGCGTCAGTGACATACCGCTTGCGATACTCCTGCATCAGGCCGAAATGCTCGACCATGGCATCTTCGACGGTGCGGCTCTTCAGCATTCCAACAAACATATCGATGGGATTCTTCAGGCCGAGACTCCCACTGGCCAGCACAGCCATGCCGCCCAGATTGCCAAGTTGAGATGCTAGTGCGGTGGCCATCGAAGAGTTCTGTTGCGGTGGCAACAGCGTCACAGTCGCAGTAAAACGGACAGGCAGAAATAACGAGATTATGATCGCGAGGACGGCAAAAACCACAGTGACACAAAAGATGATGCGCTTCCCTTCAGCGATGACAATCAGAAGATCGAGCAGGGAGAATTCATCGTCCATACTGGCGACGCTCTCATTACCTCCTGGTGAGATGGGGAGATCGACATGCTCATGAAATTCAGAAATAGGCGTTTCAGTCGTCATCGGTTCTTGGAGAGTTGGAAAATGGCACAACCCTTCCACTATTCTACAAGGAGGGACTCCTGACGCTAAAGTGAAGACACCCGTTTCAAAAGCTGACACTGCTCCTTGCCGGAGCGTGCATGATGACCGAATTTGCGGCTTGGGGGACAACAAGCTGCTAGGCCGTATCGACATATAGCTGCAAGATTATCCATGAGCAGACCAGGGCGACGAGTGCGGCGAAACAGACCTTGGATTTCTCATAGCGTGTGGCGAAGCGGCGGAAGTGCTTGAGTTTGCTGAAACAGCGTTCGATGCGGTTGCGCAGCTTGTATAAGTCTTGATCGTAGTTCCGCTGCTGTTTTCGGTTGCAGCGCGGCGGAATGACCGCCTTAGCATTCATGGCTGTCTCCACATGTGCCACGACGGCATCGGAATCGTAGCCCTTATCGGCAACGACGGCCTCGGCTTGGCGCGTGCCGAGCAATTCGATGGCTGGGGTGTAGTCGCTGATATGACCAGCTGTGATCAAGAACTCTAATGGCATGCCCAACTCGTTCACCAGAAGATGAATCTTGGTCGTCAAACCTCCTCGGGAACGCCCCAGAGCCTTGTCTGCGCCCCTTTTTTCGGCCCCGTGGCCGCCTGCTGGTGGGCTCGCACCAACGTTGAATCGATCATCAGGTACTGGTTTTTCTTATCCCGTACCAACTCCTGGAAGACCCGCTCCCACACGCCCGAATGAGCCCAGCGCACGAAACGCTTGTGCACGCTCTTGTACTTGCCGTAGCGTTCTGGAAGATCGCTCCAACGTGCGCCGCTGCGCAGCACCCACAGCACGCCATTAACGAAGTTACGGTTATCCACCGCGGTGCGGCCCACATGCTCCTTGCGCCCGGGTAGATAGTCCCTAATTCGCATCCACTGCGCTTCGCCCAACTCGTATCGGCTAGGCATACCTCCACTGAAGCAACAAACTGCGCGGCTGCAAAGTGTATATGTCGATACGGCCTAGTCCTACAGAAGAGACCACGGGCTCGATCGACGTGGCCGTGGTCAATAACCCGCTGATGGCCAATGTGGTTGGCGGCAACGGCTTCTGGATGCAGGGCGGCAGCCTGCAGTTTCATAGCCAGTTATGGCAGCGGCTGGGCGCGGTGGCCGACGTTTCCGGACTGCACACCGCAATCACCAGTGGCTCATCCGGCGGCGCCCGACTGGACATGGTTATTGCCAGCTTCGGCCCTCGCTACACATGGAAGTCGACGCATAGGCGTTAGGCGGTCTTCGGCCAGGCGCTGGTCGGCGAGGCCAACGGCATGAACAGCGTTTTTCCCGGTGCGAACGGGGCCAGCGACAGCGCCGATAGTCTGGCGCTGTATGTCGGCGGCGGTGTCAACCTGCACATGAAACATTACCTTGCACTGCGTGCCGTCGAAGAAGACTGGTTGCGCACTCAACTGCCCAACGCTACCACCGACGTGCAGAACAACCTGCGCCTTGGTGCAGGCTTGGTCTACAGATTTAAGTGACGAGAGGTGGGCGGGGCAAGATGGGCTGCTGTTTGTCGTTGGGAAAGAGGAAAGTCGCATTCTGACATTCCCCGGATTCATGGATTATATGCCGAGGCTCAGAAGCCGGTGTCAAGGCTCTTGACCGCAAAGCGGCGTCCGCCGCGGCGGACGGCCTTGACTCCGGCCGGGCCTCGGCTACGCTGCTGCTATCCGGGGAATGTCATCTTGGGTCTGGATTACATGCCCATACCAAATCCCCGACCTATCTCATGGATATGGGCGGGCTGCTGCTCGATGGTCTGCTCAATGGCGCGGCAGAGCGGCGCCCGCTGGATAGCGGGTGCGTGGGATACGTCACGGCTTAGTTCACGGACGAGCCCAGAGGCGTTATTCGTGAAGATTTGCGCGTCGTGTGCGCCGCGTGAGACGGCAACGTAAGCCATGCGGCTGTTGAGCAGATCTCTTGCGTCAAGGTCGGTGTCTACCTGGATCAGGACGCGGTCGGCGGTCGGGCCCTGACTGGAATGGCTGGTGACTGCATAGCCGTAATCGAGATGTACGGGGCTGTTTGGATCGAGTTCGACAGCGCGGCCACCGTCCATCCTCATATGTAGGCGTCCGTCGTCGCTGATTCTCTCGATAGCACCCAACTCGCGGTTTGCCACTTTGAGGTCGTTGGCAGGCGCGGTGAACTGCACGCGGTCGCCCTCGGAAAAGCTGCGCATCTCCTCGCGAAACACGGAAACGCCCTGCTGGCGGCGCGGGTCGTAGTTGTGTTCGACTCCGTTTTGCAGTTCGACAGTAAGCCGGTTGGCACCTGCATCGATGTTCTTCACCTGCGCGTATTTTCCCTTGGCGATTCCAGTCTCTTTCGATGCGCGCGAATAGCGCAGCACGTCGCCCACTTCGTACCGTTGGGCCCAGGTACGATCCGCGCCGGTGAGATCCTGTCGCGGCACCAGTGTGCGGACGTGGTGCTCTGCGTCGCTCACTATTCCGCGACCCTGCAATTCTGTATGAATGCGCTCGTTGATCTCTATGCGGGAGCGATTGTCGGGCGAGACGACCAGAGTGCGCTCTGGCGAATTTGCATACTCATTCGCAATCGCTACAATGCGCTCGCCGTGATCGCGAATCTCATGGACGCGGCCCTGTCGGTCAAGATTCTGGACCGCCTCTCGGATTTCGCCACGCGCAAGCTGCTCGACCACCAGTTTCAACTCCGGGTCTTTCTGGCGCACGACCTCATCGAGCCTGACCGTCACCATGCCTGCTTCCTGAAGTTGAGCAAAAGGCCGTCCTGCTTCTACCGCCTCGTGTTGCCGCCGGTCGCCAACCAGTAATACACGGTCATTCGGATGGAGCCGGTTTACAAACTCATGCAACTGCCTGGTCGATGCCATCGAGGATTCGTCGAGCACGTACAGCCGTTTTTCGCCTGTGTCTGGCTGTTCGCCGCGCGCCAGATGCTTTTGCAACGTAGATGTCTCCATGCCTGCCTCGGCAAGCTTCTGTGCCGCGAGGGACGTGGGCGCGAAGCCTTCGACGTGGTATCTCTCGGCCATTGCTGCTTCACGAATCACGGATAGCGTCGTTGTCTTCCCCGCGCCCGCAACGCCATCGAGACCGACAATTTTTTCGCGAGAGATAAGAATCTCGTCTACGGCGTGACGTTGTGAAGCGCTTAGTTCTGGGTGCCGGTCCTCGGTGCTGATGCGCACCTGCGATGAAACCAGCATGGGATCGCCGTAACCGCGTCGATTACCTTCCTGCATCCCGGCAATGATTTCCCGCTCCATGCGAATCATCTCTGTCGTTGTGAACTGTCGGTCTACGCCGCCGTTGGCAACTTCGCGGAATTCGCCGGTTCTGACCCGGCGCTCGAACTCCTGTTGAATACTGGCATACGTGGTTTCTCCGATGCCGCGTGCCAGCGCCGTTTCGAGGATGGTGCGCCGGTCATGTACCGCCGATCTCTCGAAGACATGATCCCTGGCCCACGTCACCGCCCGCTGCGCCTGCATCTCCGGCTCCCGCGCCTGATGTTGCCCGTGTGCCTGTGCCTGGGCAACAACTCGATCTGCCTGATGCCCATACTGCGCGGCCAGTTCCCGGTGCCTCCGCAAGACTTCTTGCTGCGACAGCAGTTCTTTGTTGTCGCGCGTGTGGTGCGCTGCGATCTGCGCCGCCGCTGCTCCGTGGATGCCTTGCTCCCGCAAATGATCTTTGATCTGTTCCCGGCGCGGGCTAGACGCCTCCAAATACTCTTTCGTATAGCCTTTGATTTCCGGCTGTCCATGCTTGCCGCGTTCGAGTTCGTAGCCCAGCTTTTCGAGGCGCAGAGCCAACTCCGATCGGTACACCGTAGTGACGTATCGCTGAGAGACAAATATCTCGTGCGGCTGCAGGGCACGCGTCTCGCCGCTGTCGCGCTCGGTGACATTGAAGATTACTGCATGGGTGTGCAACTGCGGCGCCGCGTAACCGTCAACGGGTCTGGCCGTATCGTGCTCGAAGGTCGCGGCAACGAATTTGCCCGTTGTCTCCGGCGCATGAACGTTTCCGATGCGCGCCTGGGTGTACCGCTCCAGTTCGGCCAGCGCCAGACGCACGCTCTCCCTGTGGGCAATTCGTACACGGTCATCCCCGCCCACAAGTGCAGTGATCGAAACCGACTTCGGCGCGGAGAATGTGGCATCCCACCCGGCGCGGTGTTCGACGCTGGTAACTTCTTTTCCGCTCTTGCCTTCGTAGGTCCGCGAAACCTGATGCCGCACGAGCTGCGCCTCGGTATACGGATGCTGGCCTTCGCTCAAGCGCGCGAACTGTTCCGCCTCGACAGGACCGTTCAGTCTCCACTCCTGCGCGAGCCTGCCCTGCCACTCGCTATGGCCCTGCTGGTCACGGCTCCAGTAATTCTGCTGCTGGGAGACGAACTCTTTCGCGTGGTACATGCGCGCCTGGCTAGCTGACAGCGGCTTCGATATGGTGAGCATAGGGAGTGCTCCTTATCGGTCTAGCTCTCGCCGGACCGTTGTTTATCGTTCACTCGATCTCGCACCTTTCGCTCCAGAGATAGCCCCTCGCCGGTTCCGCTGTAGACGCCGAAGAGCGCAAACGCGAAGGATTGCGGCTTGGTGATTGGCTCGGCACGGACTGTAGTTGTACTCGGTGCCGCCGTGTGCGGCTCCATGCGTCGTGCGGTGCTTCGATGCAATGCTGCGACTCTATACGAGACCCTTTGCGCCAGCGTTGCACACTCCTCGAAGAACATCGAAGAGAGATCTTGCCAAGTGGATACCCGCCGTCGCCAAGCGATCTCGGCGATCAAAGCCAGACAGAATCTCTTAAGGCAAAACCAGCCGAACAGCGTGAAACAAAATACTGCTACTCCGCACGCTTCCGGTAGAAGAAGGAAGTCCCAAAGGCTCTCTCCGTCAAAAATTAGATCAGCCAAGCCCGGTCCGAGTCTCGCTGTCGCAACTTGCTGCGGCGGTCCTTCTACTAGCCCTGTCCAGCCGGCGTCTCTGGCCCACTGAGAGAGCGCCATGCCGGTTCCATCATTCGATGAAACGGCGTCGTCATCCGAAGCCAATTCCGGCTTTCGATGCGGTTTGGTCTTCCAGATCAGGGGGACTTCGACGGCGGATGGGGCAACGACTGGCAGCGAACTCCAAAAGTATGCGGGCAAGTAATGGCGCTGCATGGGCGACCAACACCAGCTCGAAGATACCCAGATGGTGCCGACCTGGACAAATACTGCAAGCGCTGCGAGCCGAGCGAGAGTGGCAAGGATCGGCCTCCTATTCATCGCACTTCGCCACCCTCTTCGCCCCGGTCTTCTGCTGGTCGAGCAACGAAATCGGCGAGCATTTGGCGTGCCTGTTCGAGCTTGCGAGCGTCGGCGCGGTCGCGGACCTTAAGGATCGATTCTGGCAGCAACGGTTTGCCTTCCGTCGTTGCTTGAGCGCCCGCATGAAACAGGCTAAGCAGTGCGTAACGGAGTGCCCAAATCTCGGCAAGCAACAGCTCCATTGGGTCCGCAGGCCGCCGTCGGGATGCAGCCAACGCCGTCTCTCGCAGCCATTCCGAGAGCGGTTTGCCTGCGCGTGCTGCTGCCGATTCAACCTCGGCAAGTTCGTCGGGAATGAGCCGCGTAGCGATGGTTTTCGAGCGAAAGCCGGACTTGCTTTCGTCGCTTGATGGGGATTTGTTCGCTTGCACTATCGTCGTTTGGGAAGCGTTCAAGGGGGAACCTCCCTTCTGACGTGCGATATTTGTCTTACCGAGCCGGATCTTGCCGATCTACGTGAAGTTCTTTCCCCTCAATGTGTTTACATGGCGACGCCCGGAAGCGCCCTTTCTGTTTACGAACGTAAACGCGCGTTAGCATTTGTAAACGCCGCCGGGCCAAATTGCGGTCGCAGCGGAAGTTATCATTTGTAAACGCGGGAGCGACCTGGGGCGCTCCACAGTTCCCTTATTGGGGGTGACGTGTCCACTTACTTCCGCTGCGACAGCAGCGCTGCTCTTAAATCTCGCCGTACTCCAGCATTAGCTCACCCGAGATGCGCTGCAACTGAGGCATCTCCCACGCGCGGCGAAAGGCCTCCTGAAGCGAAGCCCATTCCTCAGCCGTGAATCCGAACGAGACCGAACCCTGACAGCGAATCCACACGGGCGGCACTGTGGTCTCCATTGCCGTGTACCCGAAAAACCACCGGCCTTGCCAGAGCGAATTCGGCTCAATGGTGTCCCATTCGCGCAGCATCGACCGAAACTCCGTAATCACTGGCCAGGTCGCGATTTCGTACATCGCATGGCGGGCTTGAGGCATGCTTACCAACACGGATAGATCGCGTTCGCTTCCCGTCGCAAAGGACAATACAAATCCGCCCTCGAACACCGACGAAATGGCCGGGCCCCACGGGTGCTCGGAAGCCGCGCTGCGGGACGGGTCCCGGACCGGGCAGCCGCGAACCAAATAATGCCCTCGGGCCGCCACCCGCCACAATACCGGCCAGTGTGGTTTCAGAGCCTGATTCATCGCTTCGATTCCGAAGGATTCCTCCTCCAGAAACTCGTAGAGATTCCGCGCCGCAAACTGTGGCCATGCCTCGTCCACATCCGAAGATTTCAGTCCCCGAGCTTTCAATCTCTGGCCCAGCCGCTCCACGGCGGTCGCAACATCGATGCCATCGGCCGCGGCTCCGAAAACCGGCTTGCCCTGCTTGTCTAGGACGGGCAGATTCGAGAGGTAATGGGTATCCCGGCTCGGCTTCTTCCCGCGCCGCACGGCGTACGCAGCAAGAAATGCTTCCAGAATTCCCCTCATCGTCTCCGGCGAGATCGGATCACCAATGTGGCTCTCAACCCCCAGCTGGACGTAGTAGGCAAGGACGATCCATTCGGCTCGCGCGAGGCTCAGTCCGGCTTCGCCCTTGCGCCTGGCTGCCGCCAGCGCCACAGTGGCATTGGTCAATAGCTCGGCCACTTCCAACCGGTCTTCGCGAGCTGATTCGAGAAGCTGCTTGGCCACCTCGGAAGTGGTGACGTTATCGCCACTTTTCTTCGATAGGACTTCCTTCAGCCGTTCGAGTCTGGAGCGGAGTGCATCCGAGATTCGGATGGAGATAACGGGCTGCTGAGGCCAACCGCCTTTTTCGACCACGGGTTTTCCTTTATCGGTTCGGCTATCCGGGGCTGCAGGCGCAACTGTCATGTTAATTTGTAAACTTACAAGTTGACTCTATGGATACTCCTGCGATATTGTCAACCCATGCAAGACTGGCGAGGTGCCCCTTGCGTCCTTCTTCCCCTGTTTCGCGCCGCCGTCTGCAAGCGATTGACGCCGGCCAACTCACGCTGCCGTTCCTGACCGAGGCCGAAATCCCGGTGCCTGCGGTTGGCGGCGATAGCGCAAGCAATGCGGAAGTCGGACACCGCGTGCGTTCGAGCGCCCGACGTTCGAGTGGAAAGACTCTTCTACCATTAGTCGGCGCTATCGGGAAAGCTGGCGCCTTGGACCCAAATCCGCCTCCGCAAACGAGCCAGCGAAAGCCACCTGACAAAGTGATAGTTCCACCAGATGCAAAACTGCTTGTCAGCCGGAAAGAAGCGGCGGTGATCGTTTCTTTGAGTCTCCGCTCCATCGACGGTTTGCTAGCCAGCAAACAACTGCCCTTCAGGAAAATCGGCAACCGTACGCTGATTCCGCTTGCCGCCCTTCAGAGATTTGCACGGATGGATCATCCCGATCGGATTGCGAGTTGATTTGACGCTGGTAGCCAACTGCAAATCGCAGTCACCGCACGTCGATGCAGCGTTCTACAGGCCGATGCGATGATCATTACTCCCTAGACGCGGGGCCATAGTCTGCTGACGAACGCCAACGCGACCGCAGCCGAGTCGCTTCTACTTCGAGCTGCGTGGAAACCACGTGAGCTGGACTGTGGAATTGGTCACGTTCTGCAGGCCCGGCAAGTAGACCGGGGCTTTCCACCTCTCGTAGGTGAAATTGCCCTTGATCTCAAAATCGCTGCCGATGCGCTTTACCACTTTGAAGTCGATGTCGTTTAAAGTGGTCCCACCCGGAATGAAATCTTTTGAGGCTTTCTGATTGCGCACGTCAAGCTGAACCCACTCATTGGCGCTGAGGTGGTAAGTAATCCAGCCCTGTCCGCCCTTGGCCTCGCGGCCGGCCCAGTCGCCGAATAGCTGGCCCTGATTTGTGTACCCCTGTTTCTGAATACCTTCCCAGTACTGATAAGTGCCGCCAATGCTGCCCGTATAGCCTGGATTTGAGACGGACGAATCCGTATCGACGCCCTCGATGCGCGCATCCAACTTGGGGACGCCCGGAAAACGGCACAGATAAAGGCCCGGTCGAAAGGTGCCGTGGAGAGGCTTCGCGATCGGACTGGGCGCGTCATGCGCTTCCATATCGCTGTACAACGTGAGCCAGTTGCGCAGATAAGGCAATCGATAGGTGAAATCAAACGCGCTGAAGCGTGCGCCGGGGTCTCTGGGACCGTACTTCGTAACATAATAGGTGGAGTTGGTACTGAAGAAGCTCCTCAAAAATGTGCGAAGCGTGATGGGCTCGTGGCCCTGCCCCCCCCAGATCACTGTGCGTTCGAACCCAAACTCAAGGTCGCGTATAGGCTTGAAGCTGAATTTCTCGGCGTGTACCCATGGATCACCAGGGTTGATCACGTTAGGCAGATTCGGCGATGGATTGGCCTCGTACGCTGGGTTGGGAATATACGTGTGGCCCTGAAGGGGGCCGACGAGAAACGTGTAGCGCCAAGGGCCGGTCAGCCGAGAGAGCAGCGGAATGCGAAATGGCTCAGCTCGATCGATATGAAAGGCGTAGACGCCGTCGGCATTGTTGGAGTAGGCCATAGCGCTCCCTTGTCCGGGACCGAGCCATTCGTCTTCCTTGCCGAAGGAGAATTCCTGACCCAAAGCGTGGGCGGCAACATACGCCTCGAGCACATGCACCTGGGCAACCGTACCGACGGGGCCTAGCGGAATCGTCGACTGGTTATAGGGGAGGCCGGTGGCGGGATTGAGAAATGGAATCTGGTCGATCTCGGAGAGCGCTTGAGCTAGTGTGCTTGAGTAGCCTGCCGCCGAAGGTGCGTACTGCGTTTCACCACGGAAGTAGAGCGAGAACCTTCCCGCCTCGGCCCGCGCGCTGAAACCGGAGTAGTTGTTGAAGCCGCTTTCATACGGGCGGCCATAGTCGTTGACGATGGTCGACCCAAGGTGGAAGCTGTCGCGCAGCGACGGGCCACCGATACCGCGTAGGACGGTGTACACGCTTTCCAACTCGACTCGGGGATGGGCCAAGGCAGTCGTGCGACCGAGATCGGGCTTAACCTCGCGTAACACTGCAAGATAGATTGAACGCGCCTCATCGTTGCCCGTGTCGGTCTCCAAGCGATCGGCACTATACATCAGCATTCTTGCGATGCTCAGCCGCGTCCAAGGACGCAGACCTAGATATGCGGTGTCCACATAGCCCAAAGCGTGCAGCCGGTCCATCGCCTGATAAATCCAGCTATCGATCGGAATATAGGTCGAACCTTGCGATCCGCTATTGTCCGCGGAAGCATCCAGATCGTGACTTGGGAGGGATGGTTGCGGAGGCCGGGCCTGTGCTAGGGCGCGTGAACCCGTCTGGCTCCAAATCAGCGCAACAACCAGAACAAGAGTAGCCCCGACACATGTTCTGATGTGCCGCAGGGATCGCGTCAATTTCACAACTCCTCTTTTCGTACCGTTGCGATGCTTTCAGTCTCGGAGATCTGTCTTCCCCTGTCAAAGCGACCGCCCCGTGATCTTCAGAGCGATGCGCCTGCGGCCCAATTGCGATCACTCCAACCTATGTCAAAAGAATACGGGATTCCTGCGGTCTTGGATTCGCGGCAGAGGAGCACTGGAGTCCTGCGTGGGCTGCATTCATTCCATCCGGGTCGAAGGCTGCTGGGACCGCAACGTTTCTGACAATCCTCGCGAATATGCGATTACATAGCAATCAACGTAAGGCAGGTGGGAAGGCATCGCAACCATACAGGTTGATATGTTAAAATACATCAAATTATCATTTCGATATATTTAAACATATCCATTGAAATGCCAATCGATACTGCATAATATCTAAAAATGAATAAACATACACCAAAACATATCAGACCTTTGCGGCCCAAAGGCCTACCCGCCGATCTGCGTCGACAGATTAAGAATGCGCGGGCAGAGCGGGGATGGGGGCAACGGGAACTCGCCGCGCAGGTCGGCCTGCAGCAACCGCATATCTCCGCGATCGAATCCGGGGAAGTCGTGCCCCGTTTCGACACCGTACTTGACCTCGTCCGCGTTCTCAACCTGGACTTGCTGCTTGTCCCGCGCGCGCTAGTGCCCGCCGTGCAGTCTCTGATCCGCGCGCAGCAGGAGCCGGAAGGGTCCGAAGAGCGGTCCCTCTATGCCGGCAGGGACGAGGAAGCCGAGGGAGAAGGGAAAGATCCCCGATGACATTCGATCCCAAAACCCTGAATGCGCTCGCCGTGAAACTGCATGGCCGCCTGATCGGCGTCATCAACCGGCTGGGCGGCGACCACCACCTGTTTTCCTTCGAGCAGAACTATATCGACGATCCGAACAGGCCGACCTTAAGCCTGTCCTACAAAGGACAGTCGGGGGGGCTCGTCGTCCCGACACGCGCCGTCACGATACGCCTGCCCACCTTCTTTTCGAACCTGCTGCCTGAAGGGCATCTGCGCGACTATCTGGCCGAACGCGCGGGCGTCGAGCCGCAACGCGAATTTTATCTTCTCGCCGAACTCGGCGCCGACTTGCCCGGCGCGCTCGTGGTCGAGCCGATGAAAGGAAACGCCGCCGCTCATGAGGGCAACCATCAGCATAAGGAACAACGGGTAGGCGAAACCGCTCTGAGGTTCTCGCTGGCGGGCGTCCAGCTCAAATTCTCGGCCGTGATGGATGCATCCGGGGGCCTGACCATTCCGGCAGGCGGCATGGGCGGCTCGTGGATCGTCAAGCTGTCCTCGGCCCGCTTTGCCGCCGTGCCCGAGAACGAATACGCCATGCTCGCCCTCGCCCGCGCCGTCGGCATCGAGGTTCCGGCGAACCGCCTTATCGACATCGGCTCCATAAGCGGCCTGCCGCAGGATGTCGGCACCATGAAGGGCCACGCTCTCGCGGTGCAGCGCTTCGACCGGCGCCCGGGCGGCGAATTAGTGCACATGGAGGATTTCGCGCAAGTGTTCGGACTTTTTCCCGACGACAAATACCGTCAGCGCAGCTACGCGAATATTGCGGCCGTCCTATGGGCGGAAACCGGGGAAGCCGGCACCTATGAATTTTTGCGGCGCCTCGTGTTTTCCGTACTGATCGGCAACGCCGACATGCACCTCAAGAACTGGTCGCTGCTCTATCCAGACCGGCGCACGCCCGTCCTTTCGCCGGCCTATGATTTTGTCGCCACGCTTCCTTACATCCCGAACGATACCCTCGCGCTGAGTTTCGGCGGCAGCCGCAGCCTCACCGAAATCACGACCGACCAGGTACGCCGCTTTGCGGATACCGCGCGCCTGCCCGCGAGCCCTCTGTGGCCGATGGTGACGGACATGACCGACCGCACCGTCGCCGCGTGGGAAATCCTCGATGAAAAAAACCTGATACCGGAGGACATGCGCAAAGCGATCGGTGAGCAGATCGTAACAGTTGCCAAGAGCGTCAGTCGCGCTGTCACTAGATAGCTACGGTCAAGCGTCCGGCACAACAAGGAAAGCCGTTGGGGCCGCCTCGTCTGGAGGCTGTTGAGGTTCAAGCTCGATTAGCGGTGGCAGGCAGCCGCGGAGGAGCTTGGGTAGAAGCAGAAGTCGTAGCTTAGCATTGGGCCAGCGGAACCATAAGCCAGCGCCGTCTGCGGGTCCAAAGGAATAGAGATGGTGGCGTTCTGCATGGCGAACTTTTCTTCTGTAGTTCGACAGCAGATATGCCCTTCGTCGAGTCGCCGCGAAGCGGAACAGGAGCCAGTGAAACGTTGCCTTTTGACCTGTCCGGCTAAACCAGTTCACGCGGAGGGCTGGACACGAGGTCAGCGGCAGCCTTCCTGCTGGATCGTCTGGCATTTCAGTATTCAAGCCGGCAGCGGCGACAGCGCATTACTACCTTCCCGCCCGCCGATGTCTCCTGCGTGACGTTCGAGGGCAGAAGACGGTGACCACGAGGACATGTCTCCCACGCGGGGCCGCGCTTCTCTCTCAAGATCAAATGTGCGGGGTTGCAGCAGGGCTTCCCCACGCAGGCCCGACGGTTTTTCCGGTGACATAAAACCTGCCCATCCGGAATCTCGCCGACGAACATTTCCCAAAACGCTCTCCGGGCCGAGCTCAGTTTGCCGTTGATGCGGAGCACGCCGTACCCCTCTCGGCTCGTGGCGTGATTCCATTGCCAGCACCCTGTCGATAGGGTGACCACCCGGTCCATCAAGTACTCGCTCGTCAGGTGCATAAATCCATTTTATTTTGTTTGTGTCCTGTTTGTGTAGTGTTTGTGTCCTCAGGTGATGAAAAAATCTGGTGCCTGTTTTGGTGCCTGTTTGTTTTGAGATTCTCCGCGTTACCGCGCAGCGCCTTGCAGTCGCCTGCAATCCGTAAGATGTTATGTATAAATGAATTATGCAGACAAATGCGCGCCGGCGCAATCTCATGCAAAGTGGCTAAAATCTGACTACGAATCAGTAGGTCGGGAGTTCGAATCTCTCCGGGCGCACCATTAAATCCAATACATTCAGAGATATACAGAAACCGTGAAAAGTAGACTGCGTGATCTCTGTTTCCGTGTCAACATCGTGTCAACAAAATTGCGGGGGTACCTTATCCGGCTATTGTCGAGTGATGCGGCCCAGACAGGGGATTCCAGTCGCCATGCCGACTTCCCGGGCCTGATCCGAGTCGGTGAGCGCATTGGCGATTTGTCACTTGTCGAGAGCTTTCGGAACGTCTCAAAGAACGGTATGCGCATGGCGCGAACTAAGAGCGGGAGTAACATTTTGACTAATTGATTCACCGTCTCAGTATGACCAGGCGATCCCCACATTGATTTTGGCGAGATCAGTCACGCTGTTTGGCTCATGATGTTGTTCGTTTAATACCGGACCCGCAGATGCGTATGAGCTCGCGCCGAAGCCGAAGCGGGAGTAGTCGATCGCGGCAAAAGCGTGAACTCGACGACACATCGCGTAGTCGATGCCGAGGCCTGCCTGCCAGACGTCGTGCTGGTCAAGGGAAAACGTGTGTGGCGGGACTTGAACGTCTGGATCACCGCTTCCAGCCATCGTCGGAAAAACTGTATAAGCGAATCCGCCTCGCGCCGTCACCACGAAACGCCCCTTTGGGTTATAGGCTGCTCTCACCCCTACTCCTGGCGCCCAGAATGTGTAGTGCTCTATGAGGTCGAGTTCGTTGTGAGGCAAGCCACGATGCCACTCTCTGTATTCCACATCGGCCTCAGGCGTCACGGAAAAGCTTGATGTCGGCGTGAATGTTGGTCCTACTCCAACGAATATGTCGTTGGTGATGAAGGCTGAAACCATCGGCGAAGCGTTAGGCATTGTGTGCTTTGTGGTGCCATCGTTGTACTCATAGGCAATCTCGGCCAGCCAGGGAGTCTTGAGAGCCTCGAAAGGAGCTGACGCCTTGAACCCTCCACCTTTGACGAAACCATGTTCGCTGTTGAACCATGCGGGAAGGTATTCGGCATAGGCGATTAGAGATGGAGAGAAAGATAGTCCGACCTCCCGGTTTACCGCCGTGATTGCAGGGCTCTTGTCCTGACAGGCGGCGGAGAGCGAAAGGGCGAGAAGGGCTAGGACAAATGCAAACTGTCGTTGCAGAAGGGGCATACTCTACTCTCCTGGGAAGTGGAGATTTGATTCTACAGTGCCTCAATGTGCAGTTCTCTGCGCCGCTGTCAACCCGCATTGCCGCGGGATCTTACTAGATATTCAGTATCCAGCAGTCGGAGCATATACCGCGGTTGATCTCCCGGTCGCATATCTCGCATTTGGCCTACTCGAACTTCGGCATCGGAGAACCATAGAGGAACGCTATCCCCGATCACTCGCGGCATCGTCGAAATCACGCGCCTTGCCGTCGCCTCTGGCGCGCGTCGCGAAACTCTTGCCGGCCTCTCCGGCATCGGTAACCTGGTGCTCACCTGCACCGGCTCGCTTAGCCGCAACCGCACCGTCGGCCAACAACTAGGCCAGGGCCGCAAACTCCCCGAAATCTTCGACTCGCTCGGCGGCAAAGTTGCAGAAGGCGTTCCCACCACTCGCGCCGCCCTCGGCCTCGCACGCGAGCTCAACATCGAAACGCCCATCACCGAACAAATGGAGCTCATCCTCGACCAGGCCAAAGACCCCCGCGAAGCCTTCCGCGACTTAATGCTCATCCTCGGCAAAGAAGAGGTCTAGCCGCAACCGATTCGGAAACGCGCTGGCCTTTGCGATTCGTTTCATCGATCCACAGGCGCCCGCGTTTTGTACACAAAACCGTGGTAATATTTCTCCGACCAGATTCCTCCAATACATTGGTTCCCCTGTTTCCCTGTTCCGCCCTCAGGATCACGCAAGAGTGATCGAGACAGATCTGTCGAGATTCTTTGAAATCCAGGGAGGTTGCCATGTTCTCTCACACGCGCTCCATTGGCGCAGTTGCGCTTGTTCCCCTCGCATTGCTTTTTGCGCTTTCTCCAAAGCTTTGGCCGCAGAAAGGCGGCGCCAATTCATCAGGACAACCTGCCGGAGCCGGAGGCGCGCAAGCGGGGTCCACGCCATTCTTCGAAACCCAAATGCTGGCTTACGGAGCCATCGACGAAATCGCCGAGGCGGTCACGCAGCGAACGTGTAACTCGTCGCCGACCGTAGTCCCCGCAGGTGCGACCATCGTCATTTTCGATCCCCAATCCTTCCAGAATCTGGGCGCATGGCAATCGTTCGCTGAGGGCGTAGACGCGTTGACCGACGCCTACAACACCCTTCTGCCACCCCCCGCCGGAGGCGTATTCAGGGCTGCGGCGACCGGCACCTCGGGATCGTTCCTGCTGGGCGGCGCGGACTTGGGCTCCCTCATTACCTCCATTGCCGCCAGCACGACCAACACCGCTTCGAGCTTCACGATTCAGGATTCCACGATGGCGGTCAGCCTGATGCGCCAATTCCAAACCATCCACTGCAACGTCAGGCTCGTGTATTACCCCTTGTTTGGCTCCTACGCGGATGCCGCCTCTGCCCAGGATCAGATCAGCAAAGCGCTCTACAACCTGAACACTGTACGGCAAAAAGTGCAGACGGCATTGCGATGCCAAGACAAATGTGCCGGCACTGCGGTGACACCTTCCACGGACCCAAGAATTGCGGTTTTCAACGACCTCAACAGTCAATACGATCAGCTTTTGAAAGATTTCCTGGCGTTGCCGGGTCAGTCGGCCGGCGGGGGCCCGGGCGGGGGCGCGAATTCCGCCTCGCCGGCTTCCGCGACGCAGTCCACTCCGGCCGCTAGTCCCTCCAGCAGCCAATCTTCCGGATCAGTCTCCCTGGTGCAGGGCGCGGAACTCGAGAATCTTATCGAAAAAGACAACACCTTCATTCTCTACGCCGATGTCGTTGCGGCGGGCGGGACTCAAAGAGATATCAAAAACGTGCTTACCCTTCTCACGGGCGATTGGATTTCCTATAGCGGGGGAGCCATCGTGAATGTGGCGCTAATCAAGAGCAAGCAAACGCGCCTGGTCTTCGCAGACGCGCTTCGCTACCGTACCGACTTTCACCATCGCGATCTATGGGACGTAATGGGGTTCAAGTCATTCTCCACTCCGCGCAAGAGCGCGCTCGTTTCAGCGCCCAATGTGGGCGAGAACCTCGTCGACATCTGCAATGGCGACCCAGCCTGCCCCGCTGTCAATGAGCCTCCGATCCCTGCACCCGCGCCGGTACCTCCGGCCTTTGGAGCCGCCCCCGACCGGTCTTCCGGCGCTTTCGAGCTCAGTCAATCCCAAATCGTCAGCGGGATGTCGCTTACGGAGACCGTTTGGTTGAGCTCTCCGGCTGGCGCCGGCGGCCAAGACGTCCACGTTTACAGCAGCGACCAAACCGCGATCCCCGATTCCACTGTCCACGTCCCCGGGAATGCCGATTGGGGCTCCAGCGCCATTCGCGCGCTGCCAAGTTCAAACTCTGCCGACGTCGTCCTAACGATCCTGGGCCAGAATATTCTGCCCATCAGCAAGGTCGTCCATGTTGTGCCCGCGCCGTTTGTGCTCAATATCGCTCCCGACGCAAACGGGAACTATTCAGCCCAAGCGAGCACGACGAGTACGGGAGTATTCACGCTCGAAAACGTCCCCGGTGCTCCGGTCACCCTGACACTTGCTTCCAGCGACACATCAAAAGCGGTGTTTAGCCCACCCACCACCATCACGATTGCAGCTCCGAGCAAGAGCGCCAATTTTTCAGTGCACGCACTTGCGGCCGGGCAGGTCGTCCTTTCTGCGTATAGCGGCAACCAGGTTCAAAGTATTGTCCTCAATGTCACGCCCTGACGGAGGGCGGGAGTCCCACCCTCCCCAAACCAATGAAATGGGTGGGAACGCACACCACCAGAATCCCAAATCAATCCCGACAAACGCCCCAGGCTACCGGAGCCTCTTTGGGTTTCAGCCCGGCGGCAGGGCACACAATTCCAGTCGCGATGCCGACATCTCGGGACCAATCCCGCGTTAGCCCCATGGGCGACAGCCATTGATAGAGTTAGAGCGTTCGCTTCGTCGACCCCATGGTAAGCGTCCGAAGCTTACGCCCTATGTGCACCACTTCGCGCACAGTTTGTACTCCTGATGCTCTCGCCGGTTGGGCGGGCGGCTGCAAAACGCCGTGGTTGTCGCCTGCTAGTCTCGTTGTGTCCTTACCTCCAGCTCTCAACCCAAATATTGCATTTTGGGGAGTCAGCGCACCACCCGCTAGGAGGGGATCCTCACACCATTCGGTCACTGCGCACCAGATGCGCTGCCAAGTTCATTCTTGAAGCATAGGTCGACCCAGATGCCTAAACACCTGTATGTCTCCGACTCGGTGTGCCGCAAGGGGAATGCTTCCCTCTTCGCTGTCAAATTAGTGCTTGTCCCACCAGTCGTTGACGTATCTTCTCCGTAACCTCGAAAATCGATGTCTTAAATGGAAGATATAGCACGCCCAAAACGTCCGAAGGCAGCTCGACTTCTCCCTTATGCAGCAGCGCCACATGCTTCCGGCCCAGCTTACCCATGAACCAACCCATTTCAAGGATTACGTTCTGGCGCGCCCT
Source organism: Occallatibacter sp. (assembly GCA_049521075.1). Taxonomy (GTDB): domain Bacteria; phylum Acidobacteriota; class Terriglobia; order Terriglobales; family Acidobacteriaceae; genus Telmatobacter. Next base: position 21,070 of record JBEKPD010000058.1, read on the forward strand.
CCATTTTTGTTCATGGGGTAAATCTTGCGCCTGCCGATCATCGGGCGTAAGTAATACAAAAGCGAACACACAGAACGGTGCGTAGTGTTCAAATTTCTCAATGATCGACATGCCTAAATCATCCTGCTGAAACAAGACAATCGGGTCCAGCCCGAGTTGCCTGAGAAAATCCTTCAGCTCAAACACTGCGGCAGAATCATGACCATGGACGATAAACACCTTGCTTCGAGGTTGCACCACCACATTCCTCCTTGGCACCGGCTCTAGGCTTCCGAATGTGCCCTCTCATTCAGGAGTTCCGAAGTCCTTCGCGTAATGGCGTCCATCTCCAACTTGGAAATGACGTACCGACAATTTGGGTGCTCTTTCAGCGCCTGTGAATCGATAGTGCTCGATTGAGCTGTGAGAATAATGACAGGAATGTCGAGATTATCATTGCCTAAGGGCAATTTTGTATGGTCGAGGACAACCAGGCCTGCGTCATCGTTGACCGGTCCTCCTAGCGTCAGGGGCAGCCGCCAATCAAGAAGGACGAGGTCGAACTTCTCGTGCCGTAAGCACTCGATTGCGTCCTCGACGTTCGTCACTTGCTTGATTTGGGCTACAAGGTCTTCGAGTTCCCTGATTGTTCCCGCAAGGGTTTTCTCAATGTCTTCGACAACCAACAATCTGCCAGATTTCATATTCCCTCGTGTTTATCCCAGACATGTTCGGTGATGCCTTCCGCAAGTGTATGAGGCAGCCGCACTTCAAATGTGCTTTCAAAACCCTCCCACATCTCCCGTCGGAGAGGATCATCGAGAGTGCAAGTGCTATGGTCGCAAAAGAGTTTTCCCTGATGTGCAGCAACTATACGACGGGAAATATAGAGGCCCAACCCCATTCCTCGAATCGCTTTCAATCGATCGTGCACACTTCCGCGCGCGAAGGCGCTAAAAATCCGCTCAAAATCGTCCGGAGAGATGCCTAGGCCCCAATTTGTGACCTGAAGAATTGTCATGTTACTCTGCCTCATTCCGAGCACGTCGACTGTCATCGGCTTGCGTGGGAAGCGCGGAAGTGAATACTTCATGCCATTCCGAAAGAGGTTCGTGAATACGTGCTTGAGTAGGTCTGGGTCGCATACTATTTCCCCCAGCCTCGCGCACGACGGACCTAATTCAATTTGATAATGACTGTAGCCTCCTTGCTGGTTGCGGACCGTCATCTCACTGTGCAAGGAGTCCCGTGCGTCCTCGAGGATCCGGTTCAATGACGACCGTCGAAAATGAAGCTGCAGACGCCCCTTATTTTCCTGTGCGACCATCAATGCAATGGACATTGTTTGGTTCACGGTGCGCATGTGGTCCTTGATATCCGACTTGGCGGCTTCAAGTTTCGCTCGAGTGGCTAAGGCACTGCTCGGCACCGCGTCTGTCGCGAGATAGAGGGCTTCGACGGCTTTCTGTCCGAGGATGGTTGCCGGTGTGTTCACCTCATGACCAATATGCCCGACGAGCATCCTTGCCCTTTCCGCAGTTAGGTGAGAATCCAACGCCTCGATGTAGCTTCCAACAACACTAGCGTAGCTCGCGAGCGCCTCGAGCTTATCTTTCATTGGCCTTCGCCGTGGCGTCAGCTGCTTACCCTCTTTTTCCCGAACCGGCAAAGGGCAAATGATGGCGCCGTGGGTACGGGGTGCGCTAAATGGAAGGGTCAAGACACACGAGACCTTCCGGTTAAGCAAGTGACTGCCAAGAGTGTTTGGACGCTGCATCTCACTCTCTTTAGTCAACTCCACAAAGGAAGGTTGATCGTGTGAAGAGGCAATAGAGTAGAGTCGATCCTCCTCCCAAAGGCGCGCGCCGGCCGAGGGGGACCAGTTGGCAAGGCATCCGCCGTAGTACCGCTCCAATCGAAAAGACGAACTCCCATCGCAATGCGACATCACCGCAAATGCCTCGATATCCTCTTCCGACAAAGCCGTGCGGATCAGACGCATGGCTTCATCCACGCTGTGGAGCTTCTCGACAATTCCGGTTGCGACCAATTGAAGGCGTTTTAGCCGGCGCTTTGTGACCAGCCTGTCTACGGCCTTGGAAAGCTCGGAACTGAGCGCATCGAACACCTCTTTGTGACTCAGCACCAGCGGAAGTTGGGGATCGTCACATCGGTTCATCAGCCTGAGGAGAAATCTTGGCTCGACTGTGCCGACGGTCGCATAGAGGACACTTGTGACCTTGCCCAACAGTGTTGAGTGGCGATCAAATGACGACTGATCGACCAAATATGAAGCCTTCTCCTGCACTGATTCGAAATCCACAATGTGGCGGTAATCGGGTTCGAGCCAGGCCTTACGGGTTAAAGAAGGAGAATCAGGCCAATATTCTTCCTTGAAGTCGCCGGCACGCGCAGATAACGATGGGTCCACACGCTCGATTTCCTTTCTGAGGCTGTCGGAATCCCACCTATATTCAAATACGGAGATCACCGCACCATGCAGCGCGCTCCGAATTCCTTCAGCCGCTTCACCGAGCAAAACCTTGAGGTCATCCTCTAACGCAAGGGCCGAAGAAATTCCGCCGCGGGTCGCCTCTACGAGGTGAATGGGAGCGAGGGCGAGATTAGTGGCAATCCGCGACGCCAGCAGTCCAAGCACTACGACATCCGGCTCTTGAAGAGAGACGATGCTGGGGTCATAGTCACAAGCAATCAGACCCAAGAGCTTGCTGTTAACGTGGAGTGGCAAGTCAACCCAATCCCTGCCATTCAGGTCGAGATCCATGATCCACTGCTTCTCCCCGGGCGAAAGGCCGGGGGAATTGCTGCTGCCTTTTACAGGATCCGTCCCGCCTGCGCGACCTGCCGTCGAGTTTCGATAATCGATTCTGTAGCCAATTCTTCCGGGGTGGGTTCCCACGGCCGCGCTAAGCACGAGGAGTTCATCGCTATCTGGAGTGTTGTGGGCACATTCATAAAGACGTGCAGAAGAAAAACCCAATGCGACAAACCCTTCAAGGATTTGTTGGATAGCGGTGGCCTGTGCGACATGGAGCTTTGCTGCCGCTAGCGAGATCTGATCAATAACCGCTCGATGTTTCGCAAGGTCTATCAGCATGTGTCGGCAACCAGTAGGTATTCCACACCTGTTAGGTTAAAGTGGAAGCATTCTATCAGCAAGAAACAAGATTGTCACAGGGCTCCGGGCTTGAAGACGGTTTTGACTCATTTAGCTCACCCCGCTTTTCTCAACCAGGCATAGCGGGATGGTCTCGATCCTGACCCGCCCCGAAAACTCCGCCAAGCGGCGTTGGAGATTGTCGTCGGTTGACCCGCCCCGGAAAACTGAGCCAAAACCTGTTGGAGATTTCGGCCTCTGGTTGCCGTTCTGAGGGCCAGACTCGGTATGGAACAAGCAGACTGTCTCTCGCTGACGGAAGCAATCACTCTGGCCGTGAAATCAACCCGTGAAATGGAGTTGGTCACCACTGCTCAGGTAGTGAGCATGCTTAAAGACATGGGCATCGAGGCGAAGCCACTTTCCGTCAAGACAATCATGTCCCGCCTCTACCAACAGGGACGGCTTATCAGCTACCTTGACAAACCTGCGCCGCTCGGCGGGTCTCCAGTGTACGGAGTCCGTGGGCCGCACTCGAAGTCCGAAGCCCTGGAAGCAAGGAAGAGACTGGCTGAGATGGGCAGGAAGGGTTTCAAGTAATTCGAAGGACACTTCTCCGGTCTCACAGACGAGGCTGGTAGGCGGGCCGGCATGGGTCCCCTTCGGCCTTCAATGGATCGATACCCAAGGGGGAACCGGCAAGTACCTCGCAAAGCCCGGCCAATCGGAAGTGGCTATTCCTTCGGGTCGATCGCGATCCCATTTGTCGAATTCCGCGCGCTCCTCAGGCGGAAGATTCTCCACGCATTCCAACATCATGCCGAACCATCGCATGAGCCGTCCGTGGTGTATGTTGATCACTTTCTCGTTGTCATAACCTTGTGGCATTTGCCACCTCAACGCCCAATTCTAGTTTCATCTGGCCGCATCATCCCTGTGAGTCGCTTCGCTTTTCTGAGGAAAACTGAGGCGCTCCATGATCCGCATTTCCAATCTGCCAGTCGCTATGACAGACACTGCCGACCGCTCGCCGGACTGCCTCGGTCTCGACGCCCCAAGAACCACACGAGGGTGTCCCCGGTCGCTCGCTTTTGGGGACCGGGGAGGGTGAGGACCTCAATCGGCAGGATGAATCCAGCGGCCCAGCAGGATCTGGTCCGGCAAACGCCGATGGCAACGCCGATCCGACACGATACGCTGGCTTACCGAATTCCAGTCGCCTTGCCGTCATCTCGGGAGTAATCGATGTCGGCGATGCGTGGGCGATCGAGGGGAGCGTGAACTCCCCCGGCTGCCTGGGGCCTCTCCGGACTCATCGTGAGGAACCCGCTGCTTGGGCCAAGTTTTGGCCTCCCTGCGCAGCCATCATCCTCAGTGCACGGGGAGTAGAGGGGTTTGTGATATTCTCAGCCATCTCTGAGAATTGGGTCTTTTGAGCCCCCAAAAGGTAGTGAATGTATGCTGCGAAGTTTAGCGGTCAGCAACTTCAAACCATTCGGTACCATCCAGACCGCGGACCTAGCCCCCCTCACTCTCATCTATGGGCCAAATTCCGGGGGGAAGAGCTCGATAATCCAGTCACTTCTCCTGCTTAAGCAATCCTTTGCTGGCGGGTTCTATTCGGACTATCCGCTGATGCCACGCGGGGACTCCGTTGACCTGGGCAGTTTCAAGTCGCTGTTGCATAAGCATGACCTCGGACGGACGCTCAATATTGAATTGTCATTCTTGCCATTCGCCGGCAAAAAGAAAGCCGGTCTCCGGACCTTATTTGACCGGCGAGGACCGATGCTCCCCAACAATAGTCGCAAGGTGAGGCTGTTTTACTCCGCTCGTTCCGCTGAAATTGGCAAGATCGAGAATCCTCAGCTTTCAAGACTCGGCTACGATCTTGAAGGCGATGAGGGAAAGCCTCAACTGTTTAGCGTCGACCTAATCCCAGTAGTTGGTCAGGACGAACCAGTCCAGGAACTGGTTCGTTCGCCTTATCCGTACTCGGAAGACGCGACAGCGTTCGAATGGATGAATGAGGACTCAATCGCAAGCTACTGTCTCTTCCTCTTTAAGAGCGGCGAGATCCGCGATCAATTTGACTTAAGAAACTTTGTCCGTGCTCGTCGTTTTATTAGCGGTGGCACCACGGCAAAATCCAAATTGACACTCAATAATCTGATGGAGGCCCTATCGGGCTATTTCCTAATTGGCCGATCAACCTTACCTTACATCCTCTTTCCAAAATCCCAAGCGGAACGCGCAAATCCCCTGCCTGCGTCGGGAGAGCCGTTGCTCTTTCCAGCTCCAGGCATCGATGTGTTCCATAGGGACCTCTTAGCGATTCTTCGATCGGTTGAGTATCTCGGCCCTATGCGCAGCGCGCCAGAAAGGCATTATTTCCTCGGAAACGCTCATTCGGAGCATGTTGGCAAGCATGGAGAGAATACTCCGCAAATGCTTTACTACAGATCGAAGGAAATTACTGGCACCCTCAACAAATGGTTTGAATACTTCGAGATTCCCTACACTGTGAGCTTGGGGTCCTTTGGGGACGAGGTCGTCGGCGAGATGATAGTTGTCAATCTCAACGACCTTCGAAACCAGACAAAGGTTACGCAATCTGACGTCGGCTTCGGGATTGGGCAGCTCCTTCCAGTTCTCGTTCAAGGAATATTTGCAACATCCCGAATTTTATGTGTTGAGCAACCGGAGATTCATCTTCACCCAAGGCTGCAGGGGGCGTTAGGCGACTTCTTCCTTTCGTCATGCGGTGTTTTAAATGGGTCGGAGAGGTGGATGGCTAGAAAGGAGTCTAACCAGTGGCTCGTGGAGACGCACAGCGAGTCCCTGATACTGCGGGTTTTGAAAAGGATTCGCGAGGGGAAAGTTAAACCGTCGGAGGTTAGTGTCCTATACGTGAACCCTATTCAGGGTGTCGGTTCTGAGATATTGCGACTGCGGATAGACGATAAGGGAAAATTCATCGACGAATGGCCGCAAGGCTGTTTCGAGGAATCCTTCCAAGAAATGTTCTTCTAGGAGCCGAACAAGGAATGCTCTGCCGATTCACGCTCCACCCAACCGCGCTGCAACTCAGCGAATTCGACTATGTGCAGAGACTAGCTATAATAGCGACGCTCGCAAGGTATTGGCTCAGTTGTGGTCTATTAGTCGAGATCAACCAAGACGGTACCAAGCAATCTCTTTTATGTCTTTTGGACGGTGTTAGCGCGGATATTCGGAGGGAATGGAAACAGCTGTTCACTATAGCGGCGAAGCGTTCGAGGATTCGTCAATGCCCTAGTGGCACCGTTTTTTCATTTAGTGAAGAGCCAGCAGTGTGTCTCTCGCGATTGCAAAAAACCGTCGAGCTAATTTGTCTGGACAGAGAGCGAGGGGCGACATTCTCGATACCTCCAGATAAGCCCTGGAGAGTTGACTTAAAAACCGGCATTGAAGTGTGTCGAATTGATTGCGTTGAGTGCTCAAAATCTTTCGGCGTGGCCTTTGACGGACAGAAGGGGACATTTGGTCCGGGCGAAAAACGCGAGAATATAGTCAAAAATTACGTTGAACCGGACGCACAGCTTCAAACTTCCATTGCCGCACTTGATCGTTACGCATTGGTTAGGCATCATGACACACAGACGAGTGAGAGATCAAGCGGACTCGAGGCGCTTTTAGGCTTGCTCAACCGAATGCCAGCAGACCGTTATTTTACGCTTTACACGAGCGCCGGCGACGCCGTCGATGTTCAGGACCTCGAGAGAAGCGTTCGGGCGGCCGCCAAGAAACTTGGACCGGGGTCTTTGGCCGAGATAAAGGTGTATATGGTGAATGACAGCCTCTTCATGAAGAAGGCCCACTACAGATACATCCGATTTGGATCGGATAGATGCCTGATCCTTGACAGCGGTCTTGATGTTCTTGAGGAACCAATTGTTCGACGCGCGTGCCCATTTCACTTTGACGACCATAGACCAGTTTTCGTTGGCGTTGAAAGTGAGCTAAGGACAGGCGCCTCCCGGTTGGTTACGCTGGGGAGAGGCAGCGGGTTGGCAAAGACTTTGGATCATCCGGCTCAATAGTTGATCCAACCGTCCCCCAAAGCCCGCCTTTGCAAATTGCTCCTGAAGACGCCGCAGGCTTCGGGAACGCGATGACTCCAGGGTGATAGGCCGACCGGAAGTCAGTCATCCGACCAACCGACCAGCGTTACCGAATCTCAGAAATAAGCTGGTGGAACGAGTGCTCCATGCAATGGGCTTTTGCCCACGATTGCATACGTCTAAGCATTTGATTCTTTTTGTCTTACCACACATGTATGCAATCATGGATTCTTCCTCCATAACTGCAGGAAGCCTCATGCCGAAGATCGAGCGCGGATTTCATTCAGCCTGTGCCGACCTCAAACCCCAACGGCGCTTTCTGGTCTATTCAGGAAGCGAGCGCTTTCCGTTGGACGACAAACGTTCTGGTTTCTTGTAACGTGGCATTGTGCAGTTTTCCGGTGATGACAGACATTTTCTATCAGCTGCGCGCTTGATTGGAAGACGTATTTCGCAACAGATCGATGCGCAGTTGTTCGCTTAGCGTCCAATGGCTACGATGCAGAGAATCTGTGTCTGGATCGAGCCGGGCTTCCTCCGCTTATCAAATCGGAAAGGGAGATTCATAATAGGGCGCCATGTGTCCTTCTGGGTCCAGTGGAACCGGCGGCGGACTCATCTTCATTGCACTTGCGAGCATAGCCAATGGAATTGCCAGACTGAATATCAGGCACGTCACTAGCAGAAATTGAATGACTAGTCGTCCCATTGTCCCACCTTCCGAAAGCGAATCTGAATCTGAACCTGCATCCGTTGCAATATGGCAAACCCGGTCGTCATGGGTGGTTTGGATCGAGCCGGAGGTAGGTGAATAGCAGCGGCTTACCGGTCGGCTTCGCGCTTCCGCCCTCAGGCTCGACGGTGACGAAGACTGCGTCGATCTCGGAGACGGTCTTTGCGTCGTTGAACTTCAGCACCCATCGTTTCTGGTTCGCGTCATCCTGATAGAGGAGGCCCAGACTGATGTCCTGCGTCCCATCGGCTCCGCTGCGGCCCCACGCCTGAAAGGCGCTGTCTTTCTTGGCGCCGCGCTGTTGATCAAGGTCGTACCCGTAGAAGACGAGCGACTTGCCTTTGGTGTAGAAGACTCGCCCAAAGGGCTTCTGGGTGTCGCCGTTCTTCGCGACATCATAAATCTCGGCAATATAAAGGTTGCGGGCGCCAATCACGTTACGGATGTCGCGGTCGTGGTCCAACAACTGCTGTTGCTGCGCGATCTCTCTGTCTTTCTCATCGAGCGCCATAGTCAGATCGTTGACCTGCGCCCTGAGATCGAGCGATTGCGCTGTATCCTGCGAGGTTTGTTTGCCGATCAGGTCAAGCCGCGCCTGCAGGCTCAGTTCGTCAGCCTGCGCCAGAGCCAGTTTCCGACTCAGATCGGCGCGGTCCTGCGTGAGGCGATCCAGGTCCGCGCCTCGCTCGGCCAAATCGTTTTCCAGTTGGCTCAGTTGGTCTTTGAGCCTGGCCGATTCCAGTTCACTTTGCCGGAACTGGTCGCGCAACTGGACCGTCTGGTCATCTGCAGGCACGGACGTCTTTGCCTGAGCCGGAACGGTTGAAATCACCGGCTGAGCGGCGTGAGGCGCCGTCCGCGCCGTGGAGATGGTTGTCGGCGTAACAGCGGCATCCGGTCCGTGTACCCGGAGAACGCCGATTCGGTAGCCGGTGAGGCCACAGGCCACCAGGATTACGGCGGCCATCGCGTACCGAAGCGCAGGATTCCATCGAGAAGGTTTCGCTAAAGCCGAGGAACTGCTATGTAATGGCATGGGCTCGGCGCGGAGCGACTCCATCAGCGTCGCTTCGGCCTCTTCGATTGACCAGGAGCCTGGTGCTTCTTCCTCGTCCAGTTCCACTGCGGCTTCAATCGCCAATGCGGGTATCGCTAAGCCTGCCACCCGCTCATAATGCTCCTTGACCTTCCTGCAGGCGCGGCATTGGGCCAGATGTTCGTTCAGCCGCTCCCATTCCTCGGTCGTCAACTCGCCAGTCGTCGAGAGGGCGCAAAGTTCCCGGAACTCCTGATGAGGATTGGGTAGCAACGTCCAAGCTCCGTGGCTCAAGCCATTGTGTACGATTTCGCTCACTTTGACCGCAGTTTTTCCGGGAGAACGTACTTCCGCAACCGTTCCAGCCCGCGATAGTAATGACTTCTGACGTTGACGAGGGAGCGCCCGGTGAGTTCGGCGATCTCTTTGAGAGCATACCCCTCGAAGAAGAAGAGTTCGATGGTCTCCCGCTGCTCCGGCGTAAGCCGGGCGTTGAATTTCGCCATCAACCCTCTTCCAAGAATGAACTCAAGCGACTGCTCGTGGAATGAGCTTTCTCTCCTGGGATCGGCCAGGTGCAAACCCGCGTCCTTCATTTCCTGGCTCGAATAGAAATGGCGGGTGTTGAGGTAGCGGCGCCGGTCGAAGGCCCGATGATAGGCCACGTGAATGATCCAGTTGACGGCTCTTCCCTTCCCTGCGTCGTAGAGAGCAGCTTTGCGGAAGATGAAGAGAAAGACCTCCTGGACGAGATCGTCCGCTTCCGCTTCGTCCCGGAGGATTCTGTAGGAAACGTTGCGCACGGCGCGCGCATGGCGGCGGAAGAGAGCGCCGAGTGCTTCATGGGCTCCGTCACCGACCTGCTCCAGCAACCGTTCATCGGAGACTTCGGAAAGTTGCGTAGCGTCTCCGGTGGCCTCTACCGGCTCTTCTCTGCGCACATGAGTCTGGACGTCAGCCGCGTCGCACGGCACGTCGCGCACCTCGGCAGCACGAGTTAAGGCGTCCGGGAAATAGGCGGCTTCGGAACTCATGTGTTTGTGTCCTTCCGATCGGCAGGGCACCAGTGACGTCTGAGGAACTCTGCTCTTCTACTTCTCCTTCGAGGCGCAGAGCGCCCCACTGTGCGCAGATTTTGGAATTTTCTGGACGGATGTAAGCGATAGCTTACATGTATGCCTTAGCTTACATCCATTCTTGAGCTGTGGCAATAGATATCTGCACTCGGATCGGCAGACGCATACGAATTCTCCGCCATAGACGCGGGATGACTCAAATTATGCTGGCCGACCATGCGCAGATCACACGCGAGCACTTGTCGGAGCTGGAGAATGGCAAGAAGGAAATCGGCGTGCGAATTCTTGAACGGATCGTCCTTTCACTTGGGGTCTCATTCAAGTCCTTTTTCGATGATCGATCATTTTGATTCTGCATTCGATTAACCTAGATCTCGTCGACCTAGACCTGTCGTACCGCTCCCTGAGTGGGAAGGCGATTTTGGGCAAATCGTGAAGTACTCCAGGCGACATGGGCGTTTCAGGGTACCAATCTCTTCGCTTGGCAGCAACGCAGAAGTGGGTAGCTGAGGCCAGTCACATGCTTTCCGGAACCGGTTCTTGCCCGTTTCCATGTGCCATACTGCAGGTGGCGACCGAAGTCCCATGATCGACCCCCGAATTCTGGCGCAGCATGGAACACCTGAGCGAACAGATAGCATCCGGAACCGAGAACGTCCAGGTCTTGGTGAAGGAATCCGAAAACGTCAGCGTTGAAATCAACGGGACGCGAGTCGCGTCGTTCTGGGTGCCTCCGTTCCGCCAGCCACTTCCCGAGAATGTCAAGAACAGAGAATTGGCCTTGCTGCTTGCCACTACGGGCATCACGGATATGGTTGGACGTGATGACGCCTGGCAGGAATGCCTCAAGTGGTGCGCGGACTCCGAACTCAACCCTGTTTCCGTCGTCTGCATTGTAGGACGCGGCGGAAGCGGCAAGACCCGCTTCGCCTTGGAGCTGGTTCACAGCCTGCGCCAGATGGAAGGCTGGGATGCCCGCTTCGTCAGGTTCCAAAAGAGCGAGCCTCTCGACCTATGGGCCAAAACTAACGGGTCTAACCACGTCCTGCTTGTATTTGATTATGCCCCCGACTACGCGGCATCAATCGCCAGCTCGCTCCGCCTGTTGGCAGAGACCCCCCCGAAGAATCCCAAGCGCCGACTTCGGATCCTACTCCTCGCTCGCACCGCGAGCCTCGGCTCTGGCTGGCTCTTGCCGTTCGAGCCAGCCAGCACGATTGAGGTGGGGCAGTCCCCTCGCGACCTTTTTCGGCATGGTGCCGAGTTGATAGAACTTTCCGCGTTGTCCCCCGACAATCAGGTCCGCGTTTTCGTGCAAGCCTACGGAAGGGCCGCGGGGCTGCTCGGCTTACCTGAGCGCCCCGTAGACGAAGCCGTATTCCAAAGCCGCCACGCGGTCGAAACGCTCAAGGACCCGCTCTCGCTCATGATGGCCGCACTGGTTGGGCTACAGAACGGCCTTCCAAATGCCCTCTCGCTTAACCGCATTCAACTGGCCAAGGAGGCCGCACACCTGCTGGTGGAGCGGCGCCTGCAAGTGGCGTTTTCCGAAAACCCCGCCATTGCGCTGCACATAACGGCCTATGCGACGCTGACCGCTGGTCTGTCAGCTAATAAGGCGCTTCAAGCGCTAGAGGTGGAATCCGAAGCTCTCCACCTCGGTCACGTTTCCGATCCAAGCAACTTCGTCACGCGGCTTGCGGCTTGGTTCCCGGGTGAGGATGGAGATTTGATTGGAGCAATCGAGCCTGACATTCTCGGCGAAGCCTACGTTCTCAGCCAGCTCTCTTCACGTAAGGAAAAGGCCACAGAGGTGCTCTTCCGTGCCGCGAAGGATCACCCCATCGAAGTGTTCCAGTCACTCATCCGAACTGTACAAGATTATTGCTTTACCGCGGACGGGATTAATGTAGAGCCGCTGCAATGGTTAAATGCGCTGATCGAGACGGGCCATACAGATAATACGCAACTCCTCTTCGAAATTAATGCTGCGTTTCCCGAGTCATCAGTTGTGCTCCGAAAGGATAAACTGTTGCTCCGAGAGAAGCTCAACGAAAATCTCTTCCGGCTTGCGGGGGAATCTGGGCAGATGGATCCGCGAGCTAAAAAGTGGCTCTTGTTAATGCGGGCTGTGTCTCTGAACCTCTTATCGATTGCGCAGAGCGATATGGGCCTGCTCAGTGAAGCGCTAGAAAGCGCAAAGGGGTCAGTGAGGCTTATGGGCGAGCTCGCCGAACATGACCCGCTCGTCTACGATCAGCTTCTCGCCCGCTACGTAAATGACCTTGGGAACAGGCAGGGGGAAGCAGGCCAGGACGAGGAGGCCTTAGACAGCAATAAAAGATCGGTGGAACTCCAACGCGAAATTGCCACGCGTGACCGCGTGGAACTCCCCAATCTCGCCAAGTCGGTGAACAACCTCGGCGTAAAACTACGCAAGATTGGTATGCTTGACGCGTCCTTGGACTGCGCCGAGGAAGCCGTCTCGCTCTATCGAGAACTGGTGAAAGAGGATCGCGACGAGTTCCTGCCGGTCTTTGCGGGCTTTTTGTCAAATCTAAGTAACAGCCAGAGCGCTGTTGGACAACATGAGGCGGCGTTGACGAGCGCAATGGAGTCGGAGGCGTGCCTTCGCGAGCTTGCAGAGCGCCACCGTGATGCATACCTCCCTGACCTAGCTAGGGCGCTGAACAATTTAAGCGCGATGCAGAGCGCCGTAGGGCAGAATGAAGAGGGGCTAGCTAGCGCTGAAGAAGCAGTGAGGCTGCTTCGGGATCTCACGGCGTTCGACCGCGACGTCTACCTCCTTAGCCTTTCGGCAGCATTGAACAACCTTGCAGGCAGACAAGCCTCCGCCGGATACGGCGGAGATGCGTTGGCCAACGCGCGGGAGGCTTCCGACATTACACGCGAGTTGCTAAGCCGCAGCCACAGTGCCTTTATTTTCGACCATACGAAATCATGCGGTAGGCTCGGCCTGGTATTGCTTGAGCTCGGGCGACATGCCGAAGCCGCCGACGCATTCGCTGACGGATTTAGAGAAGTCTTGCCCTCTCTCGAAGACCGCCCTCGCCCGCCGCTGGTGCGACAGGCCCTTTTGTTGTGCGCCGGCTACCTCCAAGCAACAGAGAAGGGGGGCATCGAGCGCGACTGGCCACTTTTGGCGCGAGCAATGCCCATCCTCGGCCCCCACCTGAAAGAATCAGGAGATCAGAATGACCTACCCAGGTAGTATCTCAGCGCTTTCCGACGCAACGATTGCTTATCTTACGCTGCACGCGCCGTGGTTGGCCGACAAGGTCGCAGGCGCAGTTATCGCGCAACCAGTTCGGGAATGCTGGGCTTGGATTAAGAACAGACTCCAGTGTTCAGCGAAGGGCAAGATCGCGATCGAGCAGCTCATATCCGGGTCAGACCCACGAGAGGCTATTGAATTTCTAAAAGAGCCTTTGCAGGAAGCGCTCCTATCAGACCCCGTTTTCGCGGAAAGGCTGGCGGGCCTGATAATCACAGACTCCGACGCCCAGATTGTCGTTGGCGATGGCAACAAGGTGGCCAAGGTAACAAACTCCAAGGACGTAAGCGTTCAAATTGGCTAGTTTGGAGACCTTGCTCGATTACTCCTCAAAAGTCGGCAAGGGTTTACCGATTTCGTTGGCCAACAATGTCACATTCGACGAATCGCCCGTCGGGTGGGCGAGTGAAGACGCTCCTGCCCGATGGCAGGAGCATCCGGCAAGGGCGGGAAGACGGGCGAAAACGGAGCCTGTGGGTTTGCGGGTTCCGTCGCGATGTGTTGCGCTCTGCTGCTGCGCATTTCTTCGTGGCGGCGGTCGCCAGTTTCCACCCTTGGATCGCGCCCAGAGTTAATCCCGCGACACATGGCGGTCCTCTGTCCTGGGCGAAGTCATGATGCTCAATTTCGCGATTCGATTTGCTTCTCCTTCAAAGGGTGGTTGGCGACAAAAGAAAGCGCCGACCATCGGAACCGATCGCCGGCGCGGGATCACTTCCCTTGCACGCGCTTTAGTGGCTCAGAAACAGTTTCCCGTCCGCATTGAAGACACTGCGGAGGATGATTCTTGCCTCACGTAGATTGGTATGCACAGTGTACCGGTCAGTTCCCATTGCCTCCGCTATGGCAATTGGATTGAGGATTGGCCTTCTGTCCCTATCGCGCTTCCATTTGTCCGGATCGCCCGACGCGGTGTAGGCGTGCTCCTTAAGCGCCACATCTGGACCGAGCGCACGGATGCACGCGAGTGTAGCACTCACCGTGGGGCGCAGATTTGGAAAACTGGTTACGCGGTTGAGCAGGTCGCGAGTGATGACGTCTTGCTCAGCATGGCTGCGCACTTGAAGTTTCCGGGACGGTATTGCCGCGAGATCAGCAACAGCACGGACGCCATCGTTCTCTCCTCGACGAAAATAGGACCGTAAAGCTCCCAGCGCCATGGCGCGGTAAAGGTAACGACGGAAATTGCCGGTCCCCGGCGCTATGATGCTGTTTGTCTGAAACACGGTAATCACGGCCTCAACCGCGCCATTATACATCGACTCAAGCTGCCAATCGGAAGGGTGAACGAAGAGTCTGTCTGCGCGGCGGCGGGCAGCCTTTTCAGCCAATGGAACCGTGCAGGCAAGGAATATATTGAACGCATGTGGATTGTCGTGGTCGTAGCAGTAAACGATTTCGGCGATTCGAACTCGGATCGTTTTTTCACAGCTCGTGAACAGACCATGCAAGAAATCTGACATCTGAGCTTGATCGAGAGACGGAATTCTGTTCTGAGCGAGAAGGTCCTCAATCCGCAGATGGAGGTCGCGGCGATACCCTCCGGCCTTTTCGAGAATGCGAACGATGGCTTTCATGCCGCCACCTCGCTCTCTCGGGCTGCGCCGTCCATGAAGGGCGGCTCGAACGCGGCGAGGATGACGGCGGCGGTCTGCTGTACCACCTCCAAGCTCTCGGCCAGCAAGGAAGCGTTGCCGTGGTAGAGGTGAATGTAATCGGCGGAGGCGTTGCCGACTTTCAGGCCAACCGCCTTGCCTACCACAAAGGCGACTGCCTCGGCCTCGGTCTCCTTGACGGTCTTGGTGGTCGCGGTGCGGCGCTCGGCCTTGTGCAGGAGTTCATGGGCGACTTCGTGCACGAGGGTCGAAAACTCCTCGGCCTTGGACTGCCCCGGCAGGATGGCAATCCGCCCGCCGTAGCTCACGCCCAACGCGGGCGCGATGTTCTCGGTAAAGACAAGTTCGATGCCCCGGCCTTCAATGAAGGTCAGCAGACGGTCGCGGTTGTCGCCCACGTCGCCGCTGATCTCCCGCAGTTCCGGCAAGTCCACGCCGTCGGTTTGCGAGACATCGAAGACGTAGGCCGCGCGGAAGCCCACCACGACGCGGGTGTTCTGCTTGGTGATGTCTTTCTCGGCCTCTTCGTCGGGTTTGCGCCGAACGCCGACGATGGGAGCGAGAATGCGAATGCCTTTCTCGCCCTTCTTCACCTTGCGTCCAAGCTGGTTCCACGCCCACAGGCCAGCTACGCGGGTCGCGTCCGGCCTTTGCCGTGCAATTTCAAGAATGTTTCCAAACGAGTAGTTGTGAAAGCGGCTCATCGCGTTCAGGTAGGCGGTGAGCGCGTCGGAGTGTCCGGCCTCTAACTGGTCGATAAGGCACTGGACGTTGGCGGCGATGGTTTCCTTGGCGGTCATTGCCCGGTCGGTTCTGGGCTGGTTGGTCGTGCGGGTGGTGGCGAGGGTGGTCATGGTGTGTTACCTCCTTGGCATTTGCCTTTGCTTGTCATGCCGTAGTGCGCGGCATGTGACATACATGCCGAACGCCTCCTGGCGAAGGCGGGGGTAGCAAGTGCAAGGAGAGGGGGATCACCCACCCTGGAGCGCAGCGGAAGGGCGAAGGGCTGCACAAGCGGAGCGCGGAAGCCTGGGGAGACTCCTTGCGCGCGCGAGGGGCAGCGCCCCTTAGGAAGGCTTGTTTTCCTTATGCGTGCGCGTCAGCGCACAGGATTTTCAGGGCCGGCGTTGCGGGCAGGAACAGGCGTGCGACTTGAAGCTGTTTGAATGATTGTTCAACACGAAAGGAGTGAGCTGAACCTGCGCTTCCGTGCGCAGTAGCCTATCGACATCGGCGT
>JBEKPD010000059.1:0-36708 GCA_049521075.1 Occallatibacter sp.
ACAATAAAAACAGGAGCATTTCTTCGCATGGCGCACACTGTCTTTTGCGTTCGCTACAAAAAGGAGATGGAGGGACTCGACGAGCCGCCCTTCGACTCCGAGTTTGGCCAGAAAATCTACAAGAACGTCTCCAAGGCAGCCTGGGACGAATGGCTCAACCACCAGAAAATGCTGCTAAACGAGTACCGCCTGCAGCCTTGGCTGCCTCAGGCCCAGCAGTTCCTCGTCGAGCAGATGGAGCAGTTCTTCTTCGGCGCGGGCGCGACCATGCCGTCGGAGTACGTTCCGCCCGAGAAGTAACGCCGCGCGCCCTCCACCGCGCAGCCGCATCGGTGTAAACTAACAAAGACCCCAAAAGCCGACTCGACAAGAGCCGGCTGCATTATGTCGGGACGTGGCTCAGCCTGGTAGAGCACTCGCTTGGGGTGCGAGGGGTCGGCAGTTCAAATCTGCCCGTCCCGACCATATTTATAATCAGTAACTTACGGGAAATGTCTCCGTAACAAGAATCCTAACGCGAGGGGTCTTTTTCTTGCAAGGACTTTCGCACACATTTGCGCTTTCAGTACCACTCTTAAGTGCACCCTAGAAGCCGCCGTTGCACTTACCATTCTCGCTTATGCTGCTTGCGAAAGTTCATCCACGTGCGTGTGTACTCGGTTGTCTAGTTTGTAGCACTCACCTAGAAGGGCTAGAGCAACTGTCAATATCTCGGTGTCTCGCGCGACATCCTGAATTGGACCGCCATGTTCATACTTTCCGCCGTGGAATAGATTGTTCCTAACCGTCCGCAAAAGAAAAAGTGCATATCCCACTACGTCTGCCTGTCCTTGCTCGGCGGTTTCCCATCCCAATTTTCCCGCATCAACAACTTGGCATTTCGGGGCAAGCTCGATAAGCGCTTTCGCTGCGACTTTGAACGATTCCGAACCGAGCGCGGTTTCTCGGATTCCCTCTTCAAAGGCACGCCAGTTTGGTTCTGCCATGTGATACGGCCCAGCTTTACACAGCCCAGCACGTTTCATTGCGCACTCAAATGTAGCGAAGCTCCAGAAAAACTGAAAAATCAGATCACGCGCAGGAAATGGTGGCGGCACAGGAAAACGCATGTCAGCTTTCTCCGTTATTAAAATGTAACGCGTCTTCGAAGGCGATCTCACCTCGGCGGAGCAGAATGGTACATGTTGGGTTCATCGCGCAAGCGCTTTCGTCTACTACGCTGCTACAAAAGCTACACAGTATTCGCATTATCCGTCGCACCCCCCTAGCTGTTTTCTGAAAGGGTCAACCCGATAAGTCAAAAACCGTGTAGCCGCTGTAGCTCATGCCTTATGCTGCGGAGACTGTCACCCCGCCGTGAGCAGGAAGCACGTCCAGGAGCCGAACGCCCGCAAACATCCGGACACTCTTGCCTCCAACCTTGCGGACTGTGTACCGCTTCCCAAACCGCTTGCGCAGCTCACTCAGGATTCTCTGCACATCCGCGTCCAAACCCTCGCGTTGCGCCCATGGGATTGCCGCCGTGCTGACATCAGCAACCGCGACCGCCTCATGTGTTGCGGACGTAAGGCAATCGGCTTGGAACCGGGCTGCCACGTCCAGTTCAGCAAACAGCGCATCCGTGGAACCTCTCACAGCTGCTGGTGACCTCAACCCGTCACGAATGACTGACGGACACAGCGCAATCAGCTCAGCAAGAATCCCCGACAGTTCACCCCGCGGTGTCCCGTCAATCGTTGTCTCTGGAGCTTCGCTGAAGTCAGCACGGAAGGGCACAAGATGTACCCTGCCACGGAACGCCGCATCGGCAGGAAAAACGGGCTGTTCATTCGTGGTGAGAAACAGCTTCCACGTTGGATGAATCTGCCGTGCACTCTCCCTCATTGCCGCTGCGCTCAGCGTGTCCCCGCCGCTCAAGACTTTCAGCAGCGCAAAATCTAGGTTGCTTGCCACAGCCTCTTGGACGCACACAAACCGCGCACTCTCCAGTGTTGAAAGTGTCCGCTTGTTCGCGTCATCGGCAAATTTGCTCTCCGCCAATTCACGCGGGCGCAGCATCACCGCAGAGTTGCCGAGGATGCCTTGAATGACGCGGATGAATGAGCCTTTGCCGTTCCGTCCAAAACCAAAGAGCGCGAAGATCGCATGTTCGGCGTGAGCGGTCAAACACAGTGCACATAGCCGCCGCAGATACTCCTCAAGGTCACGATCCCCGCAAGCAATCTCCAGCAGGAACCGCGTCCAGCGCGGAGTGAGATGATTTGCGTCTGGTGCTACGGTCACGCACCTTGAGACGTAATCCTCACGTTGCGTCTGACGCACCGCTCCCGTGCGCAAATCGGCCACCAAGCCGCCCGGCAAGCCCAGCAGGTACTCATCAGTGTCAAATTGCCCCCGGCGCACCTCTGGCAAACCCAGCCACGCATAGGACACCACGCCTCCAAGCGTGTCACTTGCTTTGAGCATTCCCCGCCTATCCCGCCCCTCTACTGGAGGCGGATACAGCGAGTACAGCCCTTTCAAGTGAGCATTGACGGCCTTGCTCAGCAGCCGCCTATCCGGGCGAACCTCCCATGCGTTCCCCGTCCATGCAGCAAGCAGCAAAGGGTTGACATCTGTAATGAGTGGGAAGTCTTGGTTCTCACTGAGAAAGTCCACTGCCAAGTCTGCTTGTAAAAGTGGTGGAAGGGGCCGCGTCCGCCGCACCGCGTCCAACACAACTTCCGCGTCCTGTCCAGGTTCGGGCAAGTATGGGATTGGATTGCGCCGCAACATTTCCTGCTTAAACATAGCCGCATTCCTCTCTTGCTTTTCGCAAGTGTTGTGTGAGCATTTGAAGGACAGCTTGCCATTGATGATTTGGAGCACGGTGCTTGTTTCCCCGGCTTCATTGTGTGGCTGTGAGTCCGTCTCTGTCAGCGGACAGCAGATGCCGAGTTTCCACCCGCCAGTGATGCGCCGTGCCTCCGTCCGTGGCACCAGCTCGCAGTGCCCCAGATAGCCAAGCAGCCACTCCCGAGCGGCCTTTGCTTCATCGCTGGCGATTTCCTCCGGCGCGAAATACTCAGCACTACTCACATCCCCGGCAATCGCTTGCAGCTGTGCCTTCGTGACCATCCCTGAGGCTTCTGACAGCAGCGCACTAACCCGGTGTGGTCGCGCTTCTGTGTGTTCCGCTTTCCGTGACCACGTCCCTGGCAGTTTGGCAACACGCGCCGCGTTGTGGTTGGTCACGTCCAGCATTGAGTACGGCCCGGCAAGTGAGCGAAGCACTCCCCGCACCAGCTCATGCGCCGCCGCAACGTTCGACAGGCTTATGTGATAGCGCAAGTGGTAGCCATTGCCGCTGTCAATCACAGTAGGCGCTGGCCAGCCCATTGCAGCTAGTTCAGTGCGGCAATGTTCCGCTTGCTGGTGTGCTGCTGCCTTGTCCACGTCCGTGCTGTGCGTGTTCGTTGGGCGCGGAGGATCAAAGTCAAGCAACAACCATTCGCGGCGGGCAATGTGTGCGTCCGCCGCTGTGTTGTACGTCCGCACCAGCTCAGCTGTGTTGATTGTGGTGTCCGGGGTCAACGCATCTGCGCTGAGCGGGTTGAGGGTTGCCCATGCCGCTGTGTAGTTGCCCAAACGTTCCACTGCCGACAGTGCGGCTACTTCACTGTCAAAGTAGCCCGCAAATACCCCTGTTGAGGTCTTGGTCCGTACCTCATGCGTGCCTGCGAAGATGTTTATTGGGCCACCTCAAAGAGTCCGCCCTGAGCGAGCTTAACTGATTGCACTGGTTTTCTCAGTGTGGGTGCTTGTGCAAGTGGCCGCCCATCGCACCACGCCAGCCGCCGCGCATAGTCGCCCGGCAGTTTCTTGTCTGAGACGCGCCCCCAAATGTTTCATCTATGGGTCGTGGGATAAGTTGCACCATTCCGTTCAGGTCGCAGTTGACATAGAGCAGCATGCGACCAACGAGCGGCACAAGGGCATTGCGCATGGACACGTGCTGGTCCCACCGCACACGCTCAAAAGCCTCACGCACAGATGCGGCCCGGTTGCCTGTCTCCAGCCTAGAGCGCACTAGCTCCGTCAATTGAGGAAGGAATTGCGGGTGGCCATGTATGAGTTGGCTAAGATCAAGCAGCAGCCGTTCTTGTTTCTTTGTGGCGGGCTGCGCCATGCGGATGATGTCATCAGGGGTACGAGTACCCTCCACAGACTGAGCGTTGCAGAGGATACCTTCAGAATTGGGCAGAATTACAACAGAACTACTTGCATTTGTAGACATGATTTCTCCACGCCGCACAAGACCGCCTAGGGCGGCTGATGTGAGGCACAGTTAGGGGTGCTGAAGAAGTGCAGTTGCGCCACCAGCGCCGTTTAATCTGCGATAGTCGAAGATTTCGATGAGATGCGAAGCAGGACGATTTGAACATGCCGTAACCTCCAACGGACGGATGCCCGCAAGAATTTCCGGCGGCTGCGCTTGGTGGCGCTGCCCTGTGGCCGGAGGTCACGTCGAGTCGATCCTTTATTGGTTCGGCATGAAGCCGCTACGCCAATCTTGCTGACGCAGGCCCGCAGACTCAAAAGCAGGCCGAAAAGAGTTTTTTATTTACCTTTTCAAGCATGGATTATTCGTTTAAGGCAATTTTTTCGTACCTTGAGCCTATTTTTTCGCGCCTTCTCTTTAGTCCTAGCTGCTCAAAGTCGTTGCAAAACTGGTATCGTCCATCTGCGATTCCGAAGCACATCTCCGAAATTCGTTTACGCCTCTTACGTACAGCACCTTCCGACAAACCCATCTCACGCGCGATTGACACATTTGATGGTTTCGTGGGGTATGCGGCAATTAGGCGCTTCAGCAAACTCCTATCCCCTTCGAGCGGCAATGCATCGGGTAATCCGAGGTCGGCCTGCGCTCGCGTAATAGCTTCCCGTTCACTTTCCAATTCCTCTGGATCGTTTTCCCATCGTCTATGAATCCGTATTTGGGCTCCGCGTTTTCGCCGTTCGTGATAACGAATTTTATCGATAAGAGCGTTGACGCACCTGCGCCCAATGTACCGAGCGCCATCTTCGAACGGCTCCTCGCCCGACAATTCGCCGCTGACCCAACCTCGCACCCAGGAGGGTATGGAAGAATGCCCGCCAACCCATCGACCCTTCAAATAATCATGTGTGGGATTTGGCTGCCATTCATAGGGAGGTGCAAGTGGCTTATAAGGAGGTGTGTGTGGCCTGCGACGACATGCCATAATGTATATCGCCACCAACTGACCCTCAAGAATTGAGCGTTCCTCTTCTGTGGCGGCATCAAGCAATTCCCGATAAACCAGCTCACTCGCTGTTGGCACACGATCCTACAAAGGCACGTCCAAAGGTCCGGTTATACCGCCAGATTATCCTGGACAGGAATTGGGTGACGTGAGCAACAGCACTCGTGCTGCCGAGTGATCCCGAATCAATGGAAAGCTTGGGCGGTGGTCGTGATGCGCGAATTCAATAGGTTCTTTGACCTACAAGATTGGGACCAACGAAGAGTAGAGCAAGTGAGGACGCTTAACGCTGATACGCATGTATGTGTGGGCGGCGCTCAGGCCGGGGTTCTGCGGAGCATTCTGGATAAGAAACGTTCCGATTGCGCTCCAAGGCGGCTCTTGTCACAAGTGAACTCACAGGGTCTTGACAAAGCCTCCGCGCGAAAGATGGGTGCCAAGGTCAAGCCGAAAGGCCCGGGCTAAGTACCCGGCGACTCCGGATTCAGGTCCTCTGTGGTTAACTGGCGCTCGCTTGCAATCCAGGATGTTCCATTGTTCCCTTGCTTCACGTGGAAGATTGGAAACCAAAAGTTGTCGCTTTCTTTTGAGAAGAATGGGGGGAGCATCATGGCGCTAAGCTCTCCATCGCCTTCCCACCCACCCACAAGCCTTCAAGGTGGTCCGCAGCTTGATGATAAAGTCCAGCGATAACTCTTCTTCATCGCTTTGATTGGATTCGCTCGCTGAGCTTAGCGGGCCGAAATGAATCTTGAGACGGAGACTTGCAAGACTCTTTCGGTGATCACGCCTTCGTGCTCAATTTCATCGGCCCTAATTGCTGTGATTCCAAATTCACCGAAAACATCCTTTATGCCCTGCTTCACATCCTCAAGTTCCGGGTGATCTTCGCTCATCCACATCATGATGAACGCAGTATCGTGGCGCTGGTGCGTTCCTGAAACTGCCTTCATTCTGTAGGGCGGCTCTAAGCCTTGTGCATCGTGACCTTTCAGAAATAGAAGGAGGTGCCGAATTCTCCTTGTAGCATCTGAGAATAGTTCCGGTGCTTGGGTTGGGAAGGTATCTCGCTCGTTCTGGGTCGCAGGCTCTACGCCATAAACTTGATCTTCCCAACCTAGAAGGTGGGTTTCGTAATATTCATATTCTCGGAACCGCAGTGCCGCTATCATTTTTCTTGTCTTGATCCGGAGTTCACCTTGGTGTGCTCCACTCGACAACGGTGCAGATCGGGTCATTTCCGCCAAATTGGCGGCCCAATCGGTAATGCGTGACTCAAGGCTCTCCAATCTCTTCGCAAGTTGCGGACGAAGCGACCGGATGAAAGAATTGACATCTTTCGGGACTGAATACGGTGAATCCCCGTATTCCTGCTTCCAGTCTTCCAACGCATCGCGAAAGTATTCGCGGGCTTGTTCTTCAATTCGGTCCAACTCTTGTGTGGGCGATTGATCTTCGGTCATAGTTTGCAAACATGATCGCACACAAAGGCTCACCGTCGCAGGGGACGATCGAATCGAAGCATCGTTGAGAAACTTGGGTCCAATTACTGCCGAAAACCATGCATTTAGGCCCTACTAGACGCACCACCTATCTAAACGAATCAACAAGTTAGCAGATCGTTTGCTGATTCTGGACAGGGGGGCGGAGGTTCAAATCCTCTCTCCCCGACTGGTATGAAACGGTCTAATGGAAGTTGTGCGAGCAAATGTCCGCGTTGGAGATTTCCAGGGGCGCGATTCGCCGTGCCTTTACATGAATTATCCCATCCTGATTCTGTAGAGGGCCATCAATGAGAAGAAACCGGCAGCGAGTCACAGTGACGCGGTTCCGCTCGAAATCGTCGGGCGCAATGATGATGTTGGCAATTCCCGTTTCGTCTTCGAGCGAGAGAAATACAAAGTCCTTAGCCGTGCCTGGCCGCTGGCGGGCAATTACGCAACCGGCTATCCGCACGTTCTGGCTGTTGCGCCCTCTGCTTAATTCCCCCGCTGAGAGAATGCCGTCTTTTCGGAGCGCATCCCGGTGATAAGCCATCGGGTGCGGGCCGGATGTGAGACCGGTTCCGGCATAATCGGCGATAAGCCGTTCATCGGTGCTCATTCGCCTGAGTGGTGACGCTCCGTGAGCACCAGAGGCTTTGGCATCAGCGCCGCGCAGCAGTGAGCCAACCGGACGACCAGCCTCTTCCACCTGCCAAAGGGCGTCGCGGCGGTGCTCGACAGACTCAAGAGGATTGAGTGCGCCGATCCGCGCCAGCGTGACAAGTTCCTTGCGGTTTAACTCAGGCACGCGTAGCGTCAGGTCATCAATCGACTGAAACATGCCGCTGCGAGCGCGAGATGACAGCAAAGCATCTGCGGACGATTGGCGAAGTCCTTTTACATAGTTCAAGCCAATGCGAAGTGAGAGCGAACCACCTGGCTCTGCCTCAACCGAGCAGAGCCAATCGGAACGCTGCACATCAATCGGGCGCACGCGCAGACCGTGGCGCTGCGCATCCTTCACCAGAACCGCCGGGGAATAAAAGCCCATCGGCTGATTGTTGAGCATGGCACAGGTGAAAGCAGCAAGATAGTAAACCTTCAAGTAGGCGGATGCGTAGGCAATTAGCGCAAAGCTGGCAGCGTGCGACTCAGGGAAGCCGTACATGGCAAACGAAGAGATGCCCTGCACGATGCTGTCTTGCGCCTCAGCGCCGCATCCCTACGGCGCGGCGCAATTCCTCGGCCTCAGAGCCGTTGAAGTCGGCAACTGTCATTGCCATGCGCAAAAGTTGTTCCTGAAAGAGCGGTATGCCGAGCGTGCGTTCTAGAACCGGTTCTAGTGACGGGTGCGGATATGTCACTTCTTCCTTGCCCTGGCGTCGTCGCATGTAGGGGTGCATCATCTTGCCCACGATAGGGCCGGGCCGAATGATGGCAACCTGCACCACAAGGTCATAGAAGCACGTTGGCGCGTTGTGCGGAAGGGAGGCCATCTGCGCGCGGCTCTCCACTTGAAAAAGACCCACGGTATCAGCCTTGCACAGCGTTTCGTACACCTGCGAATCTTCTGGCAGCGCTGCAAGGTCTACCGGCCTTTCGTAATAGCGTGGAATCAGCTCAATACAATCCTTTAATACGGCCATCATGCCCAAGCCGAGCAAATCAACCTTGATGATGCCCAGGTCTGCACAGGCTTCTTTGTCCCACTGGATCACGGTGCGACCCGGCATCGATGCGCGTTCGATGGGTACAACACGATTGAGCAAGCCTGCGCAGATGACCATGCCGCCCGAATGCTGGCCGAGATGACGCGGCAAGTCCTGCATCCGCTCGCAGAGTTCGAGATAGCGTGCAATGCGCGGGTGCCGCACATCAAAGTTTGCCTGCTCGAAGTGGCGCACCATCGTATCGTTTGCGCCGCGCCACTCCCAGTGACCTACAAGGCTGGAAAGCCGCGCGATTGTGTCTTCCTCAAAGCCAAGCGCTTTGCCCACTTCACGCGCAGCGGAGCGCCCGCGATAGGTAATCAGGTTAGCTGTCATGGCCGCGCCCAAAGCGCCGTATTGCTCGTAGATGTACTGAATCACCAGTTCCCGATAGTCGCCAGAAGGCAAATCAAGGTCAATGTCCGGCCACTCGCCGCGATTCTCGCTCAGGAATCGCTCAAAGAGCAGTTCCATGCCGACAGGATCAACAGCGGTAATTTCGAGCGCGTAGCACACCGCGGAATTGGCCGCAGAACCGCGCCCTTGCACCAGAATCCCGCGTTGCTGACAATAGCGAACAATGTCCCAGACAATCAGGAAGTATCCGGCAAAGCCCAGTTTGGCAATCAGGGCGAGTTCGTGCCGGACTTGTGCGCGCGCCTTGTCGAGTAGATGCCGCTTGACTGTCGAGCCATATAGTCTGAAAACACCCTCTTCGACGCGCTTGGCAAGAAAGCTGTCCAACGTTTCGCCGTCTGGCACGGGATAATGCGGGAACTCATAGCCAAGATTGTTGAGCCTGAATTCCAGCCGTTCGCTCACAATTCTCGTATTGGCGATGGCCTCGGGAAGATCATTGAAAAGCGCCGCCATTTCACGCGCGCTCCGTAAATAACGCATGGAGTTCGCGGCGAGCAATCGGCCTGCACAGTCAAGCGTTGTGTGATGACGAATGCTAGTAAACACATCCAGCAGTTCGCGGTCCTTTTCTTTCGCGTAGCGCGCCCCATTGCTTGCGATCACTGGTAAGCCGAGACTCGATGCCAGACTGAGCGCGGCTTGATTGCGACATTCCTCTTCTCTAAGCTGGTGGCGCTGTAGTTCCACATATACATTGCCGGGCCTGTAGATCGATACCAGTCGCTCCACAACCTTGCGCCCCTCATTGTCCCCGCCGCGCGCAAGAGCAGCCGCAAGCGGCCCCTCGTTGCCTCCGGTAAGACAGATAAGTCCATCTGAAAACTCTTCGAGGTCTGCGAGTGTTGTTGCGCCTTCGACTTTCGATGTTTCGCGCATCTTGAAGCGCGTGATGAGTTGGCAAAGGTTCTGGTATCCGATTTGCGACACACAGAGCAGCACTAGTCGTGATGGTTCCGCAGTGTATTGGTGCGGCAACCACGCTGGCGGAGTGAGTCTATTGTCCAAGGATGAAACGGCAATCTCCGCGCCAATGTGTGCCCTCACTCCGCGCCGCTCCGCAGCAGTGTGGAACCGTGCAGCGCCATAGATGCCGTTTCTATCCGAGAGAGCCATCGCTGGCATACCGAGTTCTGCCGCGCGCTCGATAAGCGATTCGGGCTGTGAAGCCCCATCGAGAAAACTGAATGCGCTCGATGCGTGCAGTTCGATGTAGTCGGCATCGCCCGCCCTTCGCACCGACCGCGCAATCGTGAAAATCTCTCCGGCATCTCGCAGCGGGGAAACGCATTCATCGTTCGGATGACAAACCGGGGTTCCCGGCGAGCGCGCGTTGGGGACGCCGTGGCTGCGCTCAGTCATAAAACGCTTCCAGATGCCATGCGTTGCGCGTTCTGTCACAGACCAGCAGACAGGCTACAGACCCGCCGCTTCCCTCAACCGCGAACACGTCCCACTCTTCGGCGTTCCACCCATCTACTGACCACCAGCAGCCGCTTGTCTTCCACGGCCCGTAAGCGGCTTCCACTCGATAGCGGTTCTGCTTGTCATGGAAGACAGTGGGCCGTCTCGCCCGCTCTACCACGTAAATCGGGACAGGTGGCCGCACTCTCCGCAGCGCCAAGCGTGGATGTTCTGCACATGATGTGGATACCTTGCCTGCAACCGCAAAGCCCTCCATGCGAAAACTGCCAGCGCGGTGCGTATCCTCAAGCACGGGGGAACCTACTCGGTCTTCGCCTACGATGGCTTTAAGCCGGGCGATGGTCACATCGAGCCGCGACGGTTCGGGAGTCTGCGGCGAGAACAGCCCAAGTTGCACTTTGCTCGACTGTCCCGCCTCCGCCGCAAGGGTGAGCGCCATTACACCACATTGCGGAGGGTGCGCGGCAATCTCCAGTTGCATGAGCTTGAGCAGAAATGGGCGATCAATCGAAGGCAGTGCCGGGCGAATTGTGCATCTATGCTCTTGGCCGCCCTCTAGCTTCATGCGCGCTGTAACCAGAGCTAGAGACAAGGCCCGGCCTTCCGCGCGTGCCGCAAGGCAATCAATCATGCGCGCAGCAACAAAGAGCAGTGATTCAATCTGCTCGACTGGTGTCTCAAACTCGCAGAACTCCGAGAGCTGAAACGCTGGCTCGATAGGTTGAAATGTATGCGCGTGTACGCCAAGTGCCAGATCCCGCCAGCCTCTCGCCTCAAGACCAAGCCGGGTGACAAGATCAACCTCATTGAGCGCAGCCAACTTCCCGAGGGTGTGTATGCCCCACAATGCGAATGTCTCCGTGTGAACTTGTGGCAGATTGAGAGCTTGAATCGGCAGTGCGGCCAATGCACGCGATTCCTCTCCGGCTGGAATGATTGCGATTCCTCGCGTGAATGCTGCCTTGATTCGCGCAACGTGAAAGTTTGCGCTTATCGCAATTGCCGCATGGAAACCCGCAACATCCAGCGCGGTGCAAATGCGCTGTGCAACCGTCTCTGGTGGGGCGAAAAGCCGCTCCATGCCCGCAATATCCAGCACACAGGCGCACACTGCGCCTTGGCTCACGTCTTCGATGCGTGGCGAGAAGATAGCGGCGCATTCCAACAGGACAGTGCGCGCGGAGGCTTCGCTTTCCATCGAGCGCGGCAACAGACGCAGCCCCGCAATCGCTTCCCCTTCAACGCGTGTCAATTGCCGGACAGCGCCTTTCCTGTAAGCGCGAGTGTTGAATGAGCACACTGATTCGAGCGGCGCGCGGCCTTCGAGTATCGCTACAGGTTCCCCGCGAAGCTCAGGCCGTAACCGCAGCAACGTCTGTGCCGGAAACTCCGCCGCGTAAATGCACGCATATAGTTCGCCACTCATGCGCGCCTCTCTGCATCCCAGGGACTACTCACAGACCACGTAGATGCGGGAGGCTTGCGACGCATAGGTAGAGCTTGCGAGAAGCGCTGTCGCTCCCACCGTACAACGAACCGAAAAGAACCCAGAACGTTTGCTTGTGTTGCTCCATCATCCTCGCGCTCACATTCAAGCACTAAAGCTGCGCTCGACTGCGCGTAGGTATTCCGCCCCAACACAACCAATGAAGCCCGCGACCGCTGCGCACCCTGCCGGAACCGGAACCACGTTGCCAGCGGAATGCGGCTCGCGTGTTCTGCGGCTGTGCTCCCCAGGTCGAGCACGATGGCTGCAAAGCCAGCAGCTTGCAATATCAGGTCCACGGCCTTCGACGCTTGATCGAGCCGCGCCCACGGCTTCCCGTTCGCCGCCTTATGGGCATCTGCACAGCGCACCCAAAGCAGTTGTCGCAAAGAGACGCCGCTCGCTGCGGCAGATTCCGGGTCCAGCGTATCGTTTACATCTACCCAGGCGCATACCTGTCCCTCCTTGGTTCGCCGCGCCAGAAACGAAAGCGCAAGACTGGTTCGCCCAGAAGACTCCGGCCCGGTGATTTCGCTGATTGCTCCCACCGGCAGACCGCCGTCCAGCAGATCGTCCACCGCTGGAATGCCGCAAGCCGCAGTTTCGTAGTCCGTTTGCGGTCTTGGGGTTAGCGCCGCCGGAAAACGGCGCTCGAATGCGCGCTCAATTTCAATGCGGAGTGCGGCAGCGGTTGGCATGGGTTGACCCAGATCGGCTAGATTCGCCTTTTATTCGCTTTAGATTCTACCCAAACCCGCCCCGCTGTCAACTGCCTGGCCTGCGCGCTATGCTGGCAGAGCATGTGCGGACGCTATACCCGATTTGCAGCGACAGAGCTGATCTATAAGCGCTTTGGCATTCGGACACCCACGCCGGAAGCGCCGCGCGCGCCGCACCTGCCCCCGTTTTGGCTCAATCTCACCCTGGTTGGGGCTTGTCCATTCCACGGCGCGCGCCGATGCTTATCGGGCTGCCTGGTGCGATTCTTGAACGCCACGCCGATTCAAGACAGTTTCGAGATTCGCACCCATGAAGTAGTCTTCAAGGTTTCCGCCAGCCGGGCCGATGCATTCGACAGGAGTGGCGTTCAATGCGCGAATCCGCCCGCGAGTGCATCGCTGTGCTGTTCGTGAGTGCAATTCTCGTTTTGCTGGCTGTGCTCTGTGGATTTACGCCAGACGGACTGCTTAACGGCCATTGGCCCGATACGGGCGATCACCCGGAGAATTGGGCTGATACGACTTTGCATCCCTGAGTAGGGCGTGCTGTGTCCAATCCCCGCCCCTTCCAAGTGTGGTTTTTGAGCGCGAAATCAAGCCGGAAAACTGTGGGGGAAATTGTGGGGACCCTCAGTGGATTTCAGCGGTAAGGCACGGTAAAACGTATACGCTGAAAGCGCTCTGAAAGGCGCATGAATACTAACTTCGGAGCACATATGTCGTCTGCGAGGGGAGCGAGGCGAAGCCGAACCTTCGGCAGTTCAAATCTGCCCGCTCCTGCCGTATTTAAAATCAATAACCTACAGAATTTGTTTCCGTACCGATAATTCTCATACGAGAGGTAAAAAGCCTGCAAGGATTTTCGCTTCTTTTGTTCTCTTTCCTAGAGCCGGTCATCAAGTCGATACTGCGACGCAGGAACAGAAGAAAATTCTCATTGCATTCAAGACCGCGTAATGATGCGTTTCCAGCAGTCTGGTAATTCATAAGTGTCGGGCTCTGCACCTCGCTCAACGACTGTGCGAACTCCCCAACGGATTATCACCTGCATCCGGCACCTTCCGGAGAAAACTCCCCCAGTCCATCCACGATGAGGTTCACCCGGCAGGAGGTTACCGTGCAACAACAAATTGCCAGCTCCCTCTCCTTCTTGCTGGTGGCCAGCCAGCTCGCCGCTCCCCCCACAACCAACGCGCAGTCTGATTTCGGTAGTACTGCCACTCCCATCAAACACATCGTGGTGATCTTCGGCGAAAACATCTCCTTCGATCACTATTGGGGCACCTACCCCAATGCTCTCAACCCCGCCGGTGAACCGCGATTCTTTGCTGCGCCGGGAACGTCCAGCGTGAACGGGCTGACGTTCGGCCTGTTGACGCATAATCCCAATGCTCTGAACTCCGCCAACGGCGCAGGGGCAACCAATCCCTTCCGCCTCGACCGTTCCCAGGCGGCGACCGCCGATCAGGATCATGACTACACACCGGAGCAGGAGGCCTTCCACGCTGGCCTTATGGATTCCTTCCCCGAATTCACTGGCACACCTGGACCTCCTCCCAGCACTCCTCCGGCGATTGTCGACACCACCGGGCTGGTGATGGGCTACTATGACGGCAATACCGTTACGGCGCTGTGGAACTACGCGCAGCACTTCGCGATCAACGACAATGCGTATGGCACCAACTTCGGGCCGTCGACGGTGGGTGCGATCAATCTGATTTCCGGCCAGACCAACGGCGTAGCAGACGGCGTCACTGCCGGCGGCGCGGTGGTCGGTGACGGACTCGGCGGGTTCACGGATATCGGCGATGCAAATCCCATCCTGGATACCTGCTCCGGAGGCTCGGGCTTTGAAATGAGCAACGAGAACCAAAACATCGGCAATCTGCTCAACGCGCAGGGCATCACCTGGGGCTGGTTCGAAGGCGGGTTCGATCTTTCGATCAGAAACTCCAACGGCACCACCGGATGCGCTCGTTCCACTAAGTCGGCTGTCACCGGCGTTACGGAAGTCGACTTCATCCCCCACCACGAGCCCTTCCAATACTACGCATCCACCGCGAACCCGAGCCATGCCCGACCTACATCCGTGGCGATGATCGGGCGCGCTGACCAGGCAAACCATCAGTACGATATCAATGATTTCTATGCGACGGTGAAAGCTGGGAATATGCCTGCGGTCAGCTTCCTCAAAGCTCCTGGATTTCAGGATGCCCACGCCGGCTATTCCGATCCGATCGACGAGCAGAACTTCGTCGTCAGCGTGATCAACTTTCTGATGACTACGCCCGAGTGGTCTTCCACGGCGGTCTTTATCAACTACGACGATTCCGACGGCTGGTACGATCACCAGCTAGGGCAAATCGTGAACCAGTCTTCCACCGCGGCCGACATGCTATCGAGCGAGGGCCACTGCGGTACTGGAACCGCCGCATTGCCGGGGCCCGCGAGCGGCACGACACCTGTCGAAGGCCGTTGCGGTTACGGCCCGCGCATTCCGCTCCAGGTCATTTCTCCCTGGGCGAAAGCAAACTTTGTCGACCACACACTGACCGATCAGACTTCGATCATCCACTTTATTGAAGACAATTGGCTGCATGGACAGCGCATCGGGCAGGGCTCGTTCGATGCCATCTCCGGCTCGGTGAACAACATGTTCGACTTCAGGCACATCACTTCTCCCGTGCCCTATCTGCTCGACCCCGCCACGGGTGAGCCGGCGGGCTTTGCGTTCTAGTACATCAACCGGTACCCGGCTCTTTGCGGCAGATCGCGAAGAGCCGGGTGCGCCTATACTTTTCTTCCGATTTATAAAAGAAGAGGAATGTTCTCACCCTTCCGCTCATCTCGCCGCGCATTTCTGCGCAATGCCGGTTACGCCGTTGCCGGATTGCAGTTGAAGACGCCGATGGCTCTTGCGCAAGAGCAACTGGCCGTCAATGCGTCCACCCTGGCGCCGTTCGTCGATCCTCTGCCGTTACCGCCAGTAGCTAAGCGCTCCGGCCGCCGGCCCCACCCGCAAAACCCCGACGAGACTATTGCCTACTACCGCATCGCCCTCCGCGAGCAGAAGGTAAAAGTTCATCGCGATCTGCCTGCGACGCGCATGTGGTGTTTCGGCGATAGCTTTCCCGGTCCGGTGGTCGAAACCCGGAGCGGCGAAGCCATGATCGTGGATTGGGAGAATCGGCTTCCAGAACGGCATTTTCTCCCCATCGACCATTCCCTCGAAGGCGCAGGGCGCGAACTTCCCGAAGTTCGCGCTGTCGTCCATCTCCACGGCGGGCGCACGCCCGCGGAGAGCGATGGATACCCGGAGAACTGGACCGTTCCCGGCCAGACGCAAACTTGCTTTTACCCCTCGGGCCAGGACGCGGCGCTGCTTTTTTACCACGACCACACCATGGGAATTAACCGTCTGAACATCTATGCGGGCCTGCAAGGTTTCTTTATCGTGCGCGATGCGCGCGAGGACGATCTGCGCCTGCCTTCAGGCGCGTATGAGATTCCGCTGATGATCAGCGATCGCCTCCTCAGTGGCGACGGGCAGCTTTTCTATCCCGTATCGCCGGACCCTGCCAGGCCGTGGGTTCCGGAGGTCTTCGGCGACGCCATTCTGGCCAACGGCAAGCTGCTGCCGTACCGCGATGTTGAGCCGCGCAAATACCGCCTTCGCCTCATGAACGGTTCGAACTCCCGCTTCTATCGCTTCGGATTGTCGAATCGCGCCACCTTCCAGGTCATCGCCAACGATCAAGCATTACTGACTACACCGGTCGAAACGCAGCGAGTCCCCCTCGCTCCGGCCGAACGCGCCGATATCGTGGTCGATTTTGCGCCGTTCGCTGGTTCCGATATCGAGCTGGTCAGTGCCGCCTCCCCCATTCTTCAGTTTCGGGTTGCGAAAAAGGGAGCGCCCGACAGCAGTCAGGTTCCCGCCGTGCTCCATCGGCCTGCGATCGAGCCGCGCGAACAAGATGCCGTGCGCACGCGCCGCCTGACACTCGATGAGCACATGGACAAGGTGCAACACTCCATGGGGATGCTTCTCAACAACACGCCCTGGATGGCTCCAATAACCGAGAAGCCCGTATTGAACACGACGGAAATCTGGGAACTGGTTAACCTCACCGAGGACTCGCACCCCATTCACCTGCACCTGGTGCGATTCAAGATTCTCGACCGTCGTCCTATCGATACCTTCGAGTACATGGCGAAGGGCGTGGTCCGCTTCACCGGTCCTGCCCGTGCCCCGGAGCCTCTAGAAGCCGGATGGAAGGACACGGCACGCGCAGACCCGGGCATGATCACTCGCATTCTTGTGCCCTTCTACGGCTATGCCGGCCGCTACGTTTGGCACTGCCATATCCTGGAGCACGAAGATAACGAGATGATGCGGCCCTACGAAGTTGTGGCAAGCTGACATTTCATTATGCCCGCGCAGCGCAGCCGGACGTCTCGGCAGTTCAGGGGCCCCGGCAACCGGTGGCTCGAAGGGCCGGGGCCGCTGGGGAGGAAATCTGCCCGTCCCGACCATTTCTGTTCGCTTCTCCCATCTATCATTCAAGACAAGGAAAAACCGGCACACGACGGAGATTTGAGCAGTCATGGAAAGTTCCCGTTTCCTCGAAACGGCGTCAGCAATCATTCTTCCTGCATTCCCGCTGCTCGCGATTGCCGGGCTCATAGCGCTGTTCCTGCGTCGCACGGAGAGTGAGGAGGAAAACCGCGACTGGCGCGAGGTGTTCCTCTATGCGGTCGTCGTCTGGGCTGCCCTCACATTTGCTTTCACTGAGCTGCTGTCGCTCGTCTCGGCGCTGAATTCGGTCTATCTTGCCGTCTCGTGGGGATGCGCGGACCTGATTCTCGTGTTTCTTTGGTTGCGTTCCCGCCACAAGCCCGCTCTCAACCCGCCCGCCCGCTTTTGGTCGCTGGCGAAAGGACTCTCGCGCGGCCAGAGAGCGCTTCTGGTCTGGATCGCATTCAGCCTCACTGTGACCGCATTGATCGCCGTCGTTGCGCCACCCAATAATTACGACTCCATGACCTATCACATGGGTCGTGTCGTGCATTGGTGGGCCGATCAGACCATCGCGTTCTACCCGACAAACATCCAGCGCCAGCTCTACAGCAACCCGCTCGCTGAGTACATTATTCTGCAGTTTCTTGTGCTCAGCGGCGGCTCCGATCACCTAGTCAATCTGGTGCAATGGTTCAGCTTCGCGGGCTGCGCCATCGTTGTGTCGCTCCTGGTGCGCCGCCTGGGAGGGGACGGATTCACCCAATGCGCCGCGGCCTTCGTCGTCCTCGCCACGCCGATTTGCATTCTTGAAGCCACGTCGACGCAAAACGACCTGGTGTGCGCTTTGCTCACGGCGGCGACTATTTATTTTCTCTATCACGGCAAAACATTCGTCTCCGGGATCAGCCTCGGCCTGGCCGTTCTTATCAAAGCTACGGCGGGGCTATTCGTTTTTCCTTTCTTACTGCTGCTTTTCTTCCGTGCGCCACACAATTGGCGTGGCATTTTCAGGGCGGCGGCAAAGCTCGCTGCCATCGGAGGCATTGCCATCGTTCTTAATGCACCCCACACGCTACGCAACATGCGCATCTTTCACAACACGCTCGGCGAAAAAACGCAGGTGCAGTGGATTAGGTCGCAGACTTATGCATTCCGCCCCTTCGTCGCCAATGTAATCCGCAATCTCGGCTCCGAACTGGGAACGCCGATCCGCGACGTCAACCGGGTGGAAGATGGCGCGATTCGCGTTGCCGCGAGAGCGCTGCGGCTCAATCTCGACGATCCGCGCAATACGTTTTTTGGAAAGACCTTCGCGGTCGGAGCCATGGAGGGAGACGAGGACACGAGCGCCAATCCCTTGCCGACGGTTCTGTTCATCGCTGCGACTATCTTCCTGTTGGCCTCGCGGCGATGGCGGAGTTCCGAGGTCGCGCGATTCGCCATCCTGGTTTGGGCTGGATTCTTTCTCTTCGCGTGGCGCCTCTCCTGGCAGCCTTGGATCTCGCGCCTCCACATCCCATTTCTGGTTTTATCCAGCGTGCCCACCGCATTATTGCTGGGCGCGATTCGCAAGCGGTCCTGCGCGTTCGCCGGAGCCATCCTCGCTCTGGTTGCATTCCTGTCTTTGCAGCCGCTGCTGCACAACTGGAATCGGCCATTTCTGATTCTCTCGCCCAGACCGGCCAGTGTCTTCACCGAGCCTAGAGCGGAGCAGTACTTCGCAGGGCGTCCCGACCTGCGGGCCTGCTACAAAAGTACGATCCAAAGCCTCGAGACTGCGTCTTGTCACGTGGTGGGGATGAAGACGACCGAGGACGACTGGGAGTATCCGCTCTGGGCGCTGGCGCGCTCCAGCGGGACACCGATTTATTTTGAACATATCGATGTCTATAACCAGACCAGAAATGCGCCCGCCGGCATTCCTGGCGCAATGTGCGCGAGAATCGCCATCCACGACGCAGATCCCAGTACGCCAATCACGCGGCCCACATGGGTGGAATTGCACCGGCAGGGCCCCGATGGCGCGGACCTCGAAAGCCGCTTCGATTGCCGACCGTGATTCCTTAGTCTTTCAGCGAATACTTGATCAAGCAATACATGGCGCGGACACCATCTTTCCAGCCGATCTTTTTGCCTTCTTCGTAGGTCCGGCCCGAATAGCTGATACCCACTTCGTAAATCCTCAGCTTGCGGCGCGCAATCTTCACCGTAATCTCCGGCTCGAAGCCGAACCGATTTTCCTCAATCGGGATGGATTGGATAAGCTCGCGGCGAAACATCTTGTAGCAGGTCTCCATGTCGGTGAGATTGATGTTCGTCAGGCAGTTCGAGACCAGCGTCAGCAGTGAATTACCCACCGAGTGCCAGAAATAAAGCACGCGGTGCGCGCCGCTGCCCATAAAACGCGATCCGTACACCACGTCCGCCTTGTCGCTGAGCAGCGGCTCAAGGAGCTGCCGATAGTCTGCGGGATCGTATTCCAGGTCTGCGTCTTGAATCACCACGAAATCGCCCGTTGCCTCGGCGATGCCACGGCGCAATGCCGCTCCCTTGCCCATGTTGCGCGGCTGCAGAAAGATCTGCACTTGCGCATGTTTCTCCGCGGGTTCCCGCAGAATCTCCACCGAGCCGTCGCTCGATCCGTCGTCGACGCAGATCAGCTCCATCTCAAGCGGCAACTGAAGAACGCGCTCGATCGTCGTCTGCAGTGTCACGCGCTCGTTGTAGACAGGTATGACGACCGACAACTTAAACGGACGAGCCTGAGCGTCCTTAACCGAGGCATGCCAATCCGTCATTCCGCGATCCTTTCTGTGGCGGGTCGTATAGAAAACCCTTTGTCGGCATATTAGTGAGACTCAATTCTCTCATTTTGCGCAGGTTCCTAGCCGCCAGGTGAATTCGCGTAAGAATCTCCGGTGTTTCGCTGTCATCTTGGTCTTATTTCTTCCAGTTCTTCATTTTGGGCGTTCACCGCACCAGAAGACCACAGACTCCCAGAAAGCAATACTCAGATGCCCTATATATTCGCTTCTTCCTACGGCTCAACCTTCGTATTCGCGCAGGCGCCATTGTCGCCGCCGTCGCAGGCCTTACGGCGGCGCAGGTCGTCATCTATCAGAGAAACAATCGCCTCGCGCGTAGCGCCCTTCTCCGTCAGCGGCTCCCCAGCGTATTCGAAGCTGAATTTGCTGGTCAGCAGCTTCGAAAATCCGGTGGCGTTGCTCACCGCCGTGCTCAGAATGGGCGGATTTTCGTAGTGATCGATGCCGATTGCCCCCCACCTATTGGCGGCTGCTTTTCACCGACGGCTCTTCCGTTATGGGCTGGAAGCCGCGCTGCGCACCGCATGCTTGCTGCGTCCACGATGCCGCCGCCGCGACCGACAACAAAATACCCGTCACTTTCCGGCGAATCGACATCGGGTAATCCTCGAATTGAAAGGTCCGGGGATGAAGATCACTGTGCGCTATCGGGTGTCGACGTTCATTGTAGTCCCGGCGGCTGTATCCAGTGGCAAAGGGCGGCCTAGTTATTGCGCCTGTAACAATCCCTGCAAAGTTCCCACTCCAAATGACCTGTCATACTGAACGACCAAACGCTTGCGCTTCACGTAGTGAATGAAAGCGCGAGGGAGTCGAAGGACCTGCGGCTGCTTTTGGGAGGTTCCTACGGTCCCAAGTCAACCACTGTTACACTCTTAGCCATGGCAATTGCGGGAAGGATTCTTGTGGTTCTCGGCGCAGGACTGCTCTTGCTCGCCGGGTTCGTTTTTCTGGCTGCGCTCCCGGACGGTAGTTGGGGTCCACATGGTGCGGGCTTTGGCTTGTTTTTGGCTAAATTCCCAGGCGTGCCAGGTATATTTGCATTGCTGCTCGGAGTTTACTTGGTGCGGCAAGAGCGCCAGCTTCGCGAATTTAACGAAGCCATGGAGCGAAATAATCACTCGCTTCGTGGAGTTGTTTGTGACGAGGTCGGCGCTCCCATCCCGAAAGCGACCGTCGACGTTTTCATCGAAAAATCACAAGAGGCGACCCGTGGCGACGATGCAGCCTGATGTGGGTGGCAGATTCTCCGCTGATCTGCCCGAAGGCCAAGACGTTTTGCAAGTGTGGGCGCCGGAAATCGGTGAATCCTCTTTGCCGGTCGCAGTATCGGAGTTGGGCGATAGTACGGAACTGAAAATCAAGCTCGATGCCGCTCCTTTCGGGACGTGATGGGCGAATTGGGGAAAAACCATTTCCCTTTCGCCTTGCTCCAAGAGATGCGGTCCCACGGCCTCCGCAGGGTTCCGCGCGCCGGAACCCTTACACCCGCAGTTGTTGCCAGCGCAATTGAAAGCGTTCTATCTTAGATCATCCATCCGTTTTTGCGGAAATAGGTCTGCGCAAGCGGACGCGAAGTTTTTATTAGGCGGCGCTTCCAATCAGGCCGTGAATCGGCGGCTTCCGTCTTCTTCAATAACGCGCGGAGCAATGAGGTAATTCAATGGCGCAGAATGTCGATCTCTACGATGCAATTTTGAACGGCGACGCCAAGAAGGCGCACGCCGCCACGGAAGCGGCCATCGCCGCGGGCGTTCAGCCCATGGCTCTCATTCAGGAGTCCATGGTTCCCGCAATGGATGAGGTCGGCCGCCTGTTCGAGTGCGAAGAGTACTTTGTTCCCGAGCTCCTGCTTGCCGGCCGCGCCATGAAGGGCGCCATGGAACTGCTCAAGCCACTGCTCACCGCCGCGGGTCAAAAGATGGCGGTGCGCGTGGTCATCGGCACTGTGAAGGGCGACCTGCACGACATCGGCAAGAACATTGTGGCCTCCATGCTCGAGGGCAGCGGATTCGAAGTCATCGATCTTGGCACCGACGTCTCGCCGGAAAACTTCGTCGCCGCCGTTGAACTGCGCAAACCGCACGTAATCTGCATGTCGGCGCTGCTCACCGTCACCATGCCGGCCATGAAGCTGACGATCGACGCATTGAATACTGCGGGCCTGCGTACTCAGGTAAAGGTGCTCATCGGCGGCGCGCCCGTCACCTCGCAATACGCCAAAGATATTGGCGCCGACGGTTACAGCGAAAATGCTAGCGGCGCTGTCGGCCTTGTCAAGAATCTGCTCGCGGGAGAAGCCGCCTGACCCAACGCAATCTCTTTCTCGACCTCGCCGCGCGCGGTCTGCGCATGCCCATCGGAGCCGATTTGGTTCTTCACGAGGAATCTGATCCGGACACCGTCCGCAATCAGGGCGACGCGCTCGGTCGCGTGATTGAGAAGACAGCAACGCGCTGGAAAACACCGCTCGCCATTCCCCTCATGGACCTGCGCCTCGAGAAGATCGACCTGGTCGCGCGCGTCGGCGTCTCCCAAAAAGAGGCAGAGGCATTTCACTTCACCGCGCCGCTCGATGACGAAACGGTTGTGACTCTGTGCGGCCGCGACGCCGGACTCTTCTGCCCCGGCAGTGTGGCCCGCGATCAGGCGCTCGCATATATCGCCTCGATTCCCGGCCTTCTCCCCATCGGCATGACCATTGGCCCGTTTTCGCTAGTTACGCGCCTCATGGCCGATCCCATCGCCGCCGCTGCCATGTCGGGCAGCGGAATTTCCCCTGAAGATTCTGGCGAAGTACATCTGCTCATGCAGTGCCTTCAGATCGCCGAAGCGACCGTCGAGCGCAGCATTCGCAGCCAGGTCGCCCACGGCGCACGCGCCATCATGATCTGCGAGCCCGCGGCCAATACTGCATTTCTTTCGCCGCGCCAACTCAGGGCCGGCTCCAGCGTCTTCGAGCGTCTTGTGATGCAGCCCAATCTCCGCCTCAATTCCGTGCTCGAAGAGCTTGGCTGCGACCTCATCTTCCACAACTGTGGCGAACTCATCGACGCCATGGTCGAAGCCTTTGCGCAGCGCTTTCATCCTGTCGTCCTCAGCCTCGGCAGCTCGCGTAAGCTTTGGGAAGACGCGCGCCTCGTTCCCGCTGACGTCGTCCTCTACGGCAACCTTCCCACCAAGTCGTTTTATTCGGACGGCGCCATGCCCGTGGCAGAAGTGATTCGGCGCGCCGAGGCACTGGTGGCGAAGATGAAGGCCTGCGGCCATCCGCACATTCTCGGCTCGGAGTGCGATGTTCTCTTCGTCCCCGAGGCTTGCGACGCGATTTTGAAGAAAGTGGATGCGATGATGGCCGTCACAGCACCGGCCGCTCCTTTGCTGAAAGCTGATAGCTGAGAGCTGTTTTTATGCATCTCAAACTCATCCACTGCCAGGTCTTCACGCGCGAAGTCGAGCACGTCGCCGCCCGCTCCGCGCATAGGGTCGACCTCGAGTCGATTCCCATGGGCCTACACTCGCTTGGCGTCGACATGCGCCCACACCTCCAAGACCGGATCGACACAGCCGATAGCGCCGGCTACGACGCCATCCTGCTCGGGTACGCGTTGTGCGGCCGAGGCACCGAGGGTCTCCGCGCCGGGCGCACGCAACTCATCCTTTCCCGCGCCCACGACTGCATCGGCGTGCTCATGGGCAGCCGTCATCGTTACGCCTCGTACTTTGAGGACCACCCCGGAGTCTACTACCGCTCGCCCGGCTGGGTTGAATTTCAAACTCCCGATCTCAAACTCCAGCCCGCCTTTCCCGCGCAGAAAAATCCCATGGGCGATCAAACCACGCTCGACGAGTTCATCGCCAAGTACGGCGAAGACAACGGCCGCTTTCTCTACGAGCAGTTCTCCTCGTTCCGCCGCCACTACTCCGGTCTCACCTATATCTCCACCGGCATCGCGTCCGATGAAGCCTGCCGCGCCCAAGCGCGCGCCGAAGCCGAAAAACAAGGATGGGCCTTCGAAGAAGTCGCGGGATCGCTCACGCTGCTCGACCGCCTCGTCAACGGCCCGTGGGCCTCGGAAGATTTCCTCGTCGTTCGTCCCGGCACGCAAGTCCGCGCTACGCTCGACGACGATATCGTAGAGGCCGTATGAGTCCAGACCGCGTCCGCATCCGTCTCGAACCGCTCGCGGTCGAGCTTGAAGTTCCGCGCCGCGGCTCGCTCGTGGCCGGTCTCGCTGCTCACGGCGTCGAGTTTCCCTGTGGCGGCGTAGGCGAGTGCGGCGGCTGTCAGGTGCGGGTGCTCTCGGGTTTGCTTCCTGTCACTGAAGCCGACTCCACGACGTTTACCTCCGATCAACTCGCGAACGGCTGGCGTCTCGCGTGCCAAGCCCGCGCGCACGAGCCGCTCGTCGTCGAGTGCGCCCAGTGGCAGATGCAAATCCTCACCGATACGGGCGTTTCCTTGGAACAATCTCCGTCCAAGACCAATAAAAAGACCGGAAAAACAATAGCTATTGATCTCGGCACCACGACCATCGTCGCGCAACTCATCGACGCCACCACTGGCGATGTGCTCGGTGTCGAAACCGCGCTCAACCCGCAGGCCGCGTTCGGCTCCGACGTGATGAGCCGCATCCGCGCGACGCTCGAGGGCCGGGATCTGACCACGTCGATTCGCGCCGCGCTCGGTGAACTCGTCGCGCGCCTCGCACGTGGCCGCGCATCGCAGGTTGCCGAAGTTCTTCTGGTCGGCAACACCGTGATGCATCATCTGTTCTGCGGACTCGATGTCGAGCCGCTTGCGCACGTGCCGTTTGCGTCGCTGCATCTTGCCGAGCGGCGGTTCACCGCGCGAGAACTCGGCTGGGACCTTTCCGCCGATTGCTTCATCCGGTTTGCCAGATGCATCGGTGGCTTTGTCGGTTCCGACATTCTTGCCGGAATCGTCGCCGCGGGCATCGCGCACGGCGACGATCTCTCCGCACTTGTCGATCTCGGCACCAACGGCGAGATTGCCATCGGCAATCGCCACGGCATTGTCTGCGCTTCCACCGCTGCCGGTCCTGCCTTCGAGGCCGGATCGATTCGCATGGGCATGCGCGCCGTCACCGGCGCTATCGCCTATGTTGCGCACACTGACGGCGCGCTGCGTGCCACCGTTGTCGGCGACGTTGCGCCGCGCGGCATCTGCGGGAGCGGCCTGGTTGATGCTGTCGCCGCAGGCCTGCGTTCGGGAGCCATTCTGTCAAATGGCCGCGTAGCCGACGGTTCCAAAATTTTTCATGTTGTACTGCCAGTCGTTCTCTATCAATCCGACATTCGCGAGCTACAACTCGCCAAGGGCGCCATCGCCGCCGGATTCCGCCTGCTCCTGAAGCGCCTCGGCGCCGATGTGCGCTCGCTCCGCGCCATTCACCTCGCCGGAGCTTTCGGCAACTACGTGCAAATTGCGAGCGCCCTCCGCATCGGACTTCTGGAGGCACCGCACGCGCTCATCCACGCCGCAGGAAATACCGCGCTGCGCGGCGCAAAGATGCTTTTGCTCGCCGGCGAACCCTCGCTCCCGCCCATCGAGCACGTGAGCCTCGCCGCCGACCCGGCGTTTCGGGACGAGTTCACCGCCTGCATGGCATTTCCGGAAC
Organism: Occallatibacter sp.; assembly: GCA_049521075.1. Classification (GTDB taxonomy): domain Bacteria; phylum Acidobacteriota; class Terriglobia; order Terriglobales; family Acidobacteriaceae; genus Telmatobacter. The sequence goes on from JBEKPD010000059.1 coordinate 25,497, forward strand.
TGCACAATGTATGACCGATACGAAAAATAGGTGCCCCACATCTCGATTTTGAGATGTGGGAAAGCACAATCCTCAATCGTCATTTTTCAATCGGGTACAGATTAGTCGGTGGGAACGCACCTGCGTGCAACCATCCCGCTCCATTTGCTATCGTTTACCTTTGTCTCTAAGGGAGATTCGGAATTACCCATGCCTCATCCCGTTATCAAATTCGGCACCGACGGCTGGCGCGGCGTCATCGCCGACGACTTTACCTTCGCGAACGTCCGCACTGCCTCTGAAGCCATCGCTGCTTACATTCACGCCCAGGAAGATCCGAAGAAAGGCATTTGCATTGCCTACGACACGCGCTTCGGTTCGAAGGCATTTGCACGCACATGCGCCGAAGTTGTCGCGGCCACCGGGATTCGTGTGGAACTCGCCCAGGCCGTTACGCCAACGCCGGCCCTGAGCTTTGGTGTGCGCGAGCGCGGCGCTGCCGGCGGTATCATGATCACCTCGTCGCACAATCCCGCGCAGTGGAACGGCGTGAAGTACAAGGGCTGGTACGGCGGCTCGGGCAAGCCGAGCATGATCGCGGCCATCGAGTCGTACCTTGGCAAGCCCGTTCCGCGTGCATCGCAGCCCGCGGACATCGTTGAAGTCGACTTCATGCCCAGCTACCTCAAAGCCATCGAGAGCTTCGCCGACCTCGACCTCATTTCTAAATCCGGCATGAAATTCTGCATCGACTCCATGTACGGCGCTGGCGGCACTATCCTCTCCGGTATCTTCAACCGCATCGGCGTGGCCAACGTTGCTATCCGCTCCAATCCCGATCCGCTCTTCCCCGGCATCAATCCCGAGCCCATCGAGCCCAACATCCGCGCACTCGGCGAAGCAACAGTCCTGCACAAGTGCCAGGCCGGCCTTTGCACCGACGGCGACGCTGATCGTATCGGTGCGACAGATGAAAACGGCAACTTCGTCGACCCGCACAAAATCTATTCCGTGCTATTGAGCTGGGTGTTGAAGTACAAGGGATGGCCGGGCGCAGTGACCCGAGCGTTCAACACCACCAAGATGCTTGATCGCATTTGCAAAAAGTACGGCCGCGAGCTGATCGAGCACGGCATCGGCTTCAAGTATGTCTGCGATTACATGCTGGAGCGCGAGATCGTCATGGGCGGCGAGGAGTCTGGCGGCATCGGCTTCCAGCGTCACCTGCCCGAGCGCGATGGCCTTCTCAACTGCCTCCTGCTCGCGAACGTAATGGCTCAGGAAAGCAAGACTCTTGGTCAACTCGTCGCCGATCTCCAGGCCGAGTACGGCGAGCATCAATACGGCCGCATCGATCTCCACATCTCCGACGACATCAAGAACGCCGCAATCGCCCGCGCCCGCGCGCTCAAAACGGGCGACCCAACCTTCGCCGGAATGCCCATCCTGCGCCAGGAGAACCTCGACGGCGTCAAGTTCTATCTGGATAATCCGGAAGCAAAGAAAAAAACCAACGCCGCCGAAACCTGGCTGCTGCTGCGCGCGTCGGGGACTGAGCCGCTGATGCGGATCTACGCGGAATCCTGCTCGAAGGAGTCGGTCGCGAAGCTACTGGAGTCGGCGCGCAATTTCGCGTTGAGAACTTAACCGGCAAACCCAACGGCGTGGTTCAAAATTCTACGGCGCGTCACAGTCCATGCGCATGAACCAGGCTGCGTGCAGCGCGCCGGGATGCACATCGAAGCAAACCGTGACGCCGGGTTCGGCCGACTCGTATACGCTGTACGGCACGCTAACTTTGTTTGCGCCGTCGAACGGGCCCCACGCGTCAAAGTCGAGATAGTAGGTCGTCGATTTGCCTCTGACCGTGTGCTTGTTCACCACCTGCGCCGCGTACGGGGTAGGCTTGGCATTGTCCAGCAGCGTATCGCACGCCGCGATCAGGCCCATCGAGAAAAACCCGGCACATATCAGCACCATCGCGTGGAATCCTTGTGTTCGCGGTCCCTTGCGGCCCAGCATGTAAAAGGCGGCGATGAAAGCCAGTGCCACCACTGCCATCAATGGCAGCAATGGCATCAGCGAAACGAAGTGCGTTTGAATGCGGTCGAAAAAGAGCCCCATGGCGGCGGCAAGAACCGCAATGCTCAGCTCGGTTCGCGGATCGCGTTTCGATTTGCCCAGCGCATAGAGCAGCGGATTCGTGTTGAGCAGATAGAGCACGGCTACGGGAACGAGCGCGAGAACTATCATCGCCGGCAAGCGCCATCGGGCCCCTGCGGCAAACAAGCCCACGGCGGCAATCACCGCAATCGCCGACAGCCCGATGTTCCAGCTCTTTGCCCGCTTGAGCGCCTGCAACCGGTCTTCGGGCGTCGCTCCCAGTTCCTGGGTCTGTTCGATTTCGTTGAGCAGTTCCTTGCGGTCCTTCTCGTCGAGATCCGTCAGCTGCTGCAACCACGCGCGCACTTCGTCGCAGTCAAACCACTTCTGAATCGTGATCGAGCCGCGCCCCTGCTTCAGTTTGAGCCGCCAATACGATCCGTTGCGCGTGGTGATGGTGCGAAATCCCTCTACTTCGCGTGTCTCAGCCGACTCCTCACCGAACACGTCGTGCACCTCGATGCACGCGCCATCGATCACCAGCCGCGATCTCATCATGAGAGCCAGTAGATAGGTGCCGATCGCGAGTGGAAGGGCTGCCGCAAGCGCTAATGTGATCTGCTCTGCCAGTACTGCGGCGACTACACCGAAGAACCCAATACCGGTGAGAAGAAGGCCAAAAAAAAGATAGAACCACTTTTGCCAGCCCCGCGTCCGGTACTCATGCCGGCCCGTCTCGATTGCCTGCATCGTTTGGTCTCGCTGTCAGTTGGGAGAGTGAATGCGCAACCATTCTACCTGCTGAACGGAGAAGCCAAAACTGGAATCGCGATCAATTAGCTGACCACGGCCACTTTCGCGCGCTTGCCGAGGCGCACAGTCAGCCGCGCCGGCAGCGTTACGGGAATCAGCAGGCTCTCCACTACTTCGCAATCTACGCGGACTGCTTTTTCGGCGATCTTGCGGCTGGCTTCTGCATTGCTTGTGGCGAGGCCCATCGCCACGAGCAGCTTGGGCAGCCGGATCTGCTTCGATCCCTCCGGCCCAGCTACATCGGCATACGCCACCTTCACCTCTTCCAGGTCTTCACTCTCGCCCTTTTGCTGGAACATGCGCGCCCAGTTTTCGTCCGCGCTCTGGGCCGCGGCCTCGCCGTGAAAGCCCGCTACAATCGTTTGCGCCAGTTTCTTCTTGGTTTCCATCGGATGCAGTTTGCCCGCCGCGACATCCGCGCGTATCGCGTCAATCTCGCTCTGTTTCAGATCGGTGAGCAGCACCCAGTACTTCCACATCAGGTCGTCGCTGATGCTCATCAGCTTTCCGTACATCTCGCTCGCCGGCTCGTTGATGCCGATCGCATTCCCCAGCGACTTCGACATCTTCTGCACGCCGTCCAGACCCTCGAGGATCGGCGTCATCAGCACGATCTGCGGCTTCTGTCCGTACTGCCGCTGCAACTCCCGCCCGCACAGCAAATTAAATTTTTGATCCGTGCCGCCCAACTCCACGTCGCACTCCAGGCAGACGGAGTCGTATCCCTGCATCACCGGGTACAGCAGTTCGTGCAAGCTGATCGGCTGCTCAGCCTGAAAGCGCTTCGAAAAATCGTCGCGTTCCAGCATTTGGCTCACGGTAAAGTGCGCCGTCAGCCGCACCGTGTCCTCGTAGCCGAGCTTGCCGAGCCACTCCGAGTTGTAGCGCACCTCGGTTTCCTTCTCGTCGAGAATGCGGAAGACCTGCTCCTTGTATGTCTGTGCGTTGGCGTCAATCTGTTCGCGCGTGAGCGGCTTGCGCGTCACGTTGCGTCCCGTCGGGTCGCCAATTAGCGATGTGAAATCGCCAACCAGAAAGATCACCGTGTGCCCCAGCTGCTGAAAATGCCGCAGCTTGCGCATCAGCACCGTGTGTCCCAGGTGCAGGTCCGGCGCCGTCGGGTCGAATCCTGCCTTCACGCGCAACGGCCGGCCCGTCTTGCGGCTCTCTTCCAGGCGCTCCCGCAAATCGCTCACACGGATAATCTCTGCCGCGCCCTTCTGCAGCAGGTCCATCTGTTCGTCTACTGGCAAGAATGTACTCATGAGTACTTTCAGTATAAAGTCCGGCGCTTTTGGGCCGATAGTTCGTGGTAGGTAGCCACTAGAGCGAAACCAGAGTGAACGTGCCCTGTTGAGTCTTGTGCAGGATCGCCGCTCTTTGGCGTCGCGCCGACTTGAGCGCTGCGGCTTCGGGGTATAACCACTCTGGTGTTGCTATATTCCCGAACACGGAACACTGACCACCTGCACTATGACCCACGTCACTTTGACAATTCGCTTCCTCGAAATACAGTAGTCGATAGAATTCACAAGCCAAGCGATTAACCTCGGCCACTGATCTTGCTGTCGGCCTCCGGCAGCAGTACGCCCTTGCTTTCTTTACCGGAATAGAAAGACCCGGCCTCAGTTCTTCTGTACATGCGTTGAGTAGCGATTCTCTCATGATCTCCGCCGCCAACGGCCGGGCTCCTAGAAAACGCCGGAAAGGGACTATGCACTTCATTTTCGCTTCATCTATGTTTCAGCTTGACCGCCCTACACGCAGCTCAATGAGACTGTTTGCTTTGTTGCTCGCTATAATCGTTCCCGCAGTCTCCATCGCCTGTCTTGCTCAAACAGCTCCAGTTATCAATTCCTTCGTGTCTGTTCAGGGGAACGGGGGTTATAGACTCACTTGGAGCATCACCGGCGCAACCAGCATCGTCATCACGCCGGGAACCTTCACGTCCACATCGGCCAGCGGCTCAACCCTGGTGTCGCCCACGACAACCACCACCTACACGGTCACCGCGACCAACTCCTTGGGATCGGTGGCAGCCACGACCACCATTACTGTAGGCACGCCGCTGACGATCACTTCGTTCACTGCCACCCCGGCCAACATCGCATCCGGTTCCAGCAGCACGTTGGCCTTCAACACCGCGGGCGCAACCAACATCACCATCACACCGGGCACATTCAGTTCCACATCGGCCAGCGGCACACTCTCAGTGGCTCCCACGACAACCACCACCTACACCCTCACGGCCACCAACTCCGCGGGCTCGGTGACGGCCTCGGCCACGGTTACAGTCACGCCGCCTCCGACGATCACTTCTTTCGCTGCCACCCCGGCCAGCATCGCATCCGGTACCAGTAGCACGCTCGCGTTCGCAGCCTCCGGCGCAACCAGTGTCAACGTCATGCCGGGCAATTTCAACTCCACGTCCGCCAGCGGCACACTCTCGATGGCGCCCACGACAACCACCACCTACACGCTCACGGCCACCAACTCCGCGGGATCGGTGACAGCCACAACCACGGTTACGGTCACGCCGCCTCCGACGATCACGGCGTTCACGGCCAGCCCTGCCAGCATCGCGTCCGGTTCCAGCAGTACGCTCGCCTTCAACATCACCGGCGCAACCAGCGTCACAATCATGCCAGGCAACTTCGCGTTCACATCTGCCAGTGGCTCAACCAGCGTCAAGCCCACAGCCACCACCACCTACACGCTTACGGCCACCAACTCCGCCGGCTCGGTTCAAGGAACAGCCATGGTGACGGTAACCGCACCGGGGGCTCCGCTTGCGATTACCACTACCTCGTGCCCCGGAGGAACCCAGAACACGACCTACGCTGGCTGCACGATCGTTGCCACCAGCGGCACGCCGCCCTACACGTTCACCATCGACACCAATGGCAACAATCCGCCTCTGCCTGAAGGCCTCATCCTCAATCAATCCACCGGCGCAATCACGGCACCCATCATCGGCGGCCAGGGCACCTACATGCCCCAAATCATCGTCACCGACTCCGCCGGCAAGCAGGCCACTGCCGAAATAGTCTTCTCAATCAACGGCAGCAATGCGTTCATGGCCAATATCTTTCCTTCGAATTCCATCTTCCATCATCGCGTGGATGCGGCCACCACAGGTCTTCCCGTGGACGCCTCGCCCGCCGCGCCCATCGGCAGCTACTACGTGAATCAGAACATCAGGCCATTCTTCGGCAATAGGCCTAATCTGCCGTACCCCGACGGAATTCCGGCCATTGAGGTGCCGTATAACCAGCCTGACGTGACTGTCTCCACCACCCAATTCCAGTCCTACTACACCTCGGGCCCTATTCCGGAGTACGCGCCCGTCGAGGGTACCAGCTACTCTAGTGGCGACCGTCACGTGCTCGTGTATCTTGATGCGGGGCCCGAATCGACTCCGGCTCTCTACGAGTCGTGGGTGTCGATATACGAGGGCGGTCCCTGGACCGATTCGTCGAATGCGCTCTGGCCCAACGTCGCTGGCAACAACATGACGCCCCAGATGAAGGGAACCTCGGACGCCGGCGGACTTCCCGTCGCTCCGCTGCTCGTGAATGCCGACGAAGTGATCGGAACCGGTACGCCCACTGCGCCCAACGGCGTGGTCGAGCATCCCATACGATTCACGCTCAACAACACGCTCAATTATTGGGTGTGGCCGGCTACGCAAACGGCAGGCGTGGGCCTATGCACGCAATCGGGATCGAGCATCCCGGTTGAAACCTTGATCTCGCAATCCTCGCCGCCCACAACATGCAACATGAGCGGCCCCGAAGGCGAGATCTACCGGCTCAAGGCCTCGGTGCCCACGCCAGCCTGCGCCGCGGCCAGCCCGCAGGCGGCCATCATCATCACCGGCTTCAGAAATTACGGCATCATTCTGGCCGACAACGGCGTGAGCGGAGGGCTTATCGGCACACCCGACCCGCGCTGGAACGACAGCGATCTCTCGTGCCTCAACAGTCTCCCGCTTTCAGACTTCGAGCCGGTGAACGTCTCAAGCCTGATGATCTCAAACGACAGCGGCCAGACCAGCAAGTAGGGTCTGGCCAACCAGTGTGTCCCATCCTTTTCGCGGTCGTCGCAGCGACGGAAAAGGATGGGAAAACACTCACACGGCCAGAATCGCGGCTTTTAGTTATAATGGTTCTATGCATTACCCCTTCCATCCCGCCATCGCACGCGCGGCTGCGGCTGCGGCGGCTCCGGCCGCCTAGATTCCGCCTCACCTCATCGAAAAACAGTTTTCAGTGGTCAGTTTTCAATTGTCATTCCACGTCTGTCGACTGTCCGCGGGCCACGAGTCACGATTAACGAACCACGATCCACAACACCTGATCTCTGTTTTCTGATCTCTGATCTCTGTATTCTGGAGTCATCATGGAAGAGTTCTCTCGGATTCAGCGCCTGCCTGCTTACGTCTTCAACATCACCGGCGAAATGAAGATGGCTGCCCGCCGCCGCGGCGAGGACATCGTCGACTTCGGCATGGGCAACCCTGACGGCGCCACGCCCAAGCACATTGTCGACAAGCTGGTTGAAGCGGCCCTCAAGCCGCCCACGCATCGCTACTCCGTCTCGCGCGGAGTGCCGCGCCTGCGCAAAGCCATCTGCAACTGGTACGAGACGCGCTACGGCGTCGAGCTCAATCCCGAAACCGAGGCCATCGTCACCATCGGATCGAAGGAGGGTATCGCCCATCTCTGTCTCGCCATTCTTGACTCGCGCGACACCGTGCTCGTGCCCAATCCCTCCTACCCCATTCATATCTACGGCCCCGTCATCGCCGGTGCGCACATCGTCAGCATCCCCGTCCAAGATCAGGAGCAATTTCTCAATCAGCTCGAGGACCTGATCCCGCGCATGACGCCGCGCCCCAAGGCCCTCATCGTCAACTTCCCCTCGAACCCGACCACCGAGTGCGTCGATCTGCCCTTCCTGGCGCGCCTGGTCGCGCTGGCCCGCGAGCATGGCTTCTATCTCATCCAGGACCTGGCCTACGCCGACATCGCCTTCGACGGCTACAAGCCGCCCAGTGTCATGCAGGTCCCGGGCGCGAAAGACGTCGCCGTCGAATTCTTCACGCTTTCGAAGTCCTACAACATGCCCGGCTGGCGCATCGGCTTCATGGTCGGCAATCAGCGGCTGGTGGCCGCGCTCGCCCGCCTCAAGAGCTACTTTGATTACGGCACCTTCACGCCCATCCAGGTCGCAGCCATCGCCGCTCTCGAAGGGCCGCAGGAGTGCGTAGGCCAAATCTGCGACATCTACCGCCGCCGCCGCGACGTCTTGGTCGAAGGCCTCAACAAGGCCGGCTGGCAAGTGGCCTCGCCCAAAGCCACCATGTTCGTCTGGGCCAAAATTCCCGAGGCGTACCGCGGCCTCGGCTCGCTCGAGTTCTCCAAGCTCCTGCTAACCGACGCCAAAACCGCCGTGTCTCCAGGAATAGGCTTCGGCGACTACGGCGACAATCACGTCCGCTTCGCCCTCATCGAAAACGAAGAGCGGACGCGGCAAGCGCTGCGCGGCATCAAGCAAATGCTGGCTAAAGGCGTCGTTGTCGGGATTTAGCGGCTAGTCACCGGCACAGGGATCTGCAAAACCCGCGGGTAGTTCCGGAGGCCATAGCATCGGAAATTCTAGTTGGGCAGAAGCTGCCTGCAGAAAAGTCCCAGTACCTAGCTTCGCATTGAAATCCGCAACCCCGTGTGAGAAGATCGTGTGACCGAAACTGCACACGGCCATTCAATCTGAAGAGCCGTCACACCAGATCAACCCCGACGAGCTGGAATCAGCCAAGCAAAAGAGGGTTGTGAGGTGACCTGACGGCTTGGTCAAACGCGGCTAGTCCAACCGGGCGCAGAGGCGAAAAATGTCAACACCCGTCAATCTTGGCATGTCACAGAGCCACCAGCAGGAGCGTTTCGGAGATGCATTCTTGCTGGCTGTCGCAAGTGTCGCTGGATGCGCCTACGCAAAGCCTGAAACAGACAACGACTCGATCGACTGGACTCTTTCCTGTAAGCTTTCGCGTCGACCAAAAATCGACGTGCAAATCAAAACAACCTTGTTTGACGGCGAATTCGCGGAGATGATCCCCTACCCTCTCAAGAAGAAGAACTACAACGACCTGATTCTGACCGACGTTCTAACGCCGCGCATCCTGGTGCTCGTTGCCGTGCCAAGAGAGATTGACTCATGGCTCACCGTCACGCAGGAACAACTGGTGCTGAAGCGTTCGGCCTACTGGGTATCTCTCGCGGGGTTTCCTGAATCCGAAAATGAAACTACAGTTACCGTGCACGTATCGACAAGCCAACCGTTCACTGTCGATGGGTTGTGTCGGATGATGCATCAGATCAACGAGGAGGGCACGCTATGAAGGTCGCAATTCAAGACCGGCTCGCCATAAACTCGTTAAGACCGCTCGATCTGATTGCCTATCTGCGGGCGAAAGGTTGGAGCAAAGAGTCGGACATCACGAACAAGGGGAGCTTGTGGGTCCTTGACCAAGATTCAGACGTGGTGCTCCCAGCTAGGCGCGAACTAGGTGACTACGCTCTGCGCGTATCTGAAGTCTTGCGAACGCTCGCACGTGTCGAGGATCGCTCGGAGCTTGACGTGCTTCGGGATATTCAGACGACAACTGCCGATTTGATAAGAATTCGAGCTCTAAATCAACACTCCGAGAGCGGGGCACTTCCTTTAGAGGGCGCGGTTCGGTTTGTCGAGCAGACACGAGACTTAATGCTATCCGCTGCCTGTGCAGCTATTGAAAAAAGAGCGGTGTATGCGAAACGGAAGCCCCAGCAGGCAATGGACTATCTGAATAGCGTTCAGATGGGCCAAACAGAACGTGGAAGCTTTGTACTGACAGTTCTTTCGCCTGTCACACCTGAACTGAGACCAGCTCAAGGATCACTATTGCCGCCGGTTGAGCCCGAAGACCCATTTGAAAGGCGCGTGACAAAAACGTTGATGGATTCTATGCACGCGCTCGATGCAGCAGCGCAAGACGCCATCCTGCGAGCGAACATGGAGCCGTTCCAGATCGCAGTTCAAAGCGGCGTCTCGGCAAACCTCTGTGATGCTGTTGTGGGATTGTCCGCCGTTAGCTCAGGCAACGACCTGGACATGCAAATCTCGTGGTCGACCACCCGGCCCGTCGGCCTAACCGCCCATGATCGCGTTCGATTCGGAGCCGACACTATCCAAGTGATCGAAGAGGCAGCGCGGGTCTTTCGAGAGGTCGCCCCAGTAGAGGATTGCGAAGTAACCGGGTTTGTTCTCGCATCCGGCCGAGGCGTTGATGCAATAGAGGGCGACATCACGCTCGACGCCTACGTGGACGGAAAATTGCATAGAGTGATCATTCCTCTCGGACCCAGCGACTATAGCTTGGCGCTGAGGGCCCACGATGATCGAAGAATCGTCACCTGCGTGGGCGATCTGATGAAGCAAGGAAGAGGATACCGCCTCCAGAACCCACGGTATTTCAAGATCATATCGACTGACTAGGGGATTAAAGGCACAAAGTTTCGGTACCTCAGTTGAATGCTCACCCTGCGATCCAGGGACATTGAAAGATGATCCTGTGCTAAGTTGCTCCAATCCATCGCCATCGCTCGCCTCTACTGCCCTGCTAGACTACCCGCACCATGGCCGATGCGATCTGGAAGGAATACGAGCTCTGTTGCCCGGTATGCAACGCCCACTTTAAACAACTGATGGTGCTACACAAGGTGCCGGAGAACTTCGACATCACGCCCTATCTCGCCGGGTTTGTGGAGCGTCACGGCCACAAGGCTTTTCAGGAAGAGCAGCGGCGGAAAGCGCAATCGGATCTCGACCGTGGGAAAGCGTGAACATGCGTAGGTGATGAGAGTCACGCCATAAAAATCAAAAATACGGCTAGGATCGTAGAGTATTTTTCCCCGAACGATTATGTATAACCGCACCCAAAACGATAACGGCAGCTACAACTCCCGCTGCCTCGACTGCTTTTTGACCATCGCTTCGTGCGTAGAGCAGGAGAAAGAGCTCGACGAGCGCGAGGCGCATCATATGTGTCCAGAGAAAGCTCTGGCGCAGTTGATGGCGCAGGACCGGGCCGCAGCTGCAAACGCGGCGCGCAACTGACGCCGCTCGACCGTCCTTTGCAGGTGGTCTTGAAGCTAATTAGTCGATCCTGAAAATCCCATTAATTACTATAAGAATCAATGACATAGGGTGTATTTTGCGGATATAATAATCTCGGAAGTCGTTGAAAACATTGCGATAACTGGGAAAAACCGAT